>NZ_JBBCBV010000022.1:0-72043 GCF_037204045.1 Variovorax sp. CCNWLW225 | reverse complement strand
GGAGGGGCGCAGCCCCGGGGGACATTCGCGGAGGGGAGTACCCGGTGGCCTTTGCACAAGCCCTGAACAACAGCGCCAACAACAACAGCGCCAACAACAAACACCCCAGGAAGTGACATGAGCAACATCATGCTGAAGGTCGATGACCTGCACGTAGCCTACGGCCAGAGCGAAGCCCTGCACGGCATCTCCTTCGAAGGCCATGCCAACGAAACAATAGCCATCATGGGCCGCAACGGCATGGGCAAGACCACGCTGTTCAAGAGCCTCATGGGCGTGCTGCCGCTGAAGAGTGGCCGCATCGAAGTGGCGGGGCAGGACGTGTCGCGCGACGAGAGCTTCAAGCGCGTGGCCAAGGGCATTGCCTACGTGCCGCAGGGCCGCATGATCTTTCCGACATTGACCGTCGAAGAGAACATCCAGACCGGCCTCGAGAACTCGAAGACCAGACGCATTCCCGAAGAAATTTACGCGCTGTTCCCCGTGCTCTGGGACATGAAGCGCCGCAAGGGCGGAAACCTCTCCGGCGGCCAGCAACAGCAGCTTGCCATTGCGCGCGCCCTCGTTACCGACCCCAAAGTCTTGCTGCTCGACGAGCCCACAGAGGGTATCCAGCCTTCGATCATCAAGGACATCGCCAAGGCCCTCAACGAGATCCGCAAGCTGCGCGGCATCACCATCGTCGTGTCCGAGCAGGTGCTGAGCTTTGCGATGGATGTGGCCGACCGGCTCTTCGTGATCGAGGGCGGCCGGCTTGTGCACGAGACCGCGCGCGACAAGACCGATGTCGATCACATCAAGGCCTACCTCTCCGTATGACCTTCTTCGTTAACCACAACCCAACCAGGAGCCACTGCAAATGACGGACACGCTGATCAAGGTCGACCTGACCAAGCCGCCCACCGAGAACGAGATGATCCACAACCGCTGGCATCCGGACATTCCGATGGCCTGCTGGGTCAACCCGGGCGACGACTTCATTCTCGAGACCTTCGACTGGACCGGTGGCTTCATCAAGAACAACGACAGTGCCGACGACGTGCGCGACATCGACCTGAGCACCGTGCACTACCTCTCGGGCCCTGTGGGCGTGAAGGGCGCCGAGCCCGGCGACCTGCTGGTGGTCGACCTGCTCGACATCGGTGCCAAGCAGGACAGCCTCTGGGGCTTCAACGGCTTCTTCTCAAAGAAGAACGGCGGCGGCTTCTTGACCGACCATTTTCCCGAAGCGCAGAAATCCATCTGGGACTTCAAGGGCATGTTCACCAGTTCGCGGCACGTGCCGGGCGTCAACTTTGCCGGCCTCATCCATCCCGGCCTGATTGGCTGCCTGCCCGACAAGCCCATGCTCGACATGTGGAACGAGCGCGAAGGCAAGCACATTGCCACCGACCCTGACCGCGTGCCCGGCCTTGCCAACCCGCCGTTCGCAGGCACTGCCCACATGGGCAAAATGACCGGCGAGGCCCGCGCCAAGGCCGCGGCCGAAGGTGCGCGCACCGTGCCGCCGCGCGAGCACGGCGGCAACTGCGACATCAAGGACCTTTCGCGCGGCTCCAAGGTTTTCTTCCCTGTGTATGTCGATGGCGCTGGCCTCAGCGTGGGCGACCTGCACTTCAGCCAAGGCGACGGCGAGATCACCTTCTGCGGCGCCATCGAAATGGCCGGGTGGGTGCATATGAAGGTCACGCTCATCAAGGGCGGCATGGCCAAGTACGGCATCAAGAACCCGATCTTCAAGCCGAGCGTGATCACGCCGCAGTACAACGACTACCTCATCTTCGAAGGCATCTCCGTCGACGAGGCCGGCAAGCAGTACTACCTGGACGTGAACGTGGCTTACCGCCAGGCGTGCCTCAACGCGATCGAGTACCTGAAGAAATTCGGCTACTCGGGCGCACAGGCGTATTCGATCCTTGGCACGGCACCCGTGCAGGGCCACATCAGCGGCGTGGTCGATGTGCCCAACTCTTGCGCCACGCTCTGGCTGCCCACGCAGATCTTCGACTTCGACATCAATCCGAATGCCGCGGGCCCGGTGAAGATGATCGACGGCAGCATCGACATGCCGCTCTCGCACGACCTGGTCTGACGCGCCCATGCCTACCTACGACTACGCCTGCCGCCAATGCGGCGGCTTCGAGGCGCTGCGGCCCTCGGGCCAGCGCGACGAGCCTGCCGGGTGCCCCGATTGCGGGTGCGCGTCGCCGCGCGTGCTCTCGGCCGCACCGCGGCTTGCGCTGATGGCATCGGGTACCCGCCGCGCAATGGAGACCAACGAGCGTGCAAGGCATGAGCCCGGCAGCTCGCGCGACTACGCGCGCTTCAAGCATCCGGCAGGCTGTGGATGCTGCTCAGGGTCGTCGCGGCGCAGCGCGACGGTAACGGCGCCAAGCGGTGCGAAGTCGGCGCCGTCGAAGCGGCCGTGGATGATTTCGCACTAATCCTGCGCTAAGACTGCGAAGCGGATGGTGAGGCAGTGACGCCTTGGCATCTGCCGGATTGTTTCAATCTCGTGAACGCCGTGATTCGTTTTGCGGCGTTTTTTAATGGGTGTTCGGGATCAAACTTCATCTCACCAACCAACCCATTAGGAGATTGAAATGAATGCCTCGAAGATCCTCGCTGCCGCTGCTCTCTCGCTCCTGGCTGCTGCCGGTGCCCAAGCAGAAACCTATGAAGGCGTGCTGACCGTGAACTCGGGCGTTTCGCGCTCCGAAGTTGCGCCGCAAGCCGTTGCCGCCGCTCGCGCCGGCAACCAATACAGCGAAGGCGCCAGCGCCGGCGCACAACCCTTCACCTCGACCGCCGACCGCTCGGTGATCCAGGCTGAAGCCGTTGCCAAGGCACACGACCCGCTGGCCAGCCTCGACCGCCGCGCCTTCTACCGAGACGAAGTGCCGCAAGCCTACAAGAAGCCCAGCGTGTCGTTCACGCGCCAAGCTGGCCTGTAAGCCGATCTCTCGCTGATCAGTGCGATGAAGAACGGGCCCTCGACGGGGCCCGTTTTCCGTTGCTGTAGAAGCTGGGCTGCGCGGCGTCCATCACTCCCGCGTCAGCGCAAAGCTCTTTCGTATGCCGCCGGTCGCCGAAGGCGCGACCCACAGATCGAACTCACCGGGTTCGACGGTCGGCTTCATGTCGCGGCCGATGAACTGCAGGTCTTCCGCACCGAGCGTGAACTCGACCACCTTCGATGCGCCGGGCTCGATGCGCACCTTGCGAAAGTTCTTGAGCTCGCGCACGGGCCGCGTCACGCTTGCGGCGCGCTCGGCGGTGTACAGCTGCACCACTTCCTCGGCCTCGCGCTGGCCGGTGTTGGTCACGGTCGCTCGCACACGCAGGGTGCTGCCAAGCGGCAACCTGTCGCGGCTGAGTTCAACGCCGTCGTAGCGCACCGGTGCATAGCCGATGCCGTACCCGAAGGGATAGAGCGCCTGGTTCGTGGTGTCCACGTACCGGGTCTTGAAAGCCATGGCCTGGTCGTTGTCGGGCAACGGGCGGCCGGTGCGCTTCTGGCCGTAATAGAAGGGCACCTGGCCCGAGGTTTGCGGAAAGCTCACCGGCAGTCGGCCCGACGGATTGAAGTCGCCGAACACCACGTCGGCAATGGCGGCCCCGGTTTGCACGCCCAGAAACCAGGTGACCAAGATCGCGTCGGCATTGCGCACCGCGCCCCGCAACGCCATCGCACGGCCGTTGCTCAGCAGCACGACCACGGGCTTGCCGGTCGCGGCCACCGCTTCGGCCAGCTCTTGCTGCGCCTGGGGAAGGCCGATGTCGGTGCGCGAGCGGGCCTCGCCTGACATGAGCTGGCCTTCGCCGACGGCGAGCACCACCACGTCGGCATTGCGTGCCGCCGCCACCGCGGCCTCGATGCCGCCTGCCAGCGGCGAGTCGATGCCCGAGCCGCGCACCACCGTCAATGCCGCGGGGTCGCGCAGCGCGGCACGCAGGCCGTCTTCGATGCCCACGGGGGCCGATTGCCCCGGGAACAGGCTCCAGGCGCCAAGCAGGTCTTGCGTGCCGGAGGCGAAGGGGCCGATCAGCGCGATCTTCTTGCCTGACTTGGGCAGCGGCAGCACTGCGCGTTCGTTCTTCAGCATCACGATGGAACGGCGCGCGTCCTCACGCGCCAGCGCAATGTGCGCGGGGTTTTCGGGGCGGGTTTGCGCCGGTGGGCCGTCGAGTCCCCGAAAGGGCTGGTCGAACAGGCCGAGCTTCTGCTTGACCCACAGCACGCGGCGCACCGCATCGTCCAGTCGCGCCATCGGCACTTCGCCCGAGGCCACGAGCTCGGGCAGGTAGCGCATGTAGAGGCCGCTCTGCATGCTGACATCGGTGCCGGCCAGGAACGACTGCTTGGCGGCTTCACGCCCGTTGGCAGCGTAGCCGTGGGCAATCAGCTCCTCGTCGGCGGTGTAGTCTGAAACCACGAAGCCCTTGAACTTCCACTCGTCGCGCAGCACGCCCGTCAGCAGCGCGGGGTTGGCAATCGATGGAATGCCCGAGATTTCATTGAAGGCACTCATTACCGAGAGCGCACCCGCGTCCAGCGCGGCGCGGAATGGCGGCAGGTACACCTGGCGCAGCGTGCGTTCGGAAATGTCGGTGGCTGCGTAGTCGAGCCCGCCCTCGGCGGCGCCATAGGCCGCAAAGTGCTTGGGCGTGGCCAGCAATGCATCGCCGCGCGAGAGGTCGCTGCCCTGGAAGCCGCGCACGCGCGCCGCCGCAAACAGGTTGGCCAGGTACACGTCTTCGCCCGCGCCCTCGATGCCGCGGCCCCAGCGTGCATCGCGGGCAATGTCCACCATGGGCGCAAAGGTCCAGCGGAAGCCGTCGGCACTGGCTTCCACCGCCGCCGCGCGGGCGGTGCGCTCGGCCAGTTCGGGCTCCCAGCTGGCGGCCTCTGCCAGCGGCATGGGGAAGATGGTGCGAAAGCCGTGGATCACGTCGGCGCCGTAGAGCAGCGGAATGCCCAGGCGCGATTCGCGCACGGCCACCTCTTGCAGTACGCGCTTGCGCTCCAGTCCCTGGTTGTTGAAAAGGCCCGTGAGCCGACCGGCGCGCACGTCGTCGATCTCTTGCTGCGCATTGCGCTGGCCAGCTTGTGGGTTGCCGGGAATGTTGGTGTCGGCGGGGCCGTAGAGGCTGAGCTGGCCCACTTTTTCCTCGACCGTCATGCGGGCGACGAGCGAATCGATACGAGCGTCCACGCCTTGCAGGCCCTCGGTGGTGGCCGGGGCGGCATGGGAGGCGGGGGAGGAAAGAAAACAGGCCAGGCCCAGCAGGGCCGCCATGGCGGGGGTTCGAACGTGCATGGCCCGCCATTCTCACGCCAAAGCCTGACCGCACGGCATGGTCGGTCTTTTGGAGCTGTTACACCCGGTTTAACAGCGGCTGTCCCTCGGTCCAGCGGCGCAGGTTGTCCAGGAAGATGGCGGCCACGCGCATCTCGTTGCCGTCGGAGTGGCCCGCGGTGTGTGGCGTGACGATCACATTGGGCATGTCCCACAGGGGCGATTCGGCCGGCAGCGGCTCGTGGGCGAACACGTCGAGGTAGGCGCCGGCCAGTGCACCGCGCCGCAATGCGTCGATGAGCGGGGGTTCTTCCGCCACTTCGCCGCGCGCTACGTTCACCAGGCGCGCGCCGGCGGGCAAGCGCGCGAGCGCGGCCGCATCGATGAGCCCGCGCGTGCGCTCGGTCAACGGGCAGCACAGCACGAGCCAGTCGGCCCGCGGCAGTACCTCGCCGATGCGCTCGTAGCTCACCGTTTCGGATGCGGGCGGCTCGGCCGCGCCGTCGGTGCTTCGAACGGCGACCACGTGCAGGCCCAGTGCCGCAAGCAGCGAGGCCAGGCCTCGGCCAATGGGGCCCCAGCCGACGATGACCGCGGTCTGCCCCGCAAGGTCGCGCGGCAGCCCGCTGCCCACGAGCGGCGCCCAGCTCCGGTTGCGCTGCGCCGCCAGTAGCTGCGGAAAGCAGCGTGCCAGCATCAGCACGCCAGCCAGCGCGGTCTGCACCACCACGCCTGCGTTGGCGCCGGACGATGTCGTCACGGCTACGCCGCGCGCAATGAGGTCGCCATACACCGGTCGGTCAGCGCCCGACGAATGGGCATGCACCCATTTCAACGAAGGCGCGCTGCGCAGCGCATCGTGAAAGCGCTGGGTTTGCGGCAGCACCGCGTGCTTGGTCGAAAGGCCGGTGACGTCGCGCGAGACGAAGGCCACATCGGCATCGTCGCCAATGCTTGCCAGCACATACGGCTTGCCGCCGAGTGCCGCCTGCAGGCCATTCCCGGCATGGCGCGCAGCTTCGGGCGAGATGAGAATGCGCAGCGGCTGCATCGGTGTCTTCACGTGCGAGGCCGGGTCACTCGGCCGTGGCGCCCGATTCGCGCACGATGAGCTTCCACTTCTCGTACTCGCGCCGCGTGAACTGCCCAAACTGCGCGGGTGTACCCCCAACCGGGTCGGCGCCTTCGCGCACCATCTGTGCGCTCAGCGATGGCAGCGTGTCGTTCACGGCCTTGTTGAGCAGCGCAATCACGGGCTCGGGCGTTCCCTTGGGCGCGAAGAATCCGAACCACGAGCCCGCAGAAAAATCCGGAAAGCCTTTCTCGGCCACCGTGGGCACATCGGGCAGCGAGCGCGAGCGCTGCAGGCTGCTGACTGCAATGGCGCGAAGCTTGCCGCCCTTGATGTGGGAGATGACCGAGGGAATGGTCGCGAACATGAACTGGACCCGGCCTGCGATCAGGTCGTTCAGTGCGTTGGCGCCCTTGTAGGGTATGTGCAGCGTCTCGGCGCCGATGCGCTTGCTGAGCATGAAGCTCGACAGGTGCGACGAGGTGCCCACGCCCGTGGAGCCGTAGTTCAGCTTATTGGGGTTGGCCTTGGCGTAGGCGATGAATTCTTCCATCGTCTTGGCGGGCACCGCGGGGTTCACCACCAGCACGTTGGGCACGTCGGCAATCTGCACCACCGGCACCAGGTCCGTGAGCGGGTCGTAGGGCAGGTTCTTGTAGAGCGTCTGGTTCACGGCCATGGGGCCGACCGAATTGACGATGAGCGTGTAGCCGTCCGCCGGTGCGCGCACCACGAATTCGGTGCCGATGTTGCCTCCACCGCCGGGCTTGTTGTCGATGACGAAGGGCTGGCCGAGCTTCTCGGACATCTGCTGCGTGACCGCACGCGCCAGGATGTCGGTGGTGCCGCCGGCGGTGAAGGCCACGACCACGCGAACCGGCTTAGAGGGGTACGCCGCCTGCGCTTCGGCACGGTGCGCCGTGACCAGGCCGCTGGTGAACAGGGCCAGTGCCGCAATGCCCGCGAGACTGCGGCACCGCAGGGCGATTGAATCAACGGATGATGAAAGCTTGTCTCGTGTCATTTTCTAGTTCCTCTGATGGGATGGTTTGATGCGCGGGGGCCGTCAGTCGCGAAAGCCCGGGTCCATGCGGTCCAGCTTGCGCAGCAGCGCGGGCCATTCCATGAGCCCGTAGGGGCGGCGCGTCCCGGGCTGGTAGTTGTTCCAGGTTTCTTCCAGGATGTGCTGCGGCACCTTCATCAAAGGCGTGTTGCACGACATGGCACCGATCTGCGCGCGGCAGGCCAGCTCGAGCCGGTGCATCCAGTTGAAGGCCTCGCCCACGCTGCGGCCTACCACCAGCGCGCCGTGGTTGCGGAAGATCACTGCTTCGCCCTGGCCCAGGTCGGCCAGCAGCGACGCCTGCTCCTCGGTGTTGAGCACGACGCCCTGGTAGTTGTGATAGCCGACCTTCAGGAAGCGCATGGCGGTCTGCGTGAGCGGCAGCAGGCCGCATTCGAGCGAGGACACCGCCATCGACGCCCAGCTGTGCGTGTGGATCACGCAGGCCACGTCGGGCCGCGCGGCATGCACGGCGCTGTGGATCACGTAGCCGGCCTTGTTGATGCCGTAGTCCAGCTCGCCGAAGTCTGGCTTCGAGAGGATGTTGCCGTCCTGGTCGACCTTGATGAGGCTCGATGCGGTGATCTCCTCGTACATCATCCCGTAGGGGTTGATGAGAAAGGCGCCTTTCTCGCCCGGCACGTGCGACGAGATGTGGTTGGCCATCATGTCCGACATGCCGTACAGGTCGACCAGCCGGTAGCAGGCCGCAAGGTCGACGCGGGCCTGCCACTCGGCTTCGGAGCAACGGCCCTTCATGGAAGGAATGTGGAGTACGCCGGGTGTGTTCATCGTGATGTTTTCCTTTCGGAGGCTTCGATACAGAAGGAGCTCAGTCGCCGCCCAGCTGCAAGCGGCTGGGCAGGCGTTTTTCAATCGCGAACTTCAGCAGCGCCGCCGAGCGGAAGATGCCGTGCGCGAATTTGCCGTAGGGCAGCGTCAGGAAAAGCGCCATCACCACGCCCAGGTGCACCGCGAGCAGCAGCGCCATGAAGGCGGTGTCGCGCCAGGCGAGCAGCGCAAGGCCCGTCAGGCTGGTGAGCAGCAGCAGCGCGATGAAGCCGCGGTCCATCGGCCGCTGCGCAATGTCGCCGTGCGCGGCATTGCGCCGCAGGTTCATCCACAGCAGCCCGACCGGGCCGATCACCAGGCCGATGCCGCCGGCAGTGCCCAGCAGCACCGGCAGGCTGGTGAGCGCATAGGGCGCTTGCAGCCCGAGCAGGTAGTGGTACAGCGTTGCGACGCAGGTGGAGGCAAAGCACAGCATGAAGCCGTAGAAGGTGAAGTGGTGAAAGCGCCGCCGCCAGAGCGTGAAGCGGTCGTCCTCGTTGTTGCAGCCCTGGCCGTGGCCGCCGTCCAGGTACTTGAGTCGCAGCACGTCGTGCGCCGCCTCGGCGCTTGCCGCGGCGCGCACGCCGGCCACTTCGGCGGGCGCGCTTTCCTGTGCCGGCGACACCTCGCGCCAGAACCGGCGCGTGCCCATGCCCAGCGCGAACACCACCAGGCCGAACACCGCGCCGAACACCAGCGCCAGAAAGTTGTGCGGAAAGATCGCGTAGAAATTGCCCGCGAGCGGCTCATGCAGCAGCGATCCCGTCATTGCCACGGCCGACACAAGGAACAGCGCGAGGCCGGCGGCCAGTGCGAGCGCCACGGTCAAGCCGGCCTTCTTGTAGAGCGCGCCCATCGCGGGCGGCCACGCATAGTCGTGGTACGTCTGCATGCGCACCTGCGCCATGGCTTGCGGCACGTTCACCGCAAACTCGTGCGGCGGCGCATATTGGCATGCATGCAGGCAGGAGCCGCAGTTGTGGCACAGGTTGGCAAGGTAGTGCGTGTCGGCCTTGCCGAACTCGAGCCGCCGCGTCATCGCGGGAAACACGGCGCAGAAGCCTTCGCAATAGCGGCAGGCATTGCAGATCTGCAGGATGCGCGCCACCTCGCCCTCGCTCGCAGTCAGGGGCAGGGCGAGGCGAATCGGAATCACCCGCGGCGAGGCGCTGCCGATGCCGTCTGCATCCGCACGGGCGCGCGCGACGAGGTCAGTGAGCTGCTGCAAGGGCGGCCTCCGGGGAATTCTTCGAAGGGTTCTTTGCCGCGCGCGCAGCCTGCGTGCCGGCGATGCGCCCGAAGGCCGTGCCGATGCTCATGCCCACGCCGGCCGTGTAGCCCTTGCCCAGCACGTTGCCAGCCATCATTTCTCCGGCCACGAAGAGGTTGGGGCTGGGCCGGCCGCCGAAGCGCACTGCGGCCGTCTCGTCCACCTTCAGGCCGAGATAGGTGAAGGTGATGCCGGGCCGCACGGGGTAGGCGTAGAAGGGTGCCGTGTCCAGCGGGCGCGCCCAGTGCGTCTTGGCGGGCGAGAGGCCTTCGGTGTGGCAGTCGTCCAGCGCCGTGTGGTCGAAGCGGCCGATGCGGCAGGCGGCGTTGTAGTCCTGCACGGTGCGAACGAACGCGGTTTCGTCCAGGCCGATCTTCTGCGCGAGTTCACCGAGCGTGTTTGCCTGCGTGCCGGTGAACACCGGCGGCATGAAGCGCCCGACCGCCTTCTGGTCGATGATCGACCATGCGATCTGCCCCGGCTGCTGCGCCACCAGCCGGCCCCAGATCGCATAGCGCTTGGGCCAGAAGTCGTCGCCCTCGTCGTAGAAGCGCTGCGCCTCGCGGTTGACTACCACGCCGAGCGACACGCAGTCGATGCGCGTGCAGATGCCGCCGTCGTACAGCGGCGCGCGCGCGTCGATGGCCACCATGTGTCCCTGCGACGGATCGCCGATGCTGTCGGCACCGGCTTCGATCATGTGCTTGAGCAGCACGCCCTGGTTGAAGCGCGTGCCGCGGATCAGGAAGTTGTCGGCCGGCCACTCGCCGCGCTCGTTCTGGCCCCAGGCTTCGCGCAGCCATTCGCGGTTCGACTCGAAGCCCCCGGCGGCCAGCACGCAGCTCCTGGCTTCGATGCGTTCCCCGGCTTCGGTGTGCACGGCCACGAAGCGGTCGCCGTCGAGCTCCACCGAGGCCACGGGCGTGTCGTAGCGGATCTGCACGCCCAGCTTTTCGGCGCTGCGGAAATAGGCGTTCACCAGCGCCTTGCCGCCGCCCATGAAGAAGGCATTGGTGCGCGCCACGTGCAACGCACCCGAAAGCGGCGGCTGAAAGTGCACGCCGTGGCTGCGCATCCAGTCGCGGCAGTTGGAAGAGGCGCGAATCACCAGGCGCGCCAAGTGCTCGTCGGTGAGGCCGCCGGTCACCTTCAGCAGGTCTTGCCAGTACTCCTCTTCAGGGTAGGCGTCGATCAGCACGTCCTGCGGCGCGTCGTGCATGCAGCGCAGGTTGCGGGTGTGCTGCGAGTTGCCGCCGCGCCACTCCTTGGGCGAGGCTTCGAGCAGCAGCACCGAAGCGCCGGCCTCGCGCGCCATCAGCGCGGCGCACAGCGCGGCATTGCCGCCGCCGACGACCAGAACATCTATCACTCGTGGGTCTCCTTGCAATGCAGGAGACTTTAGGGAGCTGGGCCTTCACGCGAAAGGCCGAAAGAGGCAACGGGTGTTCAGTTTTCGAGAAGACTGGCGCCGGTCCAGCGGCCTTCGCGCACCAGGGCGCGGGCGGTGTCCGCAAGCACCACGCGGGCGGCGAGTGCGGCGGGCGAAAGCTCGTCGTCAGAGAGGCTGACGAGCAGGTTGCGGCGGCCCACGTGCGCATCGCTGATCTGCGTGAGCTGCAGGTCGTCGCGGTCGTGCCGGGCCGTGGCGGCGCCGGGTTGGATGGTCGCGCCGTGGCCTGCGCGCACCGCGTCCATCAACAGCGCCAAGCCATCCACCTCGGCGACGATGCGCGGCGAAATGCGGGCGCGCGCAAACGCCGCCATCAGCGTGGCGCGCAAGCCGTGGCTGCCGCTGGGCAGGATGAGTGGCACATCGGCCAGTTGCGACAGGCGCACCTTGGTGCCCGTGGGGCGCCCGTCCAGCGTCGGCGATGCGATCACGAACAGCTTTTCGGCCAGCAGCGGCAGCACGCTCCAGCGCCGCGGCGTGTCGGTCTGGAACAGCACGGCCAGGTCGAGCTGGCGCGCATGCAGCATGGTGGTGAGGTGGCCCGAGAGCGCCTCGACCATGTGCAGCCGCACCTCGGGGTAGCGCTCCTGCATGGCGCGCATCAGCGGCACGCCGAGCACCGTAGCGGTGGTGGGCGCGAGGCCCACGCTCACATGGCCCGAGAGGCGCGCCTGCTGCGCCGCGCGCACCGCGTCGTCGGCATGCCGCAGCGTGAGCTGCGCCTGGTGCAAGAAGGCCAGGCCGGCATCGGTGGGCACCACGCCGGTCGAGCTACGCTGCAGCAGCCGCGTCGAAAGCTCGCCCTCGAGCCGGCTGATCTGCTGGCTCAGCGCCGATGTGACCACGCCCAGCTCGATGGCCGCGCGGCCCATGCTGCGGAGTTCGCAGACCTTGACGAAGTAACGCAGTTGCCTCAGTTCCATGCCCGCATCATCGCGCAGGCACGGCCTCCGGTTGCCGCTTGCGCAGCAGCAACCAGCCGAACAGCGGGGCGGTGATGTACATCACCACCGAATAGATCGCGGCCGGCAGCGCGAGCTGAAAGCTGCCCAGCACGCTCACCGCGATGAAGATGGCCAGGGTGGAGTTGTGGATGCCGATCTCGTAGCTGATGGCGGTGGCAAGCGCCTTGTCCAGGCCCGCGGCCCGGCTCAGGTAGTAGCCCGCCAGCAGGCTCAGCAGGTTGAACAGCAGCACCGGCAGGCCGATTTCGGCGAAGGTGGCCGTGATGGTCTTCCATTCGTTGGCAATGGCCAGCACCGTGACCACCGCAAGCACTACGGCACTGAAGATCTTGGTCGGCTTTTCCATGCGCGCCGCGAAGCCGGGCTTGCGCGATGCCACGAACATGCCGATGGCCACCGGCACCAGCACGATGGCGATCACCTCCACCAGCTTGCGCGTTTGCAGCGGCACCACCTGGCCGCTCTGCGCGAAATGGTTGATGGCCCAGTTGGCGATAAGCGGCAGCGTGACGATCGACAGCAGCGTGTTCACGGCCGTGAGCGAGATGTTCATGGCCACGTTGCCGCCGAACAGGTGCGAGAACAGGTTGGCCGAAATGCCGCCCGGCGAAGCCGCGAGCAGCATGAGCCCGATGGCGAACACCGGCGACAGACCGAAGCCGACGATGATGGCGTAGCAGGCCAGCGGCAGGCCGATGACCTGCAGCACGAGCGCAATGGTCACCGCCTTGGGGTGCTTGAAAAGCCGTCGAAAGTCTTCCAGCGAGAGCGAAAGCCCGAGCCCGAACATCACCAGCGCCAGTGCGCCGAACAGAAACCGGGTCACGATGAGCGTAGCATCCATGCTTGTTGTCTCCTCTTCTTGCTTCTTCTAAAAAAATGGCTGCCGGCACCTGTCGCGCAGGCGCTGGCAGCCGTGCAAACCGTAATCGGCGCGTCTTATTGCTTGTAGCTGTCGTCGATGCGGTCGAGCTTGCGAATGAGCGAAGGCCAGACGAACTGCCCGCCCAGGCCGCCCGTCTGCACCTTCATCGCCTGGCCCACGCCTTCGACGATCTTCGGGTTCACCTGCGTGAGTTCGCCGCCGCCCGACTGCGCTGCAATCTGGATCTGGCAAGTGTTCTCGAAGGTGTACATCGAAAGGAACGCGTCTGCAATGGTCTTGCCGCAAGTCAGCAGGCCGTGGTTGCGCAGCATCAGGAAATTGGCATTGCCCATGTCGGCCTGCAGGCGCGGCTTTTCGTCGTCGCGGAAGGCCACGCCTTCGTAGTCGTGATAGGCGAGAGAGGCCAGCACGAAGGTCGATTGCTGGCTGATGGGCAGCACGCCGTTTTTCTGCGCGCTCACGGCGATGCCGGCCTTGGTGTGGGTGTGCAGCACGCACTGAATGTCTTCGCGCGCGGCATGCACCGCGCTGTGGATCACGAAGCCGGCCGGATTGACGGGGTAGGGCGACTCGATGATCTTGTTGCACTGCTGGTCGACCTTGACCAGGCTCGACGCGGTGATTTCGTCGAACATCAGGCCGTAGGGATTGATGAGGAAGTGGTGCTCGGGCCCCGGAATGCGCGCGCTGATGTGCGTGAACACCAGGTCGCTCCAGCCGTAGAGCGCCACCAGGCGGTAGCAGGCGGCAAGGTCGACGCGCAGCTGCCACTCTTCGGCGGACACGAGCTTCTGGATTTCGGATTGGGTGTTTGCGTTCATGGGGGTGTTCCTTTGTCGGGTGTCAGGCGGCGGCCGGCTCTTTCATTGCGGCCTTGTAGATGCTCTGCTTGGGTTGCGCCATCAGGCGCTGCAGCATGGGTTCGAATTCGCTGATGGGCAGCGTCTCGGCCTTGGGGTCGAAGGCCGGGTTGTCGTACAGCGCGCAGAACTCGGCCGTGCGCTCGTAGTGCGGGTGGTTCCTGAAGTTGTCGCGCATGTCGCGGTCCAGGCCGATGTGGTGAAAGAAGTAGTGGCCCTGGAAGATGCCGTGGTGCTGCACCATCCAGTGGTTGGCCTCGCTCACGAAGGGCTTGAGGATTGCGGCTGCAATGTCGGGGTGGTTGAAGCTGCCGAGCGTGTCGCCGATGTCGTGCAGCAGCGCGCACACCACGTATTCCTCGTCGCGGCCGTCGCGCAGCGCGCGGGTCGCGGTTTGCAGCGAATGGGTGTAGCGGTCGACCGGAAAGCCGCCGTAGTCGCCTTCGAGGATCTGCAAGTGCCTGATCACGCGCGCGGGCAGGCCGCCTGCAAATTGCCTGAACTCGCCGCCGATCAGTTGCCAGTCTTCGCGCGTGCTCTGCTGCATGCTGGTGAAACTCGCCCGTTCGCTCATCTTGTGGTCTCCATTCTTGTGGGGTGCCGGCCACTGTAGACCCGTGCTTGACGTGCAACTGTCAAGGATTTGACAATGCAGGGGTCTGGAAAACCCCCGATGCCTGCTCCCAAGCCGCGCCTTTCCGCTTCGCACCTGGCTGCGATGGAGCGCAATCCGTGGTTCACGAGCATTCCGCGGCCGCAGCGCGAGGCCCTGCTTGGCGCGGCCGAACTCATTCATTTGCGGCGCGGTGCCATGGTGTTTCGCCAGGGCGATCCGGTGCATGCGGCAGGCGGCGGCTTCTATGGCCTGGTGGCCGGCACCATCAAGATATCGTCGCTGCGGCAGGACGGGCGCGAGGCCATCCTTGCGGTGCTCGAGGCCGGCAACTGGTTTGGCGAGATCACGCTGCTCGACGGCTCGCCGCGCACGCACGATGCCACTGCGCTGGAGCCGCTCGATCTGCTGGTGGTGCCGCCCGAGGCTTTCGCCCAGCAGATGCGCGACGTTGTCTTTGCCAACGCCATTGCCATGATGCTGGCCGCAAGGGTGCGCATGCTCTACGGGCTGACCGAAGATGCCACGCTGCGCAGCCTGCGCGCACGCGTGGCGCACCGCCTGCTGGTGCTGGCGCGCGGCGATGCCACGCAATCGGTGCAATTGCGCCGCACGCTGATGCTGCCGCAGGAAGCGCTGGCCATGATGCTCGGCGTCACGCGCCAGACGCTCTCGAAGGAGCTCAACGCGCTGGCGCGCGACGAGGTGATTTCGCTGAGCTACGGGCGCATCGAGCTTCTTTCGGTCGATGCGCTGCAGGCGCTGGTGCGCAGCGGCTAGCCCGGCGCATTCAGCGCGTGTTCAGGCGTATTCAGCGCAAGACGCGGCCGTCCGCCGAGATGCTGATCAGGTCGATGTTTCGCGAGGGATCGCGCAGGCCGGGCCGCAGATTGATGCGGAAGCCGCCCACGTCGTAGTCGGTCATGGCCGTCATCACGCGCTGCAGGCTGGCAGTGGTAAAGCTGCGGCCCGCGCGCCGCACCGCTTCGCCCACCACCTTGGCGGCAATGAACCCTTCCAGGCCTTCGTACGAAGGCGTCTGGTCGGAGTTGTCGACGGCGGCGCGGTATTCCTTGACGATGGGAATGGCCGAAGGCCGGGGCGACGGCACCACCTGCGAGATGACGATGCCGCCGATGTCCTTGCCGAGTTCGGCGTAGAGCGGGTCGATGCCCACGATCGAGAAGGCCATGAAGCTGCCCGTGTAGCCGCTCTTGCGCAGCTTGCGGATGGCGTTGGCCGTGGTGCCAGAGAGCGACACCAGCACGATGGCCTGTGGCGTCTGCTGCAGCACGGTCTTGAGCGCTGCGTCGAGCTTGTCGCCACCCATGGGAACCATGGCCGTGGCCACCAGCGGCGGCACCTTGAGCTCGGTGACGGCCTGCTGCACGGCGGCCAGGCCCGCGCGGCCCATGGCGTCGTCGTCGCCCACCAGCGCGATGCGCGTCTGCCCCACGGTGGCGCACTGGCGCACGATCTTCAGGGCTTCGTCGATCATGCCGGGGCGCACATGAAACACATTGGGATGGCTCGCCTCGCGCAGCGAATCGGCTGCGGCAAAGGGCGCGAACAGCAGGTTGCCCTGCTGCGCGGCAACACTGGCGCCGGCATCGCTGCTCGCGGTGCCCACAAAGCCGAACAGCATGTCGGCCTTGTCCGCGCCCAGCAGCGTGCGGGCGTTGGCTGCGGCACGGGTGGCGTCGTAGCCGTCGTCGAGTTGCAGCAGCTTGAGCTGGAGCCCGCTGGCCGCGTTGCGCTCGTTGAACTCGCCCACGGCCAGCCGGCTGCCGGCCGCAAAGGCCAGGCCGATCTCGCCGGCCGCGCCCGTCAGCGGCACCGACTGGCCCAGCAGCACGACACGCGCGCCGGCGGCCGCCTTGGTGGATTGCGAGAGCGCGGGGAGAGAAAGGCCGCCGCCCAGCAGCAGTGCGCCGGACGTCTTCAGTACTTGCCTGCGAGAGCTGTTCATTTGCCACCCTTTGTCAAAACTAGTAAAAAAGTGTAGCAATTTCGGTGCCTGCCGGGAAGGGAGCTGACCCGCGGTGAAGCCGGCATTCACCTGGGCGATCTGCTTGCGATACTCCAGCTCCAGGGGTTCATTCCCTTTTCCGTTCATCAGACGCATTACGTTTCCCCTGCCGTGGACAAAGCCTACAAATCAATCTGGGTTGCGCAAGTGAAGGCCGGCATGCGCGGGCATCTTCCTTCGTTCAGCAGCGTCACGGTGCCGAAGGAGCACCCGGATCGTGGAATCTTCGTCGGCACGATGTTGTACCGAAACGCAGTGCGACCCGGCCTGGTGGTCTGGCTCGAATGGCAGCCGGGACAGGGCGTGGAGCGCTGCTTCAATGTGCGCCTGGGATGGAGTCCGTCGGTAGAGCGGCTTCCGTGTCTTCAGGGGCACGATCGAAGAATTTATTCGCTTCGGGGGCCGGATTCGATGTTTGAAGCTGCCGCTCTCGATCTGGAGCAGATAGAAGGCAAGTCCGCGATCGGCCACCTGCCGATTGCCAGTCCTTGGGACCAGCTGCTGGCCGTCAAGGCGACTGCTCCGAAGGCGCACATGGATGCAGCCATTCAGAAAGCCTATGGCGAGTCGCTTGCGCTCAGCGACGAGGAGAGGACGGTTGCAGTGTCCCGCGCGGTCACCGACGCGTTCGATCGTGTGCAGGCGGTGCTGCCGCGGTTCCTGTCAGCCGCGGCAATCGGAGAAAGTGCCGCCTGAGACCTGGGTCCGCCGGCAACGCCTCAGGCGCGCCGGAAGACCAGGTCCCATACGCCGTGGCCCAGCTTGAGGCCGCGGTTCTCGAACTTGGTTAGCGGCCTGTACTCCGGCTTGGGCGCATAGGCGTCGGCCGTGTTGCGCAGCAGAGGTTCCGCCGAGAGCACTTCGAGCATCTGCTCGGCGTAAGGCTGCCAGTCCGTGGCGCAATGGATGTAGCCGCCCGGGCGCAGGTGCTCGGCAAGTTTCTTCACGAACTCGGGCTGGATCAGCCGGCGCTTGTTGTGGCGCTTCTTGTGCCACGGGTCGGGAAAGAACACATGCACGCCGGCCAGTGAATCGGGCTGCAGCATGTGGTCGAGCACGTCGACCGCGTCGTGCGCGCAAATGCGGATGTTGCTGATCGACTGCTCGCCGATGCGCTTGAGCAGTGCGCCCACGCCGGGCTCATGCACTTCGCAGCAAAGAAAGTTGGTCTCGGGCATCACCGTGGCAATGTGCGCGGTGGCTTCGCCCATGCCGAAGCCGATTTCGAGCACTGTAGGCGCGGCGCGGCCGCCGAAGGCCGCCGTCAGGTCGAGCGGTTCGGGCTTGTAGGGCAAGAGGAAGAGCGGGCCCAGTTCGGCAAAGGCGCGGGCCTGGCCTTCGGTGGTGCGGCCGGCGCGCTTCACGAAGCTCTTGAGGCGGCGGTGCAGCGGATGCGGTTGGTCGGCCGCGTCGTCGCTCGGCGGGGAATCGTTGGGCACGGTGTCGGGAAAGGTCATTACGGGCGGGAATTGTAGAGACCGCTCCATTCGGGCACCCAACCGGCCAGTGCCGCGGCGCATGAGCCGCCTTGCGCTGCGCCCAGGCCGAGCACACGCGCGGCGGCCTCGAGCGAGGCCAACGCGGCCGCGGGCGTGGCGGTGTCGATGGGGGTGGCGCCGTTCTGCTTGGAGAGCTTGTCGCCATCGGCGCCGCGCACCAGTGGCGTATGCAGGTAGCTGGGCGTCGGCACGCCGAGCGCGCGTTGCAGCAAGACTTGGCGCGCGGTGTTGTCTGCCAGGTCTTCGCCGCGCACGACGTCGGTCACGCCTTGCTCCGCGTCGTCGACGATCACTGCGAGTTGATAGGCCCACGGGCCGTCGGCGCGGCGCAGCACGAAATCGCCGACCGCGCGGCTGACGTGCTGGCACTGGCGGCCAAGGCGGCGGTCGGTCCAGCAGAGCTCGCCTGACGGAAGCGCCGGTTGTTGGGCTTCGAATTTTTCAGTGGCAAAGCGCCACGCCCGCGCGGGCTTGCCATGCAGGCCATTGCGGCAAGTACCGGGATAGACCCGCTCTCCATGTCGCGTGTGCGGCCGGCCGAGCCGGACCAGCGCCTCGTCGATGTCCTTGCGCGAACAGCCGCAGGGATAGGCGAGGCCGAGGGCCTGCAGCTTCGCAAGCGCCGCTTCGTAGTGCGCGGTGCGCTGTGTCTGCCAGACGGGCGCTTCGTCCGGCAGCAGGGCGCAGTCGGCCAGTTGCCGGAGGATGTGTTCGCCCATGCCGGGCAGGCAACGCTCGGTGTCCGCGTCTTCGATGCGGATCAGCCACCGTGCCTGCGGGCCGCCGGCGCGCACGTCGAGCCAGCTCGCAAGCGCGGCAACCAGCGAGCCGGCGTGCAGCGGGCCGGTGGGCGAGGGCGCGAAACGGCCGGTCTCACGCATCCTCGGATCAGATCACTGCAAGCGCCAGCGAGAGGCCCGAGAGGAACGCGTCTTCCACCCGGTGGCCGGTGCACCAGTCGCCCGCCACGCCGATGCGGGCCTTGGCGTCCCACAGGTGGCTCTTGCCCACGGGGACTTGCGTCTGGGCTTCGGTCCAGCACCGTGCCTGGGCGTGCGTGGGCGCGGCATGGATGCCGGTGATCTCGGAGAAAGCGCGCAGCAGCTTGGCTTCGACGCGCGCGGCATCGTCGCGCAGGTGTTCTTGCGACCAGGCGGCGCTGGCTTGCAGCGTCCAGCGCTCGACGCGTTCGCGTCCGGGCTTGGACGACTCGCGCGCGAGCCACGCCACGCGGTGGTGCGTGCTGCGCGCCGCATTCCATTGCGGGCCGAGGTGCGACATGTTGGCCTGGTTGGCCTGCGGAAAGGCAATCATCAGCGTCCAGCAGGGCGCGATGCGCACGGGCTCGATCTTCTGGCTGATGCTGGCCGAGAGCTTGCCGTCGCCCATGAGCGCACGCGCGCGCGAGGGCGGCACGGCGAGCAGCACGGCGTCGAAGCCCGAGTACACATGCTGCGAATCGTCCGCACCCGCGGTGCGCAGTTGCCAGCGCTTCGGGTCGAGCGCGTCGGGTTCGATCTGCGTGACCTGCGTGCCGGTCACGAGGTTGCCGCCCAGCGGCGCGGCCCAGTAGGCCACCAGGGCATCCATGCCGGGCTGGGCGACCCAGTGCGATTCGCGACCCGGCAATGCTGCTTCGGCCACGCGGCCGTGCGCATCGAGCACGCGCACGAGGTTGGCGCTCCATGGGCGGCAAAGGCTGGGCGTCGCTTCGAGCGCCAGCGCAAAGCGGGCATCGCGCACGGTGAAATATTGGGCGCCGCTGTCGAAGCGGCCGAAGGCGGTGTCGATGCTCGCCATGCGCCCGCCGGGCGCGGCCTCGCGTTCGAAGACAGTGACCTTGTGGCCGGCCTGCACCAGTGTGCGTGCGCAGGCCACGCCGGCAATGCCGGCGCCCACGACGGCGTAGTGGCGCGAGGCGGCGGGGGTTCGGTGGCGGTCGGTGGCCTTTGCCTTCTTGGCAGTTGCGCGAGTGGTCATGAGGGACTCTTTTCTTGTGTACGGGAAACGATGGATGTGGTCGCACTCTACAACGGTCTGGGAGCGGGGCCTCCGACCAGGCGGCCTTAGCGGCCGCGGTGCCGCTCGAGCAGCGCGCGCCGCGTGGCCTCGTGGTCGAACTGCGCTAGCCACCATTCGAGCGCGCGCCCCGGCCCGCCCGCGCTGCGCACGCGCCAGGCGCAATGCATGGTCGCGAGCGGCGGCTGGCGTTCGGTTTTTCGCTCGACGAGGTGTCCGGCTTCGATGTAGGGACGCGCCATGGGCTCGGGCAGAAAGCCGCCGCCAAGGCCGTGCAGTTGCGCGTTCAGCTTGGCATGCATGCTCGGCACCGTGAGCACGTCTTGTCCGCCGACGAGGTTGACCGTCATGCTGGGCCCGCTGCGCACCGAGTCGGCGGCGGCCACTGCACGGTGCTGGCGCAGCACCGCGTCGGTCAACGGCTCGGGCAGGCGCGCGAGCGGATGGTGCGGCGCCACGGCATACACAAAGCACAGCTCGCCGATCGGCCGGCTGCGGATGCCGGTGGCGGTGAAGGCCAGGCTTGCCGCGTCGAGCACGGCGCCGATGGCGAGGTCGGCCTCGCCGCTGGTCAACGCTTCGATGGTGCCGAGCAGCGTTTCATCGCGCAGCTTGAGCCGGGTGGGTGGGTTCAGCGCGAAGAAGGCCGTGGCCAGGTCGAGCAGCGGATCGCGTGCAATCACGCTGTCGACCGCGATGGTGAGCATCGGCTCCCAGCCGGTGGCAACGCGCTTCACGCGGTTGGCCACGGCATCGATCTCGCCCAGCAGCCGCGCCGCCTCGCGCAGCAGTTCGGCGCCCGCTTCGGTAATGCGGGCTTGGCGCGCGCTGCGGTCGAACAGCAGAACGTCGAGCGCGTCTTCGATCTGGCGCACGCGGTAGCTCAGCGCGCTGGGCACCAGGTTGAGCGCGCGCGCCGCGCCCGCAAAGCTGCCCGTGCTGGCCACGGTCTGGAGCATGGAAAGCGCGTCGGGGGTCAGTACGTCTCTGGCGCTGGGCATTTCGGGTCCATTGGATGCTCGGTTGATTGATCAAATAATTTGAATGATGCCATCAAAAGCCGGCGCTTTTGAGGGAGGGGTGCGGACCTAAAGTTCTTCACATCCGCTGCGCATCCGGCGCGGCATACGAAAGAAGGCCCGGGCATCTCCACGGAGCAGGGCCGAAGGAGTTTGACGATGTTGCAAGTCCGTAAATCACAGGAACGCGGTTATGCCGACCATGGCTGGCTGCGCTCGTTCCACAGCTTTTCTTTTGCCGGCTACTACGACCCGGCCCACATGGGCTTCGGCAACCTGCGGGTGATCAACGAAGACCGCGTGGCCGCCGGCGCCGGCTTCGGCACCCATGGCCACAAGGACATGGAAATCATCAGCTATGTGCTTTCGGGCGAACTGGCGCACAAGGACAGCATGGGCAACGTGGAATCCATTCCACCGGGCGACGTGCAGCGCATGAGCGCGGGCCGCGGCGTGATGCACAGCGAGTTCAACCACAAGGCCGACGAGACCACGCACTTCCTGCAGATCTGGATCGAACCGAACGTGCGCGGCATTGCGCCCGGCTACGAGCAGAAGAAATTCAGCAATGACGAAAAGCGCGGCAAGCTGCGCCTGGTGGCCTCGCCCGACGGTGCCGATGGCTCGGTGACGGTGCACGCCGATGCGCGCCTGTTTGTAGGCCTGCTCGACGGCGACGAAGAAGCCAGCCTGGCGCTCGATCCGCAGCGCAAGAGCTATGTGCACCTGGTGCGCGGCGAGCTCGAAGTCAACGGCCAGAAGCTGTCGGGCGGCGACGCCGCGATGCTGCAAGGCGAATCGCAACTGACGCTCGGCGCCGGCAAGGATGCCGAAGTGCTGGTGTTCGACCTGGCCGCCTGAGACCCGGCGGCCTGAGCAGGCGCGCTCTTTGCTCCTGCTTCTATTCTTTCAATTTCAACTTTCAACAACCGAGGAGTTTCATCATGACAACCACCGCAATCAACGCAACCGCCACCAACAATCCCACCGCCGCGCAGGACACCCTGGCGCTGGTCGGCCGCATCTTGCTGGCGCTGCTTTTCGTGCCCGCGGGCTTCAGCAAGCTCATGGGCTTTGCGGGCACCGTGGGGTACATCTCGTCCGTCGGCGCGCCGCTGCCGCAGGTTGCTGCGGTCATCGCAATCGTCGTGGAACTGGGCCTTGGCCTGATGCTGCTCGTCGGCTTCAAGACCCGCCTTGCGGCCGTGGTGCTGGCGGTGTTTACCGTGGCGGCATCGGTGCTGTTCCACAATTACTGGAGCATGCCTGCGGACAAGGCCTTCGTGAACCAGCTGATGTTCTTCAAGAACATTGCCATTTCCGGCGGTTTGCTCGCCTTTGTTGCCTTCGGTGCCGGCCGTTTCAGCATCGACAGGAAGTAAGCAGGCTTTTGCCCTTGCTCGTTCGCATCAACGACCATCGCCATCACTTCAGGAGAATCAACCCATGCCAAACATCGTTGTCGTCTTTCATTCCGGCTACGGCCACACCCAGCGCATCGCCCAGGCGGTTGCCGAGGGAGCCAGCGCGCAGCTGCTTGCCATTGATGCGGACGGCAACCTGCCTGAAGGCGGTTGGGAAACGCTGGCCGCGGCGGACGCCATCGTCATGGGCTCGCCGACCTACATGGGCGGCGTGAGCTGGCAGTTCAAGAAGTTTGCCGATGCATCGTCGAAGGTGTGGTTCACGCAGGGCTGGAAAGACAAGCTCTTTGCGGGCTTCACCAACAGCGCCACCATGAACGGCGACAAGGTCACGACCATGGCCTACCTGTGGACGCTCGCCATGCAGCACAGCGGCCTCTGGGTGAGCATGGGCATCCTGCCGACCAACAACAAGGCCGCCACGCGCGATTCGATGAACTACGTGGGCGGCTATGGCGGCCTGCTCACGCAGTCGCCGTCTGACGCGAGCCCGGCCGAGATGTTCAAGGGCGACTTCGATACGGCCCGGGCGTTTGGAGAACGCGTCGCCGAAGTGGCAAGATCGCGCGGGTAAAAAAACCCAGTCCACCACGGAGCTACCCAATGACCGATACCGCCGCACAGACCCAACTGCTTCAACCGCACGACAAGGACCTGGGCGGTGGCTTCAAGGTGCGGCGCCTGCTGCCGGCGGCGCAGCGCCGATCGGTCGGGCCGTTCGTGTTCTTCGACCACTTCGGTCCGGCCACCGAGCAGCCCGGTGCCGAGCACGACGTGCGGCCGCATCCGCACATCGGCCTTTCCACGGTCACCTATCTTTTCGAGGGCGCGATGATGCATCGCGACAGCCTTGGGAGCGTGCAGGAAATTTTGCCCGGCGCCATCAACTGGATGACGGCGGGCCGCGGCATCGTGCACTCCGAGCGCAAGCCCGAGCGGCTCAAGGCCGATACCTACGTGAACCATGGCCTGCAGCTTTGGGCGGCCTTGCCGCAGGCGCATGAAGAGGTCGAGCCGAGCTTCGAGCACACGCCGGCCAGCGCCATTCCCGAGCTTGCGGAGCAGGGCGCGCAAGTGCGCGTGCTGGTGGGCGAGGCTTTTGGAAAGCGCTCACCGGTCAAGACGCTGTCGCAGACGCTCTACCTCGACGTCGCGCTGCCCGCTGGCGGCCGCTTCGAACTGCCCGCGCTGGCACCTGAGTTGGCCATCTACGCCGTCGAAGCCGATGCGCGCATCAATGGCGAGACCATTGCGGCGCATACGATGGTTGTCCTGCCGGACGGCCAAGGTGCTGTGCTCAGCGCCGACACGGCGGTGCGTTTGATGGTGATCGGCGGCGAGCCGCTCGACGGCCCGCGCTACATCACCTGGAACTTCGTCTCCAGCCGGCGCGAGCGCATTCTGGAGGCGGGCTCCGACTGGGCCGCCCAGCGCATGGGCCATGTGCCCGGTGAGACCGAATTCATTCCGCTGCCGGGCAAGCCGTTCGGCGTGCGCGAGCCGGACGTCGGCACCACGCCGGTCTGACGAGCCCGCGGCGACGAAGGCCCCGCGCCTCGGAGCTCAGTTCTTGCGTTCCAGGTCGGGATCTTCGGCCGCGCGCGCGCTGGCATCGGCCGCGCGTGCGCTCAGGTCCGGCGCGAGCGCGCGCCGGCCGTCGAACACGAAGCAGTCGCCGTGATAGTGCGCACCGCCGACCTCTTCGAAATATTTCAGGATGCCGCCTTCGAGCTGCAGCACGTTCTCGATGCCTTCCTCGCGCATGAGGATGGCGGCTTTTTCGCAGCGGATACCGCCTGTGCAGAAGCTCACCACCGTCTTGCCCACGAAATCGGCGCGGTGCGCTTTCAGTGCGGGCGGGAATTCGGTGAACTTGGTGATGCGCCAGTCGATTGCGCCGTCGAAGGTGCCTTCGTCGACCTCGAAATCGTTGCGCGTGTCGAGCAGTGCGATTTCTCGGCCCTCGTCGTCGTGGCCTTGGTCGAGCCAGCGCTTGAGCGTGAGGGCATCGACTCCTGGCGCCCGGCCGGCTGCCGGCTGGATGGCGGGATGGTCCATGCGGATGATCTCGCGCTTGAGCTTCACCAGCATGCGGCGGAAGGGCTGCGTGGCCGACCAGCTTTCCTTGGTTTCGAGGTCTGCAAAGCGCGGATCGGCGCGCAGGCTGGCTACAAAGTTGTGGACGGCGTCGGCTGCGCCTGCCAAAAACAGGTTGATGCCCTCCGGGGCCAGCAGGATGGTGCCCATGAGGCCCAGCGCCTGGGCGCGCCCGCGCAGGTCTTCACGCAGCACGGGGCTGTCGTCGATGGCTACGAACTTGTAGGCCGCAATATTCAAAATCTCTTGCACGGGGCGGAATTGTAGGTGCCGCCGGGCCGCCCCAAGGCACCGAGCCTCCCCCTCGGGGGGTGGCGAAGCACACGAAGTGGCAAGCCGGGGGGCTCAATTTAGGGGATTGCCAACCCACATCGTGGAGTGCCGGTTTCTACAATGGGAGGATGTTTGTTCACCTGCGCCTGCACACCGAGTTTTCCGTCGTCGACGGCACCAACCGAATCGATGAAGTCGTCAAGGCCGCCGCTGCCGACAAGCAGCCCGCACTGGCCATTACCGACCTGAACAACCTGTTCGGGGCGATCAAGTTCTACAAGCAGGGGCGCAGCAAGGGTGTCAAACCGGTCATCGGCGCCGAAATTTTCGTCGAGGGGTTGGGCAAGGAGCCCGGCGTGCTCACGCGCATCGTGCTGCTGGTGCAGAACATGGAAGGCTACCTGCACCTTTCCGAGTTGCTGGCGCGTGCCTGGACGCAGAACGTGGGCCGGGGCCAGTCCCAGGCCGCCTGCAAGCTCGAATGGCTCGAAGAACTGCAGGGCGGGCTGATTGCGCTTTCGGGCGCGCAAGCCGGCCCGCTGGGCGCACCGCTCTTGCAAGGGCAGGAAGAACGCGCCGCCGAACTGGCGCTGAAGTTGGCGGGCATGTTCCCGCACCGCTTCTACATCGAGTTGCAACGCGCGGGCCGACCCGAGGACGAGCCGCATGTGATTGCCGCCGTGAAACTCGCCGCGCGGCTGCGCCTGCCCGTGGTTGCCACGCACCCCGTGCAGTTTGCTGAACGCCAGGACTACGAAGCGCACGAGGCGCGCGTCTGCATCTCGGAAGGTGAAATCCTGGGCAACCCGCGCCGGGTGCGCAAGTTCACCGAGGAGCAGTACTTCAAGTCGAGCGCCGAGATGGAGGCGCTCTTTGCCGACGTGCCGAGCGCGCTTGCCAACACGGTCGAGATTGCCAAGCGCTGCAACCTGACGCTGGTGCTCGGCAAGCCGCAGCTGCCCGATTTTCCGACACCCTTCATCAGCGAAGGCGTGCGCATGCCGATCGACGAGTTCTTCCGCCAGGAGTCCTTCGCGGGGCTCGAGGAGCGGCTGGTGCACCTGTATCCAGACCCCGCCAAGCGAGATGCGGAGCGGCCGCGCTATGTGGAGCGGCTGGAGTTCGAGATCAACACCATCTTGAACATGGGGTTCCCGGGCTACTTTTTGATCGTGGGCGACTTCATCAAGTGGGCCAAGAACAACGGCTGCCCGGTGGGCCCGGGCCGGGGCTCGGGCGCGGGCTCGCTGGTGGCCTATGCGCTGAAGATCACCGATCTCGATCCGCTCGAATACAAGCTGCTGTTCGAACGTTTCCTGAACCCCGAGCGCGTCTCGATGCCCGACTTCGACATCGACTTCTGCCAGGGCAACCGCGACCGCGTGATCGACTACGTCAAGGACAAGTACGGCCGCGACGCGGTGAGCCAGATTGCCACCTTCGGAACGATGGCCGCGCGCGCCGCCATTCGCGACGTGGGCCGCGTGCTGGACATGAGCTACATGTTCTGCGACGGGATCAGCAAGCTCATTCCGAACAAGCCGGGCCAGCCGGTCACGATTCAGTATCCGCCGAGCCCGAAGGTCGAGGGCGACAAGAACAACTACGCCATCGAGATGGAGCCGCAGCTCGCGGCGCGCATCGAGAAGGAAGAAGAAGTGCGCATGCTGGTCGAGCTTGCGCAAAAGCTCGAAGGCATGACCCGCAACATCGGCATGCACGCGGGCGGCGTGCTGATTGCGCCCGGCAAGCTCACCGACTTTTGCCCGCTGTACCAGCAGCCCGGCAGCGACTCGGCCGTGAGCCAGTACGACAAGGACGACGTGGAGGCCATCGGCCTCGTGAAGTTCGACTTTCTGGGCCTTGCCACGCTCACCATTCTCGAGATTGCCAAAGAGTTCATCGTCAAGCGCCACAAGGGGCAGGAGAACTTCGCGTACGAGAACATCAGGCTGGACGACCGCGAGACCTACAAGCTGTTTTCCGAGGGCAAGACGGAAGCGGTGTTCCAGTTTGAAAGCCGCGGCATGCAGGGCATGCTGAAGGACGCACGGCCCACGCGTTTGGAAGACCTGATTGCGCTCAACGCGCTGTACCGGCCGGGCCCGATGGACCTGATTCCGAGCTTCGTGGCGCGCAAGCACGGCCGCGAAGAGGTGGAGTACCCGCACCCGGCCGTGGCCGAGATGCTCTCCGAGACCTACGGGATCATGGTCTACCAGGAGCAGGTGATGCAGACCGCGCAGATCCTGGGCGGCTACTCGCTTGGCGGCGCCGACCTGCTGCGCCGCGCCATGGGCAAGAAAAAGCTCGAGGAGATGGCCGAGCACCGCGAAAAATTCCGCGCGGGCGCGCTCAAGACCCACGGCATTCCGCAGGACAAGGCCGACGAGATCTTCGACTTGATGGAGAAGTTCGCGGGCTACGGCTTCAACAAGTCGCATGCCGCCGCGTATTCGCTGCTGGCGTACCACACGGGCTGGCTCAAGGTCCATTACACGGCCGAGTTCTTCTGCGCCAACATGACCGTGGAAATGGACGACACCGACAAGCTCAAGGTGTTGTTCGAAGATGCGCAGAAAAACTTCGGCATTACCTTCGAGCCGCCGGACGTGAACCGCGGCAACTACCGCTTCGAGCCGGTTACCGACAAGGTGATTCGCTACGGACTGGGTGCCGTCAAGGGCACGGGCCAGCTGGCGGTTGAAGCCATTGTTCGGGCGCGCGAAGAGGGCGGCCCGTTCAAGAGCCTGTTCGACTTTTGCGTGCGCATCGACCGCCAGCGCATCAACAAGCGCACGGTCGAGGCGCTCATCAAGGCCGGTGCGTTCGACGCCATCCAGCAGAACCGCGCTTCGCTCATTGCCTCGGTCGACCGCGCCTTCGAATTTGCGGTGGCCACCGAGGCCAACGCGGCGCAGGTCGACATCTTCGGCGACAGCGAGCACGGCTCGGCCACGCAGGAGCCCGAACTGGTCGACGCCACGCCCTGGGGCGTGAAGGAGCGGCTCACCTACGAGAAAACGGCTGTGGGCTTCTACCTCTCGGGCCATCTGTTCGACGAGGTGTCGCACGAGGTGCGGCGCTTCTGCAAGCGCGAGATCGGCGACCTGATGGACACCCGCGAGCAGCAGGTGATTGCGGGCATCGTGAGCGACTTCCGCGTGATCAACGGCCAGCGCGGTCGCCTGGCGATCTTCAAGCTCGACGACAAGTCGGACTCCATCGACGCGACCGCCGACGAGGCGCTGATCAACGCGAACCGCAACACGCTGAAGGACGACGAGCTGGTGATCGTGAGCGGGCGGCTGCAGCCGGGCCGCGGCGGTTTCGAAGCGCGCTTCCAGGTGCAGCAGGTGTGGGACCTGGCCACGGCGCGCTGCCGCTTCGGCAAATTCCTGCGTGTGGCGGTCAACGGCAAGGCGCCGGACATCGCGCGCCTGGTGAAAGACTTTCCGCCGCGCACCGAGCAAAGCGAACACGGCGACCTGGTGCAGGGGCTGCCGGTGCGCCTCTCGATGGCGCGGGGCGGCGCACAGGTCGAACTGCAGCTTGGCGAGCGCGCCAAGTTCTTCCCGACCGACGCCGCGCTGGCAAGCTGGACGGCGCAGGCCGAAGCCGGCAAAGCCTCGGTCGTCTACGAGTGAGTTAGCGGCGCCGGATGTTCCCCCAGGGAACATTCGGGCGCCGCGGCTGTCCATCTGGTTCTTCTCAACCAGGCCTTCAAAGGAGGACAGATCGAATGGCCCATAGCAAGACCGAGACCCTGAAGAAAACCACGCTGGCCATCGGCGTGTCACTCGTGCTGGCGCTGCCCTTGTCGCCCGCACTTGCGCAGTACGCAGGCCCGAGCACCGTGCAGACGATGACCGTCAAGCAACTGCTCGACACCGGCAAGGACGACCAGCACGCCACGCTGCGCGGCTTCATCGTTTCGCACGACGGCGGCGAGCACTACACCTTTGCCGACGACACCGGCCGCATGAAGGTGGAGATCGACGCCAAGCACTTTCCGCCGGGCGTGAAGATAGACGACAAGGTGCGTGTCGAGATTTCGGGCGAGTTCGACAAGGACCTCGTGGGCAACAAGGCCGAGCTCGACGTCAAACGGCTGAGCGTCGCGGCGGCCAAGTAAAGAGCGCCAGCGCTTTCGCTGCCTTCGGCACGCGAGCACCGAAGGCAGCGGAATCTCAACCTTAGCGCTTGGGCCGTAGCGAGACGATCAGCGACGGGAAGATGCGCCCGTCCGTGTCGCGCGGCAGCTTGTCGGTCTTGCGCAGGCCGCGTTCGGCGGCTTCGTCCCAGCTGGGCAGTCCGCTCGATCGGGTCAGCTTGACGCCGACGATGGTTCCGTCGGGTGCCAGATTGACTTCGAATTCGGCGGCCGGATTGCCATTGACCGTTTCCGCATCGGGGAAGGTGATGTTCGGGCGAACGGCCGCGGCGATGCGCCCTGCATAGCCGCTCGAAGGCCCGGACGAACGCAGGGCGGTGCCCTTGGAATCGTCGCTGCCGCTCGCGCCCGCGAGGCCTTGCATGCGCTTGAGCGTTGCGGCGCGGTCGGCCGCGGCCTGCTTGGCTGCCGCTTCCTGCTGCTGTTTCTTCGCTTCGGCCTGCTTGGCCTCGGCTTCCTGCTGCTTCTTCTGCTGCTCGGCGAGCTTTTGCTGCTGGGCCTTCTTGCGCTCGGCCTCGTCTTCGGCGCGCTGCTTGGCTTCGAGCTCTTTCTTGCGCTGCTGTTGCTGGCGCTCGAGCTCGCGCTCCTTCTGCTCTTTTTCTTCCTTGAGCTTTTTCTCGCGCTCGAGCGCAATGTCCGGCGCGCGCGGCGGCGGGGCGGGCTCGGGAGCCTTCACCTGGGGTGGAGGAGGAGGCGGCGGCGGAGGAGCCGGGGGCGGTGGTGCGGGAGCGGGCGTGGGCGCCTGCGGTGCGGACAGGCGCGGCGCGGCCTGCTGCACCGTGGAAGACCACAGCTCCGCGTCGACCGCGCCTTCGTCGGCGTCGCTGCGCCAGCGCACTCCCCACGTCAGCGCCGCAATCAGGAGCGCATGCGCGACCAATGCAAGCAGCACCGCGCGCGGCGTGCCGCGCTGCGGCGGTGGTGCGAACTCGGGGCGATCCAGGGCGAGCGACATGCCTTATTTGCCGCCCGTGGTGGTGACGGACAGGCCCACGCGCTCGATGCCGCTGCGCTTGAGCTGGTTCATCGCCTTCACGACGGTTTCGTACTTGACGGTCTTGTCGGCGCTGATGACCACGGGGCGCTGGTCGTCGCCGCCCTGGGCGGTCTTGGCCGCGGAGCCGATCTGGGTCATGGGAACGGACGTGCCGCCGCTGCCGGCGGACGGGTCTTTCTTGATCTGCACTTCGTCATCGCTCTTGATGACGATCTCGATGGGCTTGTCGGGCTGCTTGTTGGCACGGTCGACCGAGGGCAGGTTGATCACGCTCGGCGTGATGAGCGGCGCCGTGACCATGAAGATGATCAGCAGCACCAGCATCACGTCGATGAACGGGACCATGTTGATCTCGTTGATCGTGCGGCGGCCTCGGCCCCGGGATGAAACGGCGGGCATGCGCTGGGCCTCCGTTCAGCGGTTGCCCGGAGTCGCCGAAGCTGCCGTCGCGCTCGCGGCCGGGTGGGCCGAGAGGTTGCGCTGCAGAATGTTCGAGAACTCCTCGATGTAGGTCTCGAGCGCAATGGCGATCTTGTCGATCTCGCGCGCGAAGCGGTTGTAGCCCACCACCGCGGGAATGGCGGCGAACAGGCCGATGGCCGTGGCCACCAGTGCCTCGGCAATGCCGGGAGCCACCGTGGCCAGCGTCACCTGGGCCAGCGCGGCCAGGCCGGTGAAGGCATGCATGATCCCCCAGACCGTGCCGAAAAGACCGACGTAGGGCGATACCGAACCCACGGTGGCCAGGAACGAGAGGTTCTGTTCGGCCGCGTCGAGTTCGCGCTGGAAGCTCGCTCGCATGGCGCGGCGGGCGCCGTCCAGCAGCGTGCTGGCATCGCTCACGTGGCGTTCGCGCAGCTTCTGGTATTCGCGCATGCCCGAAGCGAAGATGCGCTCCATGGGGCCGGCGAACTTGGCGTTCTGCGCGGCCGAGGCAAACAGCTCGTTCAGGCTGGTGCCCGACCAGAACTCGCGTTCGAAGTCGTCGTTCAGCGCCCGCATGCGACGCAGCGCGAAGTACTTGCGGATGATCGCGGCCCAGCTGGCAATCGAAACGATCACGAGCAGCAGCACGACCAGTTGGACCACGAAACTCGCGTGGAGGAGGAGATTGATGATCGAGAGGTCTTGGTTCATGGCTTGAAAGGTTGAGTCATGGAGCCGCCGGAGCGCTCGAGGGTTCCCGAAACTTGGGTCGGTATGCGCGCGGGGCGCAATGTGGTGGCGTCCACCCAGCCGATGCGGATGGTGCCTTCGCACAGAAGGACGGGCGCCGGGGCGCCTGTTCGCTCTTGCTCTGTTTTTGATAGCACCTGCTGACCGATTATCAACGACGCCGTACCCATTTGTCGGAGATCGGCTGTAACCAGCAGTTCGTCGTCGAGCCGGGAGGGGCGATGGTATTTGAGCTGGGTTTCGCTCACCACGAACTGGCCGCCGGTTTCCTCTCGGAGCTTTCGCTGCTCCACGCCCAGCGAGCGCAGCCATTCGGTGCGGCCGCGCTCCATGAACTTGAGGTAGTTGGCATAGAACACGATGCCGCCGGCGTCGGTGTCCTCCCAATACACGCGGATCGGAAACGCGTAGCTCATCGGGCCGGGTTCGCGATCATGGCCCGCAGGCGTTCGATGGATTCCTCGAGATGCGCCATCGAACTGGCGGTAGAAAAGCGCACGAATTTGCCGGTTTCGGCGGTGCCGAAATCGCGGCCGGGCGTCACGGCCACATGGGCGCGCTTCATGGTTTCGAAGGCGAAATCCCAACTGCCCGAAATGCCGAGCTTCTCGGCCACGCTGGTGCAGTCGGCCCAAGCGTAGAAGGCACCATCGGGCACCACCGGCACGCTGAGGCCCAGCGCATCGAGCTGCGGAATGAACCAGTCGCGGCGCGCCTTGAACTCGGCGCGGCGGCGTTCGTATTCGGCAATGCTCGCATCCTCGAAGCAGGCCAGCGCCGCATATTGCGACACGGTGCTGGGGCAGATGAAGAGGTTTTGCGCCAGCCGCTCGACCACCGGCACCAGCGCTTCGGGCACCACCAGCCAGCCAAGGCGCCAGCCGGTCATGTTGAAGTACTTGCTGAAGCTGTTGATGCTGATGACGTTGTCGTCGATGGCCAACGCCGTCTGCCCGAAGGCATCGTCGTATGAGAGCCCGAGGTAGATTTCGTCGATCAGCGTGATGCCGCCGCGCTGCGACACAACGTTGTGGATGCGGCGCAGCTCGTCGGGCGCAATCGAGGTGCCCGTGGGGTTGGAAGGCGAGGCGAGCAGCACGCCGCGCGTCTTGTCGGTCCACGCGGCTTCGACCTTGGCGGCGGTGAGCTGAAACCGCTCGTCGGCCGTGGTCGGGATCATCACCGCGGTGCCATCCGCGGCGCTCACGAAATGGCGGTTGCAGGGGTAGCTCGGGTCGGGCAGCAGGATCTCGTCGCCGGACTCGATGAGCGCCAGGCAGGCCAGCTGCAGCGCGGCCGACGCGCCGGCCGTCACCACGATGCGGCGTGCCGGTACGTCGACGCCGAAGCGCTGCGCATACCAGCCGCTGATGCGCTCGCGCAGATGGTCGAGCCCGGTGGCCTGCGTGTACTGCGTGGCGCCGGCACGCACCGCGCGTGCAGCGGCTTCCTGCACCAGCGGCGGCGCGGTGAAGTCGGGCTCGCCGATGTTCAGGAAGATCATCGGCCGGTCGGTATGCGCCACCTCGCGCGCCAGCACGCCGGCGGCCTTGGCAACCTCCATCACATAGAACGGTTCGATGCGCTGCGCGCGCTTGGAAATTCTCACGTCCTGGCCTTGCCGGAAGTGCGGTCGGCCTCCACCTCGGCCGCGCGCAGTTGCGGCGCCAGGCCGTTGAGCACGGCGTTCACGTATTTGTGGCCGTCGGTGCCGCCGAATTCCTTGGCAAGCTCGATGCACTCGTTGAGCACCACGCGCCATGGCACGTCGAGGCAGTGCTGAAACTCGTACACGCCGATCCACATCACGGCGTGCTCGATGGGCGATATTTCTTCGAACTTGCGATCCAGCAGCGGGCGAATCAGCGCGTCGAGCTGCTCCGCGCCTTCGATGGCACCGTGCAGCAGCGCGTCGTAATGCGCGGCGTCGGCCTTGTGGAAGCCCGCGAGGTCGCGCGTGAACTGGTCGATGGCGGCGGCGTCGTTGCGGCCCACCAGGTGCTGGTAGAGCGCCTGCAACGCAAATTCGCGTGCGCGGCTGCGGTTCGACTTGGCCGAAGCCTTGCGTGCGCCGGTGCTGGTGAGGCCCGTGCGCGCCTGGCGCGGCTTGGCGCCTGCTGTCTTGTTGTTGTCTTCGGTCATTTGAGGGAGGCCAGCAATTGCGCCATCTCGACAGCCACCTGGGCCGCATCGCGGCCCTTGTCGGTCTGGCGGGCAATGGCTTGCTCCATGTTTTCGGTCGTGAGGATCGCGTTGGCGATGGGAATGCGATGGTCGAGCGCAATGCGGCTCACGCTCGCCCCGGATTCGTTGGCAACCAGTTCGAAGTGGTAGGTTTCACCGCGGATGATGCAGCCCAGCGCCACAAGCGCGTGGTAGCCGCCGCGCACCGCCATGGCCTGCAGGGCCACGGGCACTTCGAGCGCGCCGGGGACCTGCACATGATGGATGTCGTCCGCCGCCACGCCGAGCTTTTCGAGCTCGGCCAGGCAGGCCGCGGCCAGCGCGTCCGTGATGTCGGCGTTGAAGCGTGCCTGGACGATGCCGATGCGCAGCCCTTTTCCGTCGAGCGGCTTTGCATCCGCTCCCTTGTTTGCACCTTGCATGTCGTGTCAGTCTTTCGTGAGGTAGCCGGCAATTTCGAGGCCGTAGCCTGCGGCCATGCTCGGCATGCGGCGGGGCGTGCCGAGCAGGTTCATCTTGTGCACGCCGCATTCGCGCAGGATTTGCGCGCCGATGCCGTAGCTGCGCAGGTCCATGCGGCCGCGCTCGGGGGCTTGCGCGGGGCGCGCGGTGCCGTCGAACTGGGCCAGCAGCTCGCCGGCCGTTTCGCCGCAGTTCAGCAGCACGGCCACGCCCTTGCCTTCGTTGGCAATGTGCGCCAGGCTAGCGTCAAGGCTCCAGGAGTGCAGCGAGCGGTTGATTTCGAGCGCGTCGAGCACCGAGAGCGGCTCGTGCACGCGCACCGACACCACATCGTCCGGCGCCCACGTGCCGCGCACCAGCGCAAGATGCACGCCGCGGCTGGGCTTGTCGGTGAAGGCGTGGGCGGTAAAGGTGCCCCACGCGGTCTGGATTTCGCGGCAGCCGACTTTCTCGACCAGCGATTCGGTGCGGCTGCGGTGCTCGATGAGCGCGGCAATGGTGCCGATCTTGAGCCCGTGCTCGGCCGCAAAAATCTGCAGGTCGGGGAGGCGCGCCATGGTGCCGTCTTCGTTCATCACCTCGCAGATCACCGAGGCGGGCGAGCAGCCGGCCATGGCTGCCAGGTCGCAGCCGGCTTCGGTATGGCCGGCGCGCATCAGCACACCGCCGTCCACCGCCTGCAGCGGAAAGATATGGCCCGGCTGCACCAGGTCGCTGGCCACGGCATTGCGCGCCACGGCGGCCTGCACGGTGCGGGCGCGGTCGGCGGCCGAAATGCCGGTGGTCACGCCTTCGGCCGCCTCGATCGAAACGGTAAAGGCGGTCGAATGCTTGGCGCCGTTGCGGGACACCATGGGCGGCAGCTGCAGCCGCTCGCACATTTCGCGCGAAAGCGTGAGGCAGATCAGCCCCCGCGCATGGCGGGCCATGAAGTTGATGGCCTCGGGCGTGATGTGGTCCGCCGCAATGACGATGTCGCCTTCGTTCTCGCGGTCTTCCTCGTCCACCAGGATGACCATGCGGCCGGCGGCAAGCTCGGCCACGATCTCCTCGACCGGGGAAATCGGCGCGGGTGCCCGCGAACCGCGGGGCGCGCCGATGGGGGTGACGGAGGCGTTCATTCGGCGGTGTCCTTGGAATACGTGGAAGGAGTTGGCACCAGGACGCCGGCCTGGAGCATGCGCTCCACGTAGCGCGCCACGGTATCGATTTCGAGATTGACCTTGGAGCCGGCCGTGAGGCTGCCCAGGGAGGTGTTTTCGACGGTGTGAGGGATCAGATTGATGCTGATTTCCGCGCCGTCTTCGATGTCGCTCACGCTGTTGACCGTCAGGCTCACGCCGTTGATCGTGATCGAGCCCTTGTAGGCCAGAAAGCGCGCCAACGCGGGCGGCGCGACCACGCGCAGTTCCCAACTTTCGCCCACGGGCGCAAAGTGGCTCACCGTGCCGATGCCGTCCACATGGCCCGACACGATGTGCCCGCCCAGCCGGTCGCTGGCGCGCAGCGCCTTCTCGAGGTTGATGCGGGCGCCTTGCTCGGTGAGGCCAGCGGTCTTGTCGAGCGATTCGGCCGAAATGTCGATGGTGAACAGCTGCTGCGCCGGATCGAGGGTGGTCACGGTCATGCAGGCGCCGTTGAGCGCAATGCTGTCGCCAAGGCCTACATCGTCGAGATATCCGTCGGGCACCGAAATGCCGAGTCTTTTGCCGTAGGAGGAGGAGGGGCCGAGGTCGTGGATGGCGGCGATGCGCCCCACGCCGGTAATGATTCCGGTGAACATTTGCACATTTTCGCAGATGCGGGGGCCCTCGGCCTTTCCGCGGCGCTTTGGCCGTGCAATCCGCCTCCGCTTGCCCGAGGCGGGCCGCTAGAAGCTGTCGCGCCCGCGCACCCGCGACACGACCCGGAGGTCCGGCCCGAGCATCTGCACAGACTTGAATTCGAGCGCCAGCGCGCCTTCCAGCGAGGTGAGCGGCCCTTCGGCGTGCAGGTGGCTCGCCATGTCGAGGCCGCTGCCGATCAGCTTGGGCGCCAGGTAGACCAGCAGCTCGTCGACGCAGCCTTCGCGAATGAGCGAGCCGTTGAGCTTGTGACCGGCTTCGACGTGGAGTTCGTTGACGCCGCGCGCTGCCAGGTCTTGCAGCATGGCGGCCAGATCGACCTTGCCGCTTGCATTGGGCAGGCAGGTCACGGTGGCGCCGCGTGCTTCCAGGGCGGCAGCGCGGGCTTCGTCGCGAACAGCCGCGTAAATCCACACCGGACGGCCTGCTATGAAAACATGAGCATCGGGCGGCGTCTGCAAGTGGCTGTCGACAATCACCAGATGCGGCTGGCGCGGCGTCTCGATCAGTCGTACGTCGAGCCGGGGGTTGTCTTCGAGCACCGTGCCGACGCCGGTCAACACCGCGCTGGCGCGAGCCCGCCATGCGTGGCCGTCGGCGCGGGCGGCCTCGGACGTGATCCATTGGCTCACCCCATTGGCAAGGCCTGTCTTGCCGTCGAGCGAGGCCGCCACCTTGAGACGCGCCCAAGGCAGCTTGCGGACCATGCGGCTGAAGAAACCGATGTTGAGTTCGCGCGATTCGGCCGCGCCGGGGCCGGTTTGCACCTCGATGCCGGCTGCCCGAAGGCGGGCGAAACCCTGTCCAGCGACCAGCGGGTTCGGGTCAGCGAGCGATGCCACGACCCTGCCGATGCCGGCCGCGATCAGCGCGTCGCAGCAGGGGCCGGTGCGCCCGTGGTGCGAACAGGGCTCGAGCGTGACGTAGGCGGTGGCGCCCACAACCGAATGGCCCTTGGCCGCCGCATCGCGCAGCGCCATCACTTCGGCATGCGGTCCGCCGGCTTGCTGCGTATGGCCCTGCCCTAGCACGCGTCCGCCTGCATCGCACAGCACGCAACCCACGCGCGGGTTGGGATCGGTCAGCAACAGCGCGTCGGAAGCCAGGCGCAATGCGGTGGCGATGTGCTGAGCGTCTTGTTCGGGGGAAGGCATGGGCTGCGAGAAGAATTAATTAACACCGGAGCCGCTGGATCATACGAGCGGCAGTCAAAAGCGGACGAACGGCAAACGGGCTGCCAGGAGCCGCGCCTACGCTCCAGTTTCGATGCAGGAATAAAGAAGCAACCGAAGTTGCAGGACGGGGGAGGACATCGAAAAATGGCTACATCAAGGCAGGCCTCCACGGGCTTTTCGCTCGTGGAGGTGCTCGTTTCCATTGCGGTGCTGAGCGTCGGTTTGCTCGGCTCTATCGGCATGCTGCTCACGGCTGTGCGCACGGGCAAGGAAGCCGCAACGTTCGCTGCGGCAGTCAACCTTGCTCGCGACCTCTCGGAAAAGGTTCGCATGAATCCGGGCGTCGCGGCAAGGAACAACGCGGCCAATACTTACCTCGTCGTCAACTGGAGCGCGGATTCCGGTACCGGCGGTGGCTTGGGCGAATGCGCGGCGGCTTGCGATCCTGAGGGCCTCGCCGCTTGGGACATGGGCGAATGGAAGCGCCGCGTTGCCAAGGCACTGCCCGGTGCCCGCGTCAGCGTGTGCTTCGACGACAACCCTTGGGACGCGTCGGCCGGCGAATACGCGTGGCCATGCAGCCAGTCAGGCCGCAATGTGGTCGTCAAGCTCGGCTGGGTGCCGCACGCCGACGCTGCGGACGCAAAGCACGGCGGCAAGCCGCAGCGTGAGCTTCCGCCTCGCCTGGTGATGCAGCTGGTTTCCGGCTAGGCGAACGGCTGCCATGCGAGCCCCTTATCACCCAATGCGCCTGCGCCAGCGCGGGATGACCTTGGTCGAATTGATGGTCGCCGCCGTGATCGGCCTGATGGTAGTGCTCGCCGCCACGGCCACCTTCCTTGGCAGCCGGCAGCTCTTTGCCGCCAATGCGGAAGCGCAGTCGGTGGAAGATTCACTGCGGTTCGCGGCTGCCGTCGTCAGGGGCATGGTGCGGCAAGCCGGCTATGCCGACTACGCACCGGACCGCGTCGGCTCCGACGGCACCGTGGTCATCGGCAGCAGCGCAAACCTGATGGCCTCGGCCGACGATCCATCCGACCTGGACATCGTCGGCGCGAGCAATGCGCGGGTGACCTTCACAGGCGAAAGCCACGGCAGCCACAACAGCAGGGGTGTGAACGGAAGCGACTCGCTGCGGGCGCGGTTTTTCGGCCGCAGCCGCGTCGGAGGCGGCGACACCGAACCCGACGGCACCATGGTCGATTGCATGGACATCGCCCAGCCCGGGCCTGCTGATGGCGAGCCGTCGCTCGCCGATCGGGCGTGGAGCTTCTTCTTCGTGGCGGAAGCTGCCGACAAGGAACCCGAGCTTTACTGCAAGTACCGCAGCGACAAAGAGGGTGCGTTCAGGTCCGAGCCGCTTGCGCGCGGCATCGAGGTGTTCAAGGTCGTCTACGCCTACGACGGCAATGGCGACAGCGTGCCTGAACGCTGGCTCGATGCAGCACAGCTGGAGGCGCTGGCGGGCTCCACCGCCGGCATCAACAGTGAGTGGCGCAAGGTGGTCGGTCTTCGCATCGGCATGGTGGCGCGCAGTGGCCCCGGCATTGGTGGAGCCCAAACGCAGGTCGAACGTCTTTACCCCCTCGGCGCCGACTTTCCCGGCGTGAGCTTCATGCCGCCGGCGGACGGCAGGTTGAGGCGCACCTCCACCTTCACGGTCATGCTGCGCAACGTCATGAAGGAGCCGGCACCGTGAGCCGCGGCCCTTCGCCGCAGCGAGGCTTCTCGTTGATCGTGGTGCTGTTGATGCTGCTCATTGCGATGGTGCTGGGCATTGGTGCGGCGCAAGTCTCGCTCGTAGGCGAGCGAAGCGCACGCAACGACCGCGACACCGAAATCGCGTTCCAAGCCGCCGAAGCCGCGCTCGTCGACGCCGAGCGCGACTTGCTCGGCCCGAACCCAAGCGCGGCGCAGCGCCTGTGTGTTTTCAACGGCAAGGACGTCTCGGCCTTTGTCGCGGGATGCGGCGGCACGGGCATTCACCAAGGGTTGTGCGCCCATGCCGAAGACGGCGCCAAGCCGGTCTGGATGACGGCTGATTTCGCAGCCGAAAGCACAACGTCGGTCGCCTACGGCACCTTCACCGGACAAAGCTACGCCACTGCCAGTGAGGCCGCAGGCGCCCGCGGCGGCGCGCTCTCCGCACGCGCGCCGCGCTACATCGTGGAAGCGGTGCGCAACCACGGCGGGTGGCAGTCCAGTCAGCTGCAGAGCGCAAGTGCACGAAACGCCTCGCATCTCTTTCGCATCACGGCCATCGGCTACGGCGTGCGGGACGAGACGCAGGTAGTGCTGCAAACCAATTTGTACAAGCCGGCCGCCAGCCCGGGTTGCCCGTCCTGACTTCCCCTCTTTTTTGCTGAAACGGAATCCGAATGCGTTCTCCTGAAAGTCGCTTGTGCCCGGCGGCAGCTGTTGCCGCATGGGTGCTCTGCATCGGTACCTCTGTATTTGCAGCGGACAGCGGCGTGGCGCCGGCTGTAGATCTCCCGAGCGAGCCGCTGTCTTCCATGGCGTCGCGCGTCGATGCGAACATGGTGATCGACCTTGCGCTGGAGTTCTCGAACACCGGTGCGGCCTATCGCGGCAGCTTCGACTGGAAGAAGGTCTACCTGGGCTATTGGGATCCGATGGCCTGCTACGGCTACGCTCCCGCCGATGGCTACTTCAAGCGCGTGGCTCCGGCAACCCGACTTGCAGGCGGCGAGATCGCGTGCGCGCATCAATGGAGCGGCAACCTGTTGAACTGGGCCGCCACGTCCACCGTCGACGTGCTGAGGCTTGCATTGACGGGTGGCGACCGGGTGGTGGACGAAGCCGACCGCACCGTGCTGCAACGTGCGGTGCTGCCGCAGGATTTCTATCGCAGCAGCCACTTCCCCGACAAGGCCGTGACCGGCAACCTGGATAAGCTCACGCCGCTGGTGGCGGGCAGCAGCAATGGCTTGCGCGCGGCGGGCACTCTTCACTTCAACCACTGCGCTGACCGCATGTTCGTCGGACCGAGCGCAAGCGGCAGCTGCGCCAGCCCCGGCACCGACCAGCAATACGGCCCCGGCGCGGCAAGCGCTTCTTACTTCGCGCGGGTGGAGGTCTGCACTGCAGCCGAAGCCGCGGTGCGCGGCGGCCTTTGCGTCAAGTACTCGAGCGGCAACTTCAAGCCCGCAGGAGAGATACAGCGCTACGCGGATCGGCTTCGTTTTGCCGTGTTCGGCTATCTGCTCGACAACGACCCGGCCCGCTATGGAGGCGTGTTGCGCGCGCCGATGAAATACGCCGGGCCGAGAAAGCTGGAGGCGAAGCTCGACAGGGTGGACAACCCTCAGACCGAATGGGATGCGAAGACCGGCGTCTTCCTTGCCGATCCGATATCCACCGCCCAGGGCGTCAGGTCCGGCGGCGTCATCAACTACCTGAACCGGTTCGGCAGGGCAGGTGCGTACAAGAAGTTCGACCCCGCGGGCGAGCTCTACTACGAATCGCTGCGCTACCTGCAGGGCAAGGTGCCCACGCGGGATGCAATGGCGGGTATCGCCGCCATCGACGATCCGCGAAAGGACGGGCTGCCCGTCTACAACGACACGGCGCAGTGGCGCACCGATGGCCACAAGAATTGGGACCCCATGGGTGCCAGCTGCCGCAAGAACTACATCCTGGCGATAGGAGATCTGGAAACGCACGGCGATCGTTCATTGCCCGGGCTGCCGGGCGGCGGCCGCAGCTTCAGCAACGCGTCGTTCGAGCCCGACACGTCCTACTGGACCCGCCTGGTCGGCGCGTTCGAGAACCGCGAATCGCTGTCCTATACCCACCCTTCGGGAAAGACCGGTCTTGCAACGACCGGAAACCGCGGCCTTCCGGCCTTCAACTACAAGGGCGGCGCGCAACTGACAGCGAGCACCATTGCAGCTGCGGAAACAGGTGCCGACAAGGGTTCGTTCGGCATGGCGGGGCTGGCCTATTGGGCGAACACGCAGAAGATTCGCGCCGACTATCCCGACGTGCGGGTCCAGACCTTCGGTATCGACCTGGACGCGGGCGGGCAGGGGTCCGTCGGGCAAGCGCAGCGCGGCAGCGCGCTCTATCTCGCGTCGAAGTACGGGGGCTTTGCAGACAGCAACGCGGACGGTAATCCGTTCAGGGTGTCGACCGGCAGTGGACAAGCCGACACGACGGGCAATTCCGAATGGGCTGAAGGCATCGATGACGACGGCCAGCCCAAACCGTCCAACTACTTCCTGGCAGGCGAGCCGCGGGAATTGCTCGGCGTGATCCACCGGATCTTCGAGTCGGCAGCGGCACCGCCAGGCGGGCGGACGGCCGACGCCGCCATTTCGTCGGACCGCATCGCGGAAGCCGGGGGCAGCCTCTACGTGGCGCGGTTCAGCGGACGCCGCTGGTCGGGCACGCTGCTGTCGTACCCGCTGGCTTACGACGCGGCTGCGGGCACGGTGCGCCAGGCCGATGAGCCCGCATGGGACGCGGGAGCCCTGTTGACCGGCAACGCATCGGCTCAGCCGGTACGTGTTGCACGCGATCCCTCGGACAGGAACATCTTCACCCTTTCGTCGGCCAGCAGAGGCACGCCTTTTCGCTGGGAGTCGCTCGACAACGTGGCGAGAGGCCATTTGAACTCCATGCCCTATGCGACGCCGTCGGCATCCGATGCATTGGGCGCCGACCGCGTGGCCTATCTGCGCGGGGACCGCCGCAAGGAACTGTCGGCACCGGGTGGAATGTTCCGCGTGCGTGACTCGGTCATGGGCGATGTTGCCAATTCGAACCCGCTGTTCGTGGGCGCGCCGGGCCCGCACTTGCAGGATGCCGGCTATGGCCGGTTTCTCGAAGCGAACAGAGCGCGGCCGCCGGCGGTGTATGTCGGCGCCAACGACGGCATGCTGCACGCGTTCTCGGCCGCCACGGGAAGCGAGCTCTTCGCCTACGTGCCACGCGCGGTGTTGCCGAAGCTCGGGGGCTACAGCTCGCCAGACCATGTGCATCAATCCTATGTCGATGGATCCCCCGCCGCAACGGAAGCCAGGATGGCTGATGGCAGCTGGAAGACTGTGCTGGTTTCCGGAATGGGTGCTGGAGCCACCGGTGTCTTCGCGCTCGATGTTTCCGATCCCGGTGCGTTTTCTGCGGACAAGGCACTGTGGGAGTTCACGGGGCTCGACGATGAGGACATGGGCCACGTGCTTCAGGCGCCGCGGATCTTGAAGTTCCGCCTCTCCGCGCCCACGCGCTCCGGGGCCGCGGCCCATGCCTGGTTCGCCGTGGTTCCCTCGGGCTTCAACAACGCCAATCCGGAGAGGCGCGGGGCGCTGTTCCTGCTCTCGCTCGACAAGGCCGCCGGCGCCGCTTGGAAGCGCGGTGTCAACTATCACAAGATCGTGTTGCCGGCTCCGGCGGACAAAACGATTGTGAATGCCCTCGGCACTCCGGGCGACTACGCAGCCGCGGATGGATCGGTGCGCTGGCTGTACGCCGGCGACACGCAAGGCAACCTGTGGAAGTTCGACTTCACCGGCCGTGCGCCATGGAACGAGGACAACGCACTCGGCTTGAAGGGGCAGCCGCTCATAGTCGCGATGTCGCCCGGAGCGGGCGCAAAGCGACAACCCATCACCGTGGCGCCGGAAGTGGGGGCTGGGCCGAACGGCGGCGCCGTCGTTCTGTTCGGCACCGGCAAGTTCATGAGCCCCGAAGACATCGGCAGCGCCAGCCATGCGGTGCAAACGCTCTACGGCGTGTACGACTCCGGCACAGCCATCCCCGCGCACGAAACGCGCACGCAGCTTCAGCCGCGCACCGCGGCCGCCGCCGCCGGCCAGCCGTTGCCGGCCATCGTGGGCGAGCCCTTCGTCTATGGCACGGGCAGCCGAAGCGTGGCGAGCCGCCGCGGCTGGTATTTCGATCTTCCCGGGTCACTCGATTCTGGCGAGCGGCAGGTGACCCGGCTGGCGCTCAGCGACGGCTATCTGTTCTTCAACACGCTGATACCGAATGGCGATGCCTGCGGAGTAAATGGTGGCGGCCGCAGCTGCGCGGTCAATGCAATGACAGGGCTTTCGACGGGTGGGACCTGCGTGCCTTCAACGGTGGGTTTGTTGTCGTCGCCTTTGCTCGTTGCGCTTGGCGAAGGGGCCTCTGCCTCACCCGATGCGTTTGGCCGCCGTTCGGCAACGAAGAAGCTTTCGGTGATCAACGCCGGTTCTGGAGGCGGCCCTGGCGGGGCCGGCGTTTCAACCGTGCAGCCGGTGGAAGGCGGTCAGGTTTCGCAGGTGGCCGGGCGCTTGAACTGGCGCCAGATCGTCGATTTTCAGGGAGCAAAGCCATGAAGGCCGCAAAGCCGGCAAACGGCACCGCCAGACGCATTCATGGCTTCACGCTCATCGAATTGATGATAGCGGTCGCGATCCTCGCCATCCTGGCCGCCATCTCCTATCCGTCGTACCTGGACTTCATGCGCAAGGGCTGGCGCACCGAAGCGCGCTCGGCCCTGATGCAGCAGATGCAGCAGCAAGAGCGGCAGTACACCATGGCCGGGCAGTACAAGCGCTACGAAGGCGGATCCGGCGAGGGAGGTGCGGGCGGCAAGTACCTCGTCGAGAGCGGCAATTGCGAGGGGCAGGGCACCATCGAGCGCTGCGTCAGGCTCACGGCAACCCCGAAACCGGACTACGCCGATCCCGAGGTCGGAGCGCTCTGGATCGACAGCATGGGAGACAAGGGCTGCAATGGCGCAGCGGGGGCCAGGTGCTGGCAATGAGACACGGCTGGCGATGGTCGATGGGGGCGAGTGTCGCGTCGGGCGGCTTCACCCTCGTCGAGCTGATGGCCGTGGTGGCCATCATGGCAATCCTGGGTTCGATCGCCGTTCCCTCGTTTCGCGAGCTGCTGCTCAACCAGCGGCTTGCCGCTGCTTCGAGCGGTTTCGTGGCCGCGCTGAACCTGGCCCGCACCGAGGCCATTCAGCGTTCGCAAAAGGTCCATGTGGGCGCGCTCCAGGGAAGCGACTGGTCGAGCGGCTGGGCCGTGCAGGCAGGACCCGAAGGCGCAATGCACACGCTGCGCAAGTTCGAAAAGCTTCCGAGCGGCGTGAGCGTCGACGCGGCACTTGGAGATGGATTCGTGCGCGGGCTGGACTACGACAGCAATGGCTTCTCGCGCCGGGCGGGCGGCACGGGCTTCGGCGCCGGATGCCTCACGCTGAAGGCCGAGTCGGGCCGCAGGGCTTCGATTGTGGTGTCGGCGTCGGGCCGCGCCAGGGTCTGCAATCCGGATGTCCGGGGTGAGTGCGGAAGCGGCGCTTGCGGCAGCGGGAGGTAGTGAGAGCGCGCCGGGGGCTTGCCTCGACGCCTCTTGCTCAAATGTCCCGCAACAGCTGCCTGAACTCGTCCACGTCCTCGAAGCTGCGGTACACCGAGGCAAAGCGCACGTAGGCCACCTTGTCGAGCTTCTTGAGCTCGCGCATGACGAGCTCGCCGACCTTGGTCGAATCGATTTCGCGCAGGCCGCTGGCCAGCAGCTTCTGCTCGATGCGCAGCAGCGCGTTGTCGATCTGCTCGATGCTCACCGGCCGCTTGCGCAGCGCCAGCATCATCGAGGCGCGCACCTTGGTCGAGTCGAAGTCGGCGCGGCTGCCGTCCTTCTTCACGACGACCGGAAAGTTGACGTCCGGCCGCTCGTACGTTGTAAAGCGCTTGTCGCAAGCGCTGCACTGGCGGCGCCTTCGCACGAAGTCGGCGTCCTCCGAAACGCGGGTCTCGACGACCTGCGTTTCAAGATGACCGCAAAAAGGGCATTTCATGCGGCCAGGTCTTGCGGACGATCAGCGGTAGACAGGGAAGCGGCTCGTAAGCGCGTGCACCTTGGCGCGCACTGCGTCGATGTTGGCCGCATCGCGCGGGTTCTCGAGCACGTCGGCCACCAGGTTCGCCGTGATGCGGGCTTCTTCGTCCTTGAAGCCGCGCGTCGTCATGGCGGGGGTGCCGATGCGCACGCCGCTGGTCACCATCGGCTTTTCAGGGTCGTTGGGGATCGCGTTCTTGTTGATCGTCATGTGGGCGGCGCCCAGCACGGCTTCGGCTTCCTTGCCGGTAATGCCCTTGGAGCGCAGGTCGACCAGCATCACGTGGCTTTCGGTGCGCCCGCTCACGATGCGCAGGCCGCGCTCGGTGAGGGTGTCGGCCACGATCTGGGCGTTCTTGACCACTTGCTGCTGATAGGCCTTGAACTCGGGCGTCATGGCTTCCTTGAACGCGACGGCCTTGGCGGCAATCACGTGCATCAGCGGACCGCCTTGCAGGCCCGGGAAGATCGCGCTGTTGATGGCTTTCTCGTGCTGCGACTTCATCAGGATGATGCCGCCGCGCGGGCCGCGCAGGCTCTTGTGCGTGGTGGAGGTCACCACGTCGGCGTGCGGCACGGGGTTGGGGTACACGCCCGCAGCCACCAGGCCTGCGTAGTGGGCAATGTCGACCATGAAGATCGCGCCCACATCCTTGGCCACCTTGGCGAAGCGTTCGAAGTCGATGCGCAGCGAATAGGCCGAGGCGCCGGCGATGATGAGCTTGGGCATGTGCTCGTGCGCCTTGCGTTCCATCGCGTCGTAGTCGATGGTTTCGTTGGCGTCCAGGCCGTAGCTCACCACGTTGAACCACTTGCCGCTCATGTTGAGGGGCATGCCGTGCGTGAGGTGGCCGCCTTCGGCCAGGCTCATGCCCATGATGGTGTCGCCGGGCTTCAAGAAGGCCAGCATCACGGCCTCGTTGGCCGATGCGCCGCAATGCGGCTGCACGTTGGCGGCGTCGGCGCCGAAGATCTGCTTGATGCGGTCGATGGCCAGCTGCTCGGCCACGTCGACATGCTCGCAGCCGCCGTAGTAGCGCTTGCCCGGATAGCCTTCGGCGTATTTGTTGGTGAGCTGCGAGCCCTGCGCGGCCATGACGGCCGGCGAGGCGTAGTTTTCGCTCGCGATGAGCTCGATGTGGTGTTCCTGGCGCGCGTTTTCGGCCTGGATGGCAGCCCAGATTTCGGGATCGGTCTGTTCGACCAGGATATTGCGTTGGTACATGGCAGTCCTTTGAAGACGAGGTCCTTGTTCTTCAACCAAACAAGGGCTGCCCAGGCGAACGGCTGAACGCCTGAATGGATGCCAGGCGGCACGCTTCCCAGTGGTATTCCACGTCAGCGCGTGGCACCTTTGGAGGTGCTGCGCCTATCGCCAGTCGCGTACGGAACGGAGTGTAGCTCACCCCATGGTTTTGCCCATGGGGCAGGGGCTCAGGAAACCTCGGAAAGCAGTGCGACTTTTTGAGGATCGGCCACCACCGGCTCGGCCGCTTGCTCCGGCTTCGGCGGTACAGCGATGGGGATTGGCTGCGCGCGAACGATGGGCGCCGAGGGCGCGGTCGTGGTCGGAGGATTGCGGCCATTGGCCACCTGCAGCAGCCGCTCGTGCTCGGCGAGGACCTTGTTGGCATAGCCGCCGTCGTCGTCGAGATTGGCTGCGCCCACATAGTAGCGCAGGCCGCCTTCGAGCGAACCGGCGCGGGCGATGCATTCCTGCAGCACTTTCACGCCGACGCGCATGTTGGTCACGGGGTCGAAAGCGGTGAGCGTGCCGCCGGCGCTTTCGTACTTGTCGCCGTGCACGCGGGTCATGACCTGCATCAGGCCCTGCGCGCCCACGTGGCTCTGCGCGAACGGGTTGAAGCTCGATTCGACCGCCATGATGGCCAGGATCAGCGTCGGGTCGAGCTTGGTGCGCTTGCCCAATTGGTACGCCTCTGCGACGAGCACGCTGAGGGGCTCGGCCGCGACACGGTACTTCTTGCTGAGCCAGTAGGCCACCGCGGCCTGCTGCTTGGGCAGGTCGCCGGGGCTCGCGGCCGTGGTGCGCACAATCGCGGTCGGCTCCAGGTCGGTGGGCTCGGGCGCGGGCTTGCGCGACTGGAGCCAGCCCATGAGCTGCTCTTCGCCGGTCTGGCGCAGATCGGGCCGTGCCACCAGGGCGAGAGCCGCAAACACAATAGCCAGGCCGACCAGTGCAAACCCGTTGTGGGTGATCTCAAAAAAGCCGTCTGCCACATCGGACGCAAAGGTCCTTAGCCCGCGGGCTGTGGCATCAAACGCCTTGTTCATCGCTCTTCCTTTCTATGCGGCACCTGATCGCAGCGCCCGGAGGGCGACGGATAAGGCAGCGGCGCTTGATTGGTACGAATCAGGCTCCGCGCATGGAGGTGTAGGGTGAGGGCGCGGCGACCTGATCAAGCCGGGGGGGTTCGGCAGCGGGTTCAGGGGCCCCTGCTGGGTCTGGGGCAGGCCAAGGGCAGGCGGATTCTAGCGTGGCTAAATACTCGGTCAAGCATAAGAATCTATTTCCTTATGTGATTACATATTTAAACAAATCCAACTTTTTGATTCGAAGGACGAGGGAAATCCCTTGGAGCCAGGCATTGCAATGCAGGCGTGCGGCGCCTAATCTGAACACGCCTGAGTTCTCAGGCGGTTTTCCGAAATCCGGCAGCCCGAGGTGCAAGTCAAGGGCTCGAACGATGGAGGATCCATGGCGGCAATCTCTTGCTGCCAGCACGGCAGGAACCATTGACTTCCGGTCGCGCGAAACGATGGCATGGGTCTTATGCCCGCCATCAAGCCCGGTAATGAGACTTTCGTCGAATTGCCGGGCTTTCTTGTTTCTGGCTTTGCTTCTCTTTGCGGCACACTCCCGCGATGGATGTAGCTTCGCTCAAACAAAACAAATGGATGCGGCGTGGGATCGTCGCCTTGTTGGTTCTTCTGGCTTTGTGGGCCATTGCGTGGCTGGCTGTTCCGCCCATCGCCAAGAGCCAGATCCAGAAGATCGCAAGCGAGAAGCTCGGCCGGCAGGTTACCGTGGGCAAGATCGACTTCAAGCCCTGGACCCTCGAGCTCGCGCTGAACGATCTGAGCATTGCCACGGCCGACGGTAGCCGGCCCCAGGTGGCCATCAAGCGAATCTACGCCGATGCCGAGCTGCAGTCGCTCTTGCGCCTGGCGCCCGTGATCGATGCGGTGTCGGTCGAGTCGCCGGCCATCCTCCTCACGCACCTTGCCGACGGCAAGTACGACATCGACGACATCGTGGCCAAGCTCGCGGCCGGGCCGCCGCCCGATCCCAAGGCCGAGCCCGCGCGCTTCGCTATCTACAACATATCCATCAAGAACGGCGCCGTCGATTTCGACGACCAGACCGTCAAGCGCAAGCACGAATTGCGCGACTTCGTGCTGAACGTGCCGTTCCTGAGCAACCTGGCTTCCAAGCGCGACATCAACACCGAGCCCAAGCTTGCCTTCACCCTCAACGGCAGCAAGTTCGACTCGGCTGCGCTCACGACGCCGTTCGCCGAAAGCCGCAAGACCGACGCCCATGTGCAGTTCAAGGGGCTCGACCTGGTGCCGTACCTGGGCTACATACCCGGCGGCTTTCCGGTGAAGCTGCAAGCCGGCAGCCTGGACGCCGACCTGAAGATCGACTTTGCCCAGGCTCCCGCGCCCGGCCTGAAGATCACCGGCACCATCGAAGCCCGCGGCGCCAAGCTGGGCGATGCACGGGGCCGCGACTTGCTGGCGTTCGAGTCGCTCAAGCTGGCGCTGACCGACGTGCGGCCGCTGGAATCGGTATTCCACCTGAGCGAAGTTGCGCTCTCCAGTCCGCAGCTTGCGGTCGCCCGCGATGCGAAGGGCCAGCTCAACCTGCTGGCCACCGATCCGGCCACCGGGGCTGCCGAAAAAGTAGCCGCCGCTCCCGCTGCCGCGGCAAGTGCTCCGGCCGGCAAGGCACCTGAAAAACCGAAGCTCAAGGTCCAGGTCGACAAGCTCGCGCTCAGCGGCGGGCGCATCGGCTGGCGCGACGAAACGGTCAAGCCTGCAGCGGTGGTCGACCTGAGCGCGCTCGGCCTCGATGTGACCGGCGTGACCTGGCCCATGGAAAAGCCGGCCCAGTTCAACGGCAGCACCGCCGTAGCGGGCGCAACGCTCAAGTTCAAGGGCAACGCCACCGACAAGGCGGCCGACGTACAGACCGAAGTCGAGGCGCTGCCGCTGTCGCTGGCGGCTCCTTATCTGGCGCAAAGCCTGGAGCCCACGCTCGACGGCAAGCTCAGCGGACAGATCGACATCGCCTGGGCCCAGCCCGATCTCAAGTTCAAGGCCCGGCGCCTCGCCGCCGACGACCTGGCGCTCACCCAGGCGAAGACTGCCCTGGCGAGCGTCGGCCGCTTCGAACTGGTCGACGCCGAGGTCGACATGACGAAGCACACGCTGAACGTGGCCTCGTTCACCGCCACCAACCCGAAGGTACATATAGAACGCGACAGCGAAAAGCGCTGGATGTTCGAGCGTTGGTTGAAGACGCCCGCCGGCGGCGCGGCGGCAGAGGCCAAGGTGGCCGCGCCCAAGCCCGCGGGCGCCGGGTCGGCGGCCGCAGCGCCGGGCGCCAACACCAAGCCGTGGGCATTGACCATCGGCACGCTCGCGGTCGACAACGGCACGCTTTCATATGCGGACAAGGCCAGCGCAACGCCTGTGGCGGTCGAGATCACGGCGCTCAACCTGAACGCGCAGAAGGTCGCGCCCGAGACCAGCACGGTGTCGCCGCTGCAGATTTCAGGACGCATCGGCTCGCGGCGGGCCGAGCCGGGCCGCTTCGACTACAAGGGCCATGTGGTGCTGAAGCCGCTTTCGGCCGAAGGCCGGCTCGAAGTGGCGTCGTTTCCCGCCCATGCCTTCAAGGCCTACTACGCGGATGCCCTCAATGTGGACATCCGCCGCGCGTTCGCGAGCTATCGCGGCACCGTGCGCTATGCAAGCGCACCGGCCGGCATGACGCTGAAGCTGGCCGGAGACACCGCGCTCGACGATTTCCGCGCCAACAGCATCTCGCTGACCCAGTCGCCCGGTTTCGACCGCAACACCAACCAGCTGCTGAGCTGGAAGACGCTGAGCCTGCGCGGCCTGCAGGTGAGCATGGCGCCCAACGCGCCGCCGGCGGTGGACGTGCGCGAAACCACCCTGACCGACTTTTTTGCCCGTGTGATCGTCGACCCCACCGGGCGGCTGAACCTGCTGAACCTGACCAAGAAGGGTGAGGCGGAAGGCAATGCCGCGGCGGCAACCAGTGCCGAGGCAAAGACCCGCAGGAGCCTGGGCGGAACCAGCACCACCACGGCGCCCCTGCCGCAGTCCGGCGGCGCCCCGGCGTCGGCCGAAGCCATGGTCGGCGGCAGCCCCGAGCCGGCCAGGCCGGCTTCGGCGCCTGTTGCAACGGCGCAGGCTGAAGCCGACACCGGGCCCAAGCCGGTCATCAACTTCGGCCCGATGAGCCTGGTCAACGGGCGCATCGACTTCACTGACCTGTTCGTCAAGCCCAACTACTCGGCCGACCTGAGCGAATTGACCGGCAAGCTCAGTTCCTTCTCGTCGAATCCGCCGAAGGGCGAGAGCGGCCGCCCGGCGCTGGCGGACCTGGAATTGCGCGGCAAGGCGCAGCAGACGGCGGCGCTGGAAATCACCGGCAAGCTCAATCCGCTGGCCAAGCCGCTCGAGCTCGACATTACGGCCAAGATGCGCGATCTCGATCTGGCGCCGCTGTCGCCATATTCGGTGCGCTATTCGGGCCATGGCATCGAGCGCGGCAAGATGAGCATGGACGTCAACTACAAGATTGCGGCCGACGGCCAGCTCACGGCCACCAACAAGCTGGTGCTCAACCAGCTGCAGTTCGGCGACGAAGTGCAGGGCGCGCCCAACAGCCTGCCAGTGCGGCTGGCGGTGGCTCTGCTGGCCGACCGCAACGGCGTGATCGACGTCGACCTGCCGCTGCGCGGTTCGCTCAACGATCCGCAGTTCAGCATCGGCCCGCTGATCTTCAAGGCCATCGTCAACCTCATCGTCAAGGCGGCGACATCGCCGTTCAGCCTGCTGACCGGTGGGCTCGGCGGGGGCAGCGGCGAATCGAGTACCGTCACCTTCGAACCTGGCAGTTCGGTGCTCAGCGCGAGCGCCAAGGAAAGCCTGGACAAGGTCGCCAAGGCCTTGACGGAGCGTCCGACCCTCCAGATGACGGTGGTCGGCACTTCCAGCCTCGAGCAGGAGCGCGATGCCTACCAGCGCCAGCGCCTGCGCCAACTGGCCCAGGCCGAGAAGCGGCGTGCGGCCGTGCGTGGCGGCCAGGCGGGCACCGACGTGCCGCCGGTCACCGATGCCGAATACCCCGAACTCCTGACCGCCGTGTACAAGCGCGCCGACATCACCAAGCCGCGCAACATGGTCGGGCTGGCCAAGGACCTGCCGGTGAAGGAAATGGAGAACCTGCTGATCACGAGCATTCCGGTCGATGAAGAGTCGATGCGGCAACTGGCCGTGGAGCGCGGCGCCGTGGTGCGCGACTACCTCCTGGCGCAAAAGCTTCCGAGCGAGCGCCTGTTCCTTGGCGCCGTGAAAACCAAGGCAAGCGGTGCCGACTGGAAACCGGGCGCCGAACTCAACCTGGCCATGAAGTAGGGCAGAAGAGCACTTGGTTTTTTGCGCCGGCCCGCTATATATGTAGGCCGCCGCCCGGGCCTTCCGGCAGCTATTTGGCTGCTGTCCCGGCATGGAATTCAACCGCCCGCCACAACTGGGTGAAAATGTCGATGTGCGCCGGCCTTTGCCGGCGCCTTCGCTTTCTCTCTTCAGACAACGATCTCGCGCAAGTGACCTCTACTTCTTCCAAGCCACACGACCTCCAGGCCCTCGACACGCTCACCGGCGGCGCCTTCACCGCGCCAACCTCGGGCGAGCGCGCCGCGCGCATCCGCGACTGGCTCGCGGGCAACCCCGCGCCCGAGCAGATGCAGGAAGTCTTCAAGGAGCTGAGCGGCCGCGACAAGGGCGCGGCGCGCCTCTTGCGCGAAAAGCTCGACGAACTCAAGCGGGCCAAGGGCCAGGAAGCCATTGCTGCCGAATGGGCGCAAAAGGCCGAGGCGTTGCTGGGCCAGTCCAAGCTCAACATTGCCGATGCGCTCGCCTGGCAGCGCGACGCCGCCAAGGCCGGCGCGCCGCTCTCGCGCGAGCCGCTGGCCGGTTTCAAGGTGCAACTTGCCGAGCGCGTGAAGGGCATCGAAGACCTGCAGCACCGTGCCCAGGTGCACCGCGAAGCCGCCGTGCTGCTCGCGCAGCGCTTCGAAGTGCTCTCTACCAAGGGCTGGCAGGACGCCCAGGCCGCCGAAGAATCGCTGCGTGCCGACGTGACCCATTGGCAGCAACAGGCTGCCGACATCACGGCCGATGCAAACTGGACCAGCCTGGACGCGAGGTTTGCCCCGCAGCTCGAATCGTCGAAGGCCCAATTGCTGGTCGTGTCCGATGCGTTCCATGCGGCGTTGGCCCAGGCGCAAGCCGCGGCTGCAGACCCTGCGGCACCCCTGCCGCCGGTGCCCGTGTGGGCCGACGAGCTGCGCGCGGCGCGCGGTGAAGTGGTGGCGCCCAAGGCCGCGCCCGCCAAGCCGGCCGCACCCAAGGTCGACCCTGCAGTGCGCGCAGCCGCGCAAGATGCCGTGCAAGCGGCCCTGGCCAAGCTCGAGCAGGAAACCGCCGAAGGTCACGGCAAGGCCAGCGCCGGTGCGGCCGCTGCGCTGCGCGCGGTGCTGAAGGAACACGGCAAGCTTGTCGATGCCCCGCTCGAAGCACGCGTGCATGCGGCGCTGGTGGCGGCCGGCGAACTCGAAGGCTGGCAGCGCTGGAGCGCCGACAAGGTGCGCGAAGACCTCGTTGCCAAGGCTGAAGGCCTGCTCAAGCGCCCCGAAGGCCAGGCTCTCGGCGGCCGCAAGATGCAGGAAACGCTGCGGTCGCTGCGCGACCAGTGGAAGCAGGCCGACCAGGGCGGCGTGCCCAACCATGCGCTGTGGAAGCGTTTCGATGAAGCTTGCAACGAAGCCCACAAGGTGGTCGAAGCCTGGCTCGAAAAGGTTCGCGCCGATGCGGCCGAGCACCGCGCCCACCGCGTGGCGCTGATCGAAGAGGTCAAGGCCTGGGCGGCCGAGCATGCCACCCCCTCCGACCTGAAGGCGCACAACCGCGCGCTGCACCAGTTTGCCGACCGCTGGCGCGATGCCGGCCACGTGGGCGAGAAGGTCTTCGCCGAGCTGCAGCCGCAGTGGAACGAAGCATTCGGCGCCGCGCGCGCACCTTTCGAGACGGCGCAAAAGGCCAGCATCGAACGACGCCAGGCCATGATCGCCGAGGCCGCCGAGTTGGGCGCCCAGCCCATGCTGCGCATCGATGCCGTCAAGGCGCTGCAGCAGCGCTGGCAGGCGGAGGCCCAGAGCGTGCCGCTCGACCGCCGCCACGAACAGAAGCTGTGGGACGCGTTCCGCGCACCCATCGACGAAGCCTTCAATCGCAAGACGGCGGAGCGCGAGAAGTCCGCGACCGCAATGAGCGAACACGACCGCCATGTGCTCGAGGCGTCCAAGGCGCTTGACGCTGCCAATGCCGGCGGCGACGTGCAGAAGATTCGTGCCGCCATCGCCCGGCTCGAAGCCGCGCTGCGCGGCGAGGCGCCACCGCCGGCACCCGCGGCCTCCAGCGACGGACCTTCGGTCGGCGCTACCGAGGTGGTCGCACCCGGGCAGGCCGCTGCTGAATTCGGCGAGAGCGCCGAACAGGCCCCGGGCTCGAGCGACGCGGAAGCCCTGCCGGGCACGCGCGCCGAATCGGCACCTGCTGCCAATCCCGATCTGGTGGCCCCTGCCGACGGTGCAGATGCATCGGCGCGAGCCGACAGCGCGGCACACGAAGGCAGCGAGCCTGCTGCGGCCGAAGAAGCCAAGGCCCCGCCCGCACCGCCGAAGCCGGCTCCCAAGCCGGTGGTTGCCGTGCGCGGCGACGACCGGCCCGGCAACAAGAAGGCCGAAGCAGCCCCGGCAGCCCGTGCAGGCGGCAGGTTCGGCGACCGGCGCGATGGCGCCCGTCCGGGCCCGGGCGGCCCTGGTCGTCCTGGCGAGCGCGGGGCACCTCGCGCTGATGGACGTGGCGACCGCGGCGATCGCGGTGCACCGGCCGGACGCTTCGGCGACCGTCCGCCGCGCTTCGAAGACCGTGGTCCGCGGCTCGGCGACGCGGCTTTTCGCGCGCAGCGCGAAGCCCTCGAGCGTGCGGACATGGCGCTGCGCAAGCTGGCGGCCCAGGCCCACGGCGAAGCGCTCACGCAAGTGCTCGGCGCATGGGAGCAGCGCGACGCCTCCAAGCTGCCCAGCGTTCAGGAGCTGGGCCGCGCGGTAACGCCCGCGGTGCGTACCGGCTGGTCTCAGGCCATCGGTTCGGCGCCCAAGGCCGCACCCGATGAAGCCGCCGAAGCGCTGCTGCGCCTTGAAATGGCCGCCGAAGTGCCGACGCCTGCCGAGCAGCTCGACGCACGCCGTGCGCTGCAGCTCAAGCTGCTGACGAAGCGTGGCGATCCCCCGCCGGCGCAAACCTGGGGCCAGGACGCCGGCAAGGTGCTGGCTGCCGCGCACGATGCAGCCAGCGCACGCCGGCTGCAGAACGCGTTGAAGGCGCTGCTGCGCAAGTAAGGTGCGCACCCGCCGCCGCACCGCCTGACGGCCATGCATGAAAAAGGCGCCCCGCGGGGCGCCTTTTTCATGGTGCGATGAAATCGCGTGGATCAGACTTTCTCGCCGATCAAGGGCGTCTGGACCGTGGCCGCCTGCTCGGCCGCATGGCCGCTCGCCATCCGGCGCCGGACGAACAGCCCGCTGATGCCCAGCAGCAGGGCGACGGCGCCGACGATCAGTGTGATCTTGTCCGTGGCCATCGATGCTGCGACCTTGTCCTTGTTCTCCATGATCTTCTGTACGTCGGCGAGCGCGACCACCGGTTTGCCCTTGAGCTTGGCCTCGTACACGAGGTTGTTGTCCGAGGGATCGATGCGCACTTCGATGGCTTCGTCGATCAGCGGCTCGACCTTGCTCCGGCCGATCGCATGGTCGACGCGCCATTTCTCGATGCTGCCGTCGGCGAGCTTCGCGTCGAGCACGAAGTAGTGGCGCGTCGTGGTGCCGCCGCGGCGGCGCTTGGTCGTCTCGGTGATCTCGCTGCCGCTGACGATCGTGCCGCTCTTGGCGACCAGGTCTTCCACCGCGGTGCCGTGCGTGTCGGCGCCCGCCTTGAACTGCGCATAGGCTGCCCAGCCCAGGATGCCGATGCCGAAGAGCAGCGCGATCCATGCCTTGCCCGTGAGCTGATAGAACCAATCCCTCATGTTGTTGACCTTTTTCGGTGAGTTGATAACCCGCCGATGTTAAGGGGCAAACTGCTACTGAATAGGTAGCAAAGAATGAAGAATTGGCGGGCGATCAGCCCTGTTTAGGAAGAAAGAATTCATCGAACAGCGCCACCACCGAGGGAAAGTCCCGCGCGAAGTTCGGACGGTTCACGAAGTAGGCCTCGCAGGCCACTGCGAAGAACTCGCTGATCGATGTTGCGCCGTAGTCGTCGAGCCATGGCGGCTCGGCTCCGAAGCGGTCGGCAAGGATCGTCTTCTCGCGAAAGTCTTCGTACGCGGGCTGCAGCACCGCGAGCCAGGCGGCGCGAGCCTCGCGTGTGCTCTTCTTGCCCGCAAAGCCCGGCGGCAGCGGCGGGCAGCCGTCGGCATCGCCTGCGCGCATGTCGATCTTGTGTGCAAACTCGTGGATCACGACGTTATAGCCGCCGCCCGTGGTGATGCCGCTTGCGAGCACATCCTGCCAGCTCAGCATGACCGGGCCGCGGTCCATGGCCTCGCCGGCCACCACCTCGTCGTATTCGTGCACCACCTGTGCTTCGTCGACGATCTTGCGCCGCGCAACGACCTCCGACGGATGCACCACGATGCCGACAAAATCGTCGTACCAGTCCAGGCCGCCCTTCAAGTTCAGAACCGGCAGCACCGCCTGCGCGGCAATCGCCAGCGCGACCTCGTCGGTGATGACGAAGCCCTGCGTGCCATGGAATTCCTTGTCGCGCAGGAATTCGGCGGTGAGGGTGCGCAGACGCTGTTGTGCGGCGTGAGGCAATTCGCCCAGAAAGGCATAGCGCTCGAGCGTCGCCTGCCAGGCAGCCTCCGGAATCGGGGGCAGGGCGCGCAACCGGCGCAGCCACTTGAACATTGCGGTGGTTAGCGCAGATCGACGCGTTGCGCGCCGGCGGGTGAAAGGCACAGCAGCTGCGCGCGCGGCGGATGGGCCGCCGCGTCCCAGTCGCTCAGCACCATGCGCTTGAGGCCCTCGCCCAGGTCGTGGTCGGCGGGCCGGTGCGTGTGGCCGTGCACCAGCGTGCGCGCGCGCGCCTGCCCGAGCCATTGGCGTGCTGCACCGCCATCCACATCGGCCCAGAGCGCCGACGGGTCGCGCTTGCGGTCTTCGCTTTGCGTACGCATCGATCGTGCGAGCGCCCGGCGCTCGGCCAGCGGCCTGGCCAGGAACGCAGCCTGCCATTCGGGCGTGCGCACCTGGGCGCGAAACTTGAGGTAGTCGGTATCGTCCAGGCAAAGAATGTCGCCGTGGCTCAGCAGCCAGCGTTCGCCGTGCAGCACCAGCACCGTGGGGTCGTCCAGCAGCGTGAAGCCGCATTGCGCCGCCAGCGCCGGGCCCACGAGGAAGTCGCGGTTGCCGTGCATGAAGTACACCGGCAGCCGTTCGGCCGTGCGGCGCAGCAGCTCGGCGCACTGCGCCTCGAAGCCGGGCGGGGCGGCGGCATCGTCGCCCACCCACACTTCAAACAGGTCGCCGAGGATGATCAGCGCATCGGCCGGTGTGGTCTGCAAATAGCCCTGCCAAGCCTCGAAGGTGGCGGGCTCGCCGGCCTGCAGATGCAGGTCGGAAATCAGGTCGACGGTGCGCCACGTGGGCGGGGCGAGCAGCTCCTTGAAGGCCGTGTTTGCCGCCATGCCGATGTCGCGCCGCGCCTGCCCGTACCCAGTCGTGCCTGGTCGTTATTCGGAGACGACGACAGCCTTCTCGATCACGACGTCTTCGAGCGGCACGTCGTCATGGAAGCCCTTGCGGCCGGTCTTCACGGCCTTGATCTTGTCGACGACATCGGTGCCGCCGGTGACCTTGCCGAACACCGCGTAGCCCCAGCCTTGGGCCGAGGGAGCGGTGTGGTTCAGGAAGCCGTTGTCGGCCACGTTGATGAAGAACTGGGCGGTGGCCGAGTGCGGGGCGCTCGTGCGGGCCATGGCAACGGTGTAGTTGTCGTTCTTGAGGCCGTTGTTGGCTTCGTTCTCGATTTCGGCGCCCGTGGGCTTTTGCTTCATGCCGGGTTCGAAGCCGCCGCCTTGCACCATGAAGCCCGGAATCACGCGGTGGAACACCGTGTTGTCGTAGTGACCGTTCTTCACATAGCTGACGAAGTTCTCGGCCGACTTGGGGGCCTTGGCGCTGTCGAGCTCGAGCGTGATCACGCCGTAGTTCTTGATGTGCAGTTCGACTTTGGGGTTGCTCATGAGGGAGTCCTTCTTTCGGATGTGTTCGAGAAATTACTTCGCCAGTGTGGCGGACTTGATGATGATCGGCTCGAGCGGCACGTTCTGCATGCCGCCCTTGTTACCGGTTTGAACAGCGCGGATCTTGTCGACCACGTCGGTGCCGGCCACCACGCGGCCGAACACGGTGTAGCCGTAGCCGTCCGGGTTGGGCGCGTTGAGCGAGTCGTTGTTCTTCACGTTGATGAAGAACTGCGAGGTGGCCGAATTCGGGTTGCCGGTGCGCGCCATGGCAATGGTGTACCTGTCGTTCTTCAAGCCATTGTTGGCTTCGAGGGCGATGGGCGGACGCGTGGGTTTTTGTTGCATCTCGGCCGTGAAGCCGCCGCCCTGGATCATGAAGCCGTCGATCACGCGGTGGAACACCGTGCCGTCGTAGTGCTTGTCGTTGACGTACTGCAGAAAGTTTTCGACCGTCTTGGGTGCCTTGGCCTGGTCGAGTTCGACCAGGATGTCGCCGGCCGAGGTCGCGAGCTTCACGCGAGGCCCGGGCTGCGCGTGTGCGGCACCGGCAAAGGCGAGGGCGGCGGCCAGCGCGAGCGCACCGCGGCGGCTGAATCGCGTGGACGGGAAATTGAACAAGGCTTGGATCGTCAAGGAAAGCTCCGTGTGCGAATGATGTGGGGTGCGGGCCCGGCAACGCAAGTTGCCGCGGCCAGGGTGGGCGTGCGGCCGGTTACTTGCTCGGGCGGCCGACCGGCTTGCGAACTTCCGCCGGGGGCGGCGGCAGCGTTGCGGCTTGCGCCTCGGTCTTCGGGTTGAAGATCTGGCGGATCAGCGAGAGCTTGGGCGCCACGCTGGCATTGGTGCTGGCGAATTGCTGCGCCCGCACATACTCCTGGGCGGCCAGGCGCGCGTACACGTCGCCGAGATTTTCATGCGCGGTGGCGTAGTTCGGGTTGAGCTTGAGCGCCTGTTCCAGCGCGGCGCGCGCCTGGTCGAACTTGCTCTGCGCCGCATACAGCGCGGCCAGGTTGTTGTAGGGCTCGGGCAGTTCCGGGAAGTCTTGCGTCAGCTGCGTGAACGCGGCAATGGCCTCGTTCTGCTTCTTTTGCTCGGTGAGGATCACGCCCCGCAGAAAGCGCATCTGCGGATCGCGCGGCTTGCCGGCAATGTAGGCATCGGCCTTGGCAAGCGCCTCGTTCGACTTGCCCTGGCGCAGCAGCGTGTTGACGTCGTCGTAGTCGTTGGCGTACGCGGCGGAACCCCACAGGCTGAAGAGCAGTGCAAAGGCGATGGAGAGTTTGGAGAACGCGACGTGCTTCATGAAGCCTCGGCAAGATTGGGAAGTGCGGGCCTCGAAAACACCCGGAATGTACACGGCAGCAGCCGTTTATACTGCGATGCATTGTAGCCGAGGGGCCATGTCCAACCCCTCGCGGCCACTGTCCCCGTCACCCCTGAAATTCAACGTCGTTCGCCCGTGCCGCACGTGCGCGAAGCGACGCTTTCCGAGCCTCATGAGTCTGCGCATCTACAACACGCTTTCGCGTGAACTGGAGGAGTTCTCCCCATTGCAACCGGGCCGGGTGCGCATGTACGTGTGCGGCATGACGGTCTATGACCTGTGCCACATCGGTCATGCCCGCATGATGATGGCCTTCGACGTGGTGCAGCGTTGGCTGCGAGCGAGCGACTACGCCGTGACCTACGTGCGAAACATCACCGATATCGACGACAAGATCATTGCTCGCGCGGTGCAGCGTGGCATCACGATTCGCCAACTGACTGATGAAGTCATTGCCGCCATGCACGAAGACATCGGCGCGCTTGGCATCGAACCTCCCACTCTGGAGCCGCGTGCGACGGAGTACGTCCCGCAAATGCTCGGCATCATCGAGACGCTGGAGCGCAAGGGGCTGGCCTATCGCTCGCCCGACGGCGACGTGAACTATGCGGTGCGCAAGTTTCCCGGGTACGGAAAGCTGTCGGGAAAGTCGCTCGACGAATTGCATGCCGGCGAACGCGTCGCAGTGCTCGAGGGCAAGCAGGACCCCCTCGACTTCGTGCTCTGGAAGGCAGCCAAGCCATCCGAGCCCGACGATGCCAAGTGGGACAGCCCCTTCGGCACCGGCCGCCCGGGTTGGCATATCGAATGCTCCGCGATGAGTTGCGCCACGCTTGGTGAAACCTTCGATATCCATGGAGGCGGGGCGGACCTTCAGTTTCCGCACCACGAGAATGAAATTGCGCAAAGCGAGGGCGCCCACGGCAAGCCGCTGTCCCGCTTCTGGGTGCACAACGGCTTCGTGCGCGTGGACAACGAAAAAATGTCCAAGAGCCTGGGCAATTTCTTCACCATCCGCGAGGTGCTCCAGAAGTACGACGCCGAAAGCCTGCGCTTCTTCCTCGTTCGCACGCACTATCGCAGCGCGCTCAACTACAGCGATGCGCATCTGACCGACGCCCGCAACTCGCTCAAGCGCCTTTACACGGCGCTGGACCTGGTTACCCCCGCGCCAGTCGCGCTAGACTGGACGAACCCGCACGCAGCTGCTTTCAAGGCTGCGATGGATGAAGACTTCGGCACGCCTGGGGCCATTGCAATCCTGTTTGAATTGGCCACGGGAGTCCACCGTACGCAGTCCGCGGAAACCGCCGGCCTTCTCAAGGTGCTCGGCGGTACGCTGGGGCTGCTCCAAGGTGATCCCAAGGCGTTCCTGCAAGCGGGCAGCAGTCTCGACGATGCCGCAATCCAGGTGCTGATTGCGCAGCGCGCAGCCGCCAAGGCCGCAAAGAACTTTGCCGAGGCCGACCGCATCCGCAACGACCTCCTGGCGCAGGGCATCGTGCTCAAGGATTCGCCCACCGGCACGACCTGGGCCGCAGCGCAGTGAACGGAACCACCAACCCCATGCCTGCAACCAGGAAATCGAGCGTCCAGATCTTCACGCCCGACTATTGGGAGGAGGCCTGCAAGCACCTGGCCAAGAAGGACCGCGTGATGAAGCGGTTGATTCCCAAGTTCGGCGATGCCTGCCTCGAGTCGCGCGGCGACGCATTCACTACGCTCGCGCGCAGCATCGTGGGCCAGCAGATTTCGGTGAAGGCCGCGCAGACCGTGTGGGACAAGTTCGCGGTGCTGCCGCGCAAGCTGACCCCGGCCAACGTGCTCAAGCTCAAGGTCGACGACATGCGCGCGGCAGGGCTGTCGGCGCGCAAGGTCGAATACCTGGTCGACCTGGCCATTCATTTCGATTCCGGTGCGGTGCACGTCGACGCCTGGAAGGACATGTCGGACGAGCTCATCATCGAAGAGCTCGTCGCCATTCGCGGCATTGGCCGCTGGACGGCCGAAATGTTCCTCATCTTTCACCTGATGCGGCCCAATGTGCTGCCCGTGGACGACCTGGGCCTGCTCAACGGCATCAGCGTGAACTATTTTTCGGGCGATCCCGTGAGCCGCAGCGATGCCCGCGACGTCGCCGTGGCCTGGGCACCATTTTGCAGTGTGGCAACTTGGTATATTTGGCGCTCGCTCGACCCGGTACCGGTCGCATACTGAACAACAGGAGAAGACGTTGGCGAAACGAACCTTCCTCGACTTCGAGCAGCCCATTGCTGAACTCGAATCCAAGATCGAAGAACTGCGCTATGTACAGACCGAATCGGCGGTCGACATCTCGGAGGAAATCGACCAGCTGGGCAAGAAAAGCCAGCAACTCACCAAGGACATCTACAGCGACCTGACGCCCTGGCAGATCACCAAGATCGCGCGGCATCCGGAGCGTCCGTACACGCTCGACTACGTCAACGAAATCTTCACCGACTTCGTCGAGCTGCATGGCGACCGGCATTTCTCGGACGACCTTTCGATCGTCGGCGGGCTTGCGCGCTTCAATGGCACGCCCTGCATGGTGTTGGGCCACCAGAAGGGGCGCGACACCAGGGAGCGCACCGCGCGCAACTTCGGCATGAGCAAGCCCGAGGGCTACCGCAAGGCATTGCGGCTCATGAAGACGGCTGAGAAGTTCAAGCTGCCGGTCTTCACCTTCGTCGATACGCCCGGCGCCTACCCAGGCATTGATGCCGAGGAGCGCGGCCAATCCGAAGCCATCGGCCGCAACATTTATGAAATGGCGCAGCTCGAAGTGCCGATCATCGTCACCATCATCGGTGAAGGTGGCTCTGGCGGCGCACTCGCCATCTCGGTGGGCGACCAGCTCCTGATGCTGCAGTACTCCATCTACTCGGTCATCAGCCCCGAAGGCTGCGCTTCCATTCTCTGGAAGACCAGCGACAAGGCGCAGGAAGCGGCCGATGCCCTCGGCATTACCGCGCACCGCCTGAAGGCCCTGGGCCTGGTCGACAAGATCGTGAACGAGCCGGTCGGCGGCGCGCACCGCGACCACCGCCAGATGGCTGCTTTTCTCAAGCGCGCCCTCAACGACGCCTTCCGCCAGGTCAGCGACCTGAAGCCGAAGGAGCTGCTGGATCGCCGCTACGAACGCCTGCAAAGCTACGGGCGCTTCAACGACACCAAGGCCGACACCGGCAGATAAGCAAGCGCCCCATGAACGAAGCCTTCGAACGCGCGATGGCCGCGTTCGAGCCGGCGCAGCTGCCGCTGGCGGTGGGCTTCAGCGGCGGGGCGGATTCCACTGCCTTGCTGGCCGCTTGCGCATCGGCCTGGCCGGGGCAGGTGGTCGCCTTTCACGTACACCACGGGCTGCAAGCCGCAGCCGACGATTTCGAGCGGCATTGCGCTGCGGTGTGCGAGCGGCTCGGTGTGCCGCTGGTCGTTCATCGCGTCAACGCTCGGCATGCGCAGGGCGACAGTCCTGAAGACGCGGCACGGCGGGCCCGCTACGAGGCCTTCGCAGCGATGGCCGGCTCGGCCGAACCGGCCGGCGCGATCAAATCGATAGTTCTTGGGCACCACGCAGATGATCAGGTCGAGACATTGCTGCTCGCCTTGTCCAGGGGGGCGGGACTGCCGGGCCTCGCGGCCATGCCGGCCCATGCGCGGCGCAATGGACTCGACATTTACCGACCGCTGCTGGGCGTGCCCGGCTCGGATATCCGTGCCTGGCTGAAAGGCCTCGACCTGCCCTGGATCGAGGATCCGACCAACCAGGACGAGCGCTACACCCGCAACCGGATCCGCGCCGTGCTGTTGCCCGCGCTGGCGCAGGCTTTTCCGCAGTTCCGTTCCACCTTCACCCGCAGCATCGGCCATGCCGCGCAGGCACACGAACTGCTGGGCGAACTGGCGGCGCAAGACTTGGGCGTGGTGGGCGACCCGCCGCGCATTGCCGCGCTGCGGCTGCTTTCGCAGGCGCGCCAAGCCAACGTGCTGCGGCACTGGCTGATGCAGGCGCACGGCTGCGCCCCCAGCACGGCGCAGCTCGCCCAATTGCTGAGCCAGTTGCAGGCCTGCACCACGCGCGGCCATCGCATCCACCTCAAGGTGGCCAACGGTTTCGTCGAGCGGCGGGGCGATTTTCTGCATTGGTACAATTCCAGGCCCTCGCCCAAGGCTTCGCGCTGACGGCTTGCAGGGCGCCGCGTTGGCACTCGGGAGTGCAGCGGCCCTTTCTTTTTCTCTGAATTCACCCATGGCATTGATCGTTCACAAATACGGCGGTACGTCGATGGGCTCGACCGAGCGCATCAAGAACGTCGCCAAGCGCGTCGCCAAGTGGGCGCGCGCCGGCCACCAGATGATCGTGGTCCCGAGTGCCATGAGCGGCGAAACCAATCGCCTGCTCGGCCTGGCCAAAGAGCTGGCCCCGAGCAAACCCAGCGACGCCCACGGCCGCGAACTCGACATGCTCGCCTCGACCGGCGAACAGGCTTCGTCCGCGCTGCTGGCCATTGCGCTGCAGGCCGAAGGCATGGAAGCCGTGAGCTACGCGGGCTGGCAAGTGTCGGTGCGCACCGACAACTCCTACACCAAGGCCCGCATCGAAAGCATCGACGACGAACGCGTGCGCGCCGACCTGGACGCCGGCAAGGTGGTTGTCATTACCGGCTTTCAGGGCGTGGACGACAGCGGCAACATCACTACGCTGGGCCGCGGCGGCAGCGACACCTCGGCCGTGGCCATTGCGGCCGCCATGAAGGCGCACGAGTGCCTGATCTATACCGACGTGGACGGTGTTTACACCACCGACCCGCGCGTGGAGCCCGATGCGCGCCGCCTCTCGACCGTGAGCTTCGAAGAGATGCTCGAAATGGCGAGCCTGGGCTCGAAGGTGCTGCAAATCCGCTCGGTGGAATTCGCCGGCAAGTACAAGGTGCCCCTGCGCGTGCTTTCGAGCTTCACGCCCTGGGACATCGACATCAATGAAGAAGCCAAGTCCGGCACGCTGATCACTTTCGAGGAAGACGAAAACATGGAACAAGCCGTTGTATCCGGCATCGCTTTCAACCGCGACGAAGCCAAGATCTCGGTGCTGGGCGTGCCCGACAAGCCGGGCATCGCGTATCACATCCTCGGTGCCGTGGCGGACGCCAACATCGAGGTCGACGTGATCATCCAGAACCTCAGCAAGGACGGCCGCACCGACTTCAGCTTTACCGTGCACCGCAACGAGTACGCGAAGACGGTCGACCTGCTGCAATCGAAGGTCATGCCCTCGCTGGGCGCGACCGAGATCGTGGGCGACACCAAGATCTGCAAGGTCAGCATCGTCGGCATCGGCATGCGCAGCCACGTGGGCGTGGCCAGCAAGATGTTCCGCGTGCTGAGCGAAGAGGGCATCAACATCCAGATGATTTCGACCAGCGAGATCAAGACCTCGGTCGTCATCGACGAAAAATATATGGAATTGGCCGTGCGCGCGTTGCACAAAGCCTTCGATCTGGACCAACCTGCCGCCTGACAGTGGCATAATCTCGGCTTCTTTCAGGAACTGTGACCGAGTGGCCGAAGGTGCTCCCCTGCTAAGGGAGTATGGGGTGTAGAGCCTCATCGAGGGTTCGAATCCCTCCGGTTCCGCCAAGCTGATGAAGCCCTGTTGATCTTCGGATTGACAGGGCTTTTTTCATGCTTGGGAAATGCTGCCAGCATGGCTTTGAAGCCATCGGCGGCCTTTTTTTTGTCTGCGTTTTCCGATGCCTCAAGGTCCTTCGCCGTCGCCGCGATGAATGCCCGAGTTGGGTCTTCTCCCGGGGTGAGCCGAATCAACTGAGAGGAGGCGAGCAGCGCAGTGGCGCCCAGCATCGCAACTTGCGAGCGGGCGCATTGATCTGCCGAGATCAGAATGAGCGTAAATAAATCTCGCACAACCATTTGATCCGTAGCAGCTTTGCGACAAATCTGGGGCAAAAGTAACCATCTGTATGGTTAAATCGGCCGAACTATCGCGAAGAGGACGAGGGAATCTCCATGAAGCTGCTGCTGAGCGTCGTGTGCGCCGTTGTTGCATTGGCCGGGTGCGTCAGCACGCCGCCGACACCGACGGAGCCTGGAACAGGGTCGGGGCTTTCCTATGTGCCCATGGTGGCCATGGAAGGCGTCGACAAGGCCCGATACGACAGCGACGTGGCCGATTGCCGCACCGCGGCGACGCGGATCACCGCGCGCAGCGAATCTGGCGACGCCATGTGGCTGGCGCTGGGCCTGGGCCTGATCACCGTGCACGGCCAGGGCATCGTTGCCGCAGCCGCTCAAGGGGGAATTGCGGCCGCCGTGATCGACATGTCGTACCGTCCTGATGCACAGGTGATTGCCGAGCACCAGCAGGTCGCAATCGTGCACTGCATGGCGAAGCGCGGATATCACAACCTCGACCCGAACGTGCGCGACACCTTCTACGGCCACTCCTTCAACCCTGAAGTCGTGATGGCGCCGCGCCGCACCGGCGTGGATACCTACAACGCCGAACTCGTCGCCAAGGCCGGGCAGTGCAGCATCCAGCCGCGCGCGGAGCTGACGGCCAAGGGCCCCGGCTACGAGGCCTACAGCGTGCCGTGCTCGAACGGCGCAACCTGGGCCGTGCGCTGCGAATTCGGCAAGTGCCGCGTGCTGGGCCAGTCGGCCGTTCGCCGCTCCTGACCCTCGATGGCCGCGGCGCCGCGTGCGCCGACGGCCTGCGCCCGCCCGATCACTTGATGATCATCCCCTTCAGCGCAGGGTCCGCGGGCGGCGCCTTGAGCTTCATTTCGCGCAGGGTCTTCATGAGCAGCTTGGCAATCATGAGATTGCGATGCCGCTTGTGGTTGGCGGGAATCACATACCAGGGCGCGTGGTCCGTGGAAGTGGCGCGCAGCGCCTTGTCGTAGGCCTGCTGGTAGGCGCTCCACTTGGTGCGCACCTCGAGGTCGCCCATGCTGAACTTCCATTGCTTGCCGGGCGTATCGATTCGGGCCTGAAGGCGTTCGCGCTGTTCCTCCTTGTCGATGTGCAGCATGCACTTGACGACCACCGTGCCGGTTTCGACCAGCAGACGCTCGAAGTCGTTGATCTGCGCATAGCGCCGTTTCGTTTCGGCCTTGTCGATCCAGCCTTCGACCACCGGCACCAGCACGTCTTCGTAATGGCTGCGGTTCCATACCGCGATTTCGCCTGTGCGCGGCACGACCGCGTGGCAGCGCCAGAGATAGTCGCGCGCGCGTTCGTCGTCAGTGGGCGCCTTGAAGGCCGTCACGCGAACGCCGAGCGGAGAGGTGCGCGAAAAGACCCAGCGCACGGTGCCGTCCTTGCCGCTGGTGTCCATGCCTTGCAGCACCAGCAGAACCTTGCGGCGGCCTTCTGCATGCAGCAAGTCCTGCATTTCGTCGAGTTCGCCCGCCAGTTCGTCTATTTCGGCGACGTGCGCGGCTTCGTTGCCCTCGAGAAACGGCGTGTCGCCGGGGCTCACCTGCGAGAGTTGGAAGCTGCTGCCGACGCGGTATTTTTTAAGGCTGGCCATGAACCGGAGCTCCGTGAAAAAGCACGCAGCGTACGCGATCGGCGGTCAGCGGTCGGACTCATCCGGATCGATGGATGCGCTCCAGCGGTTGTCCCAATCGGCGTGGCGCGCCGCGCCGTCGAGCTCCCGCCGGTCGCGCTTGGTTGGCCGGCCCTGCTCGATGGCCAGCGCCGGTTCGCTGCCCATGCGGCGCTGTTCGCGCGCGGCGGCCTGCGCGGCGATGCTCTCCGCCGTCTCTTCATAGAGCTGCTGCGCCACCGGCGCTGGCCCGCGCTGACCGCTCAGGCCGCGCACCAGCACAGTCCGCGTTACGGCGCCCAGGCGGATGGCCACGGTGTCGCCCGCCTTGACCTCGCGGGACGCCTTGGCAACGTCGCCGTTCACCTGCACACGGTTCTTGCCGATCTCTTCCGCGGCCAGCGACCGCGTCTTGAAGAAGCGGGCGGCCCAAAGCCATTTGTCGATGCGCAAGCGATCCATATTCAGGAATTGTGGTGGTAGACAGGGAGCCGCACGACAGCGTCGAGCCCGACCACCTGTGCGGAATTTTCCTGCACGCCGCGGTTGTCGAGGCTGATGCGGCCGCCGAGCGCCAGCACGATTTCGCGGCAGATGGCCAGGCCCAGGCCGGAGCCGCTGCCGGTGTCGCCGGCGGAAAAGGGTGCGAACAGGCGCTGGCGAAGCTCGGCTGAAATGCCGGGGCCTTCGTCGCGCACCGTCAACATTGCTTCGTCACCCATGGAACGCACCGTGACCGAAAGTGCGCCGCCCCGGGGACTCTGCTTGATGGCGTTGTGCAGCAGATTGCGCGTGAGCTCCTGCAGCATCCAGCGGTGTGCGCGCACCGTCACGGGCTGGTCCACGGCCAACTCGAAGTCGAGCGCCTTGTCGGCGATGAGCGGAGACAGGTCCAGCGCAATCTGCCGCACCACTTCGCCGAGTTCGAGCGGAACCGATTCCGGCTGCTGGCGCAATTGCTCCACCTTGGCGAGCGAAAGCATCTGGTTGGCGAGCGTTGTGGCGCGCTCCACAGTCTGGCTGATCTCGCTCAGGGCCTGTTCGGGCGCCACGTCGCCGCGCCGTGCCGATTGCACCTGCGCCTTAAGTACCGCCAGCGGCGTGCGCAACTGATGAGCGCTGTCTCGCACGAATCGCTTTTGATGGTCGAGCAGGCGTTGCAGCCGGCCCATGACCTCGGTGGTCGCATCGACCAGCGGGCGCAGTTCTCGCGGCGCATCGGGCGCATCGATGGGCGAGAGGTCGTCGGCCGCGCGCTTCTCGATGGCCTCGCCGAGCTCCCGCACAGGCCGCGTGGCGCGCTGCACCACAAGCACGGTGACCAGCGCGATCACGCCCATCAGCAGCAGCTGGCGCCACAGCATGTCGGTGAGCAGCTTGCGCACCAGCGTCTCGCGCAACTCGAGGGTTTCGGCCACCTGCACCACCGCCATGCCGCGGCCCTTGGCGCTGGCGACGGGTTGCAGCAACACGGCCACCCGCACCGGCTGGCCGCGAAAACGTGCGTCGTAGAAGTCGACCAGCGCCGAGTAGGCCCCGCGGTCAGGAATTTGGCCGCGCCAGAACGGCAGTTCGGCAAAGCCCGAAACCATCTCGCCATCGAGCGCGGAAACGCGATAGAAAAGCCGGCTGCGGTTGTCGGCCTCGAAGGCTTCAAGCGCGGAATAGGGAACGATGGCGCGCAGTCGCGCCGCTTCGTCGTAGCCTTCCACGTCGAGCTGCTCGCCGATGGTCTTGGCCGAGGCGAGCAGGGTACGGTCGTAGGCCGTGGTGGCCGCCGCCAGGCTCTGCCGGTACAGGCTCACGCTGTTGATCACAATGAACAGCGCCACCGGCGCGAGAATGCCAAACAGCAGCCTCGCGCGCAGCGATAAGGCCTTCTTCATGGTTCGGCGCGCAGCAGGTAGCCCAGCCCGCGCAGCGTCATCAGCGCCGCGCCCGTGCCCGCCAGCTTCTTGCGAAGGCGGTACACCACCACCTCGACCGCCTCGTACTGCACATCGGTTTCGCCCGGAAACACCAGTTCGAACAGGCGCTCCTTGCTCACGGCGTGGCCCGGCTTCATCATCAGCGCCTTGAGCAGCGCGAGCTCGCGCGGCGTGAGTTCCAAAATGCCGCCGCGGTGGTAAACGGCGCCGCTTTCGGGCTCGAAGCGCAGGCCGCCCACCTCCTGGGGGTTGAGGCCCATGTCGGGGCCGGCATTCTGGTGGCGCCGGCGCAACGCCCGGATGCGCGCTTCGAGTTCGTCGAGGTCGAAGGGCTTGGGCAGGTAGTCGTCGGCCCCCGCGTTCAGGCCCATGATGCGGTCGCCCACCGTGCCGCGGGCGGTGAGCAGCAGCACGGGCGTGCGCAGCCCGGCGGCGCGGGCCTGGGCCAGCACCTGGAGGCCGTCGAGGTTCGGCAGGCTCAGGTCCAGCGCCACCACGTCGGGCTCCAGCTCACGCCATTGCTCGACGGCCAGGGCGCCGTCGCCGCAGATGCGCACGTCGATCTTGCTGCGGGCGAGGGCGCGCTGCAGGGTGACCTGCATCGAGGGATCGTCTTCGACCAGCAGCAGCTTCATGGGGTGTGGTGGGGGAATGGTACTTCGGTGTTTTCCCCAGTCCGGTGGACAGCCAACTGACAGCGGGGCGGCGCATGATAGCGGCTCAGGTCCAAGTCAGGTTTTCTTTAGTTCTCAGGAGACAACGATGCGTCGCGACACCTTTTTGAAGTCATTGGCCGCGCTGGCCGCCGCCGGAGCCCTGCCGTTGTCGGCGCGCGCCGCTGCCAACGTCAAGATGATGATTCCAGCCAACCCGGGCGGTGGCTGGGACACCACGGGCCGCGCGCTGGGCAAGGCACTGACCGACGCCAAGCTGGCGGACACGGTCACCTATGACAACAAGGGCGGCGCCGCGGGCGCACTGGGCCTGGCCCAATTCGTGAACGGCTCCAAGGGCGACCCGAACGCACTCATGGTGATGGGCTCCGTCATGCTCGGCGGCATCATCACCGGCAAGCCGCCGGTCAACCTGTCGCAGGCCACGCCGCTGGTCCGCACCACCACCGAATACAACGTGTTCGTGCTGCCGGCCAATTCGCCCTTCAAGACCATGAAGGACGTGGTCGAGCAGCTCAAGAAAGACCCGGGCAGCGTGAAGTGGGGCGGCGGTTCGCGCGGTTCCACCGAGCACATTGCCGCGGCCATGATCGCGCAGAAGGTCGGCGCCGATCCGTCCAAGATCAACTACGTGGCCTTCCGCGGAGGCGGTGAAGCCACCGCCGCCATCCTGGGCGGCAACGTCACCGTGGGCGGCAGCGGCTACAGCGAATTCGCCGAATACATTGCCGCCGGCAAGATGAAGGCCATTGCCGTCACCTCCGCCCAGCGCCTGCCGGGCATCAACGTGCCCACGCTGAAGGAGCAGGGCATCGACGTTGAAATCGGCAACTGGCGCGGCGTGTACGGCGCCCCCGGCATCACCGCCGAGCAGCGCAAGGCTCTGACCGACATGGTGCTGGCTGCTCTCAAGAGCCCGTCGTGGGCCGAGTCGCTCAAGAAGAACGACTGGACGCCGGCCGTGTTGTCGGGCGAGGCTTTCGCCAAGTTCGTCGACGACGACTTCGCCAGCCTCCGGGCCATCATGGCCAAGTCCGGAATGATCTGAATCTAGCTCGCCCCCAGTCTTCGCGCACTTCGGAGATTGGGCGCTCTTTCGATAGTGGGGCCCTTCAATGGGCCCCATTCCTTTCCCTGACTGTGGGAGAAAAAATGACAACTCCAGAATCCTCGGTCTCGCCGCAACCCGCGGTCACGTGGCCGCAAACCCTGGTCGGCGCGGGTGTGCTGCTGACCGGCCTGGCGCTGGGTTTCGGCGCCATCGGCATTTCTTCAGAAGCCGGCTACGGCGGCGTCGGCCCCAACTTTCTGCCTTGGCTGGTGGCGGGCGTGCTCACCCTGTGCGGCGCCTGGATTCTCTGGGAAGCACGCACCGGCGGCTTTCGTGAACTCGACGCCCCCTCGGGCGCAGAGCATGCCTACTGGCCGGGCTTCGTCTGGGTGTCGGCCGGCCTGCTGCTCAACGCGGCGCTGATCACCACGCTCGGCTTCATCCTGAGTTGCATGCTGTGCTACCTGCTCGCCGTGCAGGGCCTGCGCCGCGCGAGCGGCCAGCCTTCGGCCAGCGCGCCGCGCACCTGGGCCATCGATCTGCTGACGGGCGCGCTCATCTCGGCTCCCGTGTTCTGGATGTTCACCAAGTTCCTGGCCATCAACCTGCCGGGCCTCACAACAACCGGGTGGCTCTGACATGGAAATCTTCAACGCACTCATGGCGGGTTTCGCCGCCGCGATCACTCCCGTCAATCTGCTCTGGTGCCTGGTGGGCTGTGCATTGGGCACGGCCGTCGGCGTGCTGCCGGGCATTGGCCCGGCCGTCGCGGTGGCCATGCTGCTGCCAATCACCGGCAAGGTCGACATCACGGCCTCGATGATCTTCTTCTCGGGCATCTACTACGGCGCCATGTACGGCGGCTCGACCACTTCCATCTTGCTCAACACGCCAGGTGAAACGGCCAGCATGGTCACCGCGATGGAAGGCAACAAGATGGCCAAGAGCGGGCGCGCGGGCGCCGCGCTGGCCACCGCCGCCATCGGTTCCTTCGTGGCCGGCACCATCGCCACCGTCATCGTCACTTTGTTTGCGCCGTTCGTCGCCGAGTTCGCGGTCAAGCTCGGGCCGCCCGAGTATTTCCTGCTGATGCTGCTGGCCTTCACCACCGTGAGCGCGGTGCTCGGCAAGAGCACGCTGCGCGGCATGACGGCGCTGTTCGTCGGCCTGGCGGCGGGCTGCATCGGCCTCGATCAGATCTCGGGCCAGGGCCGCTATACCGGCGGCGTTCCCGAACTGCTCGACGGCATCGAGATCGTGCTCGTGGCAGTGGGCCTCTTTGCGGTGGCCGAGGTGCTGTATGCCGTGCTTTACGAAGGCAAGGTGGTCGAGGGCCAGAACAAGCTCACCCGCGTGCACATGACAGCGCGCGACTGGAAGCGCTCGATTCCCGCGTGGCTGCGCGGCACTGCCATCGGCACGCCGTTCGGCTGCATTCCGGCCGGCGGCACCGAGATCCCGACCTTCCTGAGCTATGCGACGGAAAAGAAGCTGGCGAAGGACGCGGACGCGAAGGCCGAGTTCGGCACCAAGGGCGCCATCGAAGGCGTGGCCGGCCCCGAAGCAGCCAACAACGCCACGGTGACCGCCGCGTTGATTCCGCTGCTCACGCTGGGCATTCCGACGTCGAACACCACGGCCATCTTGCTCGGCGCATTCCAGAACTACGGCATCCAGCCTGGCCCGCAGCTGTTTACTACCTCTGCCGCATTGGTGTGGGCACTGATCGCCTCGCTCTACATCGGCAATGTGATGCTGCTGGTGCTGAATCTGCCGATGGTCGGTTTGTGGGTCAAGCTGCTGAAGATTCCCAAGCCGCAGCTCTACGCGGGCATCCTGATCTTCGCAACGGTCGGTGCCTACGGCATGCGCCAGAGCGCCTTCGACCTGTTCCTGCTCTACGGCATCGGCCTGCTCGGCGTGGTGATGCGCCGCTTCGACTTCCCGACCGCTCCGGTGGTGGTGGGCATGATCCTCGGGCCGCTTGCGGAAGCTCAGCTGCGCAATGCCATGTCGATCGGCGAAGGCAGCGCTTCGGTGTTCTTCCAGCGGCCGATGTCGATCACGCTGGTGGTCATCATCGTGGCGGTGCTGGTGTTGCCGCGCGTTGCCAAGCGGATGAGCGATCGGAAGCTGGCGCGGTTGGCGGCCCAGTAACTTCTCTTTGGCGCTAAGGGGAGCGTGAGTCGTCCCGAGCGGCTGTTCGGGGCGCGCACCCGCCGACGGGGTACCTTTCTCCGCGAATGTCCCCCGGCCTGCGGCCTCCTCCTTTATTTCG
>NZ_JBBCBV010000021.1:0-74576 GCF_037204045.1 Variovorax sp. CCNWLW225 | reverse complement strand
TCGAGCGAGCTGGCCTGCTCTTCGGTGCGCGAAGACAAATCCTGGTTGCCTGCGGCGATCTGGCCCGAGGCCGTGGCAATGACGTCGGTGCCGGTGCGCACTTCGCCCACCACCTTGGCGAGGCTGTCGCGCATGCCCTGGATCGCATGCAGCAGGCTGGCCTGGTCGCCGCGCTTCAGCTCGATACGAACCGCCAGGTCGCCGTCGGCGATGCGGTGCGCAATGGCGGTCGCGTCCGCGGGTTCTCCGCCGAGCTGCTTCAGCAGGCCGCGCGAGATTGCCCAGCCGAGGGCCAGCAGCCCCGCGGCAAGCACCGCTGCACCAATCGACAGGGTGATGATCCGGCCCATGATCGTGGTCTGCACCGTGTCCACATAGACACCCGAGCCGATGATCCAGCCCCAGGGTTCGAAGCCCTTCACGTAGGAGACCTTGGGCACCGGCTTGTCGCTGCCCGGCTTGGCCCAGAGATAGGGAACGAAGCCCGCGCCGTTGGCCTTGACGGTCTCGACGAAAGAGACGAACAGCCGCTTGCCGGTGGCGTCCTTGTTGGAAGAGAGATCCTTGTTCTCGAGCGCCGGGCTGATGGGGTGCATCACCATGCGCGGCTGCATGTCGTTGATCCAGAAATACTCGCTGCCGCTGTAGCGCAGGCCGCGAATCGCTTGCATGGCCTGTTCCTTTGCCTGCGGCTCGGTCAGCGTGCCCTTGGCCACGAGGCCGTGGTAATGGGCCAGCAGGCCATGGGCGCTTTCCACCACCTGGCGCACGCTGGCTTGCCGCTCTTCCATGATGAGCTTGCGCTCCGAAATCAGGAAAAGGGCTGTCAGGGCCGCCACGCCCATGATGGCGCTGGCCGTGAACAGCCCGAGCTTCTGGCCGATGCGAAGGCCGCGGGAATTCAAACGGTTGAACATAGTCTCTTCCTAGGGTGGATGTCTTTTGTGCGGTGCTACCGATAGGTTTATCGGCAGATGCGCGCAAGACTTGAGGCCATTAGTTCAAAATTCTGTCCAGTCGCCACCCGCCGTGCCGGCCGTGGCCAGTTGCCGGGGTGCGGCAGCCTCGGTTTTTCCGCCCAGAGCCGGCCGCTGAACCTTGGGAACGGCCTTGAGAGGCCCGAACACCGTTCGCGCTGCCGGCGCGGCAAACGCCAACTCCCTGCGCTGCGGCTGCGCTCCGGGTTCCAGCCTGAACACGCTCACCGCCTCCACGAGGCTGGCGGCTTGCTCCTGCATTGATTGGGCGGCAGCGGCTGCTTCTTCGACCAGCGCCGCGTTCTGCTGCGTCACCTGGTCCATCTGCGCAATGGCCTGGTTCACCTGCTCGATGCCGGTGCTCTGCTCCTGGCTGGCTGCCGTGATCTCGCCGATGATGTCCGCCACCCGCTTGACGCCGCTCACGATCTCTTCCATCGTCTTGCCGGCTTCGCCGACCAAGGCGCTGCCCACGTCGACCTTGCCGACCGAGTCGTCGATCAGGCCCTTGATTTCCTTGGCGGCGGCGGCCGAGCGTTGCGCCAGGCTCCTGACTTCGGATGCGACCACGGCAAAGCCCCTGCCCTGTTCGCCGGCGCGCGCTGCTTCGACTGCCGCGTTGAGCGCCAGGATGTTGGTCTGGAAGGCAATGCCATCGATCACGCCGATGATGTCGACGATCTTCTTGGACGAGGCATTGATCGAGGCCATGGTGTCGACCACCTGGCCGACGACATTGCCGCCCTTGATGGCCACTTCGGAGGCCGAGAGGGCCAGCTGGTTGGCCTGGCGTGCGTTGTCGGCGTTCTGCTTGACGGTGCTGGTGAGTTCTTCCATCGAGGCAGCGGTCTCTTCGAGCGAGCTGGCCTGCTCTTCGGTGCGGGAAGACAAATCCTGGTTGCCCGCGGCAATATGGCCCGAGGCGGTGGCAATGGCGTCGGTGCCCGTGCGCACGCCGCCGACCACCGTCGCCAGGCTCGTGTTCATGTTCTTCAGCGCCTGCATCAAGAGACCCGTCTCGTCGGTGGACGACGATTCGATATGGCTCGTGAGGTCGCCGTCCGCCACGGTTTGCGCCACGCGCACCGCTTCGTTCAACGGGCGCGTGATGCTGCGGGTCAGGAGCCATGCCAGCACGGCGCCAAGCAGCAGCGCAACCACGGCCAGCACGATCACGTTGGCGCGGCCCGCGCGGTTCAGGCCTTCCACGGCCTCGGCCGCCTTGTCGATCCGCTCCGCCTGGTGCGTCAGCATGCTGCGGATGCTGGCGTCATACACGTCGAGCATCGGCACCAGCTTGTCATTGGTGAGCTGGGCGGCCTCATCCTGCTTGCCATCGGCCTTGAGCTTGAGAATGGTGTTGCGCAGGCCCACGTATTGGGTGCGCTTTTCCTTGATGTCGGCGCTGATCGCCTGCTCTTCGGGCGAATCGAGCATGGCCTCCAGCTTGGACTGCGTCTCGGAAATGCCCGCGCTGGTCTTGCTCATGTGCTTCTGCAGGTAGGCCTGCACCTCCGCATCGTTGCTCTTGACCAGCGCGAAGGTGCGCACGCTGTTGCTGCTGGTGTTCAGCAGCCAGTTGGCGGCCAGCCGCTCTTTCACGAGCGAGCGCTGCACCATCTCCTGCACTGCGTGGCCCACGCCTTGCAAACGGAACACACCGATGCCTGCGATGCACGCCATGAGCGCCAGCACCAGCGCAAAACCAATGCCAAGCCGCGTGCCGATTTTCAGGTTCTTCATTTCGGTTGCTCCGTATGCATCTACGTCAGATGACTTTTTCGACCAGGCCCATCTCGTCGCTGGACATCAGCTTGTCGATGTCCACGAGAATCAGCATCCGCTCGTCCAGCGTGCCCAGCCCGATCAGGTAGTCCGTGTCCAGCACGGCACCCATCTCCGGCGCGGGCTTGATCTGCTCTGCGCTCAGCGTGATCACGTCCGAAACGCTGTCCACCACCATGCCCACCACACGGCCGCCGATGTTCAGCACGATCACCACCGTGAACTGGTCGTACGTCGGCGCGCCCAGCTGGAACTTGATGCGCATGTCGATGATCGGCACGATGATTCCGCGCAGGTTCACCACGCCCTTGATGTATTCGGGCGCATTGGCAATGCGCGTCACCGCGTCGTAGCCGCGCAGCTCCTGCACCTTCTGGATGTCGATTCCGTACTCTTCCTGGCCCAGCGTGAAGGTCACGACCTCCAGCCGGCTCGAAACGGCGGACGCCGCCGCGCCGCGGTGGTTTTGTGGGGGGGCGGTCATGATCTCTGTCATATAAATTCCTTCAGCTGAACTTCTGCATGATGCGAACGAGCTTCTGCCCGTACTGGGGATCGGTTGCGTAGCCGGCCTTCTGCAGGCCGTGCGCGGCTTCGGCCGGCGTGTCGGCCGCCAGCACGTTGGCGTAGCGCGGATTGCGCGTGATGAACTTGGCGTAGTCGGTAAAGGCTTCGTCGTACGAGGCGTAGGCCCTGAACTTGGCGCGAATGCGCTGCGGTTCGCCGTCCACGTATTCGGTGGTGGTGGTTTCCACCACCGGACCCTTCCAGCTGCGGTCGGCCTTGATACCGAACAGGTTGAAGCTCTGCGTGCCGTCGTCGGCGCGAATTTCCCGTTTGCCCCAGCCCGATTCGAGCGCAGCCTGCGCAAGGATGAGCGGCGCGGGCACGCCGCTGGCGGCGCTGGCCACCTGCGCGGAGCCGCCCATGCGCTGCACGAAACTGTCGACATTGCCTTGCAGCGATGCGACGGCGGCCGTGGCCGGACGCTCGCTGTTGCGCTGGTAGATGCTCAGGTCGACCGATGCGGCCGGCGCCCTTGCCGGCACCGGTGAAGACGGCGCCGAGCCGAGGGGAATGCCCGACTGCGGCGTGAGCGCCATCCCGGCGACGCGAGGCGCGAGCGGCATGGCCTCCATGCCGTCTTCCGATTCAGCGCCCGACGCGGAGGCGCGGCTGAGCTGCGCGAGCATGGCCTCGGCCACGCCGACGCCGCGGCCCGAGAGGTTCTGCGCCAGCTGCTGGTCGAGCATCGAGAGGTAGACCTTCTCGTCGCGGTTCTCGAGCAGGCCGCTGGAGGGCGTGGCCTCGCGCATGCTCTTGAGCACCATGTTCATGAACAGCGCCTCGAACTGTCGCGACACCTGCTTCAGGCCTTCTTCAGGCGAGGTGCGAACGGTGTGGCGCAATGCATCGACGCTCTGTACGTCGAGTGCAAGGCGCTGGTCCAGCGCGCCGCTTCTGCTTTCCGTGATTGCCATGCCGGTGCTCAGATGATTTCGAGTTCGGCGCGCAGTGCGCCGGCGGTTTTCATCGCCTGCAGGATGGACACCAGGTCTTGCGGGTTGGCGCCCAGGCTGTTCAGGCCCTTGATCACGTCGGCCAGCGAAGCACCGCCGCGCACCATCTGCAATGCGCCGCCGCCTTGGTTGATCGAGATCTGCGAGGTTTGCCCGACCACGGTCTGGCCGCCTGCGAATGCGTTGGGCTGGCTCACCACCGGTTCGGTGTTGATGACCACCGAGAGGTTGCCGTGCGCCACCGCGCAGTCGTTCACGCGAACCGCCTGGTTCATGACCACGGAGCCGGTGCGCGCATTGACGACCACGCGTGCGACGGCCTGCGTGGGCGTGACTTCCAGGCTTTCGAGCTGCGCGAGAAAACCGACGCGCTCCTGCGGCGCGGGGGCCTGCACATGGATCACGCGTGCATCGAGCGCCTGCGCGGTGCCGGGGCCGAACTGCCGGTTGATGGCATCGACCGCCCGTTGCACCGTGCCGAAATCGGACCGGTTGAGTTCGAGCGAGAAGGTGCCTTCGCCGCCCACCGGTGCCTCGACGCCGCGCTCGACCAGCGCGCCGCCCGGAATGCGGCCCGAGCTGAGCTGGTTGATCTGCGCCTTGCTGCCGTTGGCCGATGCGCCGGCGCCGCCGACCACCATGTTGCCCTGGGCAATGGCATACACCTGCCCGTCGACGCCCTTGAGCGGCGTCATGAGCAGCGTGCCGCCGCGAAGGCTCTTGGCATTGCCCATGGACGACACCGTCACGTCGATGTTCTGCCCGGGCCGTGCGAACGAGGGCAGCGTGGCCGTGACCATGACCGCCGCCACGTTCTTCAGCTGCATGTTCACGCCCTGCGGAATCGTGATGCCGAGCTGCTGCAGCATGTTGTTCAGGCTTTGCGTGGTGAACGGCGTCTGCATGGTCTGGTCGCCCGTGCCGTCCAGGCCCACCATCAGGCCATAGCCGATCAGCGGGTTGTCCCGCACGCCCTGGATGCTTGCCAGTTCTTTCAGCCGCTCCGCATGGGCGGGTGAATGCAGGGCCATGGCGCACAGCGCCAGCAGGCCGATACGGCGCACGGTATTGCAGATGTTTTTCATGGTGCTAGAACGGCATCACGTTGAGGAAGATGCGCTGCATCCAACCCATGTGCTGCGCTTCGTCGATGTAGCCCTTGGCCGTGTATTCGATGCGTGCGTCGGCCACCAGGGTGGACGGCACGGTGTTGTTGCCCGAGACCGTGCGCGGATTCACCACGCCCGAGAACCGGATGTATTCGGTGCCCTGGTTGATGCCCATCTGCTTCTCGCCGCTGACCAGCAAGTTGCCGTTGCGCATCACGTCCACCACGGTGACCGTGATCACGCCGTTGAAGGTGTTGTTGGCGTTGGCGCCGCCCTTGGCATCGAGCTTGTTGCCGCCGGACAGCTTGGCGTCCTGCCCGTCGAGCAGCGAACCCAGCAGCTTGGGAATGCCGCCGGCAAAGTCGGCGGCCAGGCTGCCGGTGCGGCTCGCGGTTGCGCCGGAGTTCTTGCTGGCGTTGACCCGTTCGCTGATGACGATGGTCAGGATGTCGCCCACGTTGCGCGGCCTGCGGTCTTCAAACAGCGCGCTGCCGCCGGGGCCGTCCTGGAAGATCGCGCCAGTCGCGCGCCGCGGCGCGGAAGCCACGTTCTCCGCCCGCGCCGTCATCGGCTGGTGCACCAGCGGCTCGCGCGGAACCTGCGCGCAGCCCGAGGCCAGCACGGCGGCAACCGACAGCGCCAGGCGCAGGTTGAGGCGGGTCATAACTGGGCGAGGCGCTGCAGCATCTGGTCCGAGGTCTGGACCGCCTTGCTGTTGATCTCGTAGGCGCGCTGGGTGGCGATCATGTTCACGAGCTCTTCCACCACGTTGACGTTCGACGCCTCGACGTAGCCCTGACTCAGGATGCCGGCGCCGTCGATGCCGGGGTTCACCTGGTTGGGTGCGCCCGATGCGTCGGTTTCGGCATAGAGGTTCTCGCCCTTGCTCTGCAGGCCGGCCGGGTTCAGGAACGTGGCCAGCTGCAGTTGGCCGACCTGCACCGTGTTGGTGGAGCCGGCCTGCGTGATCGACACGATGCCGTCGCGGCCCACCGTGAGGCTGGTGGCGTTGGCAGGCAGCGTGATGGCCGGCTGCACCGGAAAGCCGCTGGCCGTGACCAGCTGGCCGTCGCGGTCGGTCTGGAAGGAACCGTCGCGCGTGTACGAGGTGGTGCCATCGGGCATCAGCACCTGGAAGAAGCCGCCGCCGTTGATGGCGACGTCCGTCGGCTTGTCGGTCTTGGTGAGGTTGCCCTGCGAGTGGATGCGCTCGGTGGCGACCACATGCACGCCGGTGCCCACCTGCAGGCCCGAAGGCAGGCGGGTCTGGTCCGAAGTCTGGCCGCCGACCTGGCGCAGGTTCTGGTACATCAGGTCCTCGAACACGGCACGGCTTCGCTTGAAGCCCGTGGTGCCGACGTTGGCGAGGTTGTTCGACACCACGTCGAGTTGGGTCTGTTGTGCATCGAGACCGGTCTTGGCGATGTAGAGCGAGCGCATCATGGTGAAAAATTCCTTGGGAGTTATGTAGGGCGCAGGCTTCAGCCGTACGCCAGCAGCTTGTTGGCCGACTGCGCGTTGTCGTCCGCGGTGCGCATCGACTTCATCTGCATTTCGAAGCTGCGGGCGTTGGCGATCATGGCCACCATGGCCTCGACGCCGTTGACGTTGCTGCCTTCGACGGCACCGGTGGTCACCGTGACGGCGGCATCGGCTTCGGCGGGCGGCAGGCCCTCGCGCATGCGAAACAGGCCGTCGGCGCCGCGCACCAGATCGACCGTAGGCGGGTTGACCAGCTTCAGCCGGCCCACTTCGGCAATGCCGATGGCCGGATCGCCGGCGCCGCGCGCCGTAACCAGGCCGTTGGCGGCAATGGATACGGCGGAGCCGGGCGGCACCACGAGTGCGCCGGCATCGCCGAGCACTGCGCGCCCGCCCATGGTGGTCAGCTGGCCTTCTGCGTTCACCTGCAGGTTGCCCACGCGGGTGTAGGCCTCGCCGCCGTCAGGCGTCTGCACCACGAGCCAGCCGTCGCCGTGCACCGCCACATCGAGTGCGCGGCCGGTTTCGGTCAGCGGACCATGGCTGAAGTCGGCACCCGGCGTGGTGGCCACCACGTAGGAGCGTGTCGACGCTTCCGGGCCGCCGTCGGTCACGGGCACTGCGCGAAAGCTGTTGATCTGCGCGCGGAATCCGGGCGTGGAGGCGTTCGCCATGTTGTTGGCGACGGAGGCTTGCTGCTCCATCGCCTGCTTGGCGCCGCTCATCGCGACATACAGCATGCGGTCCATAAGCTACTCAGCGGATGTTGATCAGCGTCTGGACGACCTGATCCTGCGTCTTCACCGTCTGCGCGTTGGCCTGGTAGCTGCGCTGCGCGACGATGAGGTTGACGAGCTCGGAGGTCAGGTCGACGTTGGAGGCCTCGAGCGCGCCCGAAGCAAGCGAACCCTGCTTGGTGCCCGCGCCCGGCGTGCCGGTGAGCGGCTGGCCCGAGGCCAGTGTTTCGGCCCAGACGTTCTCGCCCTTCGGCTCCAGGCCGTTGGGGTTGGCGAACGAGGTCAGCACGACCTGCCCCATCAGCGTGGTCTGTTCGTTGGAGAACTTGCCGGTGATGGTGCCGTCGGGGTTGATGGAGAACGAGGTCAGCGTGCCGGAGGTGTAGCCGTCCTGCTTGAGCGCGTTGATTTCGTTGGCGTTGCCGAACTGCGTGGTGCCCGACAGGTCCACCGTGGCATTGAGCGCCACCGAGCCGTTGCCGAAGTTCATCGTCGGCAGGGTGATCGAGCCGCCCGCCGGCGTGAGCAGGTTGCCGTTGCCGTCGAAGGTCATGGTGGAGATCGGCGCGCCGCCGTTGAGCGCGGCGCCGTCGGCCGCGCCGTACACGTTCCAGGCATTGGCGCCGGTTTTCACGAAGAAGACGCCGAGCTCATGCGGGCTGCCGAGCGAATCGAAGATCGGTCCGAGCGCGTTCGAATAGTTGAAGGTGTCCGAATCGGTGGGAGAGAACGGCGTCTTGGTCGGCACCGTGCCGCGCATGTCCAGGTTGAAGCGGGCTTCGATGGCGGTGGTGGCCTTCGGGTTCATGGCGGTGGTCTGAACCTGCAGCGGGCCCGGCGTGCCGCCGTCGAGGCCGCCCGTGGCGGAAACGCCATAGCCGGTGAGGCGCAGGCCGGCGGCATTGACGATGAAGCCATCCTTGTCGCGCGTGAACTGGCCATTGCGCGAATACATCACCTCGCCGCTCGGGCTGCTGAGCCGGAAGAAGCCGTCGCCGTTGAGGATGGCGATGTCCAGCGGCCGGCTGCTGGTTTGCACCGAGCCCTGGGTGAAGTTCTGCACGATGCCCGACACCGCAACGCCGAGACCGACGCGCGAGCCCGCATACACGTCCTGGAACGTTGCCGCGCCCGACTTGAAGCCGACGGTGTTGGAGTTGGCGATGTTGTTGCCGATGACGTCCAGGTTGGCGGCGGCTGCGGACAAGCCGCTGATACCTTGGGAAAAGCCCATGATCGAATCCTTGTTTCAGTGCGAGGAAAAAATGGAAGTGGCTCGCGGCGCCAAGGCCGCTGCCAATGAAAAACACATGCGGGAGGTACTCAGAGGAACATGCGCACATCGGCCAGGCCGATGCTGTTGCCCGACATCAGCTCGAGGGTGATGCCGTCGGCGCCTTGCTTGACTGCCGCCACCTGCGAGAAGACCAGCGAGGTGGCTTTCACGTCGGTGCCGTTGTTGCTGGCCGAAACCGTGAAGGTGTACGAACTGGGCGCTGCCACGGTGCCGTCGTCGGCCTTGCCGTCCCAGCTCACGGCGTTGACGCCTTCGGTCATCGAGCCGAGCGACATGGTTCGCACCGTGTGGCCGGCGGCATTGACGATCTTCACTTCGACCTCGCCGGCCGTGCCAGGCAGCTGCACCGCAAAGGGCACGGCTGCCGGCTCTTCGCCGGCTTTCGGTTCGGTGGTGCCGATGGTGTTGCCGGGCGACAGCACGTTGTACCCGATGAGAGACGCCGCCTGCAGAACCTGGTTGGCACCGGTCTGATTGACCAGGCCGTTCAGCGCCGTGTTGAGCCGCTCGATGCCGCTCACGGTGCTCATCTGCGCGAGCTGGGAGGTGAGCTCCGCGTTCTCCATCGGGTTGAGCGGGTCCTGGTTGTTGAGCTGCGTCACCAGCAGCTTCAGGAAGCGCTGTTCGCTGTCCACCTCGGAGGTATTGCCCGCGCTGGATGCGGCGGTGGCTGCGTTGAGCCCGGAGATGGAGGAAGTGTCGGAAATGGCCATGGCTTGTTGTGTGGGTGTACGGGGGTTACTGACCGATGCTCAGCGTCTTGACCATGAGGGTCTTGGCGGTGTTCAGCACCTCGACGTTGGCCTGGTAGTTGCGCGAGGCGGAGATCATGTTGGTCATCTCCTCGACCACGTTGACGTTGGGCATCGACACGTAGCCTTCGGGGTTCGCATGCGGGTTCTTCGGGTCGAAGACCATCTTCAGCGGCGAGGCGTCTTCAACGACGCGCGCGACCTTGACGCCGCCGATGTCCTGCTGCCCGGAGGCGGCCACTTCGAACACGACCTGCTTGGCGCGGTAGGGCTTGCCGTCGGGACCGGCCACGCTTTCGGCGTTGGCGAGGTTGCTCGCGGTCACGTTCATGCGCTGCGACTGCGCGGACATGGCGGAGCCCGCCACGCTGAAGATGTTCATGGATGCGCTGGGATGCGGCATGCGTAGCTCTCCTGTGCTTATTGCGCCGCGGCGAGCAGCGACTTGATCTTGGCGCTGACCACCGTGAGGTTGGCCTCGTAGCGCAGCGCGTTGTCGGCGAAGTTGATGCGCTCGGCATCCATCTCGACGGTGTTGCCGTCGATGCTGGGCTGGCTCGGCACGCGATACAGCAGGTCGCGGTCGGGCATCGAGGAGGCCTGGCCCTGGATGTGGCGCGACGAGGTAGCGGCCATTTGCACCGACTGCCCTCCGCGCCCCTGCTCTACCGCCTGCGTGAGGCGGCTGGCGAAGTCGAAGTCACGCGCCTTGTAGTTGGGCGTGTCCGCGTGTGCGATGTTGGCGGCCAGCACTTCCTGGCGCTGTGTCCGAAGATTGAGTGCTTCGCGGTTGAAGCGCAGTGCCGCGTCCAGCTTGTCGATCATGTGTTTCCATCATTTGTGGCATCGCGTCCCTGGCGGGCATGGCGACTGATGGAAAGCGAGTCTATGCATGCACTGCTTTCGCAATGGGCCGAACAAAGGGGCATTTGGGGTGCACTTCGAATCTTCGGATCGGGTGCGTCTTCCTAGAATTGCCAGGCACCCATGATGGAAAAACCCCACTCCCACAAGCGCCTCCTGAAGATCGTGCTGCCAGCCTTGGCGGCAGGATTCGCGGCGGCCACATCCGTTGCCGCGGCGCCACTTGAAGGCGACGCGCGCGCCGCCGTGGACAAGTTGCTGCAGGCGCAGACCGCCGGGTTGCCGGGCAAGGTCGGCATCCGCGTGGAGGCGCCCGGCTCCGGCCCGCTGCCGCCCTGCGATGCGCTCGAGGCTTTTCTGCCTCGCGGCGCCGCGGCCTGGGGCCGCGTGTCGGTCGGCCTGCGTTGCCATTCGGACCAGAAGCCATGGACCCGCTTCGTGCTGGCCCACGTCGCGGTCGAAGGGCGCTACTTCGTCGCGCTGCGGAACATCGAAACCGGAAAGGCCCTGGGCGCGGGCGACTTTGCCGCGCGCAACGGCGATCTCACCGCCCTGCCCCGCTCCGTCGTCACGGACGCCGCGGAGCTCGAAGGCGTGGTGGCGGCCAACCGCATTGCATCGGGGGCGCCGCTGCGGCGCGAACTGGTGCGCGGCGTGGCCGTGATCCAGCAGGGCCAGACGGTGAAGGTGGTTGCCGAGGGACCGGGCTACAGTGTCAGTACCGAAGCCCGGGCGATGACCAGCGCCGGGGCGGGCTCCACAGTGCGGGCCAAGACCCTGGACGGCCGCCTGGTCAGCGGCGTGGCCGACGAGGAAGGCCAGATCCGGCTGGCGCAGTAGCCGAATTCACCGCGCAATGCGCCAAGCCCTAAAGTTTTGGCCCGACCTGCCGATACACAAGGCAGCCCTTTGAGGAACCATCTTGAAAATCGATCCATCCGCCCCTTCGGCCACCCTGCTCACCCGAACCAGCAAGGGCGCATCGTCATCGCCAGCCAGCGGCACCGAGGCCGTCCAGGGCGGCAAGGACGTGGTGCAGCTCTCGTCGGGCCAGGTGCATTCGCTGCCCGACGCGCCCAACGCCGACTTCGACGCTGCGCGCGTGGCGGCCATCCGCGAGGACATCCGGGCCGGGCGCTATGAAATTCATCCCGAGCGGATCGCCCGCGGCCTGCTGAGCAGCGTGCGCGAACTGCTGCACGAAAACGGAAAGCTGTGAGCACCATGCTGGTTCACCTGCTGGCGGAGAAGTCCTGCGTGGAGGAATTCCTGGCCCTGCTCGACCAGGAAGCGGACGCCATGAAGAACGGCCGCTTCGCGGAGCTGCCCCAGCTGACCGAACGCAAGACAGGCCTGCTCGACCGCATCGCGGCACTCGACCAGGCCCGGGAGTCGGCCCAAGTGGCGCGCGGATTCGAACCCGGCCGCACGGGCGCCGATGCGGCCGCGGCCGCCGACGGCGAAGCGTCGCTCGCCGCGTGGACGGCACTGGTCGAGCTTGCGGAGCAAGCCAGGGCGGACAACCGCCGCAACGGTTCGATGGTGTACAGCCAGCTGGATTTCACGCAGAACGCGCTGCACTACCTGCAGGCCAGCGCCCAGCCTTTCTATGGGCCGGACGGCATCCGCAAATCCGCAAGCGGCACGGGAACCCGGCTGGCGGTCGGCTAGCCAGGGAACACCAGGGAGCGGCCGCCTCGAGCGGCCTCAGCCCTTGCGGGGTTTGCCCGACTTGGGCGCCTCGAACAATTCCGAAAAGAACGATGGGCCCACCTCGCCGGGCGGGTTCGCGGGCGGGCTCGGGGGGCTCGCCTCGCCGGGCGCAAGCTCCTGGAAGTCCGACGACGCGAAGTGCGGCGGAACGTAGACCCCGTGCTCGTCGCGCCTGACCAGGCCGCGGCGTTCCAGGTCCCGCATGGTCTTGTTGACCTGCATCCTGGAAAGCCCTGAATAAGAAGCGATGACCGACTGGGTGATGCGCTTGTCGTAGCCGCCGCCGGTGCCGGGGGCCAGCACCGTGAGCTCATGCAGGATGCGGCTGATGAGCCGCTCGGACGAGGCCGAGGAAATCTGCCGGATCTGCCTGCGCAGCACCGTGGTGCGCTTCATCACCACTTCGAGCAGCCCCATGGTCACGGCAGGGTGCCGCTCGCACAGGGCGCGCAGCTCCAGCGTGGGCACAAGGTAGAGAGAGGTGGGCAATGCCGCAATCAGCATGGCGCCGGGCTGGTAGCGCTCCTCGATGGGCGCGGCATTCAGGAAGAGATCGTCCTGGCGGATGAAGTCGGTGGTGACATCGCCGCTGTCTTCGCTGCCTTGCACCACCACCCGCAGCAGGCCGGTGGCAACGCAGTACACACGGTCGGTCCAGTCATCCGCACCCAGCACGACCTCGTTTCGGCGGTAGGAACGAAGTTCGATGCGCTGGACAAACGCTGCCCGTTCTTCCTGGGGAACGCTGGCAATAAGAGGATGCAAATACATCTATACCGTCCGTGGGCCGTCTTGCCAATGCATGCTCAAGGCAGTTTGCCCAAAATCGTTCTCAAGTGTGAAAAATTACCACTCCAATTAATATATTAACCTAAGTAACATCTTGACACGCAAGGCGTAACAATTGTTTCCCTACTGACCTATTTCCGCCAACTTTTCGAGACCGTCCACTGACTTGTAGCGCAGGCCGCGACAAGCACTGCGTAGGTGAGCATCGCGCCATCGCGACCAGAAAAGACCAGCCCGCCCACAAGCGCCAGCACCCCCACGCCGAAGTTGATTGCCCCCTGGACCCACCAGGATGGCGCACCTGCCGCCCGGCGGCCGAAAACCGGGCCCGCCAGCGCGCACATGAACCCGACGGCCAGGGCAGGCGCCACGAAGTTGAGCAGGTGGTTGAGTAGATCCAGGAGGGACATGGAGGGGGAAAGTAAAGGGAGGAGTCGAGGCGAGGACCGCCAGATAAAGCCAAGGGCGCCCGCGGCGCCCTTTCGTGTTGCTGGTTATGCGGCAAACCCCTCGGCAGCCGCGCAGCTCCTGCTGATTTTATAATCAGGAGATATGTCAGTCTGGACCCTCGGGTTGAACCACACGACCGCGCCGCTCGATCTGCGCGGTCGTTTTGCGTTCGCGCTCGATCAGCTGGCCCCCACGCTGCAGAGTTTGCGCAGTTCGTTCGCCTCCGGCCGCCATCCGCAGGTCGAGGCCGCGATCATCTCTACCTGCAACCGCACCGAGATCTATTGCGCCGCCGAGCACGCCGCGCTCGACCACACGGTTGGCTGGCTGGCGGAAAACGGCGGCGTGGCACCGGCGCTGCTGCGCTCGCACTCCTACACGCTGCATGACGACGAGGCTGCGCGCCATGCCTTCCGGGTGGCCAGCGGGCTCGACTCCATGGTGCTTGGCGAAGCCCAGATCCTCGGGCAGATGAAAGACGCCGTGCGCGCGGCAGAAACCGCCGGTGCACTCGGCAGCACGCTCAACCAGCTGTTCCAGCGGTCTTTCGCGGTCGCGAAAGAAGTGCGTACCGCCACCGAGATCGGCGCGCATTCCATCAGCATGGCGGCTGCCGCGGTCCGGCTGGCCGGGCAGCTCTTCGAAGACCTGCACCAGACGCGCGTGCTGTTCGTGGGCGCGGGCGAAATGATCGACCTGGCCGCGACGCACTTCGCGGCCAAGGACCCGAAGTCCATTGCCATTGCCAACCGCACGCTCGAACGCGGCGAAAAGCTGGCTTCGCGCTTCGGCGGCGAGGCGATGCGGCTGGCCGACCTGCCGAGCCGGCTTGCGGAATTCGACATCGTGGTGAGCTGCACCGCGAGCACGCTGCCCATCATCGGCCTGGGCGCCGTGGAGCGCGCGCTCAAGGCCCGCAAGCACCGCCCGATGTTCATGGTCGACCTGGCGGTGCCGCGCGACATCGAGCCCGAGGTGAAGGCGCTCGAGGACATCTATCTCTACACCGTGGACGATCTCGCCCAGGTGGTGCAGCAGGGCCAGGCCAACCGGCAGGCGGCGGTGGCGCAGGCCGAGGTCATCATCGACGCCGGCGTGCAAAGCTTCATGCACTGGCTGCGCCAGCGCGGCACGGTGCCGCTCATTCAGCAGCTCAACGCCCAGACCGACGAGTGGCGCGCCGCCGAGATGGCCCGCGCGCGCAAGCTGCTGGCCAAGGGCGAATCGGTCGATGCGGTGCTCGAGGCCATGTCGCGCGGTCTCACGCAGAAGATGCTGCACGGCGCGCTGGCCGAACTGCATGCGGGCGACGCGGCTTCGCGCGAGCAGACGGCCCAGACGATTTCGCGGCTCTTCCTGCGCAAAGAGCGTTAGCGACGCTTGCCGCCGCCGGCCCGGCCTGGTTGCCGCGGCCATCCCGCGCCTTGCCGCCGCGAGCCGCGCTCCCTCCTTCTTTTTCGGTCCCTCTTTCGACGTGAAACCTTTTCTGCGCTACCAACTCGAGCGCTACGCGCAGCGCCTCGGCGAACTCGACTTTCTGCTGTCGCGCGAAGACATCATGAGCGACATGGCGCAGTACCGCACCATCTCGCGCGAGCATGCCGAAATCACGCAGATCGCGGGCCGCTTCGAACGCTACAAGCAGCGCGAAGCCGACATTGCCGGAGCGCGCGAAATGCTCGACGACCCCGACATGGCCGAGATGGCACGGGAAGAAATTGCGGGTGCCGAGGCCGAGCTGACCCAACTCGAGGAAGAACTGCAGCGCCTGCTGCTGCCCAAGGACCCGGACGATGCGCGCAACGCATTCCTCGAAATCCGTGCCGGCACGGGCGGTGACGAATCGGCGCTGTTCGCTGGCGACCTGCTGCGCATGTACACGCGCTATTGCGAGCGCGCCGGCTGGCGCTGCGAGGTGGTGAGCGAGAGCGAAAGCGAGCTCGGCGGCTACAAGGAAGTGGTGATCCGCATCGTCGGCGACGACGTGTTCGGGCACCTGCGCTTCGAGTCGGGCGGCCACCGCGTGCAGCGCGTGCCGGCCACCGAAACCCAGGGGCGCATCCACACCAGCGCCTGCACGGTGGCCGTGCTCGCCGAGCCCGACGAAACGGTGGCGGTGCAGATCAACCCGGCCGACCTGCGCATCGATACCTACCGCGCGAGCGGCGCCGGCGGCCAGCACATCAACAAGACCGATTCGGCGGTGCGCATCACGCACATTCCGACCGGCATCGTGGCCGAGTGCCAGGACGACCGCAGCCAGCACCGCAACAAGGCCAAGGCGCTGCAGGTGCTCTCCGCGCGCATCCAGGAGAAGGAGCGCAGCGAGCGCGCCGCCAAGGATGCGGCCATGCGCAAGGGCCTGATCGGCAGCGGCGACCGCTCGGACCGCATTCGCACCTACAACTTTCCGCAAGGCCGGCTCACCGACCACCGCATCAATCTCACGCTCTACAAGCTGCTGGCGATCATGGAGGGCGACCTCGGCGACGTGCTGGACGCCCTGCGCGCCGCGCGCGAGGCCGAGCAGCTGGCCGAGCTCGAATCGAGCCTGCCGGCGTGACGATGACGACTGCCACCACGCCGTCCACCGTGGCGCAGGCGCTGGCTGCGGCGGTGGCGCTTGGCATCGACAGGCTCGATGCCCAGTTGCTGCTGCTGCATGCGCTGGGCCGCGCGCCGCACGACCGCGCGTGGCTGCTGGCGCACGACACCGATGCGATGTCCGATGCGGCGTGGTCCATGCTCTCGGAACGGCTGTCGCGCCGGCGGAAGGGCGAGCCGGTGGCCTACCTGCTCGGCGAAAAGGAATTTCACGGCCTTTCACTGCAAGTGGACGCGCGGGTGCTGGTGCCGCGCCCCGACACCGAAACGCTGGTCGAGTGGGCCCTGGAATGCCTCGAAGGCCGTGATGCGCCGCGCGTGCTCGACCTGGGCACCGGCAGCGGGGCCGTCGCGCTGGCGCTGCAGCATGCGCGGCCGGACGCGCAGGTCGATGCGGTCGATGCCAGCGCCGACGCACTGGCCGTCGCCCAGGCCAATGCCGAGCGCCTCGGCCTTCCGGTGCGGTTCAGCCAGGCGAACTGGCTGGAGGGCGCGGCTCACGGCTACGCGGTCATCGCCAGCAATCCGCCTTACATCGCCATTGACGATCCGCATCTGCCCGCGCTGCGGCACGAGCCCCCGGCCGCGCTGGTGGCAGGGGCCGACGGGCTCGACGATATCCGCCAGATCGTGCAGAACGCGCCCTCACACCTCGCAGAAGGCGGCTGGCTGCTGCTGGAACACGGCCATGACCAGGCCGCGGCCGTGCGCCAGTTGCTGGAAACACGCGGTTTCGCGGAAGTCCAAAGCCGCGATGACCTTGCCGGCATCGCGCGCTGTTCCGGCGGAATCTGGCGCCCGGTGAAATAATCCCCTTAAGCCCACTTTTTCAGGAGTCCCCATGTCCGACGCTCAACAACGCATCGACGACCTCGTCAAGACCAACGACCTCGTGCTCTTCATGAAGGGCAACGCGAGCTTTCCGATGTGCGGCTTTTCGGGCCGTGCAATCCAGATCCTCAAGGCGGTCGGCGTCGACACCAAGACGCTCAAGACGGTCAACGTGCTCGAAGACGACGGCATCCGCCAGGGCATCAAGGAATACAGCAACTGGCCGACGATTCCCCAGCTCTACGTGAAGGGCGAATTCGTGGGCGGCTCGGACATCATGATGGAGATGTACGAATCGGGCGAGCTGCAGCAAGTGCTGGGCGGCAGCAACCCCGCCTGATTCTTTTCAGGCCCGCCATGAGCCACGACCACGACGGCCACTCGCACGATGGCGCTCCGGCGCCGGCGTGGAAGCACGACGGCGTGCGCGTGGTCGCGGCCAACCAGCTCGACGTCAACACGGCCCAGACGCCCGGCATGAACCGGGCGGCAGCCATCAACTTTGCCCGCGTCGGTGCGCAGAAGCTGTGGGCCGGCACCGTCACCATCCATGCCGACGCCAAGACCGGCGCGCATCACCACGGGCCTCTCGAATCGGTGATCTATGTCGTGCGCGGCCGCGCGCGCATGCGCTGGGGCGAAAAGCTCGAGTTCACGGCCGAAGCCGGACCGGGCGACTTCATCTACGTGCCGCCCTACGTGCCGCACCAGGAAATCAACGCCAGCGCGACCGAGCCGCTCGAGTGCGTGCTTTGCCGCAGCGACGGCGAGGCCGTGGCCGTCAACCTCGACATCGAGCCGGTGGAAAAACCGGAATCGGTGCTCTGGGTCGATCCGACGCACCCGCACGGCGGGATGTAGGCTCTCCCCCGGCTGCGCGCACTGCGTGTCGCTTCTCCCTTCCCCTTTCCGGGGGCAACACCGGCGGCCCGGCAAAGCCGGTTCCGCGGTGTTCGCTGGAACGTGCCCGGGCCATGGCACCATGGCACTCTTCGAAGTGCCACCATGACCCTGACCCAAAGCCTGCTCATCATCGTCTTTCTGATCGCGATGAGCGCATTCTTCTCACTTGCCGAGATCACTCTTGCCGCCTCGCGGCGCCTGCGCCTGCGCCAGATGGCCGACGACGGCGACCCGCGGGCCGAGCGCGTGCTGCGCGTGCAGGAGCAACCGGGCCACTACTTCACGGTGGTGCAGATCGGCCTCAACGCGGTGGCCATTCTCGGCGGCGTGGTGGGTGAGGGCTCGCTCAGTCCGTACTTCGCGCGCTTCTTCGAGAACTGGATGAGTGTGGAAGCCTCGGCGAACGTGGCTTTCCTGTGCTCGTTCGTGATCGTCATCGCGGTGTTCCTGGTTTTCGCCGACCTGTTTCCCAAGCGGCTCGGCATGAGCAACCCGGAGCACATCGCCGTGCGCATGGTTGGGCCGATGCTGCTGCTGATCACGGCGTTCAAGCCGCTGGTGTGGCTGTTCACCCGTTCGACCGACATGCTCTTCAAGGTGCTGGGCATGCCGCTCGTGCGCGACGACAAGATCACCTCGGCCGACATCCTGGCCATGACCGAGGCCGGCGCGCGCGCGGGCGTGCTCGCGGTGCGCGAGCAACAGGTGATCGCCAATGTGTTCGAACTGGACACGCGCCTGGTGAGCAGCGTGATGACGGTGCGCGACAACATCGCCTGGTTTCTGCACGACGACCCGGAGTCGGTGCTGCGCGCGCGCATCGTGGCCGAGCCTTTCTCGGCCTACCCGGTATGCGACGGCGACATCGACCACGTGCTCGGGTATGTCGATGCGAAGGACATGTTCCAGCGCGTGCTGAGCGGGCAGCCGCTGGCCTTCGACAAGGGGCTGCCGCTGCACAAGGCGCTGGTCATCCCCGACCGGCTGTCACTCACCGAAGTGCTCGAGCAGTTCCAGCAGGCGCATGAAGACTTCGCGATCATCGTCAATGAATACAGCCTGGTGGTGGGCGTGATCACGCTCAACGACGTGATGAGCACGGTGATGGGCGACCTGGTGTCGCTGCCGGACGAAGAGCAGATCGTGAAGCGCGACGAGAATTCGTGGCTGATCGACGGCGTGACGCCGATCCAGGACGTGCAGCGTGCCTTGCACATCGACGAGCTGCCGCATTCGGACGAATACGAAACCCTGGCGGGCTTCCTGATGGTGATGCTGCGCCGCGTGCCCAAGCGCACCGACAGCGTGAGCTGGGGCGGCTACACCTTCGAGGTGATGGACGTCGACAGCTACCGCATTGACCAGGTGATGGTCACAAAGACTTAGCTCGCCCCCAGTCTGCGCGCAGGATCAGGCGGCCGCGCGGTCTCTCTCCACGAAGGTCCAGAGGCGCTGGTTGGCAAACACGGCGTTGGGGTACGGCGACTTGCCGCGACTGCCGTTGTAGCGGCCGAGAGTCATGTACAGGTCGCCCTTCTCGCGATCGAGGTAGTGGCGCAGGATGACGCAGCCGAAGCGCAGGTTGGTCTGCATGTGGAACAGCTTGGCGGGGTCGCTGTCGCCAATCACGCGGGTCCAGAACGGCATGACCTGCATGTAGCCCCGCGCACCGGCGCTGGACACCGCGAACTTGCGGAAGTTGCTCTCGACCTGGATGAGCCCCAGCACCAGGCTCACGTCGAGGCCGGAGCGCTTGGCTTCATACCAGACGGTCTGCAGGAACTCCTTGCGCGTGGGCCAGTCGGCAATCTTCTTCTTGAGGCGCTCGCTCATTTCGCCGAGCCAGCGCAGATAGTTCAAGCGGGCTTCGGTGCTCGAAAACTCGGGAACCGGCGGCGCCTTGTTGTGAATGGCCGAACTCAGCGCGGTGCGTACCGAGTCGATCAGCGGCTCTTCGATCTGCGCGCCGGCATGGGCGGCTTGCGGCAGCGACAGCGCCGCCAGGGCGCCCGCCGCCGCGGCGGCGCCCAGGCACTGGCGTCGCGAGAGTCCGCCCTCCACGCTCATTTCGCGAGCTTGCCGGTGATGAACTCGGCGATGCCGGCGGCCGGCACCTTGGTGGCCGCGGTGTCGCGTCGATGCTGGTATTCCAGCTGGCCTTCCTTGAGGCCGCGGTCGGAAATGACCACGCGGTGCGGCACGCCGATCAGCTCCCAGTCGGCGAACATCGCGCCCGGGCGTTCGCCCCGGTCGTCAAGCAGCACGTCGACACCGGCTGCGAGCAGTTGCTCGTAGAGCGCCTCGGCGGCCACCTTGACCTCGGGGCTGCGGTCCATGCCGATGGGGCAGACCACCACGGTGAACGGCGCCAGCGCGTCGGGCCAGATGATGCCGCGCTCGTCGTGGTTCTGTTCGATGGCGGCGGCGGGCAGGCGCGTGATGCCGATGCCGTAGCAGCCCATCTCGAGAAACTGCGGCTTGCCGGCTTCGTCAAGATAGGTGGCGCTCATGTCCTTGCTGTACTTGGTGCCGAGCACGAACACGTGGCCGACCTCGATGCCGCGCTCGATGGCGAGCACGCCCTTGCCGTCGGGTGAAGCGTCGCCCGCCACCACGTTGCGCAGGTCGGCCACGAGCTCGGGCTCGGGCAGGTCGCGGCCCCAGTTGACGCCGGTCATGTGAAAGTCGATCTCATTGGCGCCGGTGATCCAGTCGGCCATGACGGCAACTTCGCGGTCTGCCACGAGCTTGACGGCCTTTTTGAGGTTCAGCGGGCCCAGGTAGCCGGGCTTGCAGCCGAAGTGGTCTTCGATCTCGGCCAGGGTCGCGAAGCGGAAGCCCTTGTCCAGGCCCGGCACCTTGCTGACCTTGATCTCGTTCATGTCGTGGTCGCCGCGCAAGAGCAGCAGCCACACCTGCGAGCCCTTCAGGTTGCCGGTCTCATCGACGATGTCGGTTGCCAGCACCAGCGACTTGACCGTGGTCGAGAGCGGCACGCCGAGCAGCTCGGCCACATCGGCGCAGGTGCTCTTGCCGGGGGTGGACGTTTTCTCGAGCGCCTTGGCCGCGGCCGGGCGCGGGCCGGCCGGGGGCAGCGCCTCGGCCTTTTCCATGTTGGCGGCGTAATTGCTCTCGGGGCAATAGACGATGGCGTCTTCGCCGGTGGCGGCAATCACCTGGAACTCTTCGCTCAGGTCGCCGCCAATGGCGCCGCTGTCGGCCGCCACGGCACGGTAGCGCAGGCCGAAGCGGTCGAAGATGCGGCGGTACGCATCGGCCATGACCTGGTAGCTAGCCTTGGCGGCGTCCAGGTCGCGGTCGAAGCTGTAGGCGTCCTTCATGATGAACTCGCGGCCACGCATGAGGCCGAAGCGCGGACGGCGCTCATCACGGAACTTGGTCTGGATCTGATAGAAATTCTTCGGCAGCTGCTTGTAGCTGCGGATTTCCTGGCGCGCGATGTCGGTCACCACTTCTTCGCTGGTCGGCTGAATCACGAAGTCGCGGTCATGCCGGTCCTTGATGCGCAGCAGCTCGGGGCCCATCTTGTCGAAGCGGCCGGTCTCCTGCCAGAACTCGGCCGGCTGCACCACGGGCATCGTGAGCTCGACGGCGCCGGCGCGGTTCATTTCCTCGCGCACGATGGCCTCGACCTTGCGGATCACACGCAGGCCTATGGGCATGTACGTATAGATGCCGGTGCCGAGCTTCTTGATCATGCCGGCGCGCATCATGAGCCGATGGCTCGCGACTTCGGCGTCGGCCGGCGCTTCCTTGAGGGTGGAGACAAAAAATCGGGAAGCTTTCATCGGGATCGCGCTGGTGGATTCAAAGTCGTAGGGAAAACAGGCGCCGGGAGAGACCTCCGGGAACCCGTGAGCCTCGAACTGGCCGCTTGCCGAGCGCAACCCGGCATGCATAATCGACTCAGTTCAAAAATTGGGGTTTGATTATGCTCGACCGGGACGGCTTCAGGCCCAACGTCGGCATCATCCTGCTCAACCAGAGAAACCAGGTTTTCTGGGGCAAACGCATACGCACGCATTCCTGGCAGTTTCCGCAAGGCGGCATAGACCGCGGGGAAAGTCCCGAACAAGCCATGTTCCGGGAACTGCACGAGGAAGTCGGGCTCCATCCGGAGCACGTGCGCATCGTGGCCCGTACCCGTGACTGGTTGCGCTACGAGGTGCCGGATCGGTTCATTCGCCGTGACGCACGGGGCCACTACAAGGGCCAGAAGCAAATCTGGTATTTGCTGCAATTGATCGGTCACGACTGGGACTTGAACCTGCGTGCGACCGACCACCCCGAGTTCGACGCCTGGCGATGGCACGATTACTGGGTGCCGCTCGATGTGGTCGTCGAATTCAAACGCGGCGTCTACGAGATGGCACTGACCGAGCTCGCTCGCTACCTGCCGCGGCAGGATTTCCGCAACCGTTTTCTGCGCAGCAATGTTCGCGCCCGAGAGTTCGAGCGCCACACGCCAGACGGCGGCGCGCCCGCGGGCCTGGACCTGCCGCCCGGCGGCAGTTTCGATCCGCATCCCGACATTCCTTCAGTGAGCGATGAACCTTCTTCTCCCGACAACAAAGCGCCTTTCCTTCCGTCGCAACGCTGAACGCGCCCTGCTTCTCCTGTGCGTGGCCGTGCTTGCCGGATGCGCATCGGGCAAGCACGACACCGACAACCCCGACTGGGCGCAGTCCGGCATGCCGCCGCCGCCCAAGCGGACCGAGGCGGACACCGAGTGGGCGGAAACCACGGCGCCACCGCCGCCCGCATTCAGCGAGAGCCGTCTGCTACCGATCGAGATGCCTCCCTACATGACGCTGAAGTTCGGCGTCGATCCGAACACCATCGCCATCACGCCGGACGGCATCGTGCGCTACGTGGTGGTGGCGCAGAACCGCAACGGCGGGGGCGCCAACGCGTTCTACGAAGGCGTGCGCTGCTCGACCGCGGAGATGAAGAGCTATGCCCGCTACAACAACGGGACCTGGCAGGAAACCAAGACGCCCGAATGGAAGCGCATCGACGACCTGAACTCGCGCTACGCGAAGGCACTGTCGACCCAGGCGCTGTGCCGCGGCAATGCGCCGCGCAATTCGGTCGGGGACATGGTGCGAAACCTGCGCAATCCGGTTCGCGAAGTTCAGTGAAACAGTAACGGGGCCTTGGGCCCCGTTTTTTTCATCAGCTCGGCATCAACACCATGTTGTCGCGGTGCACCATCTCTGGCTCCGCAACATAGCCCAGCAAGCGTTCGAACTCCGATGAGGGCTTGCGGCACAGCAGGCGGGCTTCGACGCTCGAGTAGTTGGCAAGGCCGCGGGCCAGCTCGACGCCGTCGGTGTCGCGCACGGCAATCACATCGCCGCGCGAAAACTCACCCGAGACGCTCGTCATGCCGATGGGCAGCAGGCTCTTGCCTTCTGCGCGCACCTTGGCCGCGGCGCCGGCATCGACGGTCACGGAGCCGCGCAGCTGCAGGTGGTCGGCCATCCAGCGCTTGCGCGCCTGGTGCTTGGCCGTCTGGGCAACCAGGAGCGTGCCAATCGGCTCACCGCGTGCCAGGCGCAGCAGGGCGTCGGGCTCCCGGCCCCAGGCAATCACGGTGGAAGCGCCGGAGCCGGCGGCGCGCTTGGCCGCCAGGATCTTCGTGATCATGCCGCCGCGGCCGAGGCTGGAGCCCGCTCCGCCCGCCATGGCTTCGAGCGCGGGATCGCCCGCCGCCGCCTCGTGCACGAACTTGGCGTCCGGGTCCTTGCGCGGATCGGCGGTAAAGAGGCCCTTCTGGTCGGTGAGGATGACCAACGCATCTGCCTCGACCAGGTTGGCGACGAGTGCGCCGAGCGTGTCGTTGTCGCCGAACTTGATCTCGTCGTTGACGACGGTGTCGTTCTCGTTGATGACCGGCACCACGCCGAGCCTCAGCAGCGTGACGAGCGTGGAGCGTGCATTGAGATAGCGCTCGCGGTCGGCGAGGTCGGCATGGGTCAGCAGCACCTGCGCGCTGCCCATTTCGTTCTCGCGCAGCTTGGTCTCGTACATCTGGGCCAGGCCCATCTGCCCGACGGCCGCAGCCGCCTGGAGCTCGTGCACCTCGTGCGGCCGGGTGCGCCAGCCAAGACGCTTCATGCCTTCGGCAATGGCGCCGCTCGACACCATCACGACCTCCCGCCCATCGCGCACCAGCGCCGCAAGCTGGCGGCACCATTCGCCGATGGCGCCCTCGTCCAGACCCCGTCCTTCGTTGGTGACGAGGCTCGAGCCCACCTTGACGACGATTCGGCGGGCGTCCCGCAATGCAGTGGATCCGGAATTCGAGGTCATTTGAGGCTGTGGCGGTCGGTCTTGAAAGCTGCTTGTTCTGCTATGTGTGGAAAGCTTGTTGCATCGGCCCCGAAGCGGGCATCGGATGCCCGACGAGGCCGCGCGGCTCTCAGTTTGGATCGGGCGGCAATTCGGTGAAGCGCGGATCGACCTCGGCCGGAACCTGTTCAGCCACCTGCTGCGCCTTGATGTGCTGATACACCGCCTGCACCAGATGCTCGCAGCCCTCGCGCGTGAGCGCGGAGATTTCGAACACGGGCCCCTTGAAGCGCATGCGCTTCACGAAGTCCTTGATGCGCGCGGCGCGCTCGTCGCCGGGCACCATGTCGAGCTTGTTGAGCACGAGCCAGCGCGGCTTCTCGTAGAGCGCGGTGTCGTACTTCTTCAGCTCGCCGACGATGGCCTTGGCCTGCGCCACGGGGTCGACGGACTCGTCGAACGGCGCGAGATCGATGACGTGCAGCAGCAATCGGGTGCGCTGGAGGTGGCGCAGGAACAGGTGGCCCAGGCCGGCCCCTTCCGAAGCGCCTTCGATCAGGCCGGGAAGGTCCGCCACCACGAAACTCTGCTCCGGGCCCACGCGAACCACGCCGAGATTCGGATGCAGCGTGGTGAAGGGATAGTCCGCAATGCGCGGTCGCGCGTTCGAGATGGCGCTGATCAGCGTCGACTTGCCCGCATTGGGCATGCCGAGCAGGCCGACGTCGGCGAGCACCTTGAGTTCGAGCTTGAGGCTTTTCTTTTCGCCGGGCCAGCCAGGCGTTTTCTGGCGGGGAGCGCGGTTGATGGCGCTCTTGAAGCGCATGTTCCCGAAGCCGCCGTCGCCACCCTTGGCAATGGTGATGACTTCGCCTTCTTTCAGCAGCTCATACAGCACTTCGCCGGTTTCGGCATCGCTGATGATGGTGCCGACGGGCATCTTCAGGACGATGTCGTCGCCGGCCGCGCCGAACATGTCGGAGCCCATGCCGTGCTCGCCGCGCTTGGCCTCGTGGCGGCGCGAGTAGCGGAAGTCGACCAGGGTGTTGAGGTTGGAATCGGCCACCGCGTAGACGTGGCCGCCGCGACCACCGTCGCCGCCGTTGGGGCCGCCGAATTCCTTGTATTTTTCATGACGGAACGACACGCAGCCGTTGCCGCCATCGCCTGCGGCGATGTCGATGAAGGCTTCGTCGACGAACTTCATGGGGTATCCAGTGTACAAATGAAGAAGCCCCGGCAAAGCGGGGCTTCGAGCTGATCGAAGTGACCTGGGCTTATGCCGCGGGGGTCACGTTGACCATGTGCTTGTTCAGTGCGCCCTTGACGCCGAACGACACGTGGCCGTCGACCAGTGCGAACAGCGTGTGGTCCTTGCCCACGCCGACGTTCACGCCGGGGTGGAACTGGGTGCCGCGCTGGCGCACGATGATCGAGCCTGCGCTGATCAGTTCGCCGCCGAAGGCCTTCACACCGAGCATCTTGGGCTTGGAATCGCGCCCGTTTCGCGTTGAGCCGCCGCCTTTTTTCTGTGCCATGGAATCTGCTCCTATGCCGGGTTAAGCGGCGATCGCGCCGATTTGCAGTTCGGTGAACTGCTGGCGATGGCCTTGACGTTTCTGATAGTGCTTACGACGGCGCATCTTGAAGATGCGAACCTTGTCGTGCTTGCCGTGCGACAGTACCGTGACTGTCACCGTTGCGCCGGACACCAGGGGCGTACCGACCTTGATTTCGCTGCCGTTGCCGACTGCGAGAACCTGATCGATCACGATTTCCTGGCCTACATCCGCAGCAATCTGTTCTACTTTAATTTTTTCGCCGGAAGCAACGCGATACTGCTTGCCGCCGGTTTTTATGACCGCGTACATGTGAACCTCTTGGGAATATGAGCTCTACGGCGAATTCCGCAGAGCCCTAGATTCTAGCACGGTTTGCACGCGCTAACATGGTTTCGGCCCAGGCCGGCCCCGGACGGCCTCCAGCTCGTCCCTATAATCTGCGCCTTCCGGCCTTGTGCCGCCGCTACCTTCCGTACTCAGACGCGCCGCGCGCAAACGCCTTGCCAGTTCACGCCGCCGATACCTCCCCCACCGCCACCGTGCTGGATTTGATCGCCGGCGACATGGTCGAAGTCGACCGTGTGATTGCGCGGCGCCTCGATACGGGCGTGCCCCTGGTCAGCCAGGTTTCCAAATACATCATCTCCGCAGGGGGAAAGCGGCTGCGCCCGGCACTGCTGCTGCTCATGTCGGGAGCCCTTGGGTACACCGGCGAGCAGCGCTTCAACCTGGCGGCGGTGGTGGAGTTCATCCACACCGCCACGCTGCTGCACGACGACGTGGTCGATGAATCGACCCTGCGGCGCGGGCGCCCCACGGCCAACGAATCGTTCGGGAACCCGGCCAGCGTGCTGGTCGGCGACTTCCTGTACTCGCGCGCCTTCCAGATGATGTTGGATGCGAACAACATGCGCATCATGCAAATTCTGGCCGAAGCGACCAACGTGATCGCCGAAGGCGAAGTGTTGCAGTTGATGAACATGCATGACGCCTCGCTGGACGAAGCCGCCTATCTGCGCGTGATCCGCTCCAAGACCGCCAAGCTTTTCGAAGCCAGCACGCGGCTTGCCGCCGTTCTGGCCAGCGCCACGCCCGAAGTCGAGGAGGCCTGCGCCACCTACGGCCAAGCCCTGGGCACGGCGTTCCAGGTCATCGACGACGTGCTCGACTATGCCGGGGATGCGCATGAAACAGGCAAGAACGTGGGAGACGACCTTCGTGAAGGCAAGACCACGCTGCCACTGATCTTCGCCATGCGGCGCGGCAACGCCGAGCAGGCCGCACTGGTGCGCGCGGCAATCCAGGCAGGCGACACGGCCCAACTGGGCAAGATCGTGGAAATCGTCCACAGCACCGGGGCGCTGGAAGCATCGCGTGCCGCGGCCGCCGACGAAGCGAAACGTGCGATTCACGCACTGCGCGACTTTCCGTCCAATTTGCACGCCGACGGTTTGCTACAATTGGCGGCTCAGTTGCTTGAGCGACGTGCCTGAACACCTCACAAGAGTTGGCAAGGACGACTTTCTCTTTTTTGCAACCAATCGGGGTGTAGCTTAGCCTGGTAGAGCGCTACGTTCGGGACGTAGAGGCCGGAGGTTCGAATCCTCTCACCCCGACCAGTCTTTTAGGCTGGCACCAATAATGCCCGTGCCTGTTGCTGTGTAGCGATTTACAGGACGCGGGTGTTCAGCGATGATCGTGAAGCATTTTTTCACATCTTTTGCAATTCGCTGAATGGCTGCCGCCGAACTTCCTGTTAAAGAAAACACGCAAATCGCCCTTCCGGGCCTTGCGCGCGCATTGGTTTCGGCCGGCAAACTCCCTGCAAAGACAGCGGAAGACATCTATCAGAAGTCGCTGAGCAGCCGAACCAGCTTCATTGCCGAACTGACCGGCAGCGGCGCCGTCTCGGCCGCCGACCTGGCCCACACGCTTTCTTCCGCCTTCGGCGCCCCGTTGCTCGACCTGGACGCGATCGACCACCAGCGGCTGCCCAAGGACCTGCTCGACCCGAAGCTGTGCCTTGCATACCGCATCGTGGTGCTCAGCAAGCGCAACAACCGTCTCATCGTTGCAACAGCGGATCCCTCCGACCAGCAGGCGGTGGAAAAGATCAAGTTCGCGTCGCAAATGGGCGTGGACTGGGTCATTGCCGAATACGACAAGCTGTCGCGAATGATCGAGGCCGCCGCTGTCAGCGCGTCGGAAACCCTCAACAATATCGTCGGCGGCGGGGATTTCGAGTTCGACGATGTTACGGCCGATACCTCGGGCGATACGAACGAGCAGGCGGCCATCGCCGAAGTCGAGGATGCCCCGGTCGTCCGGTTCCTGCACAAGATGCTGCTCGACGGCGTCAGCATGCGCGCATCGGACATTCACTTCGAACCCTACGAGCACAACTACCGGGTGCGCTTTCGCATCGACGGCGAACTGCGAGAAATCGCCAGCCCGCCGACGCTCATCAAGGACAAGCTCGCCTCGCGGATCAAGGTCATCTCGCGGCTCGACATCTCCGAAAAGCGCATCCCCCAAGACGGGCGCATGAAGCTCAAGATCGGTCCGGACCGCGTGATCGATTTCCGCGTGAGCACCCTGCCCACGTTGTTCGGCGAGAAGATCGTGATCCGTATCCTGGATCCGAGCAGCGCGCGCCTGGGCATCGATGCGCTCGGTTACGACGCGGATGAAAAGGAGCGGCTGCTGAATGCAATCGGCCGTCCCTACGGCATGGTGCTGGTGACGGGCCCTACGGGTTCCGGAAAGACGGTGTCACTCTACACCTGCCTGAACCTGCTGAACCAGCCGGGCGTCAACATCGCCACGGCAGAAGACCCGTCTGAAATCAACCTGCCCGGGGTGAACCAGGTCAACGTCAACGAACGTGCCGGGCTCACGTTCGCCGCCGCGCTGCGCGCCTTTCTCCGGCAGGATCCCGACATCATCATGGTCGGTGAAATCCGGGACCTCGAAACGGCCGACATCTCGATCAAGGCCGCGCAAACGGGCCACTTGGTGCTTTCGACGCTGCACACGAATGACGCGCCGACCACGCTCACGCGCATGCGGAACATGGGCATCGCCCCGTTCAACATTGCTTCGAGCGTCATCCTGATCACTGCGCAGCGGCTGGCCCGTCGCCTGTGCCATCTCTGCCGTGCGCCGGCCGACGTGCCGCGCCAGGCCTTGCTCGACGCCGGCTTCAAGGAAGAAGAGCTCGATGGCTCCTGGAAGCCCTATCGCCCGGTTGGCTGCTCCGCGTGCAACGGCGGCTACAAGGGCCGGGTCGGCATCTACCAGGTGATGCCGATCTCCGAAGCCATCCAGGCCATCATCCTGCGCGACGGCAGCGCGCTGGACATTGCGCGCCAGTCCGAAGCGGAGGGCGTCCGCTCGCTGCGGCAGTCGGGGCTCAGAAAAGTCATGCAAGGGCTCACCTCACTCGAAGAAGTGGTGGCGGTCACCAACGAATAACGAACACACCGTAAGAAATCGGAGATCGAATGGCAACAGTGGCATCCAAGCGCACTTCAAACACACTCAAGGAATCTGTCTACGAGTGGGAAGGCAAGGACCGCAACGGCAAGCTGGTGCGCGGCGAACTCCGTGCCGCCGGCGAGAACCAGGTGCAGGCCGCATTGCGCCGCCAGGGCGTTCTTGCATCCAAGATCAAGAAGCGCCGCATGCGCTCGGGCAAGACGATCAAGCCCAAGGACATCGCGATCTTCACGCGCCAGCTCGCAACAATGATGAAGGCAGGCGTTCCGTTACTGCAGTCGTTCGACATCGTGGGCCGGGGCAACGCGAATCCCAGCGTTGCCAAGCTGCTGAACGACATCCGCAGCGACGTGGAGACCGGAACCTCGCTGTCGGCCGCCTTCCGCAAGTTTCCGAAGTATTTCGACAACCTCTATTGCAACCTGGTGGAGGCTGGCGAAGCCGCCGGTATCCTGGAAGACCTGCTGGACCGTCTTGCCACGTACATGGAGAAGACCGAGGCGATCAAGTCCAAGATCAAGTCGGCACTGATGTATCCCACTTCGGTGGTGGTGGTGGCGTTTGTTGTGGTGGCCATCATCATGATCTTCGTGATTCCGGCGTTCAAGCAGGTGTTCACGTCTTTCGGCGCCGACCTGCCCGCGCCGACGCTTTTCGTGATGGCCATGAGCGAGTTCTTCGTCTCGTACTGGTGGCTGATCTTCGGAGGAATTGGCGGCGGCATTTACTTCTTCCTGCAGGCCTGGAAGCGCAATGAAAAAGTGCAACGGGTGATGGACCGCGCATTGCTGCGCGTTCCGATCTTCGGAACTCTCATTGAAAAATCCTGCGTGGCCCGCTGGACCCGGACCCTGGCCACCATGTTTGCCGCCGGCGTTCCGCTCGTCGAAGCGCTCGATTCAGTGGGTGGCGCCTCGGGCAACACCGTTTACGGTGACGCCACGGCCAAGATCCAGCAAGAGGTCTCGACCGGCACCAGCCTCACCACGGCCATGACCAACGTCAACCTGTTCCCCTCGATGGTGATCCAGATGACGGCCATCGGCGAAGAATCCGGCTCCATCGACCACATGCTGGGCAAGGCCGCCGACTTCTACGAGTCCGAAGTGGACGACATGGTGGCCGGCCTCTCGAGCCTGATGGAGCCCATCATCATCGTGTTCCTCGGCACGATCATCGGCGGCATCGTGGTGTCGATGTACCTGCCTATCTTCAAGCTGGGCCAAGTGGTTTGATGCTGGTTTCGCGGGAGTTCGACGCCGCTTTCGCGGGCGTGCTGGGCCTGTTGGTCGGCAGCTTCCTCAACGTGGTGATCTACCGTACCCCGGTGATGATGTACCGCAGTTGGCTGGCGGACGCCGTGGCCAATCTCATGTCGTCCAAGGATGCGCCTTCGCTCTGGACGCTGGTGTTCGGGCCTAAATCAGCGCCTCCCGCAGGGCTCGAAGCAGCGGCCGACAAGGCCGCCTTGGCCATCGAGAACCTGCCGCCTTTCAACCTGGCCCAGCCGGCTTCGCGCTGCGGCGCTTGCGGGCACAAGATCCGGTGGTACCAGAACATTCCGGTGCTGAGCTACCTGGTGCTGCGGGGGCGTTGCGGCGCCTGCAAGACGTTCATCAGCCCGCGCTATCCCCTGGTCGAGCTGATCACGGGTGCGCTCTTTGCCCTTTGCGCCTATCGCTTCGGCTTGACGCCCACTGGCGCACTCTGGGCGGCGTTCGCGGCGCTGCTGGTGTGCCAGTTCCTGATCGATTTCGATACGCAGTTCCTGCCGGACACCCTCAACTACCCGCTGCTCTGGCTGGGACTCATCGGCGCGGCCATGGGCTGGACGGGCGTTGCGTTGAGTTCAGCGGTCTGGGGCGCCGTGTTCGGCTACCTGAGCCTCTGGCTTGTGTACCATGGCTATCGCCTGGCCACGGGCAAGGAAGGCATGGGATATGGCGACTTCAAACTGCTGGCTGCTTTGGGCGCATGGCTCGGGGCCGACTACCTCATCGCCATCGTCCTGGTTTCTTCGCTGGTGGGCGCGGTGATCGGCCTCACGCTGCGGCTTGTCGGCAAGCTGGCGCACAAGGACATTCCGATGGCGTTCGGCCCCTTTCTCGCCGGTGCGGGCCTGGTCTGCCTCGTCGCGGGCCCTGACGTCGTGCGGCAGTGGATTCCTTTCGCCTTCCCGCTCGACCCATTCATCCGTTGAAAAAGCGCGTGATGCGGCGCATCGGGTTGACGGGCGGAATCGGGAGCGGCAAGAGCACTGTCGCGGCGTTGCTGGTCGCCGAGGGCGCTGTGCTCGTCGACACCGACGCCATCGCGCGCCGCATTGCTGAACCAGGGGGGATTGCGATGCCGGCCATCGAAGCCGCCTTCGGCCACTCCGTGATTGCGCCGGATGGCGGCCTCGATCGCGCCGGCATGCGGCAGCTCGTGTTCGCCGACAGCGGCGCCAGGAAGCGCCTCGAGTCGATCCTCCACCCGCTGATCGGCGCCGAAACGGAACGCCTGGCCGCAGCCGCAGGGCAGGCTCCTGTAGTCTTCGACGTGCCGCTCCTGGTCGAATCCGGCCGTTGGCGCGCCAATGTCGACAGGGTGCTCGTGGTCGATGCGACCGAGGAAACGCAGCTGCGCCGCGTCATCGCGCGCTCGGGCTGGGCGCCGGACGCGGTACGCGCCGTGATCGCCCAACAGGCTCCGCGCAAGCTGCGCAGAGAGGCCGCGGATGCGGTCATTTTCAACGAGTCGCTCTCCCTGGAGGAACTCGGCCGAACGGTACGGAGTCTCTGGAAGCTGTGGGCTTCGCCCGGCACGCGATAATTCGAGACTTGCCGCAGCAGCGGCTGCACAACGATCAAGACAGAGAAGGCGCCACCGGGGTGCCATTCCCCGCGATGCTTTTCAACTCGTATCCCTTTATTTTTGTCTTCTTTCCGCTGGTCCTGATCGGTTTCTTCCTGATCGGCAAGCGCAATGCCCGGGCCGCCGCCGGATTTCTCGCCCTGGCATCGCTGTTCTTCTACGGCTGGTGGAGCGTCAAGGCCCTTCCGCTGCTGCTGGCGTCGATCTGCATCAACTATTGGTTCGGCCTGCGCCTGACGCCCGCCCCAGGGCGCGACGAGCGCAAGCGAAAGTCCCTGCTGATCATCGCGCTGGTGGTCAACCTCGGCGTGCTGGCAATCTTCAAGTACGCCAATTTCTTCGTTTCGAACGTGAACGACGGACTGGCCGCGGCGGGCCTCTCGCAGATCCCGCTGCTGCACATCGTGCTGCCGATCGGCATCTCGTTCTATACCTTTACCCAGATCGCCTTCCTGGTCGACTGCTGGCAGGGCAAGGTGCATGAGCGCAGCTTCATTCACTATGTGCTGTTCGTCACCTACTTTCCGCACCTGATCGCCGGCCCGGTGCTGCATCACGCGCAGATGATGCCGCAGTTCGGCAACCCGGCTACCTACCGGGTGAACGCGCGCAACATCGCGCTCGGCTTGGGCATCTTCACTTTCGGCCTGGCCAAGAAGATGCTGATCGCCGACCCGCTCGGGCAGTACGCGGACATGATGTTCAAGGGCGTTCACGAGGGTGTGTTGCCCTCGCTGTACACCGCATGGCTCGGTGTGCTTGCGTATACGCTGCAGATCTATTTCGACTTCTCGGGCTATTCGGACATGGCGGTCGGCCTGTCGCTGTGCATGGGCGTGCAACTGCCGCTCAACTTCCGCTCACCGTACAAGTCGACCAACATCATCGAGTTCTGGCGCCGCTGGCACATCTCGCTCTCGAATTTTCTGCGCGACTATCTCTACGTGCCGCTCGGCGGCAACCGGAAGGGCCCGGCCCGGCGCTACCTGAACCTGTTCCTCACCATGCTGCTGGGCGGCCTGTGGCATGGCGCCGCATGGACCTTCGTGATCTGGGGCGCGCTGCACGGCCTCTTCCTCATGGTCAACCATCTCTGGAACGCCACGGTCCGCCGCGGCAAGACAAGCTCGTCGCGCCTCGGCCGCGTGCTCGGGTGGTTCATCACCTTCCTGTGCGTGATGATTGCGTGGGTGGTGTTCCGCGCCGACAGCATGACGGCGGCCATCGAGATCTACAAGGGCATGCTGGGCATGCACGGTGTGATTCCCAGCGCTTTCGGCGAGTTCAAGGTGCCGTTCCGCAAGCCCGAGTTCTTCCAGACCATGCTGGCCGGCCTCGTCATCTGCCTGGCGCTGCCCCCGACCATCACGCTCGACCGCTGGATTCCATCCGTCGCCGCGCTGGCCGGGCGCCCCGCGCTCAACCGCATTGCAACAGCGCTGACGGCGTTGGGATGCGTTTTCCTCTTCGGCCTGTGCGTGTCGAAATTCGGCAACTACAGTCCCTTCCTCTATTTCCAGTTCTGACATGGAAGACACGAAACCGGCCCGCATGTGGCTCGCCATCTTCGCAGCAGGCTTTCTCGTCTGCTGCGTGCTGCTGGTCATCAGCCTGCTGTCCCCGATTCCCTATGGCGACCTGACTCGCATCGGGCGAATTTCCGAGCGCGAATTCGGGTGGCGCCATCCGCCCCCGCCCATTCCGGACGCCAACATCAAGGCTTTTCCGATCCAGGAAGCCGATGTGCTCGTGATCGGCGACAGCTTTTCTGTCCGCTATGCCTGGCAGTCGGGGCTGGTCGGCGCCGGCTACCGCGTTGCGACCACGCATTGGGACAAGACCGGGCCGATGTGCAGCGACTTCTCGGACTGGGTGCGCAAGTCCGGCTTCAAGGGCAGGGTTGTCATCATCGAAAGCATCGAGCGCCTGCTCCAGGGACGCATCGAGGAGTCCAAGGAATGCGCAAGCATGAAGCGCCCGTTCGTGCCTTCGCCTCCTCCGTTCGAAAACCCGTCCAAGCCTGCTCTTACCGGCTTTCGTCTGAATTGGGACGCGGAACTGCTGAGAGGCTGGCTGACCTATCGCAATACCCGCGCCATTGAACGTTCCGAAAGCTGGACCAACACACCCGACCGCTGGGGCCCGCTCATCGATGCCCGCACGGTACCCGACGGCTGCAAGCAATTCAGCCACGTCGCCTGCAACAAATTGCTCATGACCGCGGAAGACCGGTTGATGGACCCGCTCACCGCGGACTCCGCCACCTTCATGGCAAAGTTCACCGAAAAAATGGCGCCATCCCTGCGCGTCATCTGGATGGTCGTGCCCAACAAGAGCACGGTGTACCTCGACCAGAACCATGCCGCCGCGTTCCGCAGCACGTTCAACGACCTGAAGATCGGGCCGGATCTTTTTACACTGTCCGAGCAGAACCGCTTCAAAATCACGGACTTGTATCCTGCCAACGAAACGCACGTCTCCACCGCCGGGTATCTGCTCTTCGGTCAGCGTATGCTGGAGGCTGTGCGTGAAGTACAGCCCACCCCGGCGGCCGCGAAATCGCCTTGAACTCGTCCCTCACATGAACCCGAACGCGTGATCCTCTACGAGTACCCATTCAACGAGCGCATCCGGACCTATTTGAGGCTGGAGCACCTGTTCCGCCGCCTCGGCGAGTTGGTGCCCGCCGAATCCGCGCTCTCCCATCATTTCGCCCTGGTCACGATTTTCGAGATCATGGACGTTGCCGCGCGCGCCGACCTCAAGGCCGACGTGATGCGCGATCTCGAAAAGCACAAGAACGTCTTCAACAGCTACCGTGGCAACCCGGCGATCGCCGAGGCGGCGCTGGACCAGGTCGTCACCCAACTCGAGCGCAATTTTGCGGCGCTCAACAGCGTCTCCGGCAAGGCCGGCCAGGCGCTGACCGAAAACGAGTGGCTTATGAGCATTCGCAGCCGTGCCGGCATTCCAGGCGGCACTTGCGAGTTCGACCTGCCCGCGTACTACGCCTGGCAGCACCGCAGCGCGGCAAGCCGGCGCACGGACCTGGAGCGCTGGTCGGGCACGCTCGCGCCGCTCGCCGAATCGATCTACCTGCTCCTCAAGCTGCTGCGCGAGGCCGACGTGCCCTACAAGGTGATCGCCACCCACGGGCAGTTCCAGCAGAACCTGCCTCAGGGGCGCAGCTTCCAGCTGCTGCGCCTGCGGATCGACCCGGCACTCGGGCTGGTGCCCGAAATCAGCGGCAACCGGCTCATGGTTTCGGTGCGAATGATGCGCCACGAGGCCGACGACCGCCTGCACCAGAGCACGGAAGACGCCGCCTTCGAACTCACGCTCTGCGCCTGAGCGCAGCAGCGCGCCAAGACACACACGCCATGAGCAACGGCAGGACCCACAACGACATCGGCGAGCGGATCGTCCGCTGCCCGGCCTGCGGCGGCGACAGCATCTACGCCGCCAGCAATCCCTATCGGCCCTTTTGCAGCGCGCGTTGCAAAGGCATCGACCTCGGCGCATGGGCCAACGAAGAATTCAGGATGCCCGCCGAAGAGCCGCCGGACGACGAACCCTTCGGCGATCCAAAGCTGAAGCAGTAGCTGGCTGCGGCGGCCGCCGCGCTATTTCTTCAGCGCTGCGCTGCCGTCGCTCAGCAACGCGCGGTCCATGTAAGTCGCGAAGGAGCGCGTGTACTTGGGCCGCAGATGGCCGGCGTCCTTGTATGCGGGAGCGCCATCGGGCATGGTACGCAGGCACTGGCCATCGGCCGTGCACAGGTTGGCGACCGCATCAATCACCTCCACGCCGCTCGCAATGCCTATCTGCCGCAGCTTGTCGTTCAGTTCGCGCTGGTCCTGCAGTATCGGCAGCGTCGGCATCGAGCTCGTCACCTTCATGGATGCGAGCCGGCTGCCTTCCAGCAGACGCTTCGGCTCGAAATCGGGGCTCACCGGAATGTCGAGCAGCAAATAGACCTTCTTGCCCTTGCTCGACAGTTCGCGCAGCAGCTGGCCGAGCGAGTCGAATGCCAGCGCCATGCCGTCGCCGCCGCGGAACTGATGCGCCGCGCCGCTCGCATCACGGAAGTAATAGCCCGGCGCGCCGCCGGCGATGAAGTAGCAGTTCCAGCACCCGCCGATCACCACCGTGTCGATCTCGGGGCTGTGGGCAAATTCCAGCACCGCGGTGCGCCGCTCGGCGCAGCCTATGTTCGCGTCGGCATAAACACCGGGAATCGGCGGGCAAGACCCCTGCGTCGCGAAGTAGATGGTGTTGGCCTTGTCGGGCACCGTGCGCGCGAGCTCCTCAGCGCGAGGACCATATTGCTGCACATGGCTGTCGCCGATCAGCAGGCTCTTGCGTGGACCCTTGCCCACCCGGTAGAGCAGATGCCGCCCGATTTCGTAGTTCTTGAAATCGTCGTAGTAGCCCACGTCCGCGGCTGCCTCCGATATCTGCTGCAGACGAATGTCGTGATGGCGCGGCTGCAGCACGCCAGAGAACACCACCAGGCCCAAGACCACGAGCGCAATGCCCAAGCCAGCAAGCCAGCGCAGCAGACCGGGGCTGGTGCGCGTACGCGTGTAGCGCTCGACGAACCGATAGGTCAACCAGGCCAGCACCACGCTCGCGACGACCGCCCCCGCGCGTACTGGCATCGACGGCATTCCATCGCTCAGGATGCGCGCATAAGCGAGCAGCGGCCAATGCCACAGATAAAGCGGATAGCTGATGAGCCCGATCCACACCATCACGCGGTTCGAGAGCAGGTACTTGTTCAGGAAGCCCGTGGGGCCGGCCGCAATGCAACTCACCGCCCCCAGCGTGGGCAGCAACGCCCACCAGCCGGGAAAGGCCTTGTCGCCGCGGATCATCACAAGCCCCAGTCCGAGCAGGCCCACACCGACGAAGGACTGCACATGGCTGCGCAAGCGGCTAGGCGCTGCGGGCTTCAGACGCATGCACGCGAGAATGCCGCCCACCATCAGCTCCCAGAAGCGCGAAGCCGGCGAATAGAAAGCCGCGGTGCGAAACGGATGGATCGTGAGCACATTGACGAGAAATGACACCACCGCAATCGCGAGGATCACGCGGATCATTGGCCAGCGGCGGCGCCAGGCCACGCCCAGCAACACCGGCCAGAAAATGTAGAACTGCTCCTCGATGCCGAGCGACCACAGATGCAGCAGCGGCTTGGTTTCCGCGGCGGTATCGAAATAGCCGGCATCCGCCCAGAACACGAAATTGGCAAAGAAGGCCGCACCACCCGTGACCTGCTTGCCCAGCTGCGCAAACTCGTCGGACAGCAGCATGTACCAGCCGAAGCACAAGGTGGCCAGAAGCACCAGGATGAGCGCCGGAAAAATGCGCCGGATGCGCCGGGCGTAGAAGTCGCGATAGCTGAAGTCGCCCGCCACCTGGCTCTGCAGGAGGATGGTCGAGATCAGGAAGCCCGAGATCACGAAGAAGATGTCGACACCGATGAAGCCGCCGGGCAGCACGCCCGGAAACGCGTGATAGATCACCACGGAGGCCACGGCAATGGCACGCAGGCCGTCTATGTCCGGTCGGTACTTGGGATGCAGCATCTATTGGAGTCGTTGAACGCGCTGTGGCGGTTCTGATTGTTTTTGCGCAAGCCTACGCGGCCGACCCGGCGGCATGAGGAAGTCCACGCTCCTCGGCCAGCCATTCAAGCACCGGCATCGCGCCGGGCAGCACGGGCGTCACGTCCAGCGGCAGCTGCTGCCAGCGCATTGCCTGCCCTTCGCGCATTTCAAATTCACCGCTCCAGGCCGTGACCTTGCACCAGTGCAGCCGCACCAGCGCATGAGGATAGTCGTGCTCGGTGACTTTCCAGACCTCGGCGCCCCCGATGGTGATGCCGAGTTCTTCCTGCAGCTCGCGCCGCAGCGCCTGCTCGACCGTTTCGCCCGCCTCGATCTTGCCGCCCGGAAACTCCCAGAAGCCGGCGTATGCCTTGCCCTCGGGACGAGTCGACAGCAGCAGCGCGTCGTCGGCCAGGCGGATCAGCACGCCGACGGCCACCTCGGTGTGCTTGCGGCCCCCGGGTTGCGGCTTCGCGCTCATGCGCCGGCCCGCCCAGCGTAGTCGCGCGCGAACTGGTAGGCCACGCGGCCGCTGCGCGAGCCTCGCTCGAGTGCCCAGACCAGCGCCTCGGGCCGAGCCGCCTCGATGGCAGCCTGTTCGACGCCGAAGGAGGACAGCCACTGCGCAACGATGGCCAGGTATTCGTTCTGGCTGAACGGGTAGAAGCTGACCCACAGGCCGAAGCGCTCCGACAGCGAGATCTTCTCTTCGATCACCTCGCCGGGATGCACTTCGCCGTCCTCGGTGTGGGTGTACGAAAGGTTGTCCTTCATGTATTCGGGCAGCAGGTGGCGCCGGTTGCTGGTCGCGTAGATCAGCACGTTGGGCGTGGCCGCCGCGATCGAGCCGTCGAGAATCGACTTCAGCGCCTTGTAGCCCGGCTCGCCTTCGTCAAAGCTCAGGTCGTCGCTGAACACGATGAATTTCTCGGGCCGCTGCGACACCACCTCGACGATGTCCGGCAGGTCGGTCAGTTCGGCCTTGTCGACTTCGATCAGGCGCAGCCCCTGCGGTGCATAGGCCTGGAGGCATGCGCGAATGAGGGACGACTTGCCCGTGCCGCGCGCGCCGGTCAGCAGCACGTTGTTGGCCGGCTTGCCTTCGACGAACTGGCGCGTGTTGCGCTCGATCTTTTCCTTCTGCACGTCGATTTCCTTCAGTGAATCGAGCGCCATTGCGGCCACGTGCTTCACCGGCTCGAGCACGCCATGGCCCGAGCTGCGGCGCCGATAGCGCCAAGCGATCGACGCGTTCCAGTCGGCAGGTGCAGCCAGCGGCTGCGGCAAAATCGATTCGATGCGGCCGATCAGCTGCTCGGCGCGCTCGATCAGCTTCTGGAACTGCTCATTCATGACCTGTAGTCGGCGTTGATGGTCACGTAGTCGTGGCTCAGGTCGCAGGTCCACACCGTTTCGCTCGCGTTGCCGCGGCCCAGGCCGATGCGCACCGTGATCTCGCTCTGCTTCATCACGCGCTGGCCGTCTTCTTCGCGGTACGACGGGTTGCGCCCGCCTTTCACCGCGACGTGCACGTCGTCCAGGAACAGGTCGATGCCGGTCTGATCGAGATCGGCAATGCCGGCATAGCCCACGGCCGCCAGGATGCGACCCAGGTTCGGGTCGCTCGCAAAGAAAGCGGTCTTCACCAGCGGCGAATGCGCCACGGCATAAGCCACTTGCCTGCACTCTTCCGGATTGCGGCCGCCCTCGACCTGGATGGTGATGAACTTGGTGGCGCCTTCGCCGTCGCGCACGATGGCCTGAGCCAATTGGCGCGCCACGTTCTGCATGGCAGCCACGAGTGCCTGGCCCTCTGCCGATTCCAGCGAGGTGATGGTTGCGTGCGCAGCCTTCTGCGTCGCGATGACCACGAACGAGTCGTTGGTCGATGTGTCGCCGTCGATGGTCACGCGGTTGAACGAAGCGTCGGCCAGGCGCTTGGCCAGCGGCTGGATCAGCGACGGGTCGATCTTTGCGTCGGTGGCCATGAAGCCCAGCATGGTCGCCATGTTCGGGCGGATCATGCCGGCGCCCTTGCTGATGCCGGTGATGGTGACCGTGGCACCGCCGACCTGGACCTGCTGGCTGAACGCCTTCGGAATCGTGTCGGTGGTCATGATGCCTTCGGCCGCACGCGCCCAGTGGTTCTCCGAAGCGTCAGCCAGCGCGGCGGGCAGGCCGGCTTCGATGCGATCCACCGGCAGGGGCTCCATGATCACGCCGGTCGAGAACGGCAGGATCTGCTCGGGCGCGATTTCGAGGTGGCGCGCCAGTGCGATGCAGGTGGAGCGCGTGCGCATCAGGCCGTCTTCGCCCGTGCCGGCGTTCGCGTTGCCGGTGTTGATGACCATGGCGCGAATGCCGTAGTTGGCCGCCAGGTGGTCGCGGCAGACCTGCACCGGCGCTGCGCAGAAACGGTTCTGGGTGAACACGCCTCCAACCGCCGAGCCTTCGTCGATCAGCACGACGGTAAGGTCCTTGCGGTTGGCCTTGCGCACACCCGCTTCGGCCACGCCGATGCGGACGCCGGGCACCGCGAACAAGGCGGCAGGATCAGGAGCGGACAGGTTCACGGGCATGGGAGGTTCTCTTCCGGAGTTTCTGGGTCAGCTGAGCTTGCCGTGGCACTGCTTGTACTTCTTGCCACTGCCGCAAGGGCACGGGTCGTTGCGGCCGACGCGCGCAAAGGCAGCCGCCTCGGCGCTGAGCGTGCCCAGCCCCAAGCCCGCGGCCGCGATGCGGCGCTGGTTTTCTTCGTCGAGGCGAACCTCGACTTCGCCGGTTTCGGTCGGCGCGCTGTAGGTGATATTCGAAACGTTTTCGCCACGGCTCTCGAGCGCATCCGCCGCCTGCTCGAGCTGCTCGCCCGACTGCACGCGCACCGTCATCAGCTGGCGCGTGACTTCGTTCTTGACCGAATCGAGCAGCTGGCCAAAGAGCTCGAAGGCTTCGCGCTTGTATTCCTGCTTGGGCTGCTTTTGCGCATAGCCGCGCAGGTGGATGCCCTGGCGCAGGTAGTCGAGCGAAGCCAGGTGCTCGCGCCAGTGCGTGTCGATGCTCTGCAGCAGCACCATGCGCTCGAACTGGGTGAAGTTTTCCTGGCCGATCAGCGCCACCTTGGCGTCGAAGGTGTCGTTGGCGGCCTTCACCACCTTTTCGACGATGTCTTCGTCGCTCACGGCCTCGGCGGCCTCGACTTCGCTCTTCAAGGGCATGTCGATGCCCCACTCGTTGAAGAGCGTCTTCTCCAGGCCCGCCAGGTCCCATTGCTCCTCGACCGATTCGGCCGGCACGTATTGGCGCACCAGGTCGACAAAGCAGCCCTCGCGCAGCGCCGCGATCTGCGCCGTCAGGTCGGCTGCGTCGAGGATGTCGTTGCGCTGCTGGTAGATCACCTTGCGCTGGTCGTTCGACACGTCGTCGTATTCGAGCAGCTGCTTGCGGATGTCGAAGTTGCGCGCCTCGACCTTGCGCTGCGCGCTTTCGATGCTGCGCGTGACAATGCCGGCTTCGATGGCTTCGCCGTCGGGCATCTTGAGGCGATCCATGATCGCCTTCACGCGGTCGCCCGCAAAGATGCGCATCAGCGGATCGTCCAGGCTCAGGTAGAAGCGCGAAGAACCCGGATCGCCCTGGCGGCCCGAACGGCCGCGCAGCTGGTTGTCGATGCGGCGCGACTCATGGCGCTCTGTCGCGATGATGCGCAGGCCGCCGAGCGACTTGACGAATTCATGGTCCTTGGTCCACTCGGCGCGGATGCGTGCCACTTCGGCCTGCTTGGCAGCTTCGTCGAGCGACTCGTCGTTCTCGACCGCCTCGATCATCTTCTCGATGTTGCCGCCCAGCACGATGTCGGTACCGCGGCCCGCCATGTTGGTCGCGATGGTGATCATCTTCGTGCGGCCGGCCTGCGCCACGATGTCGGCTTCGCGCGCATGCTGCTTGGCGTTGAGCACCTGGTGCGGGAGCCCCGCCTTGGTGAGCAGGCCGTCGATGATTTCGGAGTTCTCGATCGACGAGGTGCCCACCAGCACCGGCTGGCCGCGCTCATAGCATTCGCGGATGTCCTGGATGGCCGCTTCGTACTTTTCGCGCGTGGTCTTGTAGACGCGATCGAGCTGGTCTTCGCGCTTGCTGATGCGGTTCGGCGGAATGATGACGGTCTCGAGACCGTAGATTTCCTGGAACTCGTAAGCCTCGGTGTCGGCCGTACCGGTCATGCCGGCCAACTTGTTGTACAGGCGGAAGTAATTCTGGAAGGTGATCGAGGCGAGCGTCTGGTTCTCGGCCTGGATCTGCACGCCTTCCTTGGCTTCCACGGCCTGGTGCAGGCCGTCGCTCCAGCGGCGGCCCGTCATCAGGCGGCCGGTGAATTCGTCGACGATGACCACTTCGCCCTGCTGCACCACGTAATGCTGGTCGCGGTGATACAGGTGCCGTGCGCGCAGTGCGGCGTTCAGGTGGTGCATCAGCGTGATGTTCGCCGGATCGTAGAGCGAGGCGCCTTCGGGCAGCAGCTTGAATTCGCTCAAGAGCTGCTCGGCCTTCTCGTGGCCGTCTTCGGTCAGGAACACCTGGTGGGTCTTCTCGTCGACCGTGAAGTCGCCCGGCACCGTGACGCCTTCGCCCGTGCGCGGATCGGCTTCGCCTTCCTGCTTGGTCAGCAGGGGCACCACCTTGTTGATGGCCAGGTAGAGCTCGGTATGGTCTTCGGCCTGGCCGCTGATGATCAGCGGCGTGCGCGCCTCGTCGATCAGGATGGAGTCCACCTCGTCGACGATGGCGTAGTTCAGCGCGCGCTGAACCCGGTCGCCCGGCTCGTACACCATGTTGTCGCGCAGATAGTCGAAGCCGTATTCGTTGTTGGTGCCGTACGTGATGTCGCTCGCGTAGGCCTGCTGCTTTTCCTCGCGCGGCATCTGCGGCAGGTTGATGCCCACCGTAAGACCCAGGAAGTTGTACAGGCGGCCCATCCACTGGGCGTCGCGGTTGGCGAGGTAGTCGTTCACCGTGACCACGTGCACGCCGTTGCCCGACAGGGCATTCAGGTACACGGGCAGCGTGGCGGTCAGCGTCTTGCCTTCGCCGGTGCGCATTTCGGCGATCTTGCCGTTGTGAAGCGCCATGCCGCCAAGCAGCTGCACGTCGAAATGGCGCATCTTCATGACGCGCTTGGAGCCTTCGCGCACCGTGGCAAAAGCTTCGGGCAGCAGGGCATCGAGGGTTTCGCCCTTGGCGATGCGGTCCTTGAATTCCTGAGTCTTGGCGCGCAGCCCGTCGTCGGTGAGCTTCTCGAATTCGGGTTCCAGCGCATTGATGCGCTCCACCGTCTTGCGATACTGCTTGAGGAGCCGGTCGTTGCGACTGCCGAAAATCTGGGTCAGGAAGTTGGTTGCCATTGGCGTGGAGATGGGCGTGCACCTGACACAACAGGCACTGCGACCGGATTCCCTAAGATATGGTGAAAGCAGTTGGGCGCGCCTTCTTCGAATGCAAGCCTCGAAAGCAAGCGGCTCAGACCGGATCTGCCGGCGCAAGCGTCGGCAAACCGGGCATTTTAGCTGCCCTTGTTCCACCCTCCGGATTACCCATGAATCGCCGCTCCGTCCCGCCCGTCACGCTGCACCAGGCCGCCGAAGGTTCGCCGACCCTGGCGAGCCTGATTGCGCGCGCGCGCGACTCTGGCGACCGGCTGCGGGCCGTGGAGGGATTGATCCCGCCGGCCATGCGCCCGGCCGTGCAGGCCGGCCCGGCCGAGGGGGATGTGTGGTGCTTGCTGGTCAACGGCAGCGCCGCGGCCGCCAAGTTGCGCCAGCTGTCGCCCATGCTGGTCACCCGGCTGCGAAACCGGGGCTGGGACGTAAACACGATCCGGATCAAGGTGCAATCCGGGCGCTGAAAGAAAAAGGCGGCCGACCGGGCCTCCGGCCCCGGCCGCCGATCCGGCCAGTCTCTATTGCGGTTGAAGCCCGATGTCGTGCGCCACCTTCTGCCAGCGCTCGGCCTCCGCACGCATGAAAGCACGCAACTCGCCCGTGGTGGAACCCTTCAGTTGCACGCCGAGGGACGTCATGCGCTCCCTCACCGACGGATGGTCCAGCGCAGCGATGGCTTCGCGCCGCAGCCGCTCGATCACTTCCAGCGGCGTGGTGGCGGGCGCCACCAGCGCCCACCATTGGTCGATCTCCATCCCCTTGAGTCCGCTTTCCGCCAGCGCGGGCACCTCCTTGAGCCCCGGAAGGCTCACCCGTTGCGCGCTCGTCACCAAAAGCGGGCGGATCCGGTTGGCACCCATTAAGCTGGAGCCGCTGGCCAGCGTTGCGAAGTGCCCGCCCACCGTACCCGCCGCCACGTCGGTAAGCGCCGGCGCCGATCCGCGGTACGGAACCATGTTGAACTTGATCTTGGTGCGGCTCGCCAGCAGCTCGGCCGCCAGATGGCTCACCGTGCCGGCTCCGCTGTGCGCAATGGCCGGCGGCATCTGCCGGGCAGCAGCCGTCTTGATGAAGGTCTTGAAGTCGCGGCTGTCGTCGTCCATGCCCGCAAAGAACACGAGCGGGGAGGTGCCGATCATCGTTACCGGCGTGAAGTCGCGCAGTAGGTCGTAGGGCAACCGCGCGGTCACTGCCGGCGCAATGGCGTGCGGCAACTCGACAATGGCCAGCGTGTAGCCGTCGGGCGCGGCCTTGGCCGCCGCCTCGGTGCCGATCTGGCCGGCCGCACCGGGCCGGTTGTCGACGATCACCGTGCTGCCGAGCGTCTGGCTCATGCGCTGCGCCATGGCGCGCGCAATGGCGTCGGTGCTCCCGCCCGCCGCCCACGGCACGATCAGCTTGATGGGCTTGTTGGGAAAGGCCGCCCAGGCGCGCTGCGTCGTGGCGCCGAAGAGAGCGGCCGAACCGGCAGCCAGGAAAGCGCGGCGTTGCATTGCTTGCATGGTTTCGATTCCTTTGGATAACTAGGGAGCTCAGGCGGTCTCGTCCGGCCAGCTCGGATCGCGCGACGCGTTGGCGGTCAGCATCAGCACCACGTGGGCATCGCCCGCGATGGCGCCGCCTTCGCGCAACTGGCGCACGGCGTCCAGCCCGCCCGCGGCGCAGAGCTCGGCACTCACGCCGGCCGCCGTGAGCTTCTGCCGCGCAGCGCGGGCCTGGTCGTCGCTGACCACCACCGCGCCTCCCCCGGAGGCGACGGCCGCCTGCCACTGCAAAAAGGTCACGGTGGAGCCGGCGGTGGAAAACTGCGCGGTGTGGCCGGGATACGCGCCATTGAGTGCGCCGCCGGCCAGCACGCGCGAGAGGCGCGCAAACGGCTCCACCAGCCAGAGTCGCGGCAGGCGCGCAATGCGCCCGGCGGCCAGCAGGTCGCGAAAGCCCGCGTAGATACCCCACGCCAGGTCGCCGCGCGCCGTCGGAATCACGATGTGATCGGGCAGGCCGCCCTCGTTCAGGCACTCCAGGGCGATGGGCTTGTAGCCTTCGATTGCCAGCGGCGCGCTGCCCAATGCGGGCAGGCGGTAGTTCGTCAGCGCGAAATAGCCCGCATGTTGTGAGCGCTCACGCACAAACGCCCACCGGCCGGCGTTGTCTGCAAAGGTGTAGCGCCGGGCACCGAGGGCGTCGAGCTGCCGTGCATAGGCGGCCGGCAGGCCTTCATAGGTTGCCACTTCGCAGCCCAGGCCCGCGGCCCACGCATAGTGCGCCGCGGAGATCGCGGCGTTGCCCGACGAGGCCAGCACCAGCGTGTGGGCACCGAAGTCCAGCGCCTGGGCCACACCTACGGCCGTCATGCGGTCCTTGTGCGAGCCGGTGGGGTTGGACGATTCGTCCTTGAGCGCAAGGCGTGCCACGCCGAACTCGCGCGCCAGCTCCGGCATCTCCAGCAGCGGCGTGCCGCCCTCGCCCAGCGTGAAGCCCGGCGTGTAAGGCATGGGCAGCGGGCCGCCGCTCTCGGGCCGGTAGCTGGCACGCAAGCCGGCATGAACGCCCGTGGCACGGCAGGCCGGGCAGCCGTCGTTCGCCAGGGTGAGCGGATAAGGAGCCTCGCAGCGCAGGCAACGAAAGCCCTGCAAGCCAGGGTTTCTCACCGGCTGCGGCGGGCGCGCCCGCGCGGTGCCCGGCGAATCGGTGGGCGGCTCGGAAGGCGAGGCGAACTTGAAGTGCATTACGGGCGCGGGCATGTGTCAGGCGGTCTTGGGTAGAAGTCGTGCCTAAATCTTAGGCATCTGCAAATAAAATCATCTAGCTTGGAATACTCAAGCGATAAGAAAACTTATCGATGCGCTTCACCGAAATAGAGACCTTCCGCGCCCTGATGCGCGCCGGCTCCACCCGCAAGGCCGCGGCGCTGCTGCATGTGACGCAGCCCGCCATCAGCCAGTCGCTCAAGCGGCTCGAGGCGCAGGCCGGCATGGTCCTGTTCCAGCGCACCGGGGGCCGGCTGGTGCCCACGCCCGAGGCACGCGTGCTGTGGACGGAGGTGGAGCGGGTCTTCATCGGCATGGAAGCCATCGAGCACCGCATGCGCAGCCTGCGCGACTTCGGCACCAACCAGCTCGAGCTCAGCTGCTATCCGGCCTTCGGCCTGGGCTTCATGCCGCGTGCGCTGGAGCGCCTGAAGGCGCAGCGCGGCGACAGCCCGTGGCCGCAGGTGTCGTTGCAGGTGCTCAGCTCCAAGGACGTGCGCGACCGCGTGGCCAAGGGCATTTCAGACTTCGGCCTGATGGCCGACGAACTGTCGCTCGAAGGCATCGACCATTCGACCTTCGCGCGCTTTCCCGGTGTGGTCGTGATGCCGCAGGGCCATGCACTGGCGCGCTTCAAGCGCATCGAGCCGGAGCAGCTCGCGCAAGTGCCTTTCCTGGCGCTGAACCCCGAAGACCCTTCGCACCGCGGCCTCGAAGCCGCGCTTGCAGAACGCGGCGTCGCGCTCCGGGTGATGGTGCAAACGCCCTACGCGGCCAGCGTGTGCGAGATGGCTTTGCGCGGCTTGGGCGTGGGGCTCGTCAACCCGATCACCGCGCTCGACTACGCCGAACGCGGCCTCGTGGTGCGCCGGCTCTCGGTCGACGTGTTCTTTTCATGCGTGCTGGCCATGCCCGCGGGCAAGGCGCTCTCCACCACCGCCCGCGACTTTCTTTCGCTCATGCGGCGGCAACTGGCGGAAGACGAAAAACGCATCCAGCGCTACCTGCGCTGATCCCCGCGGGCTGCTTACTTCCAGCCGAACTCGTGGTTAAGCCCCACGACGAAGCCGTTCACGCCGCGGGAGCCTGCCCCGGTGCGCGAAGCACTCACGTCCAGGCTGATCTGCGGCGTGAGGCCGAAGCGCCAGCCTATGCGCGAAGTCCACGCGCCCGATGCGCGGCTGCGCTCTGCAATCAGCGAGACCTTGTCATCGAGCGCCCATTCCGCCGCCACCCCGCCGCGCGGCGTGCGCGCGCCGGTGCCCGTGGCCCAGTCGGCGCCGATGTTGGCGTGGAACTGCAGGCGATCCAGCGGGCGCCAGGTGACCGGCAGCACCAGTTGCCCGCCGGCCCGGCCGCCGCGCGTCACGTCGAACACGGCGCCGAGCGCAATTGCCGCGCTCAGCGGCGCACCGGCCGCCGGCCCGAAGAAGTTCCATTTGAGCTGCGGCCCCACGGTGACCGAATGCATGCCCTCTACCGAGAGCCGCTCGATGTTCAGCCCCAACTCGACGGGCCCGACACGGCAGGACGGGCCAGCGTGCAGCACCGTCACCGGCTCTGGGCCGGTACGGCCCCACCAGGCTTCGTACTGGCAGCGGCCCGCGTCGAGCGTGCCAGCATCGTCGACGTCGAAATGGCCTGCGGCCTGGGCACCCGCGCTCGCCAGGGCGCAGGCGGCCAGGGGCAACCATGCGAGCCGGGGCCGTCGAATCGTTGTTGTGAGTCTGTTCTTCTTCATCGCCTGCATCCCGGGGATCGGGCATTCTAGGGACGGCGAAAGTCGCCGCGGTGACGCGGCAGCGCCCCGGCCGATTGCCTCAGATCTCGAACTGCGGCTGCAGCTCGCGGATGCGTTTGATGGCCACGCCGGCAGCGGCCGTGCGGGTTTCGACGCCGAGCTTCACGTACACCCGCTCCAGGTGCTTCTTGGCCGTGGCAGGGCTGCTGCCGAGAATTTCGCCGATGTCCTTGTTGGTCTTGCCCTTCACCACCCAGTAAAGCACCTCGGCCTCGCGTGCCGTGAGCTTCAGGCTCAGGCTCATGGCCTCGATCACGCCCGTGTCCGAAATCTCGCGCATGACGATCATCCATTCGTCGCCATCGTCGTCCTGTCCGGTCTGCCGATGCAGGCGAAGGCTGAGACTGCTTGCGCTTGAGGTGGCCCCGGCGCTCTTCACGATGGAAAGCGCCGGCGGCTCGATGCCCCGCTCCCTCGCGTCGGGCGCATGGCGGCGTAGCCACTCGAGCACCTCGGGCGGTGTTTCGGGCGCGCGGGTGTCGCAATAGCGCTGCAGCAAGTCGCGCGCGAGCGCCGTCTGCCAGATCAGCCGGCCCTCGGGCAGCCGCACGGTAATGCTGGCATAGCCGAACGCATCGAGCGCATTGCGCGCCTGCCCGGCCTGGCGCGCGTCCTGCCGGGCGCGGCGGGCGCCCTGCAGATGCACGTTCATGCGCGCCAGCACTTCCTTGGGCTTGATCGGCTTGGTGACGTAGTCGACCCCGCCCGCTTCGAGCGCGGCCACCAGGTGCTCTGTTTCGGTGAGCCCGGTCATGAACACGATGGGAATGTGGGCCGTCGCAGCATCGGCCTTGAGCCGGCGCGCCACCTCGAAACCGTCGATGCCCGGCATCATCGCGTCGAGCAGCACGATGTCGGGGCGGGCCTGCGCGGCGCGCTGCAGCGCCTGTTCGCCGTTGGTGGCAATGAGCACCGTGTAGCCAGATTCGTCCAGCGCGTCGTGCAGCACCGCGAGGTTGTCGGGCACGTCGTCGACGATCAGCACCAGGTCGCTGTTGGCGCCCTGTTCGCGCAACGTTTTCGCAAGCGGTGTGGTTTCCATGGGGTCGATGTTCGCCGCAAATTTTCAGGCCGCACTCACGGCCGCGGCAAGCGCGCGGCCCATGGCCTCGAACTGGAACTGGCGGGCCAGCACGCGCTGCGCCTCGGTCCATGCCCTGCATTCGGGCTCTTCGGCATCGATCTCGTCGAGCTGGTTCATGATGCCGCGAAAGTAGCCCAGGCTCACGGCTTCGTCGAGTGCGCGCAGCCTCGAAAGCGAAGGCGCCTGCACGGCGCGGGGTACGGCGGCGGGCAACGGCTTCGCAGCCGTGTCCGTCCACTGCAGGCCGAGCCGCCGCTCGAGCCAGTCGAGCAGCTCCGTGTGCCGCACCGGCTTGACGAAGAAATCCTCGGGCGCGATGCCCACGTCGTTCTCCAGCCCCTTGTCGAAGGCATTGGCCGAAACGATGGCCACCGGCGCATCGACCAGGCCCAGCTTGCGCGCACGGCGGATCGTCTCCCAGCCGTCGATGCCCGGCATGGCCAGGTCGACGAACATCGCGTCCGGCCGGTAGCCGGCTGCGATGAGGTCGAGCGCGTCGTGCCCGCTCGCGGCGGTGCGCAGGCCAAAGCCGAGCGGCGCCAGCACATGGCCGAGCAGGTCGCGGTCGGCCTCTTCGTTGTCGACCACCAGCAGTTGCCGCCGGCGCCCTTCGTAGCCGCGCCGCGCGCGTTGCGCCGGCGCAGCGCGGCCCAAGGCGCCTGCGGTCTCGTGCACGCGCGGCAGGAAGAGCCGCACGCAGAACAGCGAGCCCTCCCCGGGCGTGCTGCTCACCTTCATCTCGCCGCCCATCAGGTCGGTCAGCATCTTCGCGATGGTGAGGCCCAGCCCCGCACCGGGCGTTGCGGCCGCGGCCGCATCGCCGCGCGTGAAGGGCTCGAAGATGCGTTCGATATCTTCGGCCGTCATGCCCGGGCCGGTGTCTTCTATTTCGACCGAGGCGAACTCGCGTGCGTATGAAAGCCGCAGGGTCACCTCGCCCGCGGTGGTGAACTTGATCGCGTTGCCCAGCAGGTTGATGAGAATCTGGCACACCCGCTTTTCGTCGGCGCGTACCACCTCGGGCAAGGTTCCCGTCGTCTCGAAGCGGAAGCGCAGGCCCTTCTCGGCCGCCTGCAGTTCGAACATGTCGGCCAGCTCGCGCAGGGTGTCGGCAAAGCGCATCGGCCTGGCATGCAGCGTGAGCTTGCCGGCCTCGATGTGCGCAATGGCCAGCGTGCCTTCGATGAGCGACAGCAGATGCTCGCCGCCGCGCTTGATCACCGCCACCGCCTGCTGCCGGTGCGGCGGCACCGATGCGTCTTCGCCCATGAGCTGCGCATAGCCAAGAATGCTGTTGAGCGGCGTGCGCAGCTCGTGGCTGATGGCGCTGATGTAGCGGCTCTTGGCCTGGTTGGCCTGGTCGGCGGCGCGGCGGGCCTCTTCGGCCGCGAGCTTGGCCTGCTCCGCGACTTCGCGCGCCTCTTCCGCAGTCTGCTTGGCCGACTGCAGCGCGCGGTCGGTGGCGCGGTGCAGCTCGATCTCGCGCATCAGCAAGTGCGTTTGGCGGTTCGATTCTTCCTGCGCTACCTTGCGGCTCTGGTGCGCCAATACCAGCCACCAGGCCACGACGCCGGCGATCACCAGCAGCGCCATGTACGCCTTGAGAAAGCCCGAGCGCAGCGACGACTGCTGCACACCTGCCAGCGCCTCGGCGAGCTCCGACTGCGATGCGAGCTGCAGTGCGCTTTCGCCCAGCGCGCGCAGCTCCTGCTGGTAGAGCACGCCGAACACCACCGCCAGCACCGGCACGATGATCAGCATCAGCAGCAGGAAATGCCCGAGCCCCGTGTCGAGATAACGCCAGCTGAGGCGCGGCAGCAGCCAGCGCAGCGCCGACGACCACTGCGCCGAAAGGCTCGCGTGCGGCTTGCACAAATCGCCGCAGCGCGCATCGAGCGTGCAGCACAGCGAGCAGATCGCCCCTTGGTAGGCGGGGCAATGGGCCATGTCCGGCCCCTCGTATTCGCGCTCGCAGATCACGCAGTGCTGCACCTTGAGACGCTGGTAGCTGCCATCGGCGCCGCGCTCGTCCACATCGTTCTCGACGCGCGCCCAGCGAACCGCGCGCGGGCCCTCGGCCGGGGCAAAGGCGACCGCGCCATTGCCAATCGAACCCCGCGCCAGGTAGTACTTGCCGCCGGTCGCCCAGGCGATCAGCGGCGAAACAACGAGCGCCGTGCCAAGCGCAATGAGCGCCGAGAAAGCCTGCGCCAGCGGCCCGAAGACGCCGAGGTGCGCGGTGATGGAAAGCAGCGAAGCCAGCGCCATCGCACCCACGCCCACGGGGTTGATGTCCCACAGGTGCGCCCGCTTGAACTCGATGCCCGGCGGCGACAGGCCCAGCGGCTTGTTGATGACCAGGTCGGCCACCACGGCCATCATCCAGGCGATGGCGATATTGGCGAACAGCCCGAGCACATCGCCCAGCGCCTCGAACACGTTCATCTCCATCAGCATGAAGGCGATGAGCGCGTTGAACACCACCCAGACCACCCGCCCCGGGTGGCTGTGCGCCACGCGCGAGAAGAAGTTGCTCCACGCCAGCGAGCCCGCGTAGGCGTTGGTCACGTTGATCTTGAGCTGAGAAATCACCACGAACAGCGCGGTCGCGGCCACGGCCCAGCCGTAGTTGGGAAACACGTACTCGTAGGCCGCCAGGTACATCTGGTTCGGATCGACCGCGCGCTCGACCGGCACCATGTGCGTGATGGCCAGGTAGGCCAACAGCGCGCCGCCCAGCATCTTGAGCACCCCCAGCACCACCCAGCCCGGCCCGCCGGCCAGCACCCCCGCCCACCAGCGCCGGGCGCTCACGGCCGTGCGCGCGGGCATGAAGCGCAGGTAATCGGCCTGCTCCCCCATTTGGGTGATCAAGGCAATGCCGACCGTCAGCGCAGCGCCAAACAGGTGCAGATCGAATCCCTTCGCCCCCGTCTTGACACCGTTGTAGTGCACGATGCCCGCGAATGCACCAGGATCGCGCACCAGCACGAAGATGAACGGCACCACCAACATCACCAGCCACAGCGGCTGGGTCCAGAGTTGCAGCCGGCTGATGGCCGATACCCCGTGGGTCACCAGCGGAATCACCACCAGCGCGCACACCAGGTAGCCCCAGACCGGGGGCACGCCGAGGGCGAGTTCCAGCGCGTAGGCCATCACCGCCGCCTCGAGCGCAAAGAAGATGAAGGTGAACGACGCGTAGATGAGCGAAGTGAGTGTGGAGCCGATGTAGCCGAAGCCCGCGCCGCGCGTGAGCAGGTCCATGTCGACGCCGTAGCGGGCCGCATACACGCTGATCGGCACGCCTGCCAGAAAAATGATGAGGCCCGTGGCCACGATGGCCCAGAACGCATTCGCGAAGCCGTATTGCACCAGCAGCGTGGCGCCCACCGCCTCCAATATGAGGAACGACGCCGCGCCAAACGCCGTGTTGGCCACCCGCCATTCAGACCATTTTCGAAAGCGCTGCGGCGTGTAGCGCAGCGCGTAGTCTTCGAGCGTTTCGCTCGCCACCCAGCTGTTGTAGTCGCGCCGCACCTTGACGATGCGCTGCGGCGCGTCGTCGGGGCTGGTGGAAGTCTCGGCGGGGTTCACACCGTTTCGGTGCAGCTTTCGTGCCATCCATACGTCTTTTGGCGAACAGCGGCACGACTGTTGCAAAGCCGAAGCCTGCCCAATAATGGCCGACCTCCACGCACCCGACGCCGCCCCTCATGGAACTGACCCCGCGCGAAAAAGACAAGCTGCTGATCTTCACCGCAGCATTGCTGGCCGAACGCCGCAAGGCGCGGGGCCTGAAGCTCAACTACCCGGAAGCCGTCGCGCTGATTTCTGCCGCAGTGATGGAAGGCGCGCGCGACGGAAAGAGCGTTGCGGCGCTCATGAGCGAGGGCCGCACCGTGCTCACCCGCGCCGACGTGATGGACGGCATCGCCGAGATGATTCCGGACATCCAGGTGGAGGCCACCTTCCCGGACGGCACCAAGCTGGTCACCGTCCACCAACCCATCGTCTGACTCTTTTCCAGAACAAGAAAGCCCTGTCATGCGCCACAACGCTTCCAAGACTCTTGCCCTCATTGCCATGCTGCTGCCGCTCGCGGCCAGCGCCCATACCGGCGCCGACGGCGGCGTGCACCACGGCTTCACCACCGGCTTTCTGCACCCCCTGACCGGCGCCGATCACCTGGCGGCCATGGTGGCAGTCGGCCTTTGGAGCGCGTTGGCGGCGCGCCGCGCCTGGCCCGATCTGCTGTGGGCACCGCTGGCTTTCGCGGGCATGCTGCTGGCCGGCGCGCTGATGGGGCTGGCGGGCGTGCAGTTGCCGGCGGTCGAACCGATGATCGCGGCCTCGCTGCTGGTGCTGGGCCTGCTGGTTGCAACGCGCACCCACCTGCCGGCCGCGGCAGCCGCGGCGGTGGTGGGCGTGTTCGCCATCTTCCACGGCGTGGCGCACGGCCAGGAACTCGCGAGCGAACAGGGCGCGGCATTGACGCTGGCCGGCATGGTGGGCGCGACCGTGCTGCTGCACCTCGCAGGCATCGGGCTCGGCTGGGCGCTGCGCCATGCCAATGTCTGGCTGCCGCGGGTCGCAGGCGCCGCGGTGGTGGCGCTGGGCGCGACGCTGCTCTCGCAGGCGGTCTGATCACAGGCGCCGCGACACCATGATTCCCGGAGAATTCATCACCGACGAGGGCGAGCACACGCTCAACCCCGGTCGCCGCACGCTCACGCTGGTGGTGCAGAACACCGCCGACCGGCCGATCCAGGTCGGCTCGCACTATCACTTTGCCGAGACCAACGGCGCGCTCGGCTTCGACCGCGAGGCCGCGCGCGGCATGCGGCTGAACATCGCCTCGGGCGCGGCGGTGCGATTCGAGCCGGGCCAGCAGCGCACGGTCGAACTGGTCGATTTTTCGGGCGACCGCGTCGTCTACGGCTTTCGCGGCCTCGTTCAAGGAAAGCTCTAAGCCATGGCAACGATTGGAAGGCGTGCGTACGCCGAGATATTCGGCCCGACCGTGGGCGACCGGGTACGTCTTGCGGACACCGACCTGCTGATCGAGGTGGAAGCCGACTACACGCTGCGCGCCGGCGGCTACGGCGAAGAAGTCAAGTTCGGCGGCGGCAAGACCATTCGCGACGGCATGGCGCAGTCGCAGCGCACGCGCGACGGCAAAGGCAGCGGACCAACCGCCGGCGGCGCCGTCGACACCGTGCTAACCAATGCGCTGATCCTCGACCACTGGGGCATCGTTAAAGCCGACATCGGCCTGAAGGGCGGCCGCATTGCTGCCATCGGCAAGGCCGGCAACCCCGACGTGCAACCGGGCGTGGACATCGTCATCGGCCCGGGCACCGAGATCATCAGCTGCGAAGGCAACATCGTCACTGCGGGGGGCATCGACAGCCACATTCACTTCATCTGCCCGCAGCAGATCGAGGAAGCGCTGGCTTCCGGCGTCACCACCATGCTGGGCGGCGGCACCGGCCCGGCCACCGGCACTTTCGCGACCACCGCCACCCCCGGTCCCTGGCACATCGAGCGCATGCTGCAGGCGGCCGATGCGTTTCCGATGAACCTGGGCTTCCTGGGCAAGGGCAACGCCAGCCTGCCCGATGCACTGCACGAGCAGATCGACGCCGGCGTCATAGGCCTGAAGCTCCACGAAGACTGGGGCACCACGCCCTCGGCCATCAGCAACTGCCTGGACGTGGCCGACGCCACCGACACGCAGGTGGCGATCCACAGCGACACGCTCAACGAATCGGGCTTTGTCGAGAACACCATTGCCGCCGTGGGCGGCCGTTCGATCTGCGCCTTTCACACCGAAGGCGCGGGCGGCGGGCATGCGCCGGACATCCTGCGCGTGGTGGGCGAAGAGAACTTCCTCCCCTCTTCCACCAACCCCACCATGCCCTACACCGTGAACACGCTCGACGAACACGTCGACATGCTCATGGTGTGCCACCACCTGGACGCCGGCATTGCCGAGGACCTGGCCTTTGCCGAGTCGCGCATCCGCAAGGAAACCATTGCGGCCGAAGACGTGCTGCACGACCTGGGCGCCATCAGCATGTTCAGTTCCGACAGCCAGGCCATGGGCCGCGTCGGCGAGGTGGTGCTGCGCTGCTGGCAGACGGCGCACAAGATGAAGCTGCAGCGCGGCAAGCTGCCGGAAGACAACGAGCGCAACGACAACTTCCGCGCCAAGCGCTACGTGGCCAAGTACACGATCAACCCCGCCATTGCGCACGGCATCGCGCACGAGGTGGGCTCGCTCGAAGTGGGCAAGTGGGCCGACATCGTCATCTGGAAGCCCGCTTTCTTCGGCGTGAAGCCCTTCACGCTCATCAAGGGCGGCACCATCGCCATGGCCGCCATGGGCGACCCCAACGCGTCCATTCCCACGCCGCAGCCGGTGCACTACCGCCCGATGTTCGGCAGCTACGGCGGCTCGCTCGCCAAAAGCTCGCTGACCTTCGTCTCGCAGGCCGGCTTGGCCGCGGGTATCAAGGAGCGCTACGGCCTGGCCAAGCATCTCAGCGCGGTAAAAAACATCCGCAACGTGCGCAAGAAGGACCTGATCCACAACAGCTACGCGCCGAAGATGGAAATCGACGCGCAGACCTATGCGGTGCGCGCCGACGGGCACCTGCTGACCTGCGACCCGGCGGTGCAACTGCCTCTGACGCAGCGCTATTTCCTGTTCTGAGCGGAGCGCTCAGGGTCTTGCACAAGAGGCCCGGCGCCCGCTTGACAGGCTGCGTATCCTCAAGGGTATCCATCCTGTCGTTTCACGCCTTTGGCGTTCCATTCGCACCATGCTCACCGCCAACAAACTCATGCCCCAGGGCCGCGGCCTTGCGCCCGTGCTGCTGAAGCGCGCCGCCACCATCGAACTCGACTGGGACGTGCGCCAGAAAAGCCGCTTCGACGCCACCGATTCGCAGGGCCGGCAGATCGGCGTGTTCCTGCCGCGCGGCACCGCAGTGCGCGGCGGCGACGTGCTGGTGGCCGAGGACGGCTCGCTGGTCCGCGTGATCGCCGCGCCGCAGCCGGTGCTGCGCATCACGCATTGCACGGCTCACGGCACGCCGTTCGACCTGACGCGCGCGGCCTATCACCTGGGCAACCGGCATGTGCCGATCGAGCTCAAGCCCGACCACCTGAAGATCGAGCCCGACCATGTGCTCGCCGACATGCTGCGATCGATGCACCTCATCGTCGTTGCGGTCGAGGAAGCGTTCGAACCGGAGGGCGGCGCCTATGGGTCGCATGAGCATTCGCATGGTGGTGCCCATGACCATTCGCATGATCATGGTCATTCGCATTCCAAGGGTCCGAAGCCGCTGGTGCTTGCACCTGAGCTGCTCGATGACCATGGCTGATTCGGGGCGCGCACCCGCCGACGGGGTACCTTTCTCCGCGAATGTCCCCCGGCCTACGGCCTCCTCCTTTATTTCGCTGCGCAAGGCACCCCATCGACGTGTGCGTGATGAACGGCGGTCGTTGATCGGCTGTTCACCAGCAGCGCGTCCATGTGCACAGGGCATCGGGTGCTCCGCGCAGCGAAATAAAGGAGGAGCCGAAGGCGGGGGACATTCGCGGAGGGGAGTACCCGGTGGCCTGTGCGCCCGCCCTGAACAGCGGCGCGCCACCAAGCAGCGCCAAACGAACAGCTGACATGCCCGACGCACAAAGCCTCCTGCAGCTCATCTGGCTAGCATCCCCGGCCCTCCCCGTGGGCGGCTTCTCCTATTCCGAGGGTGTCGAAGCAGCCGTCGAATGGGCTGGCATCGATTCGGAAGTCAAAGCCATCGAGTGGCTCTCCGACCAGCTTTACCTGAGCTTCGCTCGCGGCGACCTTGCACTGGTAGCGCAAGCCATACCCGCCTGGCGCGAAGGCGATGCAGCACGCATCCGTCAACTGAACGAGTGGGTCATGACCACCCGCGAATCAGCCGAGTTCTTCTTGCAGACCGAACAGATGGGCCGCTCCTTCGTCGAATGGCTCAAGCTGCACCACGACGACACCGCCGCCGTTTTTGCCGACCTGCCCGCGAGCTACCCCGTCGCGTTTGCTTTTGCCGCAAGCCGGACCGGGGCTTCGGTGCACGACGGCTGCCTTGCCTTCGCCTTCGGCTGGGCCGAGAACATGGTCGCAGCGGCAGTCAAGGCCGTGCCGCTCGGCCAGAGCGCGGGCCAGCGCATCCTTGCCCGCCTTTCGAACGAAATTCCCGCCGCCGTCGAACGTGCCATGCAGCTCGGCGACCACGAACGCCAAGCCTTTGCCCCCCTTTTGGCCGTGTTGTCGGCACGCCATGAAACACAATACTCGCGCCTCTTCAGAAGCTGACCGAACCGGACCTTTGCCATGACCTCCGCCCTGCACCACATTCCCCATCGCACCAAGAAACTGCCGCCGCTGCGCGTGGGCATTGGCGGCCCGGTCGGCTCGGGCAAGACCACGCTGCTCGAAATGCTCTGCAAGGCGATGCGCGACAAGTACGACCTGGTCGCCATCACCAACGACATCTACACCAAGGAAGACCAGCGCCTGCTCACCGTGTCCGGCGCCTTGCCCGCCGAGCGCATCATGGGCGTGGAGACCGGCGGCTGCCCGCACACCGCCATCCGCGAAGACGCGTCGATCAACCTCGAGGCCATCGACCGCATGCTCGAGGACTTTCCCGATGCCGACGTGGTGTTCGTCGAATCGGGCGGCGACAACCTCGCGGCCACCTTCAGCCCCGAGTTGTCCGACCTGACGATCTACGTGATCGACGTGGCGGCTGGCGAGAAGATTCCGCGCAAGGGCGGCCCCGGCATCACCAAGAGCGACCTGTTCGTCATCAACAAGACCGACCTGGCGCCGTACGTGGGCGCGAACCTCGACGTGATGGAGCAGGACACGCAGCGCATGCGCCGCCAGCGGCCCTACGTGATGACCAACCTCAAGACGCATACCGGCGTGGCCGAAGTGGTCGCCTTCATCGAGAAGCGCGGCATGCTCACAGCCGCCTGAGCCCCTTCGGCATTCGCGCATCTGTGCCATTCCGGGCCGCGCCTTGCGTCGGCATCGGATGACACGCGCATGCGCCCAACTTCCTCATGGCGCCGGCTTTCGGCCGCCTACGGTGGTGCTTTCTATTTTCGAACCACGCGAACCCCGCGAACGAACAACGGAGAGCAACCAAGCCATGACCACCACCGACGAACACGCCAAGCTCTGGGACCTGATCAAGGACACCCGCTACGGCATGCTGACCCATCGCCACGCCGACGGCCAGCTGCACAGCCATCCGCTCACCACGCAGAGCAAGAACATCGAAGAAGGCTCGACGCTCTACTTCTTCGTGCCCAAGAATGGCGACATTGCGCGCCATGTGGCAAGCGACCCCAGCGTGAACATCGCCTACGCCAACACCGACGCCGACAGCTATGTGTCCGTGACCGGCCGCGCCACGCTGCGGGAAGACCAGGCCAAGAAGGAAGCTCTTTTCAACCCCGCAGCCAAGGCCTGGTTTCCCGGCGGTGCGACCGATCCGAACCTGGCATTGCTTGCAGTCGAAATCATCGGCGCCGAATACTGGGACGTGAAGGAAAGCAAGATGGTGCAGTTGCTGAAGATGGCCAAGGCGGCCATCACCGGCGATCAGCCGCCGTCGCTGGGCGAACACAAGAAGCTGGATATCGGCTGAGAACGGGCGAAGGAGCATCGCTGTTCCGTCGCTTGCGATTAGAGGCTGCCGCCCAGCTCCCTGGCTTGCAGGCCCGCTTGCCGGGTACTAGACTGGACTGTGAAGGCACCCGCAGTGCCGGGGGCCAAGGAGCAGGCCATGTACAAGCGCATCCTCGTCGCAACCGATGGCTCTTCACTCTCCGACAAAGCGGTCGATGCCGCCATCGACCTGGCCTTGCTGGCGCGGGCCGAACTGGTGAGCGTGACCGTTACGCACCTGCTGCCCTATGGCTACTTCGAAGGCTCGATGGTGATGAACCAGCGCGAAATCGAAGCCTCGCAGGAACAGGTGGACAACGACGCCCAGCGCCTCGTCGATACGGTGCGGACCACCGCGGCGGCCAAGGGCGTTCGCAGCGCGCAAGCCATTGTGACCAAGTCCAACCAGGTGGCCGAGGCCATCATCTCGACGGCCAAGAACCAGCAATGCGACCTGATCGTGATGGCCTCGCACGGCCGGCGCAGCCTTGCGCGCCTGCTGATGGGCAGCGAAACTCTGCATGTGCTGACGCATTCGCACATTCCGGTGCTTGTGCTGCGATAGAGGCGATTGCGATTTTTCGGCAACAAAGCACAAGTTCACAGTTCGACTTGATCGTTTCCGGGCCATTGCCTGCACCGCTGCTACCCTTGCCGCTCCAAGGCCAATCCTGGCCGATCAAGGGAGTAGGTAATGAGTCTTTTGTGGTTTCTGGTTGTGGGCCTGGTCGCCGGCTGGCTGGCCGGCATTCTGGTCAAGGGTGGCGGCTTCGGCTTGGTGGGCGATCTCATCGTGGGTGTGATCGGTGCTTTTCTTGGAGGCTTTTTGTTCAGCACGTTCGGCGTGTCGATGGGTGGCGGCCTTGTCGGCAGCCTGATCGTTGCCACCGTCGGTGCCGTGGTGCTCCTGTTCATCGTTCGCCTGATCAAGCGCGCATAGCGTTTTCTATTGAAATCAAAAATCCCACGCGTTGCCGCCTGGACCCTGCTTCTCCTTCTGGGCCTGGCGGCCACTGGCATCGCACTTGTCCTGAGCCTTGACTGGAATCGTGCGCGGCCATGGATCAACCAACGCGTGAGCGAAGCGACCGGGCGCCCGTTTGCCATACGCGGCGACCTGGTCTTGCAGTGGAACAACCCCGAGACTGAAACAGGCTGGCGCCGCTGGGTGCCCTGGCCGAGGCTGAGCGCGCACGACATCACCCTGGGCAATGCAGACTGGAGCAAGACCGGCCCGCACCTGGCAGAAATCAAGCAGCTGACTTTCTCGCTGAACCCGCTCTCGCTGCTGGATCACACGATCCGCATCCCCACGCTGGAACTCGCGGGCCCCGTTCTTTCGCTGGAACGCACCGCAGACGGCAAGAACAACTGGACGCTGGCCTCCGACAACACGGCGCCGTCGGCCTGGAAGCTCGACCTGCAGCGGCTGGTGCTGAACCACGGCACCGTGAAGCTTGCCGATGCGCAGGCAAAGCTCAATCTCAAGATCGATGTCGAAAGCCTGCCGCGCGAAACCGCGGAGGGCTATGGCATCGGCTGGAAACTCGGCGGCACGTTTCGCCAGACTCCGCTGCACGGCAGCGGCCGGGCTGGCGCGGTGCTTTCGCTGCAGCAGGACAAGAAGCCCTACCCGCTGCAGGCAGGCGTGCAGATCGGCACCACGCGCATCGACATCGCAGGCACTTTGACCAAGCCCGATGCGCTCGCGGCGCTGGACCTGCGGCTGAAGCTTTCGGGCGCGAGCATGGCGCACCTGTACCCGATCACCGGCATCACCCTGCCCAACACGCCGCCCTTCAGCACCGAAGGCCACCTCGTCGGCAAACTCGACAAGGCCGGTGGACGATGGCTGTACGAACATTTCAAGGGCAGCGTGGGTGAAAGCGACATTGGCGGCACGCTCGAATACATCTCACAGCAGCCGCGGCCTTTGCTGCGCGGGCAGGTGCAATCCAACCAGTTGCGGCTCGAAGACCTGGCACCGCTGATCGGCGCGGACTCCAACGCCAGCAAAGCCAAGCGGGGTGCCGCCGCCGTCCAGCCGACGGACAAGGTGCTGCCGGTGGAAAAGTTCGACACGGCAAGCTGGGGCAGCATCGACGCAGACGTGAAATTTGCCGGCCGCAAGATCATCCACGCCAAGGACCTGCCCATCGACAGCCTGGTGGCGGATTTGCATCTGAAAGACAGCGTGCTGTCGCTCACGCCGCTGAGTTTTGGCGTGGCGGGCGGCACCCTGGCCGCCACCGTGAAGCTCGACGGCAGGCAAAACCCGATTCGCGCGGATGTGCGGTTTTCGGCGCGCCGCCTGAAGATCAAGGAGCTTTTTCCAACGCTGAACACCATGCAGGCCAGCCTCGGTGAAGTCGGCGGCGATGCGGCATTGTCCGCGGTCGGCAACTCGATTGCGAGCTTGCTGGGCACGTCGAACGGAGAAGTGAAGGCGCTGGTCAGCAAGGGCACCATGAGCAAGTTTCTGCTCGAAGCCATGGGGCTGAACATCGGCAACGTGGTGGCAACCCAGATCTTCGGCGACAAGCAGGTTCAGCTGAACTGCCTGGCAAGCGACTTCAAGGTCACGCAGGGCGTGATGCAAACGCGCTCGTTTGTGCTGGACACCGATGAATCGATCATCAACGTGACAGGGCAAATCAACTTGTCCAGCGAGCAGCTGGCACTGGAGATCCAGCCGCGGAACAAGGCGCTGCGCGTGCTCTCGCTGCGCTCGCCCCTTTATGTGAAAGGCACGTTCAAGAACCCCGATGTCGGCGTCGACAAGGGCGCGGTTGCGCTCAAGCTGGGTGCCGCAATTGCGCTGGGTGCCGTGGCCCCCGCCGCTGCATTGCTGCCGCTGCTGAACGTGGGGGCCGAGGAGTTTGCAGGCTGTGCGCCGCTGGAGGCCGCTGCAACGAAGAAGCCGCAGGCACCCGTTGCAAAGGCCCCGTCGCGCTGACAGCGCGAGAACGCGTTGGCAGCTCGTGGCCCGTTATTTCTGCGTATTGGCGCGTGCTGCGTGCGCCGCCCGGCACGCCTCTGTTGCGCGATACGAAGCCAATGCAAAGCAGCGCGCCTCGGCCTCGCGCGCAAGCGCCTCCAGCGAGCGGCGCTCTTCGGCCGCATCCACCTGAAATTCGACGAGCCACTTCATGATCATTGCCATGACGATGAGCAGGCCGATGAGGGCGGCCATCAATGTGCCACGCCAGTTGCGGATGCGCAGGACCGAAGATTCCGAGTTATTCATTGCTGTGGGTGTGCAAGCCGGCAATATCAAAAGTTGCCCTGTTTGGCTTGGCCACGAAGATACGTGGTGCGCCCGAATTCCCACAGGAAATGTTTCACGTTCGGGATTGGTTACGTGTAACACCGCAACTAGGGTACAACTCTGTCCAGTACGCCACACACCCTTCGGCGAAGTTCTCGCCGCGCGGGAATTCGGCGTTCGCATTCAGTCAAACTCGGGTGCTGTACCTATCTTTTTTCCAACCGTTCTATTGAAAGGAACTCCTGTTTTGAATAAGACCGACCTCATTGCCGCAATCGCAGAAGACACCAACCTCAGCAAGGCCGACGCAGGCCGCGCATTCGACTCGGCGCTCGAGCATCTGTCGCGCGCCCTGGTGCGTGGAGAAACCGTTCAGCTGATCGGCTTCGGCACCTTTACCGTGGCGAGCCGCGCCGAGCGCCAGGGCCGCAACCCATCGACCGGCGAAGCGATCACCATCAAGGCCAGCAAGAGTCCCAAGTTCGCCGCCGGCAAGGCGTTGAAGGACGCGATCAACCAGGTGGGCTGATCGATCGGGGCACCAGCCCCGATCCAAAGTTGGCGATTCGCCGGCTCGAATGCGTTTTCGGGCCAGCGCGCCAACCTGCAGCGCACCGCTGTACAAAGCCCGGCGCCGGGTCAACCGTCGCCTTCGGGCAAGAACCTGAAATACGCGCGTGCAGGCTGCTTCTCGGGCAAGACGTAGACCACGCCGCGCGCACTGCCGAACACCGGCTTCACATAGGCGTCGTAAAACGCCGCGGGCACATTGATGCAGCCATAGGAGATGCGGTGATCTTCCGCATTTGCCGACGCCAGCCGCTCCAGCCGCCGCTCTGACTTGTTGTTCGTTCGAACGCGATGCATGGACACGGCCGCGCCATAGTCCACCCAGACAATATCTTCGCCTTGCAGGTTGACGCCAGGCTCTGAGACAAAGCGCCCGGCGGGCGTGGTGCGTTCATCAGGGCGTATGTCGGAAAGCTTTCGCTCGCCGATGCCTGGCACCGACTCGTCTCCTTGCGCGAGCCCCAGCAGCACGGGCGATGCGCCTTGCAGGGTACCGTCAGCGCCAAAGATGAAAACGTGCGCTTTCTTCTTGTCGACGATTACGAAAGGAAGGCCTTGGTTGTCTTGCGCGCTGGTGGCTGCTTGCGCCAGCTGCCGCACTTCGACCGATGCTTGGGCGATTGCGGAATTCTCGGCAGCACTGGTTGCCGCGTGAATGAAGGCTGCCCCGCATGCAAACGCAAAAGACAGGAGCAGGGAGTTTTTCATAAGCGGCAAAACATGGCGCGAGAACCCGGCTCGGAGCGTGGCCGCAACTCAAAGTTGGCGGCCACGCCAAGGCGCCGGAGGCGCAGTCGATCAGCCGCGGTCAGCGCGGGCGCGGCGCACCGGCGGTGCGGGCGCCGGCTCAGGTGCGGGCATTGGCGCAGCAACGGGTGCCGGTGCCGGCGCCGCCACCATGCGCACCGGCTCGGGCGCCGGTGCCGGGGCAACCACGCGCACAGGTGCGGCGGGCATGGCGGCTTGCAGCGTGGTGCCGGTTTCGCCCATGGGGCCGCCGGTCTGGTTTTGTTGTCCGGCCGGCATGTACACGTTGCCCGAGATGGCTGGCATGTCGGTCTTTGCCGCTTGTGCAACGCCTTGCGCCATTGCCGGTGCGATTGCGAAGGCCATGGCCGAGGTCACCAGAACGTGAGCCACCGAGTGCTTGATTTTCATTTGTAATTTCCCTGAAGTCTTGATTGCGACTGGCAACCCGGGGGCGGATGCCCAGCGCGAGCGCAGTCTGCAATCAAGAACGCAGGGAGCGGCGCGAAGACGACAGCGCGCACTCCACGATCCGCACAAGTCGTGAAATTTGACGCGCTTGCATGCGCTGATGCGATGCCATTACGCGCCGCGCCAGCCGCCGCCGAGCGCCTTGTAAAGGTTGACCATGTTCACAGCCTGCTTCAGTTGCATCTCGATGAGCTGCTGTTGCTCCGAATAGAGCTCGCGCTGCGCGTCCTGGCTCGAAAAATAATCTTCCAGGCCGCCGCGGAACCGCGTGCGCGAAATGCTCGCCACCTTTTCGAGCGCCTGCACGCGGGCGTGCTGTGCCTCGAGTTGCGGGCGCATGTGGTCGTCGGCAATCAGTGCATTGGCGGTCTCGCGGAATGCGACTTGCGCGGCGTACTCATACGATGCCATGGCAGCAGCCAGCCGCTCTTCGTTGCCGGTGATATTGGCCGAGCGGCGGCCCCAATCGAAGATGGGCAGCGACACACCCAGCACGCCGGCCCAGCTCCTGTTGCCGCTGCTCAGCAGCGTCGACAAATCTCCGCTGATGCCGCCCGCCAGCGCCGTGAGCGAAATGGTGGGCAGCATGGCTGCCTTGGCCGCTCCCACGCCGGCGTTGGCGGCCTCCACCCGCGAATACGCCGCCAGAAGGTCCGGACGCCGCTGAAGCAGGCTGGACGGCAGACCCGCTGCCACCGATGCCGTCGAGCGCTCCGGCCAGGGCCGTGCGCTGCCCGTGTCGGGCGGCACCGGTTGGCCGACCAGTACGTTCAGCCATTGCAGGTCTTGCGCAACGCGCATGCGGAATTCTTCTTGCCGCACCCGTGCGTTCTGCAGCAGCGACTGCGCGCGGTACACGTCGAGCTGCGCAGCGCCGCCGGCCGCTTTGGCGCGGCCGATCATGTCGGCGTTGGAGGCCAGGCCGCTTTCGTTGGCATTTGCGAGCGCAAGCAATGCACGGTCGGCGCGCAGCGTCAGATAGGCGTTCGACACTTCGCCCACCAGGTTCATGCGGGCCGCGGCAAAGTCCTTGTCGCCCGCCTCGGCCAACGCGCCGGCTTGCTGCGCCGTGCTCTGCTGGCGCCCGAAGAAGTCGAGCTCATACGACGTGACGCCGGCCTGGATGTCGAAGCTGTTCGACACACGCCCGTCGGACGGCACATTGCCCACTGGGCTGAGCGAGCCTTGAGGCGTGGTTTGCGCGCGCTGCGCATGGCCCGACAGCCCGATTTGCGGGAACAGCGAGGCACGGCTTCCCGCATACACGGCGCGCGCTTCGCGGGCCTTCGCGGCATAGGCGCGCAGGTCGCGGTTCTGGGTGAGCGCGGTGGCTATGAGCCCGCGCAGTTCATCGTCCTGAACAAAGTTGCGCCATTCGACCGGCTCGGCATTGGGCGCCGCGGTGCCCGCAGGGAATTGCGAAGGCAACGCCAGGTCGGGCTGCTTCATGGGTGGCGTCATGTTGCAGCCACTCACCACCAGCACCACGCACACCGCCAGCACCATCAGGATGAGCCGCAGAGAAAAGCGCACGAACCCTGCTTCGGGCGCGCCGAAGCCCGCGCTGGCGAGCAAGGCCGACGCGGCACGCCATGGCCGTACCTGAACCGCGACGTGGCTCGGGGGCACGTTGAACACATGGCTTACCAAACGTTCGCGCTGCGCCTCGGTGCCGGCAAATCGCAGTTCGGCCCCAGCCGAGCTTTTGCCGGCAAGCTTTGCAGGCAACCAGCCGACCGGCTCGACGTACACCTCCAGCGGCTGCCCCACGCGCATGCGCTTGAGAGCGCGCGATTCGAGCAGCGCGCCATCCGCAGCAATGTTGACGAAGCGCGAGTCGACTTCGCCGGTGGCCGTTCGCAGCCGGGTGCGCGCGCGCCAAGGAAAGCGCTCTTCCTGATCGGGCCGTGGCAGATCGACGCAGGCGATGAGCGCCGCCAGGCAAAGAACAAGCGCAATGCCGGTCCACACCAGATTCAGCTCGTCGCCGGGCGTGAGCTCCTCGCCGCTCAAGGCCACCGACGCGCCACCCAGTTGCAGCGCCACCAGCAGCCCGCCGAACACCGCCACCAGCTTCCAGTGCACCACCGTCTTGGAGCGGTCGAGTCCCTTGTTCGTTACCTTGAAGGGGCGCCCGAAGGGCCGCAGCATTGCGCTGGCCAGCGTGCCCGTTACCGCCATGGCGGCCACAAGCTGGCTTACCTCGCTGAACACCGGCAGGCAGCGCCGCTGGCTGATCCAGTAGCTGTAGGCCCAGAACATCATGAGCGGTGGCAACCCGAATGACGCAAAAGCTTGCGGCGTGGCGTGGAACACCGACACGCCTGCGTACCAGTACAGCGCAGGCGCCAGCATGATCATTGCCATGAAGGGCTTGCCCAGCCAATGCAGCAACCCGTGCAGGAAGTGCAGACGCGCCGAGAAGCTGTAGCCCTTGCCGCGCAGCGGACCGTTGGGCAGCAGCGCGAGCTGCACCGTGCCCAGGCACCAGCGGCTGCGCTGGTTGATGTAGTCGATGATGCTCTCGGCCGACAAGCCGTTCGACAGGCGCTCGCCCAGCCAGCGCGTGATGTGGCCCTTGCGCAGCAGCAGGTAGGTGGTGTGGATGTCTTCGCACACGCTGCCCACCGGAAAGCCGCCCGCGGCGGTGATCAGGTCGCGCCGCACGATGAACGAGGTGCCCACGCAAAAGGCCGAGTCCGCCGCGTCCTTCGCGGGTTGCAGCACGTCGAAGAACACGCGCTGCTCGTCGACCCAGCTGTCGGTGGCGCGCAGGTTGTGCTGGATGGGGTCGGCGTTGTAATAGAACTGCGGCGTTTGCACCAGCCCGACCTTGCGGTCCGCGAAGAGGCCGAGCATGCGGTAGATGATTTGCCGCTGCGGCGCAAAGTCGGCGTCGAGCACCAGGATGTACGGCGCGTTGGTTACGCCCGCAGAAATTTTCAGCCCGTTGTTCATGTTGCCCGCCTTGGCGTGGCTGTTGTCGGGCCGGCGCGCGTAGTGCACGCCCTTGCGCTCGCAGTAGTCGCGCAGCCAGTCGCGCCGGGTGTCGTCCAGCACCCAGACGTTCACTCGCGGATAGTCGATGGCCTGCGCGGCGATGATGGTTTTTTCGAGCACCGCCAGTTCTTCGTTGTAGGTGCAGATGAACACATCCACCGCCGGCACCTTGTCGCCGCGCCGGCGCAGCTCGGCCTCGCCGAGATCGGCCAGCTTCGTGTTGTCGCGGCGGCCCACCAGCATGTGGATGGACATCAGCGTGTAGACGATGGCCGTGAGCTCGAAGGCCAGGAACACCCACGCAAACAGCGTTTCAAAGCCCAGGTCCGAAGGCGGCATGGTGGCCACCACGCGCCACACGGCATAGCGCATCAGCAGCAGCGCGGTAAGCGCGCCAAACACCATGCGATGGCTGGTGCGATCGACCCGCGCCAGTGACATGAGGAGAAGCGCGAGGCCCGCAACAAGGGCGTTGAGCTGGAACTCCGGCGTAGCGATCAGGTTGGACATGATGGGATAGCTCCTGCGGCAATGGTCTTGCCGGTGAAGGGGTTGAAGCCGGTTGCGGCAAGCGCAATCCAGGCGGTAGCGCCCAAGTGGGGCCAGCGGTAGTAGTAGAAGTCGGCGCCCGTCGAGTCCGGTCCTATGGCCAGGCCGGTGGAAATGCGGGCGCTCGGGGTTGCGTAATACAGGCCGTTGTCGGCACGTTGCGATGCAAGCAGCTGCCACAGCGCCTCGGGTGCCGTGCCCTTGCGCGCCACCAGCGTGGCGGCGGCCTGCGCGCTGCCCTCGGTCCAGATGCCGTCGGGGTTGCGCGAGAAGCCGTAGCCTTCGGCAAAGCGATGGTTCTTGTCCACCCAGTCGAGCGCCCGGGTCCACGCGCACGAACCTTCAGGCGCCGCCAGCACGGGCCACAGCTGTGCATCGAGGCCCGAGGCTTCGGTGGAAATGGTGGCGCCGTCCTCCTTGGTGCCGATATTGAAGCGCTGCTCCTGCGCATTCCACATGCGATTGACGAACTCGAGCGCGGTGCGGGCCTGCTGGCGCTCGGCTTCGGCGGGCCCGCCTGCGCGCGCGGCCCAGGCTGCAGCCATGGCAATGTCGATGTTGTGCTCGGTGGACTTCCACGTCTGCGCGCGCTGCGCGTTGTCCCAGCCATACCAGCCGCCGTTGTAGCCGTCGGGCGCATTCTTGGCGCGGGTGCGCTGCTCGATCCAGCCCAGCAGCTTGCGCGCGCTGTCCAGGTAGGCCGCCGACCGATCCGCCTCTGAAAGGTTCAGCAGCAGCAACGCGGCCCAAGCCACGTTGCCGGTGGCGGTGCTCACCTGGTAGGCATCGGCAATCCATTGCTTCTTGCCCGCATCCCAGCGGCCCGGCAGCGCGGCCTTGTCTTCGGTCATGGGACCTGCGCGATAGGCGTTGCGCACGCGGCCGTCGGGCATGCCCGGGTCGCGCTCCATCGCTCGCACCACGGCATCACCGATGCGCTTGGCCGAAGCCGTGTCGCCGCAGGCCAGCAGCGCAATGCCGGCCAGTGCGTTGTCATAAGTAAAGGCTGCGCCGGCCAGCGCGGGCTCCAACGGCGGGCCCTGCTTGTTGTCCGCAAGCCGGTAGCTGGCCAGGAACAGCGGCCCCGAGGCTGCGCCCTTCTGGTCTTCAGCCACCGCGCGGCGCAGCCCCTCGCAGCTTTGGCGCGCGAGCTGCTGCTGCGTGGCGCCAGGCTTTTGCGCATGGGCCGCGGGCATCAGCAACATCGACACCATCGATGCGACAGCGCAATGCGCCAAGGTGCGCGGAATGGAGGAGAGAACCTGCATGGGCTTGTTCCGGCTGCTGGGCGTTGCATTTCTGCCTGCGCTCAAGATCTTTGAAGGGTGGCCGTCACCACCTTGCCGGGGGCGCACATGTTGCTGCCTCCATCCGCCGGAGCCGCTGGCGCCTCTTTGCTTTCGATGCGCGCCACGGCGTAGAGGGAGCCCTGTTCCGCGTAAGGGAACGGCACGCTGTAGGTGCTTTGCAGTTCTTCTGAAGCCACGGGCAGCAATTGCTCGACCCGTGCCGGCATCGACTTGGAGTTTTCGCCGATCTTCACGTCGAGCATGGAGCCGATGCCCAGGCGCTTGGCCACGCGCGCCGGAAACACCGCCACCACACCAAGCCGGCTGCAGTCGGTTACACGCACCAGCGAGGCACCGGCCGTGACGTAGGCGCCCTCAGGCGCGAGCACCGAATGAACCTGCCCCGCCTGCGTGGCCTTGATCTCGTAGGAAGACAGCTTTTCGACCCGGCGGCGCTCTTCATCTTCGAGCTGAATGACTTGCTTGAGCTGCTGGAGAATGGCCGCGCCGTCTTGCTGGGCGCGGCCCACGCTGTTGCGCAGCGCCTCGCGGCGGCTTGCCAGCGTCTGGAAAAGGCTGTTGCCGCTGGTGCCCACAAAGGCGCCCTGCCCCGCGCTTGCCACCGTCTGGGCCTGGCCGGCAAACGCCTGCTCCGCCACAGCCGCAGTGGCTCGGGCTGTGTTCAGCTGCGCCACCGATGCGTTCATGACCTGCTCGCTGATGGCGCCTTCGGCCAGCAAGGCCTGGTTGGTCTTGACCTTGTTTTCTTGCTCTTCGACCATGCTGTGCGCCGCGTCGCGCTGCCGGCGAGCAACCTGCCAGGCCTCCCAGGCTTGTGCCACAGAGGCCTGGCGGTGAACGTTGGCCTCCTGGCCGACGGACCTCATCTCCTGGTTGTCGGCCTTGAACTGGTTGCCCAGCTGCGCCAACTGGCTTTGCAGCGCCAGGTGCTGCGAACGCAGCGTGGTCAGGATTTCCTGGTTGACGGTCGGGTTGCGCACCGTGGCCACGGTGGTGCCTGGCTCTACCGTGTCGCGGGCGTGCACCACCATTTGCGTGACCACGCCGTTGATGGGCGACGTGATCAACGCCACCGGCGCCTGCAGCACCGCCCGGGTGGCCTGCGACGACAAGAGCGGCTGCACCAGCGTTGAGACCATCAGCCACAGCACAAAAGCCAGCAGCACATAGCCCGCCAGCTTGGGAACAAAGGCGCCCGATTGCCGGCGCTGGACGCTGGACAAGAAAACCAATGAAGGCAGTTTCGACACACGCATACCCCACCTCTTTGATGCGAAGGCGTGCGCCGAAGACCGGCGCAACATCCATTGAATGAAAGGAATTGCCCACAGCACAACGGAGCCGGCCGACGTGATGGCCAGCGTGTCCGCAATGCTGCAGTGCAATAAGAAGGTACGGCGAAAGGCGATTTACCACTGCTTCGGTCCGCAACAAGATGTGCGAACTTCACATTGCCGCCGCTCGTCCGCTCGCGCAAAGGTCCTACACGGCTCGCGGCTTTGACCGGGTTGACAACAAAAGACCTCATGCGGCAAGCAGCCGCCGCGCCCCTTCAGGCCGCCCAGCGAGCGGGCAGGAAAAGGGTCGGAAGTGCGAGGCGCGAAGGTTCAACCGCTCCACATCGCGAAACCGGTGCGCGAGGGCGGCTGAACATATCCGGTAACCAACCTGATCGAAGCTGACGGTTTTCGACAACGCCTGCAACGATTGGCCGTGGCAAAGCCCCTACGCAGCCGCATTTACATCAGCGATACCTGCGACACAAGGCAATACATGCGGGATTGCGGTTGGCGCCATAGTGCTTTTCCGCGATTTGCAGCCCCCCAGTGCCGGGCCGCCGCAAATTGCCACCCCCACGCTCTTCGGCCGTTTACCGAGGCGCTACCGGAGCACAGGTCGTGTCATTGCTGCCCACGAGCGCCGCCTTCGCCGAGCCGCCCTGTGGAAAAAGCACGCCTTCTTTGCGCGCGCGCACCGCGCGCGAGGCCCTGACGAGTAGCGCTTTATGGTTAATGCGCTGTAACGCCATTGAATGCTATTTGCTTCATCAAGACGCCAAGAACGAATGACGTTTCCGGCAACGTCAGGAAGGGCATGCCATGTCCATCGCGCGCTTCGCCATTCGCACGCTTGTTTGCGTTGCAGCCGTTCCCGCCATTTCAGACGAGCCCCCTGGACCGCACGACCGCGTGTACCTGAGCAAGGCCGAGATCGAGAGCACCTTGATCGGCAAACCCATCGTCTCGAGCAATCTTGCGAGCGGCATGATCTCGCGCTGGCAGTTTTATGCCGACGGCCGCGTCGACTTCGTCAACCGAAGCGGCCCCGGCCGCGCCTCGGGCAAATGGTTTTTGAACCCGGATGGCGCCATGTGCGTGACCATGGTTGCCCGAACCGGCTGCCGCTACTGGTTCAAGACCGAGAAAGACGGCGCCCTTGCGAATGCCAACACCAGGGAGCCCAACGCGCCCACGGTGGCCGAGATTCGATTCGAGCAGCCGTGAAACCATCAGGGCACGACTGCCCTGCACTACTCAGGCACGGCCGATGAAAGCGGCCACCCCATCGCGGAATGCCTGGCTGCCGTACACCTCCTCGATCAGGTCATCGTCGTCCAGCCGCTGCTCGACGACGATGCGGCGGATGCTCTCCTTCACGGCCTTGTGCGTGACCGGCGACAGTGCCATGAGCCGCCCTGCCAGCGCAAGGGCCGCGGCGTCCAGTTCACCCGGCGTGCAGGCCGCATGCACATAGCCGCAGGCCAGCGCTTCCTGCGCCGTCAGGTGGTCGGCGAGCAGCAGCATGCGCTTGACGCGCGGCACGCCCAGGGCGGCCTGCAGCCGCGCGATGTTGCGCGACGACAAGGTGTTGGACAGCGTCCTGGCAATCGGTGCGCCGAAGCGCGATGCGTCGCTGCAGACCCGGAAGTCACAGGCCGTGGCCAGGGCCAACCCGCCGCCCACGGCCCAGCCGTCGACCACCGCCACGGTGGGTACGGCAATGCGCTCGACCGCATCGATGACGCGCTCCACGAATGCCTCGTAGGCGATGCCTTCACGGCCGCCCTGGAAATCCTTGAAATGGCCAATGTCCGTGCCCGAGATGAATGACTTGCCGCCCGCCCCCTTGAACAGCACGCTGCGCACCGCCGGGTTGCGCACGCACGCGCCAATGTGCTCCAGCAGCGCCTCGTACATCTGCAGCGTCATCGCGTTGTGGCGTTCGGGGCGATTAATCACGATCTCGGCCACGCCCGATGCATGGACTGCCAGCCGCACGCATTCAGCTGAACTCACAAGGCCTCCGCTGCGCCGGCGGGCGCGTTGATCTCGGCCAGGATTTCCTCGTTGTGTTCGCCCAGCAATGGCGGGTGCCGGCGCACCTGCTGCGGCGTGCCCAGCAGCTTGACGGGAAAGCCGATGTTCTTGACCTTGCCTTCGATCGGATGGTCGATCTCCATGCACATGCGGCGATGCGTGCCGTGCTCACCCTCAAAGGCCTCCGGATACGACAGGATGGGCCCGGCGGGGATGCCGGCGGCCAGCATGGCGTCGATCCAGTCGGCGCTGTTTCGCTGGCCGAACTCCCGTTCGAGCGCCTCGATCAGCGCCTCGCGGTTCTTCAAGCGCAGCGACACACTGGCGTAGTCCGCGTGCTCGACGAGGTCTGGCCGCTCCAGCAGTTCGCACAGCCGGGTCCAGAGCTTCTGGTTGGTCGCGCCCATCACAAAGTAGCCGTCGCGCGCCTTGACCGCCTGGTAGGGCGCGCTCATCTTGTTGCTGGTGCCCAGCGGTGTCGGCTGCTTGCCCGTGCCCCAGTACTCGGACATGTCCCAGATCGAGAAGGCCATGGCCGCGTCGAACAGCGAGGCGTCGATGTGCTGGCCCACGCCCGACTTCTGCGCGCCGATGTACGCCGCGAGCAGCGCGTAGGTGGCAAACAGCGCGCAGCCGATGTCGGCCACCGGCACGCCGGCCTTGACCGGCTTCTCGCCGGGGTAGCCGGTCACGCTCATCACGCCGGACATGGCCTGCGCCATCAGGTCGAAGCCCGGCCGCTCGGCCCATGGGCCGCTCTGGCCGAAGCCGGAGATGCTGACGTACACGATCTTCGGGTGGATCTTCTTGATGGACTCGTAGTCGATGCCCAAGCGCTGCACCGCGCCGGGGCGGTAGTTTTCGACGATCACGTCGGCGGTCTGGGCCAGCTTGTAGAACGATGCGCGATCGTCCTCGTTCTTGAGGTCCAGCGTCAGCGAGCGCTTGTTGCGGTTCATGTTCAAGAAGCCCATGCTGTCCGGCCCCTTCATCTTGAAGCCCATGGCGCCGCGGGTCTGGTCGCCGCTCGGCGGCTCGACCTTGATCACATCGGCCCCCAGGTCGGCCAGCAGCATGCAGGCGAACGGCCCGGCCATGACCTGGCTCACGTCAAGCACCCGGATGCCCTGCAGCGGCAGTTGTCGCGCGTGGTTCATTTTTTCAGCTCTCCTCGGTGACCTTGGCGGTGCGCACCACATCGCCCCATTTCTTGAACTCGGCGGCCATGAAAGCCGCGAACTTGTCGACGGAACCGCCGCCGTCCTCCACGCCGTAGCCGTCGAAGCGCGCAACCACATCTGGCAGCGCCAGCACCTTGTTGATGTCGGCGTTGATCTGCAGGGCCAGGTCCCTGGACATGTCCTTGGGGCCGACCACGCCATACCAGCTGGAGACGTCGAAGCCCTTGAAGCCCTGCTCGTCCATGGTCGGCATCTCCGGAAAGCCCTTTGCCCGCTGCAACCGCGTCTGGACGATGCCCGTCATGCGCTTGGCCTTGACCTGGGCCGTGGCCGCCGTCATGGTGTCGAAGCTGTAGTCGATCTGCCCGCCGATCAGGTCCGTCTGCATCGGACCCGACCCCTTGTAGGGCACGTGGATGCTCTTGACGTCGGCGGCCATGTTGAACATTGCGGCCGCCAGGTGCTGCACCGATCCCGTGCCGGATGAGCCGAAGCTGATCTTCCCCGGGCTCTTTTTGCACTGCTCGACCACCTCCTTCACCGAGCCGGTGGAATTCTTCGCGCTGGTCACCAGGATGTGCGGCGTGGCGCCGACCATGGCAATGGGCGCGAAGTCTTTCAGCGGGTCGTAGGTGATGCTCTTGAAGATGTGCGGCGAGATGGCGTGCGTGTTGACATGGGCCATCAGCAGGTTCACGCCTTCGGTGAAGCGGGTTCGCGCAAAAAAGTCCGCGGCCAGCGCGCCGGTGGCGCCGGGCTTGTTCTCGACCACCACCGAGCGGCCCCACAGCTCCGAGAGCTTTTGCCCCACGATGCGGGCGAACACATCGGTGCCGCCGCCGGGCGCCCAGCCCACGTAGATCTTGACGATGCCCTTGGGCAACTCTGTGGCCGCGAGGGCCCAGGGTGCGGCCAGCGCGACGGCGCTGGCCGCAATGAAGTCTCGGCGTTTCATCATCTCGTGCGTCCTTTGTCTCTGTCGTAGTAGTAGTGCCGCTACTCTCCCGTAGCGCAGAGGACGTCGCAAGAATGTGAAAGGCATGCCTGGCTTCGCAATCCGCGAAGCCGCCGCCACAAAAGGGCCGCTTTCTTCCTAGGCCTTGTCGCCTATCAACTGGGCCACCACGTTGCGCAGCGTCTGCTCCTGCGCATGGCCTTCCACGCAAGACAGCACATAGGCGCGGTGGTGCCAGTCGCTCAGGATTTCGGCCGAGCCCAGGTCGTCTTCGGGGTGAAAGCTGCGCAGCACCTCGGGTGGCATCAGGCCCACGCCCAAGCCATGGCGCACCAGCGCCAGCATGGTGTCGAAACCGCTGGTCGAGAAGTTGTTGGGAAACGACCGGCCGCGGCTGCGGTAGGCGCCCTGCAAGGCAGACAAAATCGCCGAGCCCTTGCCGAGGCTCACGATCGGCAGGTCCAGAAAGTCGTCGATGCCCACCGGCCCTTCCGCCGCAAACTGGAAATGCCGGCGGCTGTACACCAGCACCAGCCTGTCTTGCCGGTAGTCGAATTTCGGCAGGTCGAGGAACCCGCTCTTCTTTTCATAGATGCCGACGTCGATCACCTTGTCGCGCAGCAACTGCTGCACGATCTTGCTGTTCTCTTCCATGATCTTCAGCGTGATCTGCGGGTAGGTGTTGATTGCCACCGAAAAATGACCCGGCTAACGCGCTAATTTCCGTCTAAGACTGACCCACGTAAAACTCTACC
>NZ_JBBCBV010000020.1:0-75597 GCF_037204045.1 Variovorax sp. CCNWLW225 | reverse complement strand
GGGTAGAGTTTTACGTGGGTCAGTCTTAGACGGAAATTAGCGCGTTAGCCGGGTCATTTTTCGGTGGCAATCAACATATCACTGAGCGCTGGTTGGCCAGCCTCGTCTTTAAAAACCAAGTTCTGTTGAAGTGATTCAGACAGGCCGTGGTTGGGGGGGAAGAATGGTTTTCATCCGGCTGCTCCCTCGATCTTTTGAGTTCGACACCTTGCGCGAGGCCATTGTGACAACAAGTAACTCAAAATACTACAAGGGGTTTCGGAGGGACCCTGTGTTCACCCACGCGGCTGTCGCATCACCGATTCAACGATCCGGCACCCATCGTTGGAGCCCGCGTTGGGACGGGCCCTCCTCTATGCTTCCTTGCCCAGCTTTTTATGGTCCGCCAAGCTGCCTATCGTTGATTTATGTGCTTTTCACATCAACCAAAATAAGTCAGGGAGACAAAGAAAAACCCGCCACGCTAGCAAGCGTGCGGGTTTCTGAGGTCGATGAGACGCTGTGGTCTCCGTATTTGGTCCCGCCGCCAGGAATCGAACCTGGATCTCAGCCTTCGGAGGGCCGAATTCTATCCGTTGAAATACAGCGAGGAATCTGGGTTCCGGCAGAACCGGAGCCCCGCATTATCGCCTATCAGGCGGCGACTTCTTCAGCTTCGTTCTCAACGCCTGGGGTCGAGTTCCGGCCAAAGCCCAGTCCGGCCAGGTAAACGCGAAAGGTGCGCCGGCCGCTTTGCACCAGGTCGAAGGCGGCCGGGTCTAGCAGCCAGTTCTGAATGAGCCCGCTGATGAGCGCATGCAAGCCCTGCGCGGCCACATGGCCGGGCACGGGCAGCTTGATGCTGGCGCGGCGGGCGGCCAGGCGCAGGGCTTTTTCAAAATCGGTTACGCAGGCGTTGCGGGCGTCCAGGTGCCGCTGCTGCACCGAGGCCATGTCGTGCGTGTATTCGACCTTGTGGGTGGCCACGTCGAACACGCGGCGCACCTGGGGGTCGGTGGTCATGAGGGTGAGCGCATGCACCATGCCCTCTTCAATCTCGGCCAGGGGGTCGTCGTTGCCGGCCGCAGCGGCGGCCCGGGGGCCGGCCTCCAGCGGCAGAATGACCCGCTCCATCATGGCGTTGAACAGGTCGGCCTTGTCCTTGAAGTGCCAATAAATGGCGCCACGGGTCGCGCCGGCCTGCTGTGCAATCTGCTGCAGCGAGGTCTGCGAAACGCCCTGCGCCTGAAACAGCAGCTCCGCGGCATCGAGCAACCGATGCCGCGTGGCCAATGCTTCTTCCTTCGTACGACGTGCCACCAAGTCTCCTGATTTGTAAAGCCAAGCCCTTTCCGCATCGTGGGGCCATTCGATGTTGTCACTATACATCCATGAATGTATGTAAACTAGCGGGCTTCCCCGATGGCCCGGCTATTTATGCTGGCTTTCTGTTCGCTTTCTGCGAACGCGCCATCTCCCGTCTTTGCTTCAAAGGATTCGCATGCCTCTCCTGCATGTTTCGCGTCAATCTTCGTTCTCGCCGCGCCTCGCGATCGTGGCCGCTGCCGTGGTGCTGGCGCTTGCGGCCTGCTCCAAGGGCGATGCGCCCGCCGGCAAGGGAGGTGCAGCCGGTGGCGGTGCCCCGCCGGCGCCTGAAGTGGGCGTGGTGGTTGCAACGCCGACGGACGTGGGCCTGGTGACCGAACTGCCGGGCCGGCTCGAGGCCTCGCGCGTGGCGCAGGTTCGCGCCCGCGCCTCGGGCATCCTGCTGAAGCGCGAATTCCGCGAAGGCAGCGATGTAAAGGCCGGCCAGCTGCTGTTCCGCATCGACCCGGCGCCGCTGGTGGCCGCATCGCAAAACGCGCAGGCCACGCTGGCCCGCGCTGAGGCCAACGCCGTGCAGGCCAAGGCACTGGCCGACCGCTACAAGCCGCTGGTCGAGGCCAATGCGGTCAGCAAGCAAGAATATGCAAACGCCGTGGCCTCGCAAAAAACGGCCGAGGCCGACGTGGCCGCGGGCCGCGCAGCGGTGCAAACCGCCAAGATCAACCTCGGCTATGCCGACGTGACCTCGCCCATTGCAGGCCGCATCGGCCGCGCACTGGTAACCGAAGGCGCGCTGGTGGGCCAGGGCGACGCCACCGAGCTGGCCGTGGTGCAGCAGATCAACCCGATGTACGTGAACTTCACGCAATCGGCCTCCGACGTGCTGAAGCTGCGCCGCGCGCTGGCCGCCGGCCAGTACAAGCGCGCGAGCGGCGACGAAGCCGCCAGCGTAACCGTGGTGCTCGAAGACGGCACCGACTACGCACTGCCCGGCAAGCTGCTGTTCTCCGACCTGACGGTCGACCAGGCCACCGGCCAGGTCACGCTGCGCGCCGAGGTGCCCAACCCGAAGGGCGAGCTGCTGCCGGGCCTGTATGTGCGCGTGAAGCTCGAGCAGGCCCAGGCCACCAACGCGATCACGGTTCCGCAGCAGGCGGTTACGCGCACGCAGCAGGGCGACACGGTGTCGGTGGTGAGTGCCGACGGCAAGATCAGCCAGCGCACAGTGAAGATCAGCGCCGCCAAGGACAACCAATGGGTGGTGCTCGACGGCCTGAAGGCGGGCGAACAGGTGATGGTCGACGGCTTCCAGAAGCTGCAGATGATGCCGCCCGGCACGCCGGTGAAGGCGGTGCCTTGGCAAAAGTCCGCGCCTAACGGTGCGGCACAACCGGCAGCGCCGGCGGCGTCTGCCGCGGCGGCGCCAGCCAGCGGTGCGGCGGCTGCGCCGGCCGAAAAGAAGTAATAGCAGGAGCGCGCCCGCATGGCCAAATTCTTTATCGACCGCCCGATCTTCGCCTGGGTGATTGCCCTGTTCGTCCTGGTGATGGGCGGCGTGGCAATTACGCAGTTGCCGATCTCGCAATACCCGCCGGTGGCACCGCCGGCCATCGTGATCAACGTGGCGTACCCCGGCGCCTCGGCCCAGACGCTGGAGGACAGCGTGCTGTCCGTCATCGAGCGTGAAATGAACGGCTCGCCAGGCCTGATCTACATGGAATCGGTGGCCCAGGCCGACGGCACCGGCACCATCACCATCAGCTTCGAGGCCGGCACCAACGACGACCTTGCACAGGTGGACGTGCAGAACCGGCTCTCGCGCGCAACACCGCGCCTGCCGGCGGCCGTAACGCAGCAGGGCGTGCGCGTGGACAAGTCGCGCGACAACTTCCTGATGTTCGTGATGCTGTCTTCGGACAACCCGGCGTTCGACCCCATTGCGCTTGGCGACTACGCCGCGCGCAACGTGGTGCCCGAGCTGCAGCGCGTGGTGGGCGTGGGCCAGGCCCAGCTTTTCGGCTCTGAAAACGCGATGCGCATCTGGATCGACCCGGCCAAGCTGCAGGGCTTCAACCTGTCGGCCACCGACGTGAACAACGCGATTCGCGCGCAAAATGCACAGGTGTCTTCGGGCACCCTTGGCGACCTGCCCAACGTTCCCGGCCAGGCCATTGCGGCCACGGTGGTGGTGAACGGCCAGCTTGCCAACGTGGAGCAGTTCAAGGAAATTGTGCTGCGCGCCAACCCCGACGGCTCGACCGTGCGGCTGAAGGACGTGGCCCGCGTTGAGCTGGGCGGCCAGTCGTATGCCACCTCTGCCCGCCTGAACGGCGTGCCGGCGGTGGGTGTCGGCGTGCAGCCCACGCCCAACGGCAACGCGCTGGAATCGGCCAAGGCCATCCGCGCCAAGATGGCGGAGCTCGAGCGCTTCTTCCCGCAGGGCGTGAAGTGGAACATTCCGTACGACAGCTCGCGCTTCGTGCAGATTTCCATCACCGAAGTGGTGAAGACGCTGCTTGAAGCCATTGCGCTGGTGTTCGTGGTGATGTTCCTGTTCTTGCAGAACTGGCGCTACACCATCATTCCGACCATCGTGGTGCCGATTGCGCTGCTGGGCACGTTTGCCTCGCTGCTGGCGCTGGGCTTCTCGATCAACGTGCTGACCATGTTCGGCATGGTGCTGGTGATCGGTATCGTGGTGGACGACGCCATTGTGGTGGTCGAAAACGTCGAGCGCATCATGAGCGAAGAGGGGCTGTCGCCGCTCGAAGCCACGCGCAAGGCCATGCGGCAGATCTCGGGCGCCATCATCGGCGTGACGGTGGTGCTGATCTCGGTGTTTGTGCCGCTGGCGTTCTTCGCGGGCTCCACCGGCAACATCTACCGCCAGTTCTCGGCGGTAATGGTGACGTCGATCGCCTTCTCGGCCTTCATGGCGCTGTCGCTCACGCCGGCGCTGTGCGCCACGCTGCTCAAGCCGGTGGAAGCGGGCCACCACCACGAGAAGCGCGGCTTCTTCGGCTGGTTCAACCGCGGCTTCACGCGCACGGCCAAGGGCTACGAAAGCATGGTCGCGCGCATTCTGCGCCGCGCCGCGCGCTACCTGATCATCTACGCCGTGATCATCGGCGCGGTGGTGTTCACGTACATGCGCCTGCCAAGCTCGTTCCTGCCGCAAGAAGACCAGGGCAACATCATCGTGAACGTGCAGCTGCCCCCGGGCGCCACGCAAGAGCGTGCGCTGTCGGTCATGCAGCAGGTCGAAGGCTTCATCCTGAAGCAGCCTGAAGTGCAGAGCATGGTGGGCGTGATGGGCTTCAGCTTCTCTGGCCAGGGCCAGAACGCCGGCCTCGCCTTCGTCACGCTGAAAGACTGGGAAGAGCGCAAGGACCCGGCCCACTCGGCCAGCGCCCTCGCGGGCCGCGCCTTCGGTGCGCTCTCGGGCATTCGCGACGCGTTCATCTACCCGCTGAGCCCGCCGCCCATTCCTGAACTGGGCAATGCCAGCGGCTTCAGCTTCCGGCTGCAAGACCGTTCGGGCGCGGGCCACGACGCGCTCATCAACGCGCGCAACCAGTTGCTGGGCATGGCCAGCCAGAGCAAGGTGCTGACGCAGGTGCGCCCTGACGGCCTGGAAGACGCGCCGCAGCTGCAGATCGACATCGACCGCGACAAGGCCAACGCCCTGGGCGTGAGCTTCGACGCGATCAACGCCACGCTGTCGACCGGCCTGGGTTCGAGCTACATCAACGACTTTCCGAACCGCGGCCGCCTGCAGCGCGTGGTGGTGCAAGCCGATGCGCCGGCCCGCATGCAGCCGGACGACCTGCTGCGGCTGAACGCCAGCAACTCGCAGGGCCAGCCGGTGCCGCTGTCGGCCTTTGCCACCACCAAGTGGGTGACGGGCGCCACGCAAACGGTGCGCTACAACGGCTACCCCGCCATCCGCATCAGCGGCGACGCGGCGCCGGGCTTCAGCACGGGTGCCGCCATGGCCGAGATGGAAAAGCTCGCGAGCCAGCTGCCGCAAGGCTTCGGCTTTGAATGGACGGGCCAGTCGCGCGAAGAAAAGCTGGCGGGCTCGCAGGCCATCATCCTGTACGGCTTCGCAATCCTGGCGGTGTTCCTGTGCCTGGCCGCGCTGTACGAGAGCTGGTCGATCCCGCTGTCGGTCATTCTGGTGGTGCCGCTCGGCGTGCTGGGCGTGCTGCTGGCAACCATGCTGCGCGCCTACTCGAACGACGTGTACTTCCAGGTGGGGCTGATCACCATCATCGGCCTCTCGGCGAAGAACGCGATTCTGATCATCGAGTTTGCGAAAGACCTGCAGGCGCAGGGCAAGGGCATCGTCGAATCGGCGCTGGCCGCGGCCCACCTGCGGTTCCGCCCGATCATCATGACCTCGCTGGCCTTCGGCCTGGGCGTGGTGCCGCTGGCCATTGCCTCCGGCGCCGGCTCGGCAAGCCAGCGCGCCATTGGCACCGGCGTGCTCGGCGGCATGGTCACGGGCACGATCCTGGCCGTGATCTTCGTGCCGGTGTTCTTCGTGGTGGTGCGCACGCTGTTCAAGGGCAGCGCGCGCCAGCATGAAGCCGACAAACGGCATGCCGAAGCCGCCGGCATCACGGAGGAAAAGACACATGACTAAGAAACTGATTCCCACGGCCCTGGCCGCGGCCATGCTGCTGGCCGGCTGCTCGCTCATTCCGACCTACGAGCGCCCCGCCGCGCCGGTGCCCACCACCTTTCCGGGCGACCCGGCGCAGCCGGCGGGCCAGGCCGCGGCCGCCCTGCCCTGGCAGGACTTCTTCACCGATCCGCGCCTGACCGGGCTCATTCAGACCGCGCTGGCCAACAACCGCGACCTGCGCGTGTCGGTGCTCAACATCGAGCAGGCGCGTGCGCAATTCCAGATCGAGCGCTCGGCTTTGTTCCCGGCGCTGGGCCTCACGGGCAGCGGGTCGCGTTCGAGCCCCAACCAGCTCCAGGCCTTCGACAGCAGCGCGGGGAGCGTGTCGTCGCAGTACAGCGTCAACCTGGGCATTACCGCCTGGGAGATCGACTTCTTCGGCCGCATCCGCAGCCTGAAGGACCAGGCGCTGGCGCAATACCTCGCCACCGAAGAAACGCGCAAGGCCGCGCAAATCAGCCTGATCGCGGCCGTGGCCACGGGCTGGCTCACGCTGATTGCCGACGACGAACTGCTGGAGCTCACGCGCCAGACGATGGTCACGCGCGAAGAATCGGTGCGCCTGACCAAGCTGCGCTTCGACAACGGCGTGTCGTCGGAGCTCGACTTCCAGGCCGCGAACTCGCTGGCCGAAACCGCGCGCGCTTCTTATGCGCAGCAGCTTCGCACGCGCCAGCAGGACGAGAACGCGCTGGCTCTGCTGCTCGGCGCGCCGGTGCCGGCGGAAGCCACGGCCGGCGGCGCCAAGGGGCTGGACGGCATCAAGCCGATGCCGGACGTGCCGGCGGGCCTGCCGTCCGACCTGCTGACCGAGCGGCCGGACATCCGCTCGGCCGAGCAGCAGCTGATTGCGGCCAATGCCAACATCGGCGCGGCGCGCGCGGCGTTCTTTCCGCGTGTGTCGCTGACCACCTCGATCGGCACCGCCAGCAGCGAGTTCTCGGGCCTGTTCGACAGCGGATCGAAGGCCTGGGCCTTTTCGCCGCAGATCACGCTGCCCATCTTCGATGCGGGGCGCAACATTGCGGGGCTCGACTCGGCCAAGGCCGGGCGCGAGATTGCCGTGGCGCAGTACGAAAAGTCGATCCAGACGGCGTTCCGCGAAGTGGCGGACGCGCTGGCCGGCCGCGCCACGCTGGGCGAGCAGGTGCGGGCGCAGCGCGCTCAGGCCGACGCCGAAGCGGTGCGCTTCAAGCTCTCCGACATGCGCTACCGCAACGGCATTGCCAGCGCGCTCGACCTGCTGGACGCGCAGCGCTCGCTGTACACGGCGCAGCAATCGGCCGTGACCACGCGGCTCCTGCAGCTGCAAAACCAGGTCACCCTGTACAAGACGCTGGGTGGCGGTTGGGCCACGCCGGGCAACAAGGGCTGAGGCTTTCGCGCGACGGCTCCGGACAGGCCTTCCGTCCTTTGGGCGGAGGGCCTCTCTATAATCGCCGGTTGATTCGAAAAAGCCCCCCGACGAGCCCCCGTTATTGAGGACGCCATGAGCGCAGACCCGCACTACCAGGCCACAGAAGAAGCCCACACCGGCCCGATCAAGAACCCGAAGCAACTGCTGCTCGCGGTATTTTTCTCTTTTCTTGCCCCCATCCTGATCATCGTGGGCCTTGTGGCCTATGTGGTTTCGGGCAACAAGCCCGCGGGCACGGCCGAGGGCGACAACATGGCGCTCTACGGCGTGTCGCAAGACGCGCGCAACCGCGAAGTGGCCGAGCGGCTCAAGAAGGTCGGCACCATCGAAATCCGCGATGCCAACCGCCCCCTGGCAACTGGCGAGACCGTGTTCAAGGCCCAGTGCGCCGCCTGCCATGCGCCGCCCGGCATTCCCGGCGCGCCGCACCTGAACGACGCCGCAGCCTGGGGCCCGCGCATCGGCCAGGGCTACGCAACGCTGCTCGACCATGCGCTGCATGGCAAGGGTGCCATGCCGGCCCAGGGCGGCGGCGACTTCGAAGACCTCGAAATCGGCCGTGCCGTGGTTTACCTGGCCAATGCCGGCGGCGCCAAGTTCCCGGTGCCCGAGCGTCCCGCCGCGGCAGCGGCACCCGCCGAAGGCGCTGCCTCGGCCCCCGCACCGGCGGCGCCCACCGCCAGCAAGTAAGCAAGGGCTTCGCCCCAATAAAAAAGCCGGCCTCGAGCCGGCTTTTTCATGCGCGAGACCTAGATAGCTACTGTTTTGATAGCGCTGCGGGCTGGCGTGCCGCGGGGCTCAGCACATGGCCGAAGCGCTGCGGCAGGTCCGCCGAGCGCACCGGCTCGGGCGTCCACAGCCCCTGGTCGATGGCCTCGGCGGCCAGGCCAACGTCCTGCGTGTGAACCAGCCCCAGCCCGATGGGAGCGGCCAGGTAGAGCCTGCCCTCCTCGTCGAGCAGGCACCCGGAAACCTCAACTGCCTGCCCGGTGTGGGCTGTGACGGCAAAGCCCCCCGTGTCGTCGGCAATGCGCCAGACAAAAGGCGCCGCCTCCAGTTCGACATAAACGCGCTGGGGTCCGTTCTGGAAGAACCACTGGCCTTCGTCGTCATGGTCGTAGTTGCGGTGGATGAAGTCGATGAGCTTCTCGTGCCGCAGCATCGAGCCCTTGGCGGCCGGAAACGGCCCCTGGGCCTGGGTGCGGTCGTCGCGCATGTACCAGTTGCCGCGCGCGTCCAGGCCAAGCCAGCCGTAGCAATGCGGCACGTTGGGCCACTTGGCGAGCGCTTGTTTAACGATGTCGTCCATGAAAGCTATTCTGCGCGCCCGCGCGGCAACCGGGGCTAGGCGAATTGCCCGAGCCAGCTACCGACGCTCTCCGGCATGCCGCGCACATGGCCCGGCGGCGCGCCGAGCGGAAAACCCACATGGCCGCCGTGCGCGGGCTGCCACAGCGTGACGTGCCGGCCCACCTCGCCCGGCCCCGGCAGGCTGCGGGCCGGAATGAACGGATCGTTCAGCGCGTTCACCACCAGCGTGGGCACGCGAATCGCGCTCAGGTGCGGCTTGGACGAGCCCCGCGCCCAGTAGTCGTCGGTGTTGCGAAAGCCGTGCAGCGGCGCCGTGAACACGTCGTCGAAGGTATAGAGGTCTCGCGCCGCCAGCAGCCGCTCGCGGTCGAACAGCCCCGGAAACTGGGCCAGCTTGGCCAGCGCCTTGGGCTTCATGGTGGCCAGGAACATGCGCGTGTAGACCAGCCGGTTGAAGCCGCGGCCGATGGCCTCGCCGCCGGCTGCAAGATCGAGCGGCGCGCACACCGAGGCCACCGCGGCCACCGAGGCGTGGGCCGAGTCGCCGGCCTCGCATGCCCAGCGCAGCAGCGCATTGCCGCCCAGCGACACGCCCGCGGCCAGCACTGGGCCGCCGCCGTGGAGCGCCTGCCGCTCGCGCATGCGCCGCAAGATCCAGTCGATCTCTTCGTAGTCGCCCGAGTGGTAGGCGCGCGGCGCCAGGTTCAGCTCGCCGCTGCAGCCCCTGAAATGCGGCACCGCGAAGTCCATGCCGCGCTCGGCCGCAAAGGCGGCAAAGGCTTCCGCATAGTGGCTGCGGGACGACCCCTCCAGGCCGTGGAACAGCACCAGCAAAGGGCGCGGTCCGGCGCTTATGCCCTGCAGGACCGAATCGGCGAAATCGACGTCGATGAAATCCCCGTCTGGCGTGTTCCAGCGCTCGCGGCGGTACACCGGCGCCAGGCCGGTGAAGCGGCGCGCGTACAGCGCCGCCCAGATGGTCTGCAAGTTGCCGCCGGGCAGCCAGCGCGGCGCCGCGTAGCCCATGGATGAGTGCGGGGAAGAAACGTCGCCAGGCATTTCTCAGTGCAGGATCTGGGGCGGGTCGTTCGCGTCGACGGGTTCCCGCGCGCTGCCGGGGCTCGCATGGTGCGCCACCATGCGCCAGCCTTCGGCGGTCTTGTGATAGACGTTGGTGGCCAGCACAAAGGCGTGCTTCGGGCCCTCGGCCGTGAGCACCTCGATGCGTTCGAGCACGTTGTGCACCGCGCTTGCGAGCGACTCGATCTTGCGCACGCGCGCGGGCATGGCGTGAATGGCGCCGTTGCCGAACATCTGCTCGAAAGCCGCGCGGATGGCCGTGGCGCCCACCAGGCGGGGGCCGCCCGGGTGCACGCAGAACACCTCGTCCTCGTCGGCCCAGCACGCCATCAGCGCTTCGATGTCGCCGCGCTGCAGCGCTTCATAAAACGCGGCCTCGATGTCGTCTGCAGTACCGCCGACGGCAGCGGCGGCGCGGAGTGGGGTCTTGGGCATGGGGGTGATTTTGCCGCGCGATCCATGACGCCGGCGCTGCACCGGTTTGGCCTTGCCGCGCACCGTGCTGCCGCAAGCCGGGCGGTTCATCTGCTCCACTTTGGACCAAATGGTCAAAAAGAAACATTAAAAAACATTCAACGTGTTGATTTGAAAGGGATTTTTTAACTGGCACGGGCCATGCATAGGGCTTTGCGACCCTGCAACTGGAGCTTCTGCATGAACGTCGGCATCTTCATCCCCATCGGCAACAACGGCTGGCTGCTCTCCGAAAACGCACCGCAGTACAAGCCGAGTTTCGAACTCAACAAGGAGATCACGCTCACGGCCGAGCGCTACGGCGTCGACTTCGTGCTGTCGATGATCAAGCTGCGCGGCTTTGGCGGCAAGACCGAGTTCTGGGACCACAACCTCGAGTCGTTCACGCTCATGGCCGGGCTCGCGGCCGTCACCACCAAGATCAAGCTCTTTGCCACCGCCGCCTCGCTGGTGATGCCGCCGGCCATCGTCGCGCGCATGGCGTCGACCATCGATTCGATCTCCGGTGGCCGCTTCGGCCTCAACCTTGTCACCGGCTGGCAGCGGCCCGAGTACTCGCAAATGGGCATGTGGCCCGGCGACCAGTTCTTCGGCACGCGCTACCAGTACCTGTCTGAATACATCCAGGTGCTGCGCGACCTGTGGGGCACCGGCCAATCGGACTTCAAGGGCGCGCACTTCCAGATGGACGACTGCCGCCTGAGCCCACGGCCGCAAGCAGACATGAAGGTGATCTGCGCGGGCCAGAGCGACGCCGGCATGGACTTTTCCGCGAAGTACGCCGACTACAACTTCTGCTTCGGCAAGGGCGTGAACACGCCCAAGGCCTTTGCGCCCGCGGCCGAAAAGCTCATCGAGGCCACAGGCAAGACCGGCCGCCACGTGACCACCTACGTGCTGATGATGGTGATTGCCGACGAAACCGACGAAGCCGCGCGCGCCAAGTGGGAGCACTACAAGGCGGGCGCCGATCACGAAGCGATTGCCTGGCTGGGCCAGCAGGGCGCGGCCGACACCAAGTCGGGCGCCGACACCAATGTGCGCCAGATGGCCGACCCGACCTCGGCCGTCAACATCAACATGGGCACGCTGGTGGGCTCGTACGCCACCGTTGCGCGCCTGCTCGACGAAATGGCCGAAGTGCCGGGCACCGAAGGCGTGCTGCTCACTTTCGACGACTTCCTGCAGGGCGTGCAGGCCTTCGGCGAGCGCATCCAGCCGCTCATGAAGAGCCGCGCGCATGTGCAGAGCCCCGTGGCCTCGCAGGCCGAACCCGAGCGCCTTGCGGCCTGAGAGGAACGACGCGCATGGCCACGCCCGCACGCAACACCACGCTCACCTCGACCACGCCCGTCGGCGCCCCGCGCCTGCCCGGCGCACCCGCGCCGCTGGTGCTGCCCGCCCGGCCCGAACCGCTGGCGCTGCATGCCACCGACTCGGCCCTGATCGTGGTCGACATGCAGAACGCCTATGCCTCTATCGGCGGCTATGTCGATTCGGCGGGCTTCGATATTTCGGGCGCGCAGGGCACCATCGCCAACATCGCGCGCACGATTGCGGCGGCGCGCGCGGCCGGCATGCTGGTCGTGTTTCTTCAGAACGGCTGGGACGCAGCCTATGTGGAGGCCGGCGGACCGGGCTCGCCCAACTGGCACAAGTCGAACGCGCTCAAGACCATGCGCGCCAAGCCCGAGCTCGCGGGCAAGTTCCTCGCCAAGGGCGGCTGGGACTACGAGCTCATCGCAGAGATGAAGCCGCAGTCCGGCGACATCGTGGTGCCGAAGACGCGCTACAGCGGCTTCTTCAACAGCACGCTCGACAGCACCTTGCGCGCGCGCGGCATCCGCCACCTGGTGTTCACCGGCATTGCCACCAACGTGTGCGTGGAGTCGACGCTGCGCGATGCCTTTCACCTCGAATACTTCGCCGTGATGCTCGAAGACGCCACGCACGAGCTTGGCGGCGCGGCCATACAAAAGGCCTCCGTCTACAACGTCGAGACCTTCTTCGGCTGGGTTTCGACCGTGGACCAGTTCTGCGCCACCTTTGCACCCGAGCCCGCCGCGCAGCCTGTAGCGGCTGAAGCGGCCATTGCCCGATTTTTTTAAAGGAGTCCGTCCTCATGCCCAAGCAAGCCATCATCCCCGCCGGAACCACCACGCCCATCGCCCCGTTCGTGCCCGGCACCATGGCCGACGGCGTGGTCTATGTGTCGGGCACGCTGCCCTTCGACAAGGACAACAACGTGGTGCACGTGGGCGACGCCTCGGCGCAGACGCGCCACGTGCTCGAAACGATCCAGAACGTGATCAAAACGGCCGGCGGCACCATGGACGACGTGACCTTCAACATGATCATGATCAAGGACTGGGCCGACTACGCGAAGGTGAACGCGGTGTACGCCGAGTTCTTTCCGGGCACCAAGCCTGCGCGCTACTGCATCCAGTGCGGCCTGGTAAAGCCTGATGCACTGGTCGAAATCGCCTCCATCGCCCACGTCGGCAACAAGGCCTGAGCATGCCGCTGCACTACGAAGTGCATGGGCCGGCCGACGGCGAGGCGGTGCTGCTGTCGTCGGGCCTGGGCGGTTCGGCCGCCTTCTGGCAGCCGCAGATCGGCGCGCTCGTTGCAGCGGGCCATCGCGTGATTGCGTACGACCAACGCGGAACGGGCCGCAGCCCCGCCGCACTGAGCGCGGACTACGCCATTGCCGACATGGCGCGCGACGTGGTGCAGATTCTGGACGCCACGTCGACGCCACGCTGCCACTTGGTGGGGCACGCGCTGGGCGGACTCGTCGGGCTGCAGTTCGCGCTCGACGAGCCCTCGCGCGTGGCGAGCCTGGTGCTGGTCAATGCATGGTCGAAGCCCAATCCGCATTCGGCTCGCTGCTTCGAGGCACGGCTCGCGCTGCTCGATGCCTGCGGACCGCGCGCATACGTGGAAGCGCAGCCGATCTTCTTGTACCCCGCGGCCTGGTGCGCGGAACATGCGCAGCGCGTGGCCGACGAGGTCGACCATGCGTTTGCGCACTTTCCCGGCGCGGCCAACATGCGTGCGCGCATCGGCGCTCTGCGCGCCTTCGACATCGACGCGCATCTTGGCGACATCACCACGCCCACGCTGGTGGCCGCCGCCATGGACGATGCGCTGGTGCCGTGGACCTGCTCGCAGCACCTGGCCGATGGCCTGCACGACGTGACGCTCCACTTCATGCCGCACGGCGGCCATGCGCACAGCGTGACCGAGGCCGACGCCTTCAACCGCAGCCTGCTCGACTTTCTTTCCCGGGTCAGCGCACCCGGCGTTCCCGCATGACCACCACCACCGCCCTCGACGACGCCGCACTGGCACTTCTCTTCACCGAAGCACGCAGCCACAACGGCTGGACCGGCGAACCCGTGACCGACGAACAGATCCGGCAGATCTACGCACTGGCCCGCATGGGCCCCACCTCGGCCAACTGCTCGCCTGCGCGCTTCGTGTTCGTTCGCACGCCGGAAGGCAAGCAGCGCCTTGCGCCTGCGGTCTCCAAAGGCAACCTCGAGAAGACCATGACGGCACCCGTCACGGTCATCGCAGCATGGGACCGCAAGTTCTACGACAAGCTGCCCATGCTGTTCCCGCACACCGATGCGCGCAGCTGGTTCACCGGCAGCCCCGAAGCCGCGCACGAAACCGCCTTTCGCAATGCCAGCCTGCAGGCGGGCTACCTGCTGCTCGCCGCGCGCGCGGTGGGGCTCGATGCAGGCCCGATGTCGGGCTTCGACAAGGCGAAGGTGGATGCCGCGTTCTTCGAGGGCACCGATTGGAGCACCAACTTCCTGATCAACCTCGGCCACGGCGATGCGGCCAAGGTGTTCGGCCGCCTGCCGCGGCTCAGCTTCGAAGAAGCCTGCGTCCTCGCCTGAAACCATTCCGGAAATCTCTCCCATGCTGCTGAACGCAATGGCCTCCCACCACGTCACGCCGAGCGGCCTTCCCCACGCGCTGCCCAAGGCCGACTACCGCAATGCCATGGCGCGGCTGGGCGCGGCGGTCAACATCATCACCACCGACGGGCCCGCGGGCCGTGCCGGGTTCACCGCATCGGCCGTGTGCAGCGTGACCGATGAACCGCCGATGCTGCTGGTGTGCCTGAACCGGTCGGCATCGGTGTACCCCGCGTTCATGGCCAATGGCGTGCTCTGCGTGAACGTGCTCGCGGCGGGCCACCAAGCGCTCTCGGGCCTGTTCGGCGGCAAGACGCCGATGGACGAGCGCTTTGCCGCGGCCCGCTGGAGCCGCAAGGCGACCGGATCGCCGGTGCTGGAAGATGCCGCGGCGTCATTCGACTGCCGCGTGGTGCAGGCCACGAGTGCGGGAACGCATGACGTGCTGTTCTGCGAGGCGGTGGCGATCGCGATTGGCGGGGCGGCGCAGAGCCTGATCTATTTCGACCGGCGGTACCACGAGATCGCGGCACCGCCGCATTGACCTGGTCTTGTCCCCTCTCCCTCTGGGAGAGGGAGAAAAGACCGATCACCGCGGCGCAATCCCCTGCAGCACGATCCGCTGCACGTTCTCCACCGTCTGCTCGAAGAACACCGGGTCCTCCAGCGTATGTCCCGTCAGCGCCTGCACCTGCACGCCGAAATCCGCGTAGTGCTGCGTGACGGCCCAGAGCGCAAAAATCAGGTGATGCGGATCGACCGGCGCGAGCTTGCCCGACGCGACCCATGAACGGATGACCTCCGACTTGCGTTCCACCAGCGTGCGCAGTTCGCGGTCGAGTTCGTCGCGCAGCAGCGGCGCGCCCTGGATCATTTCAAGGCAGAACAGGCGCGACGCATCGGGCCGGTCGCGCGAAACCACGAGCTTGCGGCGGATGTAGCCGCCGATGGCCTCGCCCGGGTCCTGCTCGGCACTGAAGCCGCGCAGCGGCTCCAGCCACAGCGCGAGCAGGTCGCGCAGCACGTTCACATACAGCTCTTCCTTGTTGGCAAAGTAGTAGAGCAGATTGCTCTTGGACACATCGGCGCGCGCCGCCACCTGGTCGATCGAGGTGCCATGCAATCCGAAGCGCGAGAACAGGCCCAGCGCCGCACCGAGGATGGCGCTGCGCTTGTCCTCGATCTGGCGCAGCCTGCGGCTCACCGCCGAGGCGCTGCGCACCGGGGGCTTCGCGGACTTGCGCACCAGGCCCTTCACGGCGCCCTTCACAGCGCTCTTGACTGGGGTCTTCTTTGTGCTGCTGGCTGCGGCCAGCGCCTTGGTCTTCGGCATCTTCCCTCGCTTCTCGATTTGCAGGCTCTTCATTCATTCATTCATTCAACGCGCACCACTGTAAGGCCGCGTGCATCGCGTTGCGCCGTACGGGCCATCCCGCACGCGCGGCGCGCACCATGCTGACGCGACAAATGCGTTTTGTCCATTTGGTCCAACTGGCACAGACGTTGCATGGCGAAAGGCATGCCAAGCACGAGGACCGACACATGACAACCCTGCTGTCCGTACCCATCATCGATCTCGCGCCCTACTTCGGCGGCACGGCCGAAGGCAAGGAACAGGTCGCGAAGAAAGTCGACGAGGCCTGCCGCAGCATCGGCTTTCTCGTCATCACCAACCACGGCATTCCGGCCGAACTGATCGCGCGCGTATCGAAGCTCTCGCGCGCGTTCTTCGACATGCCGCTGGCCGAGAAGCGCAAGGTCGACCGGCCGCGCGAAGACGCGGTGCGCGGCTACAGCGCAGTCGGCGAAGAAGGGCTTTCGTACAGCCTGGAAGAGGCCGCGCCCGGCGACCTGAAGGAGTCGTTCTCGGTCGGCCCCTCGAACGTGCCCGACGACGACTACCACCGCGGCCCCGCCGCCGGCCCGCACTTCGAGCCCAACAGCTGGCCGCCGATCGAAGGTTTCCGCGAAGCGTACGAAGCCTACTTCGATGCCATGAGCGATCTCTCCCGCTCGCTGATGCGCATCTTCGCGCTCGGCCTTGCGCTGCCCGAGATGTTCTTCGACGACAAGATCGACAAGCACATCAGCATGTTCCGCGTGCTGAGCTATCCGCCGCAGCGTGAAGCGCCGCTGCCGGGCCAGTTGCGCGCCGGCGCGCACAGCGACTACGGCAGCCTCACCATCGTGCTGCCCGACGACAAGGGCCTGCAGGTGTTCAACAAGGCGGGTCAGTGGGTCGACGTACCGCAGGTGGAAGGCGGCCTGGTGGTCAACATTGCCGACCTGATGATGCAGTGGACCAACGACCAGTGGGTGTCCACGCTGCACCGCGTGGTCAATCCGCCGTTCGAAGTGGCCAGCACCAACCGCCGGCAGTCGCTGGTGTTCTTTCACCAGCCCAATTACGACGCGATGGTCGAGTGCCTGCCAAGCTGCCTTGCACCGGGCGAGCAGCCGAAGTACGCACCCATTTCATCGGGCGACCACCTGACCTCCAAGTTCGTGAAGCAGACGACCTTTGGCGGCACCAAGGCCGTGGCCTGAGCATGGCGCATCTCTCCTACGTCAACGTCTTCGCCAAAGACGTGGTCGCGCTCAGCGGCTTCTACCAGCGCGTGTTCGGCTTCGCCGAGATCGAGGCGATCCGCTCGCCGATCTTTCGCGGACTTGACACCGGCAAGTCGAGCCTCGGCTTCAACGCGCTCGATGCCTACGAACTATTGCACCTGGCCGAGTTCTCCGACACGCGCGGCGTGAAGTTTTTGCTGAACATCGACGTCGACAACAAGGACGATGTGGACCGCATGGTGCCCATCGCGCTCGAGGCCGGCGCCACGCTGGTGAAGCCGCCTTACGTCACTTACTACAACTGGTACCAGTCGGTGCTGCTCGACCCCGAAGGCAACGTGTTTCGCATCAACTTCATGATGTGACGCGCGCGGCACCTCCGTCTTCAACGCTTCTTCCCTGACTTGCTTCTCACGAAAGGTCGCTCCATGCTGCGCACTCCCACCCACGGCTTCACCTCCGGCCTTGCCCTGGCCCTTGCAGCCGGCGGCGCATTCGTCTCGCTGCCCGCGGCAGCAGCCGACGGCTTCACGCTCAAGGACAAGCCGAAGATCGCAATGCTCTACTTCGGCCCGAAGAACGACGGCGGCTGGACGCAGGCCTTCGACGAAGCACGCGTGAAGATCGAGAAAGAAATCGGCCAGAAGATCCAGTTTGTCGAGAACGTTCCCGAAGACGCCTCGGCCATCAAGCCCGCGGCCGAAAAGTTCATTCAGCGCGGCGCCAACATCGTGATCGGCACCGCCTTCGGCTATTCCGACAGCTTCAAGGACCTGGCCGCCAAGTACCCGGGCGTGGCCTTTCTGAACGGTTCGGGCACCACCAACGGCAGCAACCTCGAATCGTTCTATGGCCGTACCTACGAGAGCCAGTATCTCTGCGGCATGGCCGCCGGCGCAGCCTCCAAGACCGGCAAGCTCGGCTTCGTTGCGGCCAACCCGTTCGGCGTGGTGAACTGGACCATCAACGCCTTCGCACTCGGTGCGCAGAAGATGAACCCCAACGCCACCGTCAACGTCATCTACACCGGCGCGTGGAACGACCCCGTGAAAGAACGCGCCGCCGCGGCAGCGCTGATCGACCAGGGCGCCGACGTGATCGGCCAGCACGTGGACTCGCCCACGCCGCAGATCGTGGCGCAGGAGCGCGGCGTGTACGGCACCGGCCACCACCGCGATCTGCGCCAGTTTGCACCCAAGGCCACGCTGTGCTCATCGGTGTGGGTGTGGGACCGCTTCCTGACGCCCGAACTCAAGAAGATCATGGCCGGCAACTGGAAGCCCGGCCAGTACGGCGCCTTCATCGAGATGAAGGACGGCGGCACCGACATTGCGGGCTTCGGCCCCGCGGTGCCCAAGGACAAGGCCGCGGCCATTACCGCCGAGCGCGACGCGATCATGAAGGGCAAGCAGGTCTATGCCGGCCCGCTCGCCGACCGCGACGGCAAGGAGCGCGTGGCCAAGGGCGCGGTGCTGTCGGATGCCGATCTGTGGAAGATGGACTGGTTCGTCAAGGGCGTGGTCACGCAGAAGTAAAGCAACAGAGACAAAAGCAAGGCGACCCGGCATGCCCAACGCGCTCGAACTCACCGGCATCCGCAAGAGCTTCGACGGCTTTGCGGCGCTGACCGATGCACACTTTGCCGCGCGCTGGGGCGAGGTGCATGCGCTGCTGGGCGAGAACGGGGCGGGCAAGTCGTCGCTGATGAACATTGCGGCGGGGCTTTATGCACCCGAAGCCGGCCAGCTGCTGGTCGACGACAACGTGGTGCGCTTTGCCGGCCCGGCCGACGCGGCAAGGCAACGCATCGGCATGGTCCACCAGCACTTCAAGCTGGTGCGGCCGTTCACCGTGGCAGAGAACATCCTTCTCACCGCACCGCCCGCGCCCGAGTTCCAGAGCCACGGGGAGCGCCTTCGCGAAATCACGCGCAGCATCCGCAACAAGGCCTCGGAGCTGGGCTTCGACATCGACCCCGCGAGACGTGTCGATTCGCTCTCGATTGCCGAGCAGCAGCGCGTGGAAATTCTCAAGGTGCTGCTTGCGGGCGCGCGCATCCTGATACTCGACGAGCCCACTGCGGTGCTCACCGACCAGGAGGCCGCGCGACTGCTGCAAACCGTGCGGGGCCTCGCGCGAAGCGGCTCCGCGGTGGTGCTGGTCACGCACAAGATGGCCGACGTGAAAACGTATGCCGACCGGGTGACGGTGATGCGCGGCGGCCGCACGGTGGCCACACTGGCGCCCGATACGGCCTCGGTGGCCGAGCTGGTAAAGCTCACCGTGGGCGAATCGATTGCCACGCAAAGTTTCCAGGCGGCAAAGTCGCCGCGCGGCGCTGTGCGGCTCGCGGTGCGCGGCCTGCGCTCTGCGCCGTCGCCAGAAGGCCGCCGCGTGCTCGACGGCGTCGACCTCGAACTGCATGCGGGCGAAATCTATGGCTTGGCCGGTGTCGGCGGCAATGGGCAGGGCGAGCTGGCCGGCGCCATCATGGGCCTGCCCGATGCGGGCGGTGCGCTCGAAGGCGAGATTCACCTCAGCGGCCATGGCGACCTCAAGGCCATGAGTGCACCAGCGCGCCGCAACGTCGGCATTGCCGCGATTCCGGCCGACCGCTACGGCCTTGCGCTGGCCGGTGGCCTTTCGGTGGCCGAGAACTACGCCATCGGCCGCGTGCACACGGGCCGCTACGGCCCGGCGTGGCATCTGCGGCGTGGCCGCATCCACGCCGATACGCAGGAGGCGGTTCGCGCCTTCGATGTGCTGGGGGTGCGCTCGGTGGCGCAGAAGGCCGCGCTGCTCTCCGGCGGCAACGCACAGAAGCTGGTGCTCGCGCGGGAGTTCGGCAAGTCACCCTCGCTGGTGCTGGCGCACAGCCCGAGCCGCGGGCTCGACGTTCGCGCGAGCGCCGAGGTGCATGCGCGCCTGCGCGCGGCGCGCGACAGTGGCGCCGCGGTGCTGCTGATCAGCGAAGACCTCGACGAAGTGCTGCAGCTGGCCGACCGCGTGGGCGTGATGACACGCGGACGCATTGCAGGCGAGTTCGCGCAACCCGCCGACCGGCAGGCGATTGGACAGGCGATGGTGGACCATGGTTGACGCCACGCTCGCGGCCATTGCGCAGCCCGCGCAAACCGACCCGCAAGCCGCGCACCGCGCGCGGCGCCAGCCGCTGGCGCGCCGGCGCTATGCGCTGGAGATCCGCCAGCACATGGGGTGGCGGCGGCAGGCACTGATTCTTGCGGCGGCGCTGCTGGCCGGCCTGGCAATTTCTGCCGCGATTCTTGTGGCCGCCGGGGTTCCCGCGGACGAACTCGCCAACGAGTTCGTGATGCAGACCTTTTTCGACGGCCAGAACTTTCGCGCCGTGCTGTTCCAGGCTGCGCCGATGATCCTCGTGGGCCTGGCGGGCTCGCTGGCGTTTCGCGCGCGCTTCTGGAACCTGGGGCTCGAGGGCCAGATGATGTGGGGCGCCATCGGCGCCACGGCCGTCTCGATGTGGCAGGTGGGCCCCGAGCCGCTGCGCCTGCCGCTGATGTTCGCGGCCGCCATCGGCTGCGGGCTGCTCTGGGTGCTGGGGCCGGCGTGGCTGAAGATCAGGCTCGGCGTGAACGAGATCATCTCCACGCTGATGCTCAACTACATGGCGGCCAACTTCTTGCTGCACCTGGTGTACGGCAGCTGGAAGGACCCGAAGGACAACTTTCCCTATTCGCCGCAGTTCCGCGCCTTCGAGCGGCTGCCCGAACTGGGCGCCGGCGTGAGCAGCGCCATCTTGCTCGCGGCGGTGGTGGCGCTCTTGGCATGGTGGCTGGTCGGCGTGAGCCGGGCGGGGCTGTACCTGCGCTTCGTCGATGCCAATCCGCGCGTGGCGCATGCCAATGGCGTGCCGGTGCGCCGCACCATCTATGGCGCCGTGCTGCTGTCGGGCGCGATGGCCGGGCTGGCAGGGTTTGCGGTGGCCTCGGGGCAGGAAGGGCGGCTCACGCAGGCCTTCTACCAGGGCTACGGCTTCTCGGGCATCCTCATTGCCTTTCTAGCGCGCAACAACCCGCTCGCGGCCACCGTGGTGGCGCTGCTGGTAGCGGCGCTGTTCGTCACCGGCCGCAGCCTGCAGGTGTTCTACCAGGTGCCGTTCTCGATGGTGCAACTCATCCAGGCCATCATCGTGGTGTGCGTGGCGTCGAGCGATTTCTTCATTCGCCACCGGCTGCGGCGCGTGGGTGGGGAGCAAGCGCAATGAGCGGAAGCATCGTTCTCAACTGGCTCGCGAGCACGCCCGACTTCGCGGTGCCCTATGCGCTTGCGGCGCTGGGGCTGATCATCAGCGAGCGCGCGGGCGTGCTCTCGCTGGGCGCCGAAGGGCTGATGCTGGTGGGCGCGCTCGCTGGCATCGGTGCGCAAATCGCCTTGGGGCAACCGGGCGTTTCGCTGGTGCTTGCCATGCTCGCGGCCAGCGCGGTGTCGTTGCTGTTCGCGGTGATGGTGATCTGGCTGCGCGTGAACCAGGTGATTGCGGGGCTCGCGCTGGTGTTCTTCTGCCAGGGCTTCACCGCGCTGGTCGGCTCGCTGGCCGAATGGACCAACCATGCCACCGAAGGCATCGGCTCGATGGCGCTGTGGCCGCTGTCCCTCTTGCCCGGTGCCGGCCGCCTGTTCGAGCAGAACGCAATGGTGTGGCTCACGCTGCCCATCTTCGTTGCGGTGGCGTGGTTTCTCTCGCGCACCTCGGCCGGGCTGCGGCTGCGCGCGGTAGGCGAGAACCCGCAGGCGGCCGACGCAGCCGGCATCCGCGTCACGCTGTGGCGGCTGGCCGCGGTGCTCGCGGGCTCGGCGCTGGTGGGTCTTGCGGGTGCCTACATCTCGGTGGTCAGCACCAAGCTGTGGATCGCCGGCATGACCGGCGGGCGCGGCTGGATTGCGGTGGGGCTGGTGATCTTCGCGCGCTGGTCGCCGTGGAAGGCGCTGGTGGGTGCGCTGCTGTTCGGCTGCATCGAGGCGCTCATTCCCCAGCTTGCGGCGGCTGGGGTGCAGCTGCCGCAGTACTTCGTGATGATGACTCCCTATGCGGTGACGCTGGGCGTGATGGTGTGGGTCGCGCTGGCCCGCCGCGGCGGAGACGACGAGCCCGGCGCACTCGGCCAACCCTATGTTCGGGAGGAGCGGCGATGAAGGCCTGGGTCTACGGCGAAGAGCGCGAACTTGGCGCCGCGCAGTTTGCGGACTACCTCGACCCGGCCACCACGGCGGTGGTTTCCATCGACATGCACCGCGGCCACCTGGACGACAGCGCCGACTGCCCCTGCCCCGCGCCGCGTGCACGCGACGTGGTGGCACCCATCGACAGCTTTCACGACGACGCCCGCGCGCTGGGCGTGCGCATCGTGCACGTCAAGTCGGTGCTGCGGCCCGGCGGCGAGGATGACATCAACGGCATTCCGGCTGCGTGGCGCCGCACCTTTCCGCTGCACGTGGGCGCCATACCGAATGCCGATGCGCACGCCATCGAAGGCTCGCGCTGGACTGAGTGGGTCACGCGCGTCGAGCCGGGCGACATGCGCGTGGAGAGCAAGCGCCGCTTGTCGGCTTTCTATCCGACCGACCTCGACTTTCTGCTGCGCAACCAGCGCATTGAAACGGTGGTGCTCAACGGCGGGTTTACCGATTGCTGCGTGCTCAACACCGCGTTCGACGCCAACAACCACAACTACCGCGTGATCGTGCTGCGCGACCTGGTGCGCGGCACCGATGCGCATCTGGAAAGCGCCGCGCTCAGCATGGTGTCGCTGCACCTGGGGCTGGTGGTCGACTCGGCCGAACTGCTGCGCCAGTGGCGCGGCGCTGGCCAAAGCTAGTCGGCAAGGCCCAGCCAACGCCGCAGCACGGGCTGCATCTCGCCCTGCGCCGCTTCCCACACCAGTTCGGGCGCGGCCACGTGCACACCGGCGGGTGCGATGCGCAGGGCCATGTCGACCAGCTCGGCCACCTTGGAGGGACGCACCGGCTGCTCGCTGGTCGGCACCATGAAACGCATGATCGACAGCATCCACGCGGCCAGCCTTTCGGCGGGGTTGGCCAATTTCGCATTCAGCGGCTTGCGCGCCGAACGCAAGAGGATCACGCGCTCGAAGCCGCTGGCGACCACGGCCTGCTCGTCGAGGCTGGCCAGGCCGCGCTTGAGCGCCTCGGGCAGGCGGCCTTGGTCGTGCGGCTGCACGATGGCGAGCGTCTGCACGCCGCAAGCGCGCAACCAGCGCGAGAGCTCGGGCAAGTCGGATGGTTGCGGCACCCACAGCGCGCGCTCGCGGCCGTGATAAAGCCGGGGCGGATCGAAGGCGATGACCGCGGTATCGGCGGACGTGAGCCCCCATTGCGCGATCGGCAGGTCGGGGCAGAGGCAGGTCTCGACCCCGCGCATGCCGTCGCGCATGGCTTCGCGCGACAACACCCGCACGTGGGCAAAGCGGTGGCCGCCCGCGAGCCGGCGCAGCAGCTCCTGGCCCAGGGCGCCGGTGGCGCCGGCAATCAGCAGCGTTCCGGCCGTTGCGGTGGAAACGGCGGTTGCAGGCGGCACCGCGCGGTTGGCAGCCTGCAGGGCTTGAAGGGGATCGAGGGCCATGGAGACATCTATGCTAACTTCCGGCTCTTCTGCGGAGGTAATGCAAATGATGATGAAACGCTGGCTCTTGATTCTTGCTGCGGTCCTGTCCCTGAGCGGATGCGGCTACAACCAGTTCCAGTCGCTCGACGAGACGAGCAAATCGGCCTGGAGCGAGGTGCTCAACCAGTACCAGCGGCGCGCCGATCTCGTGCCGAACATCGTGGCCACCGTGAAGGGTGAGGCCAGCTTCGAGCAGGACACGCTCACCAAGGTGATCGAGGCGCGGGCCAAGGCCACGTCGATCCAGGTGACGCCCGAGACGCTGAACAACCCCGAAGCATTCAACAAGTTCCAGCAGGCGCAGGGCGAACTCTCGTCGGCGCTGTCGCGGCTGATGGTGGTGTCCGAGCGCTACCCGGAGCTGAAGGCCAACCAGGCCTTCCGCGACCTGCGCGTGACGCTGGAAGGCACCGAGAACCGCATCACCGTGGCGCGCAACCGCTACATCCAGACGGTGCAGGAGTACAACGTGCTGGCCCGCAGCTTCCCGACGAACATCACGGCCAAGATCTTCAGCTACGAGCCGAAGCCGAACTTCTCGGTGCAGAACGAAGCGCAGATTTCCACGCCGCCGACCGTCGACTTTTCTACTCCGAAGAAGTAACACGCGCGATCGATGACCGTTGCCCTGACACGCCGCGTGCTGGCCGCCGTTCTGCTGGCGGCCACGGCGTGGGCCGGGCTTGCGACCGGCGCATGGGCGCAAGGCCTGCTGCCGGTGCCCACGCTCACGGCGCGGGTGATCGACCAGACGCAGACGCTGGCTGAACCGGAGCGCGCCGATCTCGAGGCCAAGCTGGCCGCCTTCGAGCAGCGCAAGGGCTCGCAGATGGTGGTGCTGATGGTGCCCACCACGCAGCCTGAAGACATTGCCAGCTACGCGAACCGCGTGGGCAACGCCTGGAAGATCGGGCGCAAGGACGTGGGCGACGGCATCCTGGTGATCGTGGCCAAGAACGATCGCAAGATGCGCATCGAAGTGGCCAAGACGCTCGAAGGCGCGGTGCCAGACCTGGCGGCCATCCGCATCATCGACGAGGAGATGAAGCCGCGCTTTCGCAACAACGACTTTGCGGGCGGGCTGAATGCGGCGGTGGCCCGGCTCATCGGGCTGGTCGACGGCGAGGCGCTGCCCGCGCCTTCCAGCGGCAGCGACGAAAGCGCCGGTGACGGCATCGACTGGGAGAACCTTGCGATCTTCCTGTTCGTCGGCGTCTTCGTTGCGGCGCCCATCGTTCGTTCGATTGTCGGCAAGAAGCTCGGCTCGGTGGTCATGGGCGGCGGCATCGGCGTGATCGCGTTCTTCATCACGACCAGCATCGTCATTGCGGTGCTGGCGGGCTTCGTCGCGCTGATGGTGTCGCTGTTCTCGGCGGTGGCTGCAACCGCGCCCGGGCGCCGGGGCGGTGGTGGCGGCGGCTTTGGCGGCTGGAGCGGCGGCGGTGGGGGTGGCGGCTGGAGCAGTGGCGGCGGCGGAGGCGGCGGTTTCAGTTCCGGCGGCGGCGGTGATTTTGGAGGCGGCGGCGCCTCGGGGGATTGGTAGGCATGGCAACGCTTTTCTCCAGGCTCGGCCGCATCTGGCGCCACCAGTGGATGGACGAGGCCGATGTGCGCCGCGTGCTGCCCGACGCCGCCATGGAACGCCTGGCCGCGCGGGTGGCTGCGAGCGAGCGGCGCCACAGCGGCGAGATCCGCATCTGCGTCGAGGCGGGCCTGCCCTGGTCTTACCTGCGGCGGGATGCCTCGGCGCGCGAGCGTGCCGTCACCATGTTCGGCAAGCTGCGCGTGTGGGACACCGAGCACAACAACGGCGTGCTCATCTACCTCTTGCTGGCCGAGCACGCGATAGAGATCGTGGCCGACCGCGGCATCAGCGCGCGGGTCAGCGCCGCCGAATGGTCTGCGATGACGCAGCGCATGGGTGCGGCATTCCGCGAAGGGCGTTTCGAGGACGGGCTCACGCAGGCGTTGGAAGAAATGTCGGCCTTGCTGGTCGAGCACTTTCCGCTGGCGGACGACCAGCCGGACACGAACGAGCTGCCCGACGCGCCCGTGGTTCTTTGAATTTGTTTTCTCCCTCCCCTCCCGGGGGAGGGTTGGGGTGGGGGCAAGCGGCGTTGGCGATGGGCACGCTCTGCCTGCCCCCATCCCAGCCTTCCCCCGGAGGGGGAAGGAGCTAAATCCCCTACTCCGGTGCCGGCAGCGCCCACACGGTTTCGCCACCTACCGCGTAGAAGCGCCTGCCGGGCGCCCGCTCCACCAGCCACCCGCCCGTGAACTCGCCGAAAGCCGGCAGCACCGCCTGTTGTTCGTCGCTCACGAAACACGGCAGCCGCACGCTGTCGCGGCCCGGCCCGTAGAGCCGGCACACCGGATGCAGGTGCCCGGCCAGCACAAAGTGCGTGGCATGCAGTTGCGGGTGATGGCAGCAGGCGAAGGGGCCGAGCAGATAGGGCTCGTCGACCACCTCGATGTCCAGGGCCGCAGGCGGATCGCCCGCGCGGCTGTCGTGGTTGCCCCGCACCAGCGTCATGCGGACGGCCCCGTGCGTGGCCCGCCAGTCGGCGAGCGCGGCCAGCACCTGCGGCGTGCGCGCCTGCGCCGCATGCATGAAGTCACCGAGAAACACGATGCGCTGCGGCGCATGGGCCGCGATCAGCGCGTCAATCCGCGCCAGGTTGTGCTGCGTGGTGCCGCCCGGCACCGGCTGCCCCAGCGCGCGGTAGGTCGCGGCCTTGCCGATATGCAGGTCGGCGATGAACAGCACGCCGCTCGCCGGCCACCAGATGGCGCGTTCGGGCAGCAGATGAACCCACTCGCCGGCCCATCGGACCGGCAGGGCCGATGCGGAAAGTTGCGGGGAAGTCACTGGCACCAAGTGTCGCAAAAGCCGGTGCGCATGGGCGGCCGTCACTTGCAATTCACCCCTGCGGACCCCAGTTCTTCGGTATGACCGAAACGCCATCGCTGCACATCGTCTGTCCGCACTGCCACACGACCAACCGCGTGCGCGCGGCACAGCTGGGCAGCGCGCCCGATTGCGGCAGTTGCCACCGCCCGCTGTTCGCCGGCCATTCGACTGCGCTGCCGGACGAAAAGACCTTCGACCGCCACATTGCACGCAATGAAATTCCGGTGCTGGTGGACTTCTGGGCACCGTGGTGCGGCCCGTGCCGGCAGATGGCGCCGGCCTACGAACAGGCCGCGGCCCAGCTGGAGCCGCGGGTGCGGTTGGCCAAGGTCGATACGGAGGCCGTGCCCAACCTGGGCGCGCGCTTCAACATCCGCAGCATTCCGACGCTGGCGCTGTTTCGCGGCGGGCGCGAGGTGGCACGGCAGGCCGGTGCCATGGGCGCGGCGGACATCGTGCGCTGGGTCAAGGCGCACGGCGCCGGCTGAGCCGGACGGCTCGCTCCTCACTTCACAGCGGCGGCAACGGCCGCGAGCGGCGCGAGGGCGGCCTGCGCTGGCGCTGCGGCGCGGGTGGCTTGCCCGGCCCTTCCTGACCGAACGCGAGCGTGCTCTTCACGCGTTCGATCCCGCCAGCGGTGACGATGCCGCCCGCGGCTTTTTCGAGCTGCTCGACCATGCGCGCGATGCGGTCGGCCACGTTCTCGTTCGACAGTTTTTCGCGGAACAGCTCGACCATGAGCGGGAACGAAAAAGGCGTCGGCCGCTCGAGCGGCTTCAGCACCAGCTGCTGAGTCGCCATGCGCGCGAGGCTGGCGCGCAGGCGGCCTATTTCGAGCTCCTGCGCGAGCAGTTCCTGCTCGGCCTGCAGCAGCAGCTTGTTGGCCGGGTCGTACTTGCGGAACACCTCCCAGAACAGTGCCGACGAGGCCTGCAGCTGCCGGTTGCTGCGCTTCTCGCCGGGGTAGCCCTGGAAGATGAGGCCCGAGACGCGCGCAATTTCCCGAAAGCGGCGCTGCGCCAATTCGCCCGCGTTGAGCGAAGCCAGCACCTCGTGCAGCAGTTCGGCATGCGCATCGTCGCCTTGCGGCAGGCGCAGCACCTGCGGCAGCAGCGCGGGCCAATCGACCGGCACGGCACTCAGCAGTTCGAAGCCGTAGTCGTTCACCGCGATGGAGAAGGTGCGCGCATCGTGCTGCGCCACGCGCCAGGCCAGCAGGCTTGCAAGCCCCAGGTGCACGTGCCGCCCCGCGAACGGATAGAGAAACAGGTGCGAGCCTTCGCGTGTCGTCAGCGTCTCCGCCAGCAGGGTCTGCGGCGTTGGCAGGGCCGACCATTGCTGCTGGATCTCCAGCAGCGGGCGCACGCACTGCAGCTCGGGTGAGTCATAGCGCCCCTCGCCAGCCAGCGCGAGCTGTTGCACCACGGCGTCGGCCAGCGTGGTCGACAGCGGCATGCGCCCGCCGTTCCAGCGCGGCACAGCGGCGCGCTTGCCGGTGGCGCGCCGCACCCAGGCCGTCATGTCGTGAATGCGCACGAGTTCCAGCAACCGGCCGCCGAACAGAAAGCAGTCGTCGGGCTTCATGCGCGCAACAAAGCCTTCTTCGACGCTGCCGATCTTCGCGCCGCCCATGTACTGCACCGCCATGCTGGCATCGCTCACGATGGTGCCGATGTTCATGCGGTGCCGCCGCGCGAGCCGCGCATCGGGCACGCGCCAGACGCCTTCCGCATCGGGCACCGCGCGGCGGTAGTCCGGGTAGGCGGCCAGCGAAGGGCCGCCCTGCGAGACGAAGGACAGGCACCACTCCCAGCTCTCCCGCGACAGCCCCGCATAGGCCGCGGTGCCGCGCACCTCCGCATACAGGTCTTCGGGCACGAAGCCGCCGCCGAGCGCCACCGTGACGAGGTGCTGCACCAGCACGTCGAGCGGCTGCACGGGCGTGTGGCGCGCCTCGATATGGCCTGCCGCAATGGCCGCGCGCGCCGCGGCGCCCTCGACCATCTCGATGCTGTGCGTGGGCACGAGCGTGATTCGCGACGGCCGGCCGGGTGCATGGCCCGAGCGCCCCGCGCGCTGCAGCAGCCGCGCGACGCCCTTGGGCGAGCCGATCTGCAGCACGCGCTCGACCGGCAGGAAATCGACGCCCAGGTCGAGGCTCGATGTGCAGACCACCGCCTTGAGCTCACCGCTCTTCAAGCCGAGTTCCACCCACTCGCGCACCGCACGGTCGAGCGAGCCGTGGTGCAGCGCAATGGTGCCCGCCCATTCGGGCCGCGCCTCGAGCATGGCCTGATACCAGATCTCCGATTGCGAGCGCGTGTTGGTGAACACCAGCGTGGTGCTGCTGGCGGCAATTTCATCGAGCACCTGCGGCAGCATCGTGAGGCCCAGGTGCCCTCCCCACGGAAAGCGCTCGGCGCGGCCGGGCAGCAGCGAATCGACCACCAGCTTCTTGGGCACCGCGCCCTGCACCAGCACGCCCTCTTCATCGCCGAGCAATGCGCGCATGGCCTCTTGCAGGTTGCCCAGCGTGGCCGACATGCCCCACACCGCAAGCCCCGCATTCCAGCGCCTGAGCCTCGCGAGCGCCAGTTGCACCTGCACGCCGCGCTTGTTGCCGAGCAGCTCGTGCCATTCGTCGACCACCACCATCTTCACGCGGCCGAGCACCTCGCTGGCATCGGCGCGCGCGAGCAGCAGCGAGAGGCTCTCTGGCGTGGTGACGAGCACGGTGGGCAGGCGCTCGTTCTGCGCGGCGCGCTCGGCCGACGAGGTGTCGCCGCTGCGCGCGCCGGCGCTCCACGGATGCACCTCGGCGCCGAGCGCTTCGAGCGGCTGCTTCAGCGCGCGCAGCGTGTCGGCCGCAAGCGCGCGCATGGGCGTGAGCCATAGCACCGTGAGCGGCGGCGCGGCGGGGCGCGCGGTTTCTTTTTTGGCTTGCGAGAAGACCTGCAGCGCGCCGAGCCACACGGCGTAGGTCTTGCCCGCGCCGGTGGTCGCATGCAGCATGCCGGACTTTCCTTGCGCGATGGCTTTCCACACATCGCGCTGGAACTTGAAGGGCTTCCAGCCGCGTGCGGCAAACCATGCATCGAGCGCCGCCTTGACCGCTGTCTTGCTCCTTCCCCCGCTGGGGGAAGGCTGGGATGGGGGCAAGCGGCCTTCGAGAGACGGTTGATCCTTGATACGCCGCTTGCCCCCACCCCTGCCCTCCCCCGGGAGGGGAGGGAGAAATTCGGGGTCCACCGGCGCAGTCATGACGGCAGCAATGCGGCCAGCGTCTGCAACGTATCCGCCTCCGCCACCGGCTTGTCCTCGCGCCAGCGCAGCATGCGCGGAAAGCGCACCGCAATGCCGCTCTTGTGCCGCGTGCTGCGCGCGATGCCTTCGAAGCCGAGTTCGAACACCAGCGTCGGCTCCACGCTGCGCACCGGGCCGAAGCTCTCCACCGTGGTCTTGCGGATGATCGCGTCCACGCGCGCCATCTCGGCATCGGTCAGGCCCGAATAGGCTTTTGCAAAGGGCACGAGCTTGCGGTCTTGCTGTTCGGGCGGCCCGTCCCACACGGCAAAGGTGTAGTCGCTGTAGAGGCTGGCGCGCCGGCCGTGGCCGCGCTGCGCGTAGATGAGCACGGCGTCGATGCTGAGCGGGTCGATCTTCCACTTCCACCACACGCCCACGTCCTTGGTGCGGCCCACGCCGTACTGCGCGTCGCGGCGCTTGAGCATCATGCCTTCCACACCCATGCTGCGCGCTGCTTCACGCTGGCGCGCCAGGTCGCCCCACTCGGCGCCGGTGAGCATCGGGCTCGGCAGCAGCGACGGGTGCTGCATGCGCGTGACGAGCTCGTCGAGCAGCGCGCGGCGTTCCCACTGCGGCAGCGCACGCAGGTCGCGGCCTTCCCATTCGAGAATGTCGTAGGCCAGCAGCACCACCGGTATTTCACGCAGCAGCTTCGCGCCCAGGGTCTTGCGGCCGATGCGCTTTTGCAGTTCCGCAAAGGGCTGCACCTTGTCTTCGCGCCAGACGGCGATCTCGCCATCGAGCACCGTGCCGTCGGGCAGCGCCTCGCCCAGCACGGCGAGCTCGGGAAAGCGCTCGGTCACCAGCTCTTCGCCGCGCGACCACAGCCAGACCGCACCCGCGCGCTTCACCAGTTGCGCGCGAATGCCGTCCCACTTCCACTCGACGACCCAATCGGCCGGCGGACCGAGCGCCGCATCGAACTCTTCAAGCGGCAGGTTGAACGCATGCGCAAGAAAGAAGGGGTACGGTTGCCCGCTGGTCTTTTGCACCTGCTCCGCACCCGACTCCGGCGCGATGAGCGCGCGGTAGTCGTCGGCCCGCGGTCGGCCGCCGATGTGGGTGTAGCCCATGAGCCGCTGCGCCACGCGCTTGGGGTCGATGCCGCCCACCGCCGCGAGCGCCTGCGTGACCTGCAGCTTCGACACGCCCACGCGAAATGCGCCGGTGATGAGCTTGAAGTACACCAGCCGCTCTTCGGCCGCAAGCTGGCGCCATTGCGCACGCAGCCTGGCGGGCAACTCGTCGGGCGCGGACTTGCCGGCTTCGCGCAGCGGCAGCAGGTGCTCCTCGACCCAGCGCGCCAGGCCAAGGTCGTGCGCCTCGGTGGGTGGTGCCAACAGCAGCGCGATGGTTTCCGCAAGGTCACCGACCGCCTCATAGCTCTCGTCGAACAGCCATTCGGGAAGGCCCGCCGCCTCTTGCGCAAGCAGTCGCAGCAGCTTGGTGGGCACCAGTTGGCGCGGCTTTCCGCCGGCCAGGAAGTACACGGCCCAGGCCGCATCGGCGGGGTCGGCCTCGCGCAGGTAGCGCTGCAGCGCGGCCTGCTTGGCAAGGCTCGAGGTGCTGGCGTCGAGCTCGCGGTAGAGCGCGGCGAAGTCCTTCATGCCTTTGCTCCTTCCCCCTCTGGGGGAAGGCCGGGATGGGGGCTGCCAGCGTCCCCATCGGGCGCCGCTTGCCCCCTCCCCGGCCCTCCCCCGGAAGGGGAGGGAGTTTCCTGGTCGTCCTCATCGCCGTACTCGGTCTTGAAGCCCTGTGCCTCCAGCCCGTTCTCCGTGAGCCATCGCACCATGACCGCCACACTGCCGTGGGTGACGAACACCCGGCTCGCGCCCGTGCCCGCGATGGCCTGCTGCAGGCCGGGCCAATCCGCGTGGTCAGACATGACGAAGCCGCGGTCCACACCGCGCCGGCGGCGCGTGCCGCGCAGTTGCATCCAGCCGCTTGCGAAGGCGTCGGCGTAGTTGCCGAAGCGGCGCATCCACGGCGTGCCCTGGGCCGAAGGCGGCGCCAGCACCAGGGCGCGCTTCAGCAGCGCGGCGTCCACGCCGGGGTCGGTTACGCGCAGCGTCTCTGGCAGGGCCACGCCCGCGGCGCGATACACGGCGTTGAGAGGCTCGACCGCGCCGTGCACCACGATCGGCCCTATGGAGGCGTCGACGCCGTGCAGGATGCGCTGCGCCTTGCCGAAGGCATAGCAGAACAGCACCGATGCGCGGCCGGCCTCCGCGTTGGCGCGCCACCATGCATCGATCTCCGCGAACAGCGCGGCCTGCGTGGGCCAGCGATAGATCGGCAGCCCGAAGGTCGATTCGGTGATGAAGGTGTCGCACGGCACAGGCTCGAAGGGCGTGCAGGTGCCGTCGGGCTCGGTCTTGTAATCGCCCGAGGCCACCCACACGCGCCCGCCGTGTTCGAGGCGAATCTGTGCCGAGCCCAGCACATGCCCGGCCGGATGCAGCGAAACGCGCACGCCGTGGTGCTCGATGGCTTCGCCGTAGCCTAGCGTCTGCAGCGCGATGTCGCTGCCGAGGCGAGTGCGCAGCGTGCCGGCGCTGTCGGTATGCGCCAGGTAGTGCGCATGGCCCATGCGCGCGTGGTCGGAGTGGGCGTGCGTGATGACGGCGCGAGCCACCGGCCGCCACGGGTCGATGTAGAAATCGCCCGGCGGGCAATACAGCCCCTCCGGGCGTGCGACGACGAGATCTTCTTCCTTCGCGGCCATTGCCGCATCGTAGGCGGTGGCTGGCTTTCGCGTTGCCGAACGCGGGCCGCGAAGCGCTGTGGGCCGGCGCCTACTTCTTGCGCCCGCCCGCCATTTCGAGCACGTTCATCTTCATGCCGTTGGACATGATCATGTCGCCGGGCTTCTGGCCGGCCTTGCAGGGGCCGATCCACTTGGCTTCGATGACGGCGGAGCCTTCGGCGCGGCCCATCAGCGGCGGGCTGTAGGTCGACTTGCTTTCCATGCGATAGGCCGAGCTGAAGTCGCCGCTCATCACGGCGTGCGAAGTGGCGGTGGTGGAGCCGATCTTGCAGACCGAATCGATGACCAGCTTGCCGCCTTCGTTGCGCAGCTCCTGCTTGGAGCAGGTGTCCTTGCCCATGCCCTGGCCCATGTCGCGCAAGGCCTTGTCGCTGGCCGCGTCGATGCACTGCTGGATGGTCTGGCTCGCGCCCTTGGCGGCGGTGCCGTCGCCTGTCTGGATTTCCCAGAGGCCGGGCTTGCGTGCGGGGTAGTCGATGGCCATGGCGGGCATGGCGGCCGCGCAGGCCAGCGTGAAGAAAGCAGCGGCAGTGATCTTCATGGCGGGCTCCGTGTCGAATCAAGGGAACGATGCCCGGTTTTTACCGCAGGCGCCGGCCGTGAGGAATAGCGCAATCGGCCTACGCCGGCTCCGCCTGCACAGCCGCTGCCGCAACGGCTTGGCGTGGCCGCGAAGCCAGCCCGAATCCGATGCCCAGTGCCAGCCCGCCGAGCACGTCGATCAGCACATGCTGGCGCACCGCCATCGTCGAATAGACGATTCCGACTGCCCATGCGATGTTGAGCAAGCGAAGCCACATGGGCGCTGCCACGTCACGCAATTGCCTCGCAAGCACCACGCAGGCAAACACCGAGAACGACACGTGCAGCGACGGAAACGCGTTGCCGGCCGCATCGATCGTTTTCAGCAAGTGAAGCGAAGTGCCCGGGCTGGTGTCGATGGTGAAGTTGGGTATGGCCGTGGGCATGAACCAGAACACCACGAGCGCGATGCACGTCATGAAGGCGCAGCCCAGCGCAAAGTTCGAGAGCTCCCGCCGGTCCTTGGCCAGGAACACCGGCAGCGCGATGTAGAGCCAGAGCGAAAGATAGACCGGCAGCAGCGCCGGCCAGAACGCGATCAGCCGGTCGAACGCGGTAAGCGGCAACGTCCAGGGCTGGCCGGCGTTCTTCATGATCCAGAAGTACAGCGGGAAGAAGCCGATGGTGGCCACCGTGTTGCCGACGAGCTTCAGCGGCCAGAGCGCGAGGCAGCGCCGGACCAGGGCGCGAAGCCACGGTGGTGGGCCGGAAGGCGGCAGGTCTCGAAAGGAAGAAGGTGTCATGGGCGCCAGGCGCCGTGCGTTGCGTGCCCGCGGGTGCGGGCATGCGGCACGGCTACCAGGGCGTCCACTTTAATTCGCTTTTCGACGATGCCACCGTGCGCTCGATGAAGCGGACGCCGCGGGCGCCGTCTTCCACGCGCGGATAGTCGGCCGCGATGGCGTCGGCCTGCTGGCCCGCGATGCGTGCGCGGATGTCGGCCGCTACGCCGCCATAGATGTTGGCAAAGGCCTCGATGAAGCCTTCGGGGTGCCCCGCGGGCAGGCGGCTCGCGCGCTGCGCCGATTCGCACAGCCACGGAGAACCACGCGTGAGAGTGCGCTTGGGGCCGTCGTGCGGCAGGTGCAGCAGTTCGCTCGGCCGCTCCTGGCGCCATTCGAGCGTGCCCAGCGCGCCGGAGATGCGCAGCCGCAGGTCGTTCTCCAGCCCGGTGTTGATCTGCGAGGCGATCAGCACGCCGCGCGCGCCGCCCTTGAAGCGCAGCAGCAGGCTGCCGTCGTCGTCGAGCATGCGGCCCGGCACCAGCGCGCTCAGGTCGGCGCAGAGGCTTTCGATTTCCAGCCCGGTCACGCTTGCGACGAGGTTCTCGGCATGCGAGCCGATGTCGCCGATGGCGCCGGCCGCGCCGCTGCGCGCCGGGTCGGTGCGCCAGTCGGCCTGCTTGTTGCCGGCGTCTTCGAGCTGGCTCGCGAGCCAGCCCTGGTTGTATTCGACGACCACTTTGCGCAGCTCGCCGAGCTGGCCTGAGCGGACCATCTCGCGCGCCTGCCGCACCATCGGGTAGCCGGTGTAGTTGTAGGTCACGCCGAAGACCGTGCCTTGCTTTTTCACGGTGGCCACGAGCGCATCGGCCTGCTCGCGCGTGTGCACCAGCGGCTTGTCGCACACCACGTGAAAGCCCGCCTCGGCAAAGGCCTGCGCCACCGGAAAGTGCACGTGGTTGGGTGTGACGATCGAGACGAAGTCGATGCGCTCCTCGGGCGGGCGCTTCAGCTCGTCAGCCAGCAGCGACTGCCAGTCGCCGTGGTTGCGGTCGTCGGCCAGCCCGAGATCGCGGCCCGAGGCGCGCGCCTTCTCGGGGCTCGAAGACAGCGCGCCGGCCACGAGTTCGATCTGCCCGTCCAGCGCCATGGCCTTGCGGTGCACGGCGCCGATGAAGGCGTCGCGCCCGCCGCCGACCATGGCGCAGCGGAGCTTGCGAAAAGCGTTCTCGGTCACCTTAGAACGGCGAGTTCGGGTGGTAGAAGTCTTTCGCGTTTTCCTTGGTGATCAGCACCGAAGGAATGATCGTCGTCGCGGGCAGCTTCTCGCCCTTCAGCCGCGCCTCGGCCGTGAGCTTGATGGCGTCGTAGATGAACTTGGGCGAGTAGCTCACGTCGGCGCCAATGCGCTTGTCCTTGCCGTCCATGATGGTCTTGACCATGCCCTTGGCGCCCGCGCCGCCGAAGACGATCTTGATGTCGTCGCGCTTGGCCTGCTCGATGGCCTTGAGCACGCCCACGGCCATGTCGTCGTCGGCGGCCCAGATGGCGTCGATCTGCTTGAAGCGCGTGAGGTAGTCCTGCGTGACCTTGAAGGCGTCGTCGCGGTTCCAGTTGGCGTACTTGGCGTCGAGCAGCTTGATGTCCGGATGGTTCTTGAGCACCGCGTTGAAGGCGTCCATGCGCTCGTTGTCGAGCGTGGTGGCAATGCCGCGCAGGGCGACCACGTTGCCCTTGCCGCCGAGCTGCTTCGCGATGTACTCGGCCGGAATGCGGCCGAACGCGGTATTGTCGCCGGCCACGTACGCATCCTGCGCACTGGTGTCCGTCAGGCCGCGGTCGACCACGGTCACGTAGGCGCCCTTGGCCTTGACTTGCGCCACCGGCTTGGTCAGCGCGGCCGATTCGAACGGGAAGACCACGAGCGCGTTGATCTTGGTGACGGTCGAAAGGTCTTGCAGCTGGTTGGCCTGCTCGGGCGCGTTGGCCGCGGTCTTGATCGTGATCTTCAGGTCCTTGTGCTGCTTCTCGAGGTCCTTCTTCGCCTGGTTGGCCCAGTAGTTGATGCCGCCCATGAAGCTGTGCGTGGCCGCGGGAATCGAAACGCCGAGGTTCACTTTCTCGGCGGCGAGAGCGGGCAGGCTCGCGAGCGCTGCTGCGGCCACGGCCGTGAGTGCGATGCGGCGGGTGAAGCTTGTCATGCTGGATGTCTCCTTGTGGTTGATGGTGAAGCGGAACGGGAACGAACTAGCGGCGCCCTCTTTGGAGGAACGCAACGATGATGATCACGAAGCCCTGCACCGCGGCGTTGAGGTACACGCTGATGATGCTGGTGAGATTGAGGATGTTGCTGATGACCGAGAGCAGGATCGCGCCCACGACGGTGCCGGTGATGCTGCCCGCGCCGCCCTTGAGCGCGGTGCCGCCGACGATCACCGCGGCAATCGCCTCGAGCTCCCACAACAGGCCCGTGGTCGGCGACGCCGAGCCCAGGCGCGGCACATACAGCAGCGTTGCAATGCCCACGCACACGCCCAGCAACACGTAGGTCAGGATCTTCACGCGGTCGACGTCCACCGCCGCATAGCGCGCGACCTGTTCGTTGGAGCCGATGGCCTGCACGTAGCGGCCGTAGGCCGTGCGGTTCAATATGACGCCGCCGATGATCGCGACGATCACGAACACCCACACCGGCACCGGAATGCCAACGAGGCTTGCGTAGTACACCGGCGCGTAGAGGTCCGACAGGTCGTTGTCGAGCGTGAGCGCGCCGCCGTCGGCAAAGTACGTGAGGTAGGCGCGAAAGATGCCGAGCGTGCCCAGCGTGACGATGAAGGGCTCGATGCGCCCCTTGGTGATGAGCAGGCCGTGCGCCAGGCCGAACAGCGCGCCCAGCACCACCGCGAGCACCGCGCCCATCACCACCGCCATGAGCGGCGAACCCGAGGCCGGCCCGGCCCAGTTGATGAACATGATCACGCTGCCCGCGATGAGCGCCGCCATCGAGCCCACCGAGAGGTCGATGCCGCCCGAGATGATCACGAAGCACATGCCCACCGCAATGATGCCTATGAAGGCCGTGCGCGTGAGCACGTTCATGGCGTTGTCGACGGTGGCGAAGTCGCTGTTGAGCAGCGTGCCGCCGATGCACAGCAGCACAAGGCCGATGACGGGGCCGAGGCCGTGCAGGCGCTCGGTCCAGCGCGGCTTGCTTTCGCTGCGGTGCTGCGCGGCTTCAGGCTGCGGCATGGGTGTCTGCTGTTCCGGTGGCATGAGCGATGAGCTCCTCTTCAGTCAGGTTGTCGGCATTGAGCGTGGCGACGAGGCGCCCCGCGCGCATCACCGCCACGCGGTGGCACAGGCCGATGAGTTCCATCAGTTCCGACGAAACGACGATCACCGCGAGCCCTTCACGGGCGAGTCGCTGGATCAGGAAATAGATGTCGCGCTTGGCGCCGATGTCCACGCCGCGCGTGGGCTCGTCGAGCACCACCACCTTGGGCTTGGGCTGCAGCACCTTGGCGAGCGCGAGCTTCTGCTGGTTGCCGCCCGAGAGCGACGATGCGCGCACGTCGAGCGAGCCGGTGCGAATGCCGTAGTCCTTCACGGCCTCGGCCAGCGCGCCGCGTTCGGCATCGGGCTGGAGCCATGGGCGGGTGTAGCGCTCGAGCGCCATCAGCGTGAGGTTCTGGCGCAGTCCGAAGTTCACGTGAAGGCCCTTGCCCTTGCGGTCTTCGCTCAGGTAGGTGAGGCCGTGTTTTGCGGCGTCGCGCGGATTGCGCCAGCCCTTCTGGTCGGGCACCGCCTTGCCGAGCATCTCGACCTGGCCGCTCGCAGGCCGGAGGCCCAGCAGGCCTTCGAACAGCTCGGTGCGGCCCGCGCCGACCAGGCCCGCAAAGCCGAGGATCTCTCCGGGACGCACTTCGAAGCCGACATCGTTCGCCCAGCCGGGCACGCTGAAGTTGCGCACGCGCATGGCAGGCGCGTCGGCGGCCACCACCACGTCGCGCGGCGGGTACAGGTCGGCCAGTTCGCGGCCCACCATGAGGTTGGCCATCTGCTGGCGCGAGACCTCGGGCGTGGGTGCGCGCGCGACAAAGCGGCCATCGCGCATCACGATCACCTCGTCGGTCACCTGCTCCACTTCGTCGAGCTTGTGCGAGATGTAGACGATGGTCACGCCGTCGGCGCGCAGCTGCGCAATGAGCTTGAAGAGCCGCTCGGTCTCGCCGGGCGTGAGCGTGGCGGTGGGCTCGTCCATGATGAGCAGGCGCGCGCGGCGTGCAATGGCCTTGGCAATTTCGACGAGCTGCTTTTCCGCGACGATGAGGCGGCGCACCTTGGTGCGCGGATCGACCTGCAGCCCGACTGCGGCCAGTGCGGCGGCGGCATCGCGTTCCATTGACGCATCGTCGAGCAGCCAGCCTTTTTTCTTCTCGTGGCCGAGAAAGATGTTCTGCGCCACGCTCAGGTCTTCGGCGAGATTGAATTCCTGGTGAATCAGCACGATGCCCAGCGCCTCCGCATCGCGCGAGCTCGCAAAGTGCCGGGGCTCGCCGTTGATGCGCAGCGTGCCGCCGGTCGGCTGTTCGTAGCCCGAGAGAATCTTCATCAATGTCGATTTGCCGGCGCCGTTTTCGCCGAGCAGCCCGTAGACGCGACCCGGCGCCAGCGCAAAGCTCACGCCGTGCAGCACCTGCACGGGGCCGAAGGCCTTCACCACATCGGCAAACTCGACTGCAACGCTTCCCTTGGTTTCTGCTGCGGTCATGGCGCCACTCCGCGGACTTTCAGTGTTTCGTGCATTGCGAGCACGCCGGCGCCGATCAGCCCGCCCTGCACGCCCAGCGGCGTGTACTGGATCTCCAGGTGCCGGGTCGAGAGCGCGAGCGAGCGCTGGTAGACGCTCTGCCGCACGGCCGCCAGAAACAGCGGCCCGATGCGCGTGATGCCGCCGCCGATGAACACGTGCGACGGATTGAAGAAATTCACCACCGACGCCAGCATCTGGCCGATGAAGTTGCCGGCGTTCTGGATGATGCCGTTGGCCGCCGTGTCGCCCGCGCGGCTCGCCTGGCCGACGTCGACGGCTTCGATGCGCCCATGCACCCGCAGGCATTCGGCGAGCATGGCGCTTTCGCCGGCTTCGGCCGCCTGCACGGCCATGCGCGTGATGGCCGGCCCCGCCGCCATGGCTTCCACGCAGCCCACGTTGCCGCAGTGGCAGCGCGGGCCTTCCTGGTCGACGCAGATGTGCCCCACGTCGCCGGCCGAGCCGGCGGCGCCGCGATAGACCTCGCCGTGGCAGACGATGCCGCAGCCGATGCCGGTTCCGATCTTGATCACGAGAAAATTGTTGAGCGAGCGCTTCAGCCGCCAGAGCTCGCCGAGCGCCATCAGGTTCACGTCGTTGTCGACGAAGACGGGCGCCGCGTAATCTTCGCGCAGGTAGTCGCGGATCGAGAAGCTGTCCCACGCGGGCATCAGCGGCGGGTTCACGAGCTGGCCGATCTCGAAGTTGACGGGGCCGGGCACGCCGATGCCGATACCGAGCACGTCCTTTGCGCCGCTGTTGCAACGCGCGAGCAATTCGCGCATCAGCACGCGCACCCGCGCCAGCACGACAGCCGGGCCTTCGCGCACGTCGGCGGGTTCGTCATGCTGGGCAAGCACGGTGAGGTCGGGGCGCAACACCGCAACATCGAGGCTGGTGGCGCCAATGTCGATGCCGACCAGCACGCCCAGGCCGGCATGCAGCTGCAGGTTTTCGGCACGCCGCCCGCCGGATGAGCGCTGGAGACCAGCTTCGGCCAGGAGGCCTTGTTCGACGAGGCCCGCAATCAGCGCATTCGCCTTGCTCTTGGAGAAGCCGAGCTGTTCGGCCATGGCATGGCGCGAGCCGCCGGCCGACCAGAAGGTGGTCTCCAGCAACCGCATTTCGTCCGCAGTGATGCCGCTCCAGCGTGTCACGCGTTGTTGTCTCCGTCTTTGTTGCCTGCTGCCCCAAGGCTCGCCGCAGGTGAGTGAACGCGAATACTAGAGGCAGGTCTTCAGCCGGACAAGGCTGAACTTCGACCAAATTCAGATCGAAGGCATCGGGAGATCGAACTTTGCGGACGAAAAAAAGCCGCCCGGAGGCGGCTTTCTTCTGGCGGAGCCCTGTGGGGGCTGCCGCGGTATTTACTTCTTCTGGCGGTACTTGCGAAGCGCCGCGATCTGGGCAGCCATGACGGCGAGTTCGGATTGCGCCATGGCAATGTCGATGTCGCTCTTGGCATTCTTGAGCGCTTCCTCGGCGGCGGCCTTGGCCTGGTTGGCCTTTTCGTCGTCGAGGTCCTTGCCGCGAATGGCGGTGTCGGACAGCACGGTGACGGTGTCGGGCTGCACTTCGAGAATGCCGCCAGCCACGAAGACGAACTCTTCGCCGCCGTCGGCCGTTTCGATGCGCACTGCACCCGGGCGGATGCGCGTGATCAGCGGCGTGTGGCGCGGATAGATGCCGAGCTCGCCGGCTTCACCGGGCAGCGCGACGAACTTGGCCTCGCCCGAGAAGATCGACTCTTCTGCGGAGACCACGTCGACGTGAATGGTGTTTGCCATCTTTTTTCCTTTGCCGTTCTATGGAGAACTTCGGAAAGCAAGCAGTCGGTCGGCTGGTGAGGCGCCGCGCACAGCCGTACAGAAGTACGGCGAGCACGGCAACGAAGCCAGACGGTCGAATGCGCCGCTTTACGCGACCTTCTTGGCCTTCTCGAAAGCCTCGTCGATCGTACCGACCATGTAGAACGCTTGTTCCGGCAGGTGGTCGGCTTCGCCGTTCACGATCATCTTGAAGCCGCGGATGGTTTCGGCCAGCGGCACGTACTTGCCAGGCGAGCCGGTGAACACTTCGGCCACGTGGAACGGCTGCGACAGGAAGCGCTGGATCTTGCGGGCGCGGGCCACGGCAAGCTTGTCTTCCGGTGCGAGTTCGTCCATGCCCAGAATTGCGATGATGTCGCGCAGTTCCTTGTAGCGCTGCAGCGTGCCTTGAACGGCGCGGGCCACGTTGTAGTGCTCTTCGCCGACCACGTTCGGGTCGAGCTGGCGCGAGGTCGAGTCGAGCGGGTCCACGGCGGGGTAGATACCGAGCGAAGCGATGTCGCGCGACAGCACCACGGTGGAGTCCAGGTGGGCGAAGGTGGTGGCGGGCGACGGGTCGGTCAAGTCGTCGGCCGGCACGTACACGGCCTGGATCGAGGTGATCGAGCCAACCTTGGTCGAGGTAATGCGCTCTTGCAGGCGGCCCATTTCTTCGGCCAGCGTCGGCTGGTAGCCCACGGCGGAAGGCATACGGCCCAAGAGAGCCGACACTTCGGTACCGGCCAGCGTGTAGCGGTAGATGTTGTCCACGAAGAACAGCACGTCGCGGCCTTCGTCGCGGAACGACTCGGCAATGGTCAGGCCGGTCAGCGCCACGCGCAGGCGGTTGCCCGGGGGTTCGTTCATCTGGCCGTAGACCATGGCCACCTTCGAATCCTCGAGCTTCTCGAGGTTCACGACGCCGGAGTCGGCCATCTCGTGATAGAAGTCGTTGCCTTCGCGGGTACGTTCACCCACACCGGCGAACACCGACAGACCCGAGTGAGCCTTGGCGATGTTGTTGATGAGTTCCATCATGTTCACGGTCTTGCCCACGCCGGCGCCGCCGAACAGGCCCACCTTGCCGCCCTTGGCGAACGGGCAAACAAGGTCGATCACCTTGATGCCGGTTTCCAGCAGGTCTTGCGAGGGCGACAGTTCGTCGTATGCGGGTGCCTTGCGGTGGATCGAAGCGGTGAGCTCCTGGCCGACCGGGCCGCGCTCGTCGATGGGCGCGCCAAGCACGTCCATGATGCGGCCCAGCGTGGCCTTGCCGACCGGCACGGTGATGGGCGCGCCCGTGTTGGTCACGATCAGGCCGCGGCGCAGGCCGTCGGACGAGCCGAGCGCAATGGTGCGCACCACGCCGTCGCCGAGCTGCTGCTGGACTTCGAGGGTCAGCGCGCTGCCTTCGAACTTCAAAGCGTCATAGACCTTCGGCATCTGGTCGCGCGGGAACTCCACGTCGACCACAGCGCCGATACATTGAACGATCTTGCCTTGCACTGCGTTTGCTTGAGCCATGTGTGCTCCGATAAAAATTGTTTGTAGGGGGACGACCGTGAAACTGGCTTACACGCCCGCGGCTGCCGCCGCGCCCGAGACGATCTCGGAGAGTTCCTTGGTGATGCCGGCCTGACGGGTCTTGTTGTAGACCAGCTTGAGCTCGCTGATCACATTGCCGGCGTTGTCGGTTGCAGCCTTCATCGCAACCATGCGGGCCGAGTGCTCGGACGCCATGTTCTCGGCCACGGCCTGGTAGACCAGCGACTCCACATAGCGCACCAGCAGCTCATCGATCACGCTTTCAGGATCGGGCTCGTAGATGTAGTCCCACGAGTGCTGGCCCTCTCCGACCTGCAGCGATTCGGCCGCGAGCGGAAGGAGGGGCTCGACGATCGGCTCTTGCTTGATGGTGTTGATGAACTTCGTGTAGCACAGGTACACCGCGGACAGCTTGCCTTCGGCATAGGCGTCGAGCAGCGTCTTGACCGGGCCGATGAGCTTGTCCAGGTGAGGCGTGTCGCCCAGATGGGTGACGTGCGCGACCACGCGGGCGCCGATGCGGTTCAGAAAGCCCAGGCCCTTGCTGCCGATGGCCACCGACTCTATGGCCGTGCCGGCCGCCTGCGCTTCGCGCAGCTTGGTGGTCACGGCGCGCAGCAGGTTGGTGTTCAAGCCGCCGCACAGACCTTTGTCGCTCGTCACGATGATGAAGCCGATGGCCTTGGCCTCGTTCGTCTTCATGAACGCGTGAACGTATTCGGGGTTTGCACGGCCCAGGTTGGCCGCGATGTTGCGAATCTTCTCGCTGTAGGGGCGCGCGGCGCGCATGCGCTCCTGCGCCTTGCGCATCTTGGAGACCGAGACCATTTCCATGGCCTTGGTGATCTTCTTGGTGTTTTCCACCGATTTGATCTTGCCGCGGATTTCCTTACCAGCTGCCATGGGGGCTCCTTGTCAGGTCGATCAGGCGAACGACTTCTTGAACGCGGTGATCGCGCTCGTCAGTTCGGCCTCGGCGTCCTTGTCGAGCGCCTTGGCTTGCTCGATCTTGTCGAGCAGGGGGCCGTGGCTGGTCTTCAGGAACTGGTGCAGGCCGTGCTCGAAGGACAGAACCTTCTTGATGTCCAGGTCGTCCATGAAACCCTTGTTCACGGCAAACAGCGTGGCACCCATCAGCGAGATCGGCAGCGGGCTGTACTGAGCCTGCTTCAGCAGTTCGGTCACGCGGGCACCGCGGTCGAGCTGCTTGCGGGTGGCTTCGTCCAGGTCGGAGGCGAACTGCGCGAACGCAGCCAGCTCGCGGTACTGCGCGAGGTCGGTACGGATACCGCCCGACAGGCCCTTGATGATCTTGGTCTGGGCCGCCGAACCCACGCGCGACACCGAGATACCGGCGTTGATGGCGGGGCGGATACCTGCGTTGAACAGGTTGGTTTCCAGGAAGATCTGGCCGTCGGTGATCGAGATCACGTTGGTCGGCACGAAAGCGGACACGTCGCCGGCTTGCGTTTCGATGATCGGCAACGCGGTGAGCGAGCCGGTCTTGCCCTTGACTTCACCCTTGGTGAAGGCTTCCACGTAGTCGGCGTTGACGCGCGCGGCGCGCTCGAGCAGACGGCTGTGGAGATAGAACACGTCGCCGGGGTAGGCTTCGCGGCCTGGCGGGCGGCGCAGCAGCAGCGACACCTGGCGGTACGCAACGGCTTGCTTGGAGAGGTCGTCATAGACGATCAGCGCGTCCTGGCCGCGATCGCGGAAGTACTCGCCCATGGTGCAGCCCGAGTAGGCCGACACGTATTGCATGGCTGCCGATTCGGAGGCCGATGCGGCCACCACGATCGTGTAGTCCATGGCGCCCACTTGCTCGAGCGCGCGCACCACGTTCTTGATCGACGAAGCCTTCTGGCCGATCGCGACGTAGATGCAGGTCACGCCCTGGCCCTTCTGGGCAATGATCGCGTCGATGGCCACGGCCGTCTTGCCGGTCTGGCGGTCGCCGATGATCAGCTCGCGCTGGCCGCGGCCGATCGGCACCATCGAGTCGATGGACTTCAGGCCGGTTTGCAGGGGCTGGTCGACCGACTTGCGGGCGATCACGCCCGGGGCGACCTTTTCGATCACGTCGGTCATCTTGGCGTTGATCGGACCCTTGCCGTCGATCGGCTGGCCCAGTGCGTTCACCACGCGGCCGATGAGCTCGGGGCCGACCGGCACTTCCAGAATGCGGCCGGTGCACTTGACCGTATCGCCTTCGGAGATGTGCTCGTATTCGCCCAAGATCACGGCGCCGACCGAGTCGCGCTCGAGGTTCAGCGCCAGGCCGAACGACGGCGTGCCGTCAGCGCTCGGCGGGAATTCGAGCATTTCGCCTTGCATCGCGTCGGACAGGCCGTGCACGCGCACGATGCCGTCGGTCACCGACACCACGGTGCCTTCATTGCGGATGTTGGCACTGACGCCGAGACCCTCGATGCGGCTCTTGATCAGTTCGGAAATTTCTGCGGGATTGAGTTGCATGACTCTTTCCTTCTTTCTGTAAATGGGGCCAACTGGCTGCCGGCCGCCGTCAGGCGGTCAGCGCCGCTTTCATTTGTTCGAGGCGCGCCCTGACCGAGGTGTCGAGCACTTCGTCGCCAACCACGGCACGGATGCCGCCGATGAGCGAGGGGTCGAGTTCGACCCGCGTCGTGAGCTTGCGCGCAAAGCGCCGCTCCAGCGCCGCGCCAACCTCTTGCAGCGCCGCGTCGTCGATCGGAAAAGCGCTGTAGATCACGGCATCGGCAGCCCCGCTGCGCGCATTGCACAAGGCACGGAACTGGATTGCCACTTCGGGCAATGCAGCCAACCGGCCGTTGTCGATGACGGCGCGCAGAAAGTTCTTGCCCGCATCGGGCAAGGGCTGCTTCGAAAGCCCGGCGATCAGCTCGAACACCTGCTCGGGCGGCACCTTCGGGTTGGCCGCGAACTCCAGGAGCTGCGGGCTGCCGGCGACGGACGCCAGCTGGTCGAGCCAGCCTGCCGTGCCTTCGAGGTCGCCGGAGCACGCCTTGAACAGCGCCTCGGCGTAGGGACGGGCAATGGTCGCGAGTTCGGCCATGTCGTCCTCAGAGCTCGGTCTTCAGGCGGCTGAGCAAGTCGGCATGAACGCCGGCGTTGACTTCCTTGCGGAGAATCTGCTCGGCACCCTTGACGGCCAGTGCGGCCACCTGCTCGCGCAGCGCCTCACGCGCACGCACGGACTGCTGGTTGGCCTCTTCGCGCGCGGCGGCCACGATCTTGTTGGCCTCCTCGGTTGCGCGGCTCTTGGCCTCTTCGATGATCTGCTGGGCACGGCGCTCGGCATCGGCCAGGCGATTGGTGGTCTCGTTACGAGACGCCACCAGTTCCTGCTCGACACGCTGGTTGGCGGAGGCCAGTTCGGCCTTGGCCTTCTCGGCGGCCGCCAGGCCCGCAGCGATCTTTTGTGCTCGTTCGTCCAAGGCCTTCGCGATCGGCGGCCACACGAATTTCATCGTGAACAGCACAAGCAGCAGGAAGACGATGGCCTGAACGAACAGGGTCGCGTTGATACTCACGGCAACACCTTTCTGGAGTGGCGTTGAACGGAAATTACTTCGGCAGAGCGGCGATGAACGGGTTGGCGAAAGCGAACAGCAGGGCAATTGCCACGCCGATCAGGAACGCAGCGTCGATCAGACCGGCCAAGATGAACATCTTGGTTTGCAGTTCGTTCATGAGTTCAGGCTGGCGAGCCGACGACTCGAGGAACTTGCCACCCATCAGTGCAATACCGATGGAAGCACCGATCGCGCCGAGACCGACGATCAAACCACAAGCCAGAGCGACGAGACCGAGAACGTTTTCCATGATGACTCCTTAATACAGATTGAAAGCAAACGAAAAGAAAAAAGAAAACTCAATGCGCTTCATGAGCCTGGCCGAGATAGATCAAGGTCAGCATCATGAAAATGAATGCCTGAAGCGTGATCACCAGGATGTGGAAGATCGCCCAGACGGTACCGGCAATGACGTGCCCGATGGGCAGCATCACTCCCGAGAACGAAGCCGCCATCGCACCACCCATGAGCGCGATCAGCATGAAAACGAGCTCACCCGCATACATGTTGCCGAACAACCGCATGCCGTGCGAGACGGTCTTGGCCAGGTATTCGATGACTTGCATCAGCAGGTTGATCGGCCAGAGCACCGGGTGCGCACCGAAAGGCGCAGTGATGAGCTCGTGGCCCCAGCCGCCCAGGCCCTTGATCTTGATGCTGTAGAACAGGCACAGCAGCAGCACCGAGGTTGACAGGCCCAGCGTGGTGGACAGGTCGGCCGTGGGAACGACGCGCATGTAGGCGTGGTGCGGATCGTGTCCGGCTGCCTCGAAGACCTTGGCCCACAGCGAGGGCAGCAGGTCGACCGGCAGCATGTCCATGGCATTCAAGAGGAAGATCCAGACGAACACGGTGAGCGCCAGAGGCGCAATGAACTTGCGGCTTTTTGCGTTGTGGATGTTCGACTTGGCCTGGTTGTCGACCATTTCAACGAGCATTTCGACCGCGGCCTGGAACCGGCCGGGCACGCCAGGCGTGGCCTTGCGCGCAGCCAGCCACAGCACGAAGCAGCCCAGCGCACCGACGATCAGCGCATAGAGCACCGAGTCGAGGTTGATGACATTGAAGTCGACGATGGCCTTCTGGACCACGGGATTGAGGCTCCAGTCAACTTGCCAGTGCTGGAGGTGGTGAACGATGTATTCACTCGCGGTCGGGGCGTGTCCTTCGGCGGCCATCTTTCAGCGTCTCTTTTTTAAACAGTCAAATCCGGTTCAACAATCCGGGCCGCACCAACAGGGCCACCCAGTACATTTTCATGGCGACCACCACGCCGGCCAACAAGGCCAGCCAACTGATGCCCTCGATCAGCCACGGTGCCGCCGCCAGCAAGGCAACGGTCAACGCGATCTTGATCAACTCCCACACAAAAAACCGCAGCATGACAGCAGATTGCGACACGGCACCCCGTGCCCGCCGCACACCCCGCACGAACAACGCCGCCGGGATCGCTACCGCCATGGCTCCGTAAAACGCCGACACCGCGGCACCCGGCCGCTGAGTCCACATCCATGCCACTCCGGCCACAAGAATTCCCATGGCCACCTGGGCCCCAATCACCCACCAGGGCGACATTTCGGGATTTTTCTCGCGAAGCCGCTGGGCCTCTTCGGCGGTCAGCGGCTTGAAGTCGGAGACTTCAGCATCGATCTCGGAGACAGGAGCGCTGGTTGTCATTGGAATGCCGCTCGCGTTGTCAGCCGTGAATTTAACAAAGCCATTGATTATAAGTAGAAACCCAGCCTGCCCGGCCACCTGAACTGTCACGTTTGCAAAACGAGGCCTCGTTGGCTGACCGGAACCCGACCTGGCGCACACAACCATAATTCCCGCATGCACCCTCTTACTGCCGCTCTCCCCACCACGCTCTGCTACCTCGACGGCGAGTTCACCGCCCTTCGGGATGCGAAGATCAGCGTTCTCGACCGTGGCTTCATTTTCGGCGACGGCATCTATGAAGTCGTCCCTGTCTACGGCGGCCAGCCTTTCTGCTTCGAAGAACACATGGCGCGGCTCGATCGGTCGCTAGCCGAGCTTCAGATTGCCAATCCGCTCACGCTCGCCCAATGGCGCGACATCGTGATGCGACTGGCCGAACCCGGCGGCGATGCGCCCCAGGCCGTGTACTTTCAGATTACCCGCGGTGTGGCGCCGCGCGATCATGCCATGACCAAGGGCGTGCGCCCGACGGTGTTCGTGATGGTGAATCCGCTGCCGCCGGTGTCCGACGCCGTGCGCGCCAAGGGCGTGGCTTGCGTGACCGCGGCCGACTTTCGCTGGGAGAAGGCGCACATCAAGAGCACCAGCCTGCTGGGCGCGGTGCTGGCGCGGCAGATCAGCGTGGAAGCCGGTGCGGCGGAAACCGTCATGTTCAGGGGCGAATGGCTGAGCGAAGCCTCCTCGAGCAACGTGTGGATCGTCAAGGACGGCCAACTCATCGGTCCGCCCAAGGACAACCTGGTGCTGACCGGCATCCGCTACGGCCTGCTGGAGCGCCTGTGCGCCGAGCGCGGCATTCCATTTGCCCTGCGCCGCGTTTCGCGCGACGAAGTGTTCGGCGCCGATGAGTTGCTGCTCTCGTCGGCCAGCAAGGAAGTGCTGCCGGTGGTGACGCTCGACGGCCAGGCCATTGGGAATGGCCGCCCCGGCCCCATCTACCAAGCCTTGTACGCGGCTTACCAAGAGGCCAAGCAGCGCAACGCAGAGAAGCCACAGAAACAAGGAGTGACCCCCGCATGACCGACAGCACCACCGACACGAGCACTCCGATTCCCGATCCGCGCAAGGAGTCGCTGATCGAGTACCCCTCGCAGTTCCCCATCAAGGTCATGGGCGTCAAGGCCGACGGCTTCGTGCATGCCATCACGCAGATCGCGGAACGCTTCGATCCGACCTTCGACGCCACCACGGTCGAGCTGCGCGACAGCAAGGCGGGCAACTACCTGGGCGTGACGATCACCGTGACCGCCACCAGCCGCGAGCAGCTCGACGACCTGTATCGCGCGCTGTCGACGCATCCATCGGTCAAGGTCGTCCTCTGACACCAAGGCGCTGATGACGGTCGCAGAACACGCACCCGCCACCTCCATTGCCGCGCAATGGCTGGGTCGCGTCGGCTATGCCGAGACCTTCGCGGCAATGAAGCGGTTCACGCTCGAGCGCGAGGCTGAAACGCCCGATGCGCTATGGATGTGCGAGCACGCGCCCGTGTTCACGCAGGGCATCGCAGGCAAGCAGGACCACATCCTGAACCCCGGTGACATTCCGGTGGTGCAGACCGACAGGGGCGGGCAGGTCACCTTCCACGGCCCGGGCCAGGCGGTGGGCTATCCGCTGATCGACCTGCGCCGCGCCGGCTATTTCGTGAAGGAATACGTCTACCGCATCGAGGAATCGGTGCTGCGCACGCTGGCGCATTTCGGCGTGACGGGGCACCGCGTGGCGGGCGCGCCGGGCATCTACGTGCGGCTGGACGACCCGTTCTCCCATGCCGCGCTGACCGGCCCGCTGCCCGCGGCCGACCCGTTTCGGGGCCTGGGCAAGATCGCGGCGCTGGGCATCAAGGTGAGCCGCCACGCCACCTACCACGGCGTGGCGCTCAACGTTGAAATGGACCTCGAACCCTTCTCGCGAATCAACCCTTGCGGCTACGCGGGGCTGCAAACGGTCGATCTTTCTACAATCGGGGTCCAAACCACATGGGAAGACGCTGCCCGGGTCCTGAGCCAGAAGCTCACCACCTATCTGACGCCCTAGCAATCCAATGAGCACCACCCAAGTCGTCCGCGACGCCCAGAGCGCCGAAAACTACAACCCGCTGGCCAAGCAGAAGGCCGCGGCCAAGCTCTCGCGCATCCCGGTCAAGGTGGTGCAGCAGGGCGAAGTGCTCAAGAAGCCCGAGTGGATTCGCGTGAAGGCCGGCAGCCCCACCACCCGGTTCTACGAAATCAAGCAGATCCTGCGCGAAAGCAACCTGCACACGGTCTGCGAAGAAGCCTCGTGCCCGAACATCGGCGAATGCTTCGGCAACGGCACGGCCACCTTCATGATCATGGGCGACAAGTGCACGCGCCGCTGCCCGTTCTGCGACGTGGGCCACGGCCGCCCAGATCCGCTCGACAAGGACGAACCGCTCAACCTTGCCAAGACCATCGCCAAGCTGCGCCTGAAGTACGTGGTGATCACCAGCGTCGACCGCGACGACCTGCGCGACGGCGGCAGCCAGCATTTCGTCGATTGCATCAAGAACATCCGCGAGCTCTCGCCGATGACGCAGATCGAGATCCTGGTGCCCGACTTCCGCGGCCGCGACGATCGCGCGCTCGAGATCCTGAAGGCCGCGCCGCCGGACGTGATGAACCACAACCTGGAAACCGCACCCCGTCTTTATAAAGAAGCGCGCCCCGGCAGCGACTACCAGTTCAGCCTGAACCTGCTGAAGAAGTTCAAGGCGCTGCACCCCGATGTGCCGACCAAGAGCGGCATCATGGTGGGCCTGGGCGAAACCGACGAAGAGATCCTGCAGGTGATGCGCGACATGCGCGCCCACGACATCGACATGCTGACCATCGGCCAGTACCTGTCGCCGTCGGGCTCGCACCTGCCGGTGCGCCGCTACGTGCACCCGGACACCTTCAAGATGTTCGAGGAAGAGGCCTACAAGATGGGCTTCAGCCATGCGGCGGTTGGCGCGATGGTGCGCTCCAGCTACCACGCGGACCAGCAGGCCCACGCCGCCGGGGTTTAACAACTGATGCGGCCACGGCGGCAACCAGTCCGTCGCGTGCAGCTCACCCGGTCCGGCGCTTCTTCGCTATCCTGCCGTCTGGCCAAGACGAAGGATCGATTTTGCAAACGCACCCCGCCATCCAAGCCGCGATGGAACGCGATTTCGGCGCCATTGCCGACCTGGTTCGCCTCCATGCGCAACACACGCCCGACCACCCCGCCCTGGCGGATGCCCATCACACGCTGAGCTACGGCGCGCTCGACGCACTGATGGACCGCATCGCGGCCAGCCTGCAGCAGGGCGGCCTCGAGCCCGGCGACGCCATCGCAGTTTGCGCGGCTTCGTCGGTGAACTACGCGGCGGTCTTTCTCGGTGCCCTGCGCGCGGGTGTGGCGGTCGCGCCGCTCGCGCCCGGGTCCACGCCGGCCAGCCTGGCCCGCATGATCGAAGACGCGAACGCGCGCATTCTCTTCACCGACGCCGCGGCGGCCGAGGTTGTCGGCCCGGCGAAGGAAGGCGGCATTCCGCGCGTGGCGCTCGACGGCTCCGCCGCCGGCCAAAGCCTGGAGAGCTGGCTGGCACCCATGGGCGCACGGCCCACCGGCGTCGAGACGCAGCCTTCCTGGCCCTTCAACATCATCTATTCCTCGGGCACCACCGGCGAGCCCAAGGGCATCGTGCAGGGCCACGGCATGCGCTGGGCCCATGTGCAGCGCGGTGCCAAGTACGAGTATGGCGCCGACACCGTCACGCTGCTGTCGACCCCGCTGTATTCGAACACCACGCTGGTGGTGTTCTTTCCCACCATCGCCTTTGGTGGCTGCGTGGTGCTGATGCCGAAGTTCGACGCGCTCGGCTATCTGCAGCTGGCCGAGCAGCGCCGCGTGACGCACACCATGCTGGTGCCGGTGCAGTACCAGCGGCTGATGGCGCATCCGCGCTTCGATGCGCATGACCTCTCGTCGTTCCGCTTCAAGTTCAGCACCAGCGCGCCATTCAACGCCGCGCTCAAGGCCGACGTGCTCAAGCGCTGGCCGGGCGGGCTGATCGAGTTCTACGGCATGACCGAGGGCGGCGGCACCTGCATCCTGGAAGCGCACCTCAACCCCGACAAGCTTCACACGGTGGGTCGCCCGGCCGAGGGCAGCGACATCCGGCTGATCGACGAAGACGGCCATGAAATCCCGCGCGGCAACACCGAGCTGGCCGGCGAGGTGGTGGGGCATTCGGCCGGCATGATGACCGGCTACCACCGCCAGCCCGCCAAGACACGTGAGGCCGAATGGTTCGACGCCACCGGCAAGCGCTTCATCCGTACCGGCGACGTCGGGCGCTTCGATGCCGATGGCTTCCTGACGCTGTTCGATCGCAAGAAGGACATGATCATCAGCGGCGGCTTCAACATCTACCCGAGCGATCTCGAAACCGTGGTGCGCGCCCATGCGGCGGTGGCTGACGTGGCTGTGGTGGGCGTGCCTTCCGAGCAATGGGGCGAAACGCCGGTGGCCTTCGTGGTGCGACGCGAGGACGACGGCACCACCGAGGCCGCGCTGCTGCAATGGACCAACGAGCAGCTCGGCAAGACGCAGCGCCTGGCACGCCTGCATTTCATCGACGAGCTCCCGCGCAGCGCGATCGGCAAGGTGCTCAAGCGCGAGTTGCGTGACCTCGTCGGCCGCTGAAGCCAAGGCAACGCCGCCGGGCGAACAGGGCGGCGGCAACGGCCTGCTGTGGGTGCTGGTCGCCGTGGCGGTGGCGTTCGCCTTCATGCGCCCGCGCGCGCCCATGGACTGGCTGCGGCTGGTCGACTGGGAGACGGTGGGCGCGCTGGCGGGGCTGCTGGCCATTACACAGGGGGTGGAAAAAAGCGGCATGCTGCAGGCCACCGCGCAGCGCCTGCTCGCGCGCACGCACAACCAGCGCAGCCTTGCGTTGCTGCTGACCGCGAGCGCGTCCTTTCTCTCGGCGCTGGTGACCAACGACGTGAGCCTGTTCCTTCTGGTGCCGCTCACGCGGGTGCTCGCCAACCAGGCGCACCTGCCGCTCGCGCGGCTCGTGGTGCTCGAGGCGCTGGCGGTGAATGCGGGCTCGGCGCTCACACCCATTGGCAATCCGCAGAACCTTTATCTCTGGCACCGTTCGGGCGAGAGCTTCTTCGCCTTCATGGCCATGATGGGGCCGACGGTGGCGGTGATGCTGTTCTGGCTCTTCGTGGCCGTGTGGCTGCTGGTGCCGCGCACGCCCATAGCGCTCAAGCCCGAGGCCGAGGCCACGCCGGTGCAGCCGCGCCTGCTGGCATTGGCGGGCGTGCTGTTCGTCGGCTTCGTCGTCGCGCTCGACCGGCATTGGCTGCTGGCGGGCCTGGGCGCGGTGTTCGGCGTGTTCCTGGTGGCGTATCCGCGCGTGCTGCGCGGCATCGACTGGGCGCTGCTTGCGATCATTGCGCTGATGTTCGTGGACCTGCGCCAGCTGGCCGAACTGCCCGCCGTGGTGGCCCTGCTGAACCATTGGCCGATTACCGAAGGATGGCGCGCCTACCTTGCCGCCATTGCCGCATCGCAGTTCATCAGCAACGTGCCGGCGGCCATCCTGCTCGACGGCCATGTGCGCGATCTGCCGGCACTCGCCGCCGGGGTGAGCGTGGGCGGCTTCGGCTGCGTGCTGGGTTCGCTGGCCAACCTGATCGCGCTGCGGCTCGCCCGTGTGCCGCACGGCCTGCGCGAGTTTCACCGCATCAGCATTCCGTTCCTGCTGGTGTGCGCGGCTTCGGCGCTGCTGCTGCGGCTGGGGTGACAGCTGCAGTGCGCGGAACGACAATCCGACGGCCCATGCAAACGCCCGCAACACGCTTCCACGCAGAACCGGGCAGCCTTTCGCTGCGCGACTACGGAGACTCGCGCGGCAGCCACGCGCATGACCATTTCCAGGTGCTGATCGGCCTGGCGGGCGTGCTCGAACTCGAAGTGGAAGGCCGCGGAGCCCGCGTTGGCGCCGGCGAGTCGCGCGTGATGGTGCCCGGTGACCGGCACGACTTCGAATCCCGCGGCGGCAGCCGATGCCTCATTCTCGATACCCACCAGCCCCAGTGGGCGCGTTGCGCAGGGCACCCGCCTGCAGAGGCGTCGCGGCTGCATGCCTTGGCGGTTTACCTCGCGCAATGCGCGCAGCATCCGCACGCGTCCGCCTTGGCCCTGCAGCACGGCCCTGCGCTGCTGCTGGAAGCTTGGGGAGCGGCAGCGCCGGCCCACGGTCGCGGCCGCGCCATCGACTGGACCGCACTCGCGGCCTGGGCCCGTGCTCGCTGGCATGAGCCGCTGGGCGTCGCCGATCTCGCACGCGTGGCGTGCCTGAGTCCGAGCCAGTTCGCGCAGCGCTGCCGCGACGAGCAAGGCATGAGCGCGATGCACTGGCTGCGCGCGATGCGGCTCGCGCATGCGCGCGAGCTGCGGCTGGCCGGCGTGGGCGTGGCCGAAACGGCGCGCCGCACGGGCTACCGCTCGCCCTCCGCGCTCACCGCGGCATTGCGCAGGCTTGGCAGCTTCTAAGCCGCACCGAAGATCGTCGCCGCGCGACGATGCACCGGCGCTGCGCGACGACCGGGCCGCTTAAGCTCGGAGCGATGTCTCCCACGCTCCTCGCCCTGATCGCCATCGCGCTTTGGGCCACGCTCGCTTCGCTGGGCACGGCGCTTTCGCACCTGCCGCCCTTCCTGCTCACAGGCCTTGCGCTGATCATCGGCAGCATTCCGAGCTGGCCGCTGGTGCTGCGCGACCGCAACGCCTGGCGCGTGCCGCCGCGCACGCTGGCGCTGGGCATCTATGGCCTGTTCGGCTTTCACTTCCTGCTGTTCATCGCGTTGCGACATGCCCCGCCGGTCGAAGCCAATCTGGTGAACTACCTGTGGCCGCTCTTCATGGTGGTGCTCGCGCCGGTGCTGCTGCCAGGCATGTCGCTGCGGCCGCTGCATGTGGTGGCCGCCTTGCTGGGCTTCGCGGGCGCCGCCATTGCGATTCTCGGCGCCCGCGAAGGCGCCGCTTCCACCTCGGGCGCCGCGGGGCAGTACTGGGGCTTTCTGCCGGCGCTGGGCTCGGCTTTCATCTGGGCCAGCTATTCGCTGTGGACGAAGCGCGTGTCCGCGTTTCCGACCTCGGCCATCGGCCTGTTCGGCCTGGTCTCGGGCGTGCTGTCGCTGGCTTGCCATGCGCTGCTCGAAGCCTCGGTCGTGCTCTCCGCCAAGGACTGGCTGCTGGTCGCGCTGTGCGGCCTGGGCCCGCTCGGTGCGGCCTTCTTCGTCTGGGACATGGCGCTCAAGCGCGGGGATGCGCGGCAGATCGGCATCCTGAGCTACATCACGCCGCTGGGCTCCACCGCGCTGCTTCTGGCGGTGACGGGGCGCCCGCTCACCTGGAGCATCGCGCTGGCCGCGGCGCTGATCATCTCGGCCGCCGTGATGGGCACACGCGCGCGCTGAATACGTCCGCGTCCGACGGATTGGCGCCGTTTTTATGGCTAGAGTGGAAGCTCCGGAAAAAAGGAGCCCACCCATGGACAACAAGAACAACAACGAAAATTTCGAGATCACCCCCAAGCTGGTGTTCGACCTGAACCTGGCGCTGTACCTCGACCTGGTGGCCGCGCTCCAAGGCGCGGGCGCCATCACCTACCGGCAGATGGCGGCCCGCGTGCTCAACATCAGCATGGACGCCCGCGCAGACGGCGAGACCGGTCTCTCGACGGTGCTCGAAGGCATTGCCAAGGGCTTTGCCGGCCACGGCGACGGCCTGTCGATCGAAACCTTGAAGGCCGCACGGGGCCTGCGCGAGGACGAGGCGATGGGCGATATTCCGATGCGGCCCAGCGAGCCCTGAGCCCTGCTCAGTCTTCCGCCACCTGCAGCACCAGCTTGCCGAAGTTCTCCCCGGCAAACAGCTTGTTGAGCGACTCGGGGAAGGTGTCGAGCCCCTTCACGACGTCTTCCTTGCTCTTCATGCGGCCGTCCTTCAGGTAGCCGGCGAGTTCCGCCACGGCAATGTGGAAGCGGTCGGCATAGTCGAACACCACAATGCCTTCCATGCGCGCGCGGTTCACCAGCAGGCTCAGGTAGTTCCTGGGGCCGGCGCCCGGCATGCTGTTGGCATTGTTGTACTGGCTGATGGCGCCGCAGATGATCACGCGGGCCTTGCGCGCGAGACGTGCCAGCACCGCGTCGAGGATTTCTCCGCCCACGTTGTCGAAATAGATGTCGACGCCCTTCGGGCAATGCGTCTTGAGGCCTTCGCGCACCGCACCCGCGCCGGCCTTGTAGTCGATGCAGGCGTCGAAGCCCAGCTCTTTCACCACCCAGTCGCACTTGGCGGCACCGCCGGCGATGCCGACCACGCGGCAACCCTTGATCTTGGCCAACTGGCCCACCGTCTGCCCCACGGCGCCGGCCGCGCCGGAAACCACCACGGTTTCTCCCGGCTTGGGCTGGCCCACGTCCATCAGGCCGAAGTAGCCGGTCATGCCGGGCATGCCGAGCACGTTGAGCCATTGGGTGATGGTGCCAACATTCAGGTCGATCTTCACAAGGCCGTTGCGCTTGATCTGGTCCTGCGGAATGAGGATGTATTCCTGCACGCCAAGCGTGCCGTAGACCGCATCGCCCACCGCGAATTGCGGGTTCTTCGAGGCGACAACGCGGCCGACGCCCCCGGCGCGCATCACTTCGTCGATGGCCACGGGTGCGATGTAGCTCTTGGCGTCGTTGAGCCAGCCGCGCATGGCCGGGTCGAGCGACAGCGACAGCGTCTTGACCAGCACGCCGCCTTCGGCCGGCTCACCGACAGGTTCGGTCGTGAACTTCCAGTTCTCGCGCGTGGCCGCGCCTTCGGGGCGCGTGGCAAGGCGAACCTGGTGGTTGGCAAGTGGGCTGCTCATGGTGTCTCCTGGATTGACGGGGCGCTGGCACGGAGGCGCATCGTAGCGCCGCACTCCGCCCCGCTTGGTAGCGCAGGCGACACCCCAAAAATGCGGCGAGCGAACTACAGCCGGACGACGATCTGCAGGCCCGGATGCGCGTTGCGCACGGTCAAGGTGCCGCCATGCGCCTCGGCAATCAGCCGGCACAGGTACATGCCCAGCCCCACGCCGCCGGTGGCACGCGCCCGCGCGCCGTCGGTGCGGTAGAAGGGCTCGGTGAGCCGCTCGACCTGCGCTTCGTCAACGCCAGGTCCGTAGTCCCGCACCTCGAGCTCAACACCCTGCACCTTGCCATCCACCACGGCCCGCAGCGACACGCACGGCGGCCGCGGCGCACCGGTGCTGTAGCGCAAGGCGTTGTCCAGCAGGTTGCGCACCAGCAGGCGAATGCGCATGCGGTCGATGCCATGCGGCGGCAGGCCTTCCGCCAGGTCGAGATGCACGTTCTGCGCGCCGGCCATTTCGGCCACGATTTCGCGCACCAGCACGGCCAGGTCGACCGGCTCTCGCTGCAGCGCCACATGCGGGCTTGCGAGGCGCTCGCTTTCGAGCAGGTCGCTGATCAGGTCGCGCATCTCGTTCAGGTCGCGCAGCAGCGCCTCGCGCTCGGCAGCCCCTTCGGGCGTGGCCGGCAGCAGCTCGGCATTGAGCCGGGCGCGCGTGAGCGGCGATCGCAGTTCATGGCTCAGGGCGAGCAGCAGGCCGCGCTTGGCGTCGAGCATGGCCTGGATGTCGTCGGCCATGGTGTTGATGCGCTCCGCAAGGTCGCCAAGGTCGTCGTTCCGGCGCACGGGAATGGGCTGCGTGAACTCGCCGCGGCCAAAGCGCTGCGCGCCCTCGCGGATATCGATCAGTGGCCGCAACAGGCGGCTCACATAGGCATAGCCCAACACCACAAGCAGCAGCAGCGCGCCGAGCGTGGCCCAGGCCACGGCACGCGGCGCGAGCTTCCAGAGCTTGGGCGCCCAGCCGAAGATCACGCGGTGGCCGTCGGCCGTGGGACGGATGAACCACTTGTCGTTCCACGGCTCCTCGTCGCGGTCATGCATCCAGCCGCCGCGGCCGTTGCTGCCGCCGGGGTTGGAATCCCAGTTGACCGTGGGCCCCACGATGCGGATGGTGATGGGCAGCCGGGCCACCAGCGCCTGCGCGCGCGCAATGTCGGGCGGCGCGCCGATCTCGGCGACGAGCCGGTCGGCATAGTCCATCAGCATCGGCTTGGCGGCCTCGGCCCATCCGGTGGAGAAGGATCTCTTCATGCCCCCCATGAACACCACGGCCATGACCAGTGCCAGCAGCACGAACATCATCACGAGCCGGATGCGCAGCGAGCGGCGCCAGCGGCGCTTGCCCTGCACCTTCTCGTGCCACTGCTCGTGCCATTGCCTGCGCAGCTCGGCGCGGCGGCAAGTCATTTCGCGCCAGGCGTTGCGCAAGCCTCCCCGGCGAGCCCTCATGCGGGCTCGCTGCGCGCCACGGCCAGCGCATAGCCGGCGTTGCGAAGCGTCTTGATGCAGTCCAGCGGCTCGAGCTTCTTGCGCAGGCGGCTCACCACGATGTCGACCGCGCGCGTGTACAGCTCGGCTTCGTGGCCGCGAAGCCGGTTCAGGATGTCGTCGCGGCTGAACACCTTGCCGGGCTCGGCCGCGAGCAGCGCGAGCAGTTCGAATTCGGTGCCGGTCAGCTCGACGCGCTCGCCATGGCGCAGCACCTGGCGCCGGTCGAGGTCGATCGACAGGCCGTCGAACACGCGGTGCTGCGTGCCGTTGCCGTTAGGCGCAGCAGGCGTCGTGCTGCGCTGGCGCCGCAGGATGGTCTGCACGCGCGCCACCAGTTCGCGCGGCTCGAAGGGCTTGGGCACGTAGTCGTCGGCGCCGAGCTCCAGGCCGACCACCCGGTCCATCACCTCGCCGCGCGCGGTGAGCATCACGATGGGAATGTCGTTTTCCTTGCGGATCTCGCGGCACAGCGCAAAGCCGTCCATCTCGGGAAGCATCACATCGAGGATCGCCGCGTCGTAGTGGCCGGCTCGCAGCATGGCCAAGCCTTCGCTCGGCCGGGCGGCACTTTCGAGCGTGCAGCCAAAGCGTGCGAAGTAGGTGGTCAGCGGCGCGGCGAGGTGTTCGTCGTCGTCGATCAGCAGGATGCGCGGCATGGCGGGATTGTGCCTCCTGGCGAACAATTGGCTGACGATCAGGCCTGCGGGCATCGCACCGCCGCTGTCGTCGTTTCTGTTTGCATTGCCAACGGTGGTGCGCGCCATCGTGCGTGCCTCACCACGGATCGGCCCGCCCGATGCGGCCCAGGTGCGTGGCGCCAAAGTCGGAGCCGTACTTGAGCCCGTAGCCGAGCGCCCGGTCCAGGCCGATGTGCGCGCACCAGATCAGGCCGCCGGCCACGGCCCAGGGCATTGCGGCCAGCACGCCGAGCACCAGCAATGCCACCGCGCCGGCGTACGAATGGGCCGCGTTGTAGAGCGCCGCGCCCGCGCGCGGGCCCGCAAGGTAGCCGAGCACCGCGAGGTCGGGCGCGAGCAGCAACAGCGCGAACATGCCCCAACCCACGCCGAACTGCGCATAGGCCGCCACCGCCGCGGCCAGCACGACCGCGCCTTCGAGCCGCAGCAGGGTGCGCACACCGCCCGAGACCGCTTGTTCGCGAGACACCGTGGAACCGGCTTCGCCGGTCCACAGATGCCGCCCCCTGGAAAGGGGCTGGCGAGGCGACACGAAGTGCGCGAAGCCCGGAGATGAATCGAGTTCAGCCACGATGGCCCCAGCGGCGGCCGCCGCGATCCATGAAGTCGCGCACCTTCTGCTGCTGCGCGGCGTTCAGGCTGTCGAAGAAATCAGCGGCGGCGGCAATGATTTCCGGGCTGCCGTTGCGCACGGCCGTGGTCTTCTCGTCGACGAGCCGCGCGGCACCGGCCTGGTCGAGCTTGTTGCCCGCAAACAGCGCCTTGAACTGCGAACGCGGATCGCCCGCGCCGCCTGCGCCGCGCATGGCTTGGCGCTGCGCCTGCAGCTTCTCCGCCAGCACGGTGAGCTTCTGCTTTTGCGTAGCGTCGAGTTCCAGCTTGCTGCCGACACGCTCGACCATCTTGGTGCGGAACTCCGTGCTGTCGCCGCTGCCCCAGCCGTGCCGATGGCCGCCGCAGCCGGCAATGCTGCCGGCCACGACTGCAAGGCCGGCAAAACCGAAGAGAGTGCGTTTGATCCAGTGTTTCATGATGTTCCTTGCGGGCCCCAGGGGATGCCCTGCGGCGGGGTCTTAAAGCTTGTTGCTGTTGCCAGCGGCTGCGGCACGGGCGTCGACCGGGTTCTGCAGCGTGGAGATGACCTTGCTGTTCACGCGCGAGCCCGAGGTCACGTTCTGGTCGGGCGCGGCGGCGGTGCGCATGGCTTCGAAGACAACGCCGGCGCGGTCCCTCGACGTAGCCATGGTCTCGGCGCCGCGCGAGCCGCGCACCACGTTCTGGTCGGGTGCCGAAGCCGTGCGCATGGCTTCGGCGTTGACTTCGGCGCGGCTCTTGGCCGAGGCGAGCGGCTGGACGCCTTCGTAGGTTTCAGCCTTGGCGCCGGCGGCGGCGAGCAAAGCGAAGGAGCCGACGGTCACAATTTGGGTGAGGGAGAGAGCTTTCATGTTCAGGCCTTTCTGTTGTGGAAGAGGAGACCTGATGGTGCTTGCCGCGGCGCGACAAGTCCTTTCACTGCCGTTTCGGCGTGTTTCGTTTTATTTCTCTTCGCCCCTGCCTTTGAGCGAATTGAAGCCGGAAGAACTAGTTTCCAGCGAGAACCGACGCCGGATCGTCCGACTCGAGCACGCTCTTGGCCCACGCTTCGAGCTTGCCGGTGTCGGCACGCAGCACTTCCTGCTTGACGGCGAGGATGCGCGAGGGATGCATCGAGAAGCTGCGCAAGCCAAGGCCGAGCAGCAGCCGCGTGAAGGCCACGTCGCCGGCCATTTCGCCGCACACGGCCACGCCCTTGCCCTGGCGGCGGCATTCGGCAATGGTGTCGGCCACGAGCTTCAGCACCGCGGGGTGTGCGGGATCGTAGAGATGGGCCACGGCCTCGTCGGCGCGGTCGATGGCCAGCGTGTACTGGATCAGGTCGTTGGTGCCGATCGACAGGAAGTCGAAGTACTTGAGGAAGGTCTTGAGCGTGAGCGCCGCGGCCGGAATCTCGATCATCGCGCCGAGCTTGACCTTGCCGTACACGGCGCCGCGGCTGTCGAGCTCGGTGCGCGCGAACTCGATCAGCGACAGCGTCTGGCGGATCTCGCTGGCATGGGCGAGCATGGGAATCAGCAGGTGGATTTCGCCGTGCGCCGCCGCACGAAGAATGGCGCGCAACTGCGTGAGGAACATCGCCGGATCGGCCAGGCTCCACCGAATGGCGCGCAAGCCCAGCGCAGGGTTCAGGTGCTCCTGCTTGATGCCCGCCTTGCCGTCGAGCGGCTTGTCGGCGCCCACGTCGATGGTGCGAATGGTGACCGGCATACCCTGCATGCCTTCCACTGCGCGCTTATAGGCTTGGTATTGCTCTTCTTCGTCGGGCAGCCGGGTCTGGCGCTGCGACTCGCGGCCCATGAACAGGAACTCGCTGCGAAACAGTCCGACGCCGACCGCGCCAGCCTTCATGGCGCCGGCCGTGTCCTCGGGCATCTCGATGTTGGCGAGCAGCTCGACGCGCTGGCCGTCGAGGGTGACCGCGGGCTTGTGACGCAGGCGCGCGAGCCGGCCGCGCTCGAGGTCGCCCTGGCGCTGCTTGAAGCCGTACTCCGCCAGGATGATGGGCGAAGGGTCGACGATCACCACGCCCGCTTCGCCGTCGATGATTACCCAGTCGTCCTGGCGCACCAGCTGGCTCGCGGTGCGCGCGCCCACCACGGCCGGAATGTCCATGCTGCGCGCGACGATGGCGGTGTGCGAGGTGCGCCCGCCCACGTCGGTCACGAAGCCTGCGAACACGCTCTTCTTGAACTGGAGCATGTCGGCCGGTGACAGGTCGTGCGCAATCAGCACCAGCGGCGCGTCGATGCCGTCGCCCGCGGTCGGGTCATCGTCGTCCTCGGCGGCGGGGCGCTTGCGGCGCGGCGGGCTGGGCGCGAGCACCGCGGCCGTGCCCTTCATGCGGTGCAGCAGCCGCTCGACCACCTGTTCGAGGTCGGCCTTGCGCTCGCGCAGGTACTCATCCTCCATCTCGTCGAACTGGCGCGCGATGATCTCTAGCTGCGTGGTCAGCGCCCACTCGGCGTTGTAGAGGCGGTCGGTAATCCAGTGCTTCACGCCGCCGGTGAGCGCCTCGTCCTGCAGCAGCATCTGGTGCACTTCGAGCAGGGCCGCAAGCTCGTGCGGCGCGTCGTTCGGGCCCATCTGCGCGACGCTGGTCTGCAGCTTGGCGAGCTCGTCGGCCACCGCGTTGCGTGCGGTGCGGACGCGATCGATTTCGGTCTCGATCTCTTCGGGCTTGATGAAGTAGTGGGCCACGTCGATGCGGCTCGACACCACCAGCACCGCGCGGCCGATGGCAATGCCACGGGCGACGGGAAGGCCGTGGACTGCGAAGGTCATGGGAGCTGGCCGAAGGTTACCGGCCGCCGCCGGGCCGCCCCAAGGCGGCCGAGCCCCTCAGGGGCAGCGGCGACGCGCAGTGTGGAGCGTCGAGGCCACATCGGCCGCCGCCGGGCCGCCCCAAGGCGGCCGAGCCCCCTCGGGGGGCAGCGACGACACGCAGTGCGGAGCGTGGGGGCCACATTCACTCGCCTTCGCCGAACTTGTCGTTCATCAGCTGAACGATGGCGTCCATCGCCTCTTCTTCCTGCTGGCCGTTCGTTTCGAGCTCGACCGTGGAGCCCAGCCCGGCGGCGAGCATCATGACGCCCATGATGCTCTTGGCATTGATGCGGCGGTCGCCGCGCGAGAGCCACACCTCGCAGGGAAAGCTGCCTGCGAGTTTGGTGAGCTTGGCGGATGCGCGTGCATGCAAGCCCAGCTTATTGCTGATGGTCACGGATTTCTTGATCACTGTGCTTTCTCTTCGCCTGGTTCTGGGGTGCGGCCACGGCCACCTGCATGACGCCGGCGGTGCCGCCCGCGATGGCGCGCTGCACCAGCGTTTCGAGCGGCTCGTGGCGATAGGTTACCGCCCGCAGCAGCATCGGCAGGTTGACGCCCGCCACCAGCCGCGAGCGGACGCCGTCCACCAGCTTCTGGGCCACGTTGCAAGGGGTTGCGCCGAATACGTCGGCCAGCACCAGCACCTGCGAGCGAGGCGCGCTGAGCTGCTGTTCGAGCGTGATGCGGGCCGCGGCCAGCGTTTCTTCGGGCGACACGTTGGGCAGCACGTCGAGCGCAACCACTGCCTGCTCGCAATCGGGGAACACATGCAGCGCGCACCGCCGCAGCGCCTGCGCGAACGGTGAGTGGGCAATGATGAGAATGCTGTTCATGCGGGTCCGGGAACTACGCGCCGATTATGCGGGGGCGCCCAAAGGAAGTAGGTATACGACATAACGCAGCAGACCAGGAAAACGGCCAAGGCCGCGCGGAAGGAGCCGACGGTGTCGAGCCCGGCGCGGGCAAACAGGTCAATCAGCAAGCCGATGCCCCACTGCACGACGAATACACCTGCAAAAACCACCAGGTTGTAGGCCGACAGCGCACGCCCCGCGAGGGCGGGAGGCAAGGCAAGGGCCACGGCGGGCTGGGCCAGCGTGACCACCGTGGAAATGCACAGGAAGCAGATCCAGGCGACGGTGCCCGCGGCGGGGCCAGCTATCAAAACAAGAGCAAGTGCGAGCATCGCGAGCGGCATGCCCCAAGTCAAAAGCCGGGTCGCCGGAATGCCGCGATGCACGAGCCTTGGATTGGTCACGCCCCAGAGCCAGTAGGTGGCGAGTAGCGCGATGCTGATCCAGAACAGGGCGCCGGCCGCCTCTTGCGGCGTGTAGCCGGCCACGCGGGTGAGCCAGGGCACCACCCACAGCGTCTGCATGGCGACGAACCCGCCGTAGTTGAAGAAACCGACTGGCGCGAGCTTGCGGAAAAACGGGTCGTGCCACACGGCGGCGTATCCGCCTTGCGCCGATTCACTGCCTTTGGCCCCCTCTTCGCGGGCATCGGCGGCGCTCTCGCCCTGCCAGGCAGGCGCAGCCCAGGCAATCAGCGCCATCGACACCACGATGCCCGCCGCCAGCAGCCAGAACAGCGGCCGCCATCCCAGCAGCGGCATCAGCCATTGCACCGGAAGCGTGGCGCCGACGAGGCCGAAGGAGCCCACCATCAGCATCCACGAGTTGCTGCGCAGCTGCATCGGCGGGGTCAGCCAGCGGCGGTAGCCGGTGAGCGGCGCCATCAGGCAGGCGCTCACGCCGACACCGGTCAGCACGCGTGCGGCGAGCAGCAGCGGGAAATTGGTCGCCGCGGAAAACAGCAGGCAGCCGATGACCGCGACGGCCAGGAAGCAGACGATCACGCGCTTCGGGCCGTGCCGGTCGAGCCAGGTGCCCATGGGAAGCTGCGTGAAGGCAAAACCCAGGAAGTAGCCGCCGGCCAGCAGGCCGAGATCGCGCGCCTCGAGTTCGAACTCGGCAGTGAGCGTCGGCGAGAGCGTGGCGGTAATGGCACGCACCAGCGTCGAAAAGAAGTAGGCGACGGCAAAGGCCAGGAAAACGGTGGCAATCCGCCGCCGTCCGGCGAGCAGGCCGCCGTTCAGGGAGCTCGCGGCGTTCACGGAAGACGCAGGCCGTCGAAGAAGGTTGCGGCCGCGTCGGGCGCGGTGGGCCGCCCGAGCACCGTGGCCTGGTAGAGCGAAACACGGCCGTCTTTTTGCGATTGGGCAAACCAGAGAACCTGGACGGGTGCGGCGCCCTGCTGCGGGGGCTGGGCGTCGAGCCTTACCGGTGCGGGCGACGCGGTGGCGCGTTTCAGCGTTGCCGGCGCTTCCGTCACCTGCGCATTGCCCAACTGGCTCCGGGTGGCCGCGCGCCATGCAGTGAGCCAGGTCTCGGCCTGCTCGGGACTGCCGGCGGATGCATGGGCAATGGCAAAGGTTGCGCCGCCCGCTTCGCAGCCCGCCATATCGACCTGGACGGACTCGGCGCCAAGGGGCAAGGCGCGATGGGCGCGATCTGGCTTGCAGGGCAGCAGCGCGACCAGACCGGCGTCGGCAATCGGCGTCTCGCGCCAGTTGAAGGTCGGGCTGCAGGCGGCAAGCGCAACGGCGGCGGTGGCCGCGAACAGCGCAGGCCAGGAGCGGAGAACGGGCGACGGCATCGGAGAGCGATTATCGAGCCGCTTGAGGCAGGCTCCAGCGCGATCGGCCCGGCGGAACTAAAATCGCGCCGCCCTCCTCTTTCAGTAGCCATGAAAAAATACATCGCCGCCGCAGCAGTCGTCCTTGCAATGGCCGCCGGCGTGGGCGTGTACTTCGGCTCCGGCGCCACGGCGGCGCCGGCATCGACCTTCGTGCTGCTCGACGGCAGCAAGAAGAGCACCGACGACCTGAAGGGCAAGGTCACCCTGGTCAACTTCTGGGCCACCAGTTGCGTGACCTGCGTGGCTGAAATGCCGAAGGTCATCGCGACCTACGACAAGTACAAGTCAAAGGGTTATGACACGCTGGCCGTGGCCATGAGCTACGACCCGCCGAGCTACGTCGTCAATTTTGCCGAAACGCGCAAGCTGCCGTTCAAGGTGGCCATCGACAACACCGGCAGCGTGGCGCAGGCCTGGGGGGACGTGAAGCTCACGCCCACCACCTACCTGGTCAACAAGAAGGGCGAAATCGTGAAGCGCTACGTGGGCGAACCCGATTTCGCCGAGCTCCACAAGCTGATCGAGAAACTGCTCGCGGAGGCTTGAAGCTCACTGGTTGCGGAAGCTGTCGTGGCAGGCCTTGCAGCTGCCGGCGGTGGCACCGAACTGGGCCTTGAGCGCGTCGATATTGCCGGCCTTGGCGGCGGCCGCCAGTTTGCCGGTTTCGGCAACCATCTTGTCCTGGTGTTCCTTGAACTTGGCGGTTTCCTTCCAGACCTCGGGCTTGCTCTTGCCGCCCTCGGTGCCGGCGCCAAATGCGGCCCAAGGCAGCTTGGCTATTTCGGCCACGACGTCGGCATTGGCCGCTGCGGCCGCCGCGTCGAACGGAACACGCCCATTGGCCATGGCGCCGATGCGGCTGAAATGCTGGCCCATCACGAACAACGCGCTCTGGCGGTACTTGATGGCGTCCTCAGGCTTGGCGAACTGGGCCGAGGCCGGCAGGGAAATCGCGGCGCAGACAGCGGCCAGCGCAAACGAAGCAAGTCGAATCATCGGGGGTCCTTGTAGTTGGTTCGGCACCGCCGACAGCGGCGCCGCGCCGAGTGTAGGGGCGGCCTTGCGGCCTGCATAGCAACAACCCGATGCATGCGGCGGCCCAGACTTTGCTAATCTGCGCCTTCCGCAGTTTTTGCGCACTTTTCCTCTTCGATGACCGACTCCTCCGTGGCCGCCATGCGTGCCGCAGCGCCCGACACCCCTGTGCGGGCGCGCATCTGGGATCTGCCAACGCGTGTTTTTCACTGGGCGTTGAGCGTTGCAGTCATCGGCCTGATCGGCACCGGACTTGGCGGCGTCATGGAATGGCACTTCCGCCTGGGGTACGTGGTGCTTGCGCTGCTGCTGTTTCGCCTGCTGTGGGGCTTCGTGGGCGGACGCTGGTCGCGCTTTGCCTCGTTCTTCTACGGGCCGGGCTCCGTCGTCGCCTATCTGCGCGGGCGGGCTCATCCGGACCACGTGATCGGCCACACGCCGCTTGGCGCCCTGTCGGTATTTGCCGTTCTCGCGGTGCTGGCCCTTCAGGTTGCCACCGGGCTGGTGGCGGACGATGAAATTTCCGCGGCGGGCCCGCTCACGCGCTTTGTGTCAGGCGAGGTGGTGAGCCTTGCAACCGGCTGGCACAAGGCACAGGGAAAAACGATCGTGATCGCGCTGGTCAGCCTGCATGTACTGGCGGTGCTGTTCTATGTGCTGGTCAAGCGGCATCGACTGGTGCGGCCCATGGTTTCGGGCGACAAGCTGATCAGGCCGGCCGGCAGCCAGGTTGCGCCCAGCCGGGACGACGCCGCCTCCCGCGGACTCGCGCTGGTTCTGTTCGCGGTGTGCGCGGGCGTGGCGTATTGGGTTGCGTCGCTGCGCGTATGAGCTTTTCGGTTTCACGCCCTCTGCCGCTGGCCGACACGCCGGCCGTCGTGCTCCTCGCGCCCGACGAAGCCCATGAGCTCGATGCGGCACGCGCGATCTTTCGCGACTACGCGGCTTCGCTGGGCATCGACCTGTGCTTCCAGAATTTCGAAGAAGAAGTTGCCACGCTTCCGGGCGACTACGCGGAGCCGCGCGGTGCCCTGCTGCTGGCCCTGGTCGACGCGGCCCACATCAAGGAAGCGGCGGGACAACAGGCGCCCACCCTGATGCGTCCCAACGGAACGCTGGCGCACGTGGCCGGCTGCTGTGCCCTGCGCCCGCTCGACAATACCGACTACGCAAATGCCGCCGAAATGAAGCGCCTGTTCGTGCGGCCCGGCTTTCGCGGACTGGGTGTCGGCCGCCAATTGGCCGAAGCCATCCTGGATGCAGCACGCGGCGCGGGTTATGCCTGCGTGCTGCTCGACACGCTGGACGACATGGAATCGGCCCGCGCGCTCTATGAAGACCTGGGCTTCGAGGAAGTGCCGCCCTACTATCACAATCCGATTGCGGGCGCGCACTACCTCAAGGTCGATCTCTAGCTAACTACTCAGCCGCGGGCTTGCGCCAGCAGCGTCTCGGCGTTGCTGACCTCGAACTTGCCCGGTGCCTCGACGTTGAGCGCGGCGACCTTGCCATCCTTCACGAGCATCGAATAACGGTTGCTGCGCAGGCCCATGCCGCGGGCGGTCAGGTCGAGCGTGAGGCCGGTCGCCTTGGCGAAATCGGCGCTGCCGTCGGCCAGCATGCGCACCTTGGTGCCGGTCTTCTGGTCGCGCGCCCAGGCGCCCATCACGAACGCGTCGTTCACGCTCACGCACCAGATCTCATCCACGCCAGCGGCCTTGAAGTCGTCGAAGTGCTGCACATAGCCGGGCACGTGCTTGGCCGAGCAGGTGGGCGTGAAGGCGCCCGGCAGCGCGAACAGCGCAATGGTCTTGCCAGCCGTGGCCTTGCTCACGTCCACCGGGTTCGGGCCGATGCTGCAGCCTTCGCCCTCGACCTCGGAATATTCCTGCAGGGTTGCCGAAGGAAGGGTGTCGCCGACTTTGATCATCTAGATGCTCCTGAAAAAGAAAAACGGCCCACATTGTGGGCCGTTTCGGGTTGGGTTGCCTTTTGCGAGGCTTCCCGATGCAGATCAACCAGCGATCAGACCAGCACGGCCTTTTCGACCAGGCGGGTCACGACCCAGTTCTTGGTCTTCGAGATCGGACGGCTTTCCGTGATCTCGATGGTGTCGCCCAGCTTGTACTCGCCCTTTTCGTCATGGGCGTGGTACTTGCTCGTCTTGGCCACGATCTTGCCGTAGAGCTCGTGCTTCACACGGCGCTCGACCAGCACGGTCACGGTCTTGGCACGCTTGTCGCTGACCACCTTGCCGATCAAGGTGCGCTTGAGGGATTTTTTAGCTTCCGTCATGTTCACTCCTTACTTGGCGGCTTGGGTTTCTTGCTGCTTCTGAGCAAGAATGGTCTTGGCGCGCGCGATGTCGCGGCGCGTCACGCGCAGCGTCGAGGTGTTCGACAGCTGTTGCGTGGCTTTCTGCATGCGCAGACCGAAATGGGCCTTCTGCAGGTCCTTGATTTCAGCTTGCAGGCCTGCGACGTCCTTCGTGCGCAGCGTTGCAGCCTTGGTCACCTTGGCCGGAGCCGCGGTTTCTTTTTTCTTACGTGTTGCCATGGATGTTCTCCTCTCAGGCGCCGAGCTGGCGAGCGACGAACGTCGTACGCAGCGGAAGCTTGGCGGCGGCCAGGCGGAACGCTTCGCGGGCGAGTTCTTCGGGCACGCCGACGATCTCGAACACGATCTTGCCAGGCTGGATTTCAGCGACGTAGTACTCGGGGTTGCCCTTACCGTTACCCATCCGCACTTCGGCGGGCTTGGTAGAGATCGGCTTGTCCGGGAACACGCGGATCCAGATACGGCCACCGCGCTTCACGTGACGCGAAATCGCGCGACGAGCGGCTTCGATCTGGCGCGCCGTGAGGCGGCCGCGGTCGGTGCATTTGAGACCGAAGTCACCGAACGCAACCGAGTTACCCGTGGTTGCGATGCCGGTGTTGCGGCCCTTTTGTTCCTTGCGGAACTTTCTGCGTGCAGGTTGCAGCATTTTTAATACTCCGTAGTTCTAAGACCGATCACTCGGTCTTGGCACCGTCAGCTGCTGCAGCTGGCGCGGCTTTGCGGACGCGCTTAACGGCGGGTTTCGAGTCTGCACCCGGAGCAGCGGGAGCTGCACCAGTAGCTTCTGCGGGCTTGTCGCTGCCGTCGGCCGGAGCGGTGTTGCCACCGATCGGGCCACGGGCACCGGCGCGCGGGCCGGGACCACGACGATCCGAACCCGGACGGTCGCCACCAGGGCGGCCATCACGGCGGGGACCACGCGGGCGACGCTCTTCGTCGGGACGCGGCGTTTCGACGGCCGGCAGGTCGTTACGACCCAGCGTGTCGCCCTTGTAGACCCAGACTTTGACGCCGATGACGCCGTAGGTGGTCTTGGCTTCCGAGGTGCCGTAGTCGATGTCGGCGCGCAGCGTGTGGAGGGGCACGCGACCTTCGCGATACCACTCGGTACGAGCGATTTCGATACCGTTCAGGCGGCCAGCCGACATGATCTTGATGCCTTGAGCACCCAGACGCATGGCGTTTTGCATGGCGCGCTTCATGGCGCGGCGGAACATGATCCGCTTTTCGAGCTGCTGCGTGATGCTGTCGGCGATCAGCTGGGCATCGATTTCGGGCTTGCGCACTTCTTCGATGTTCACTGCCACCGGCACGCCGAGCTGCTTGCCCAGTTCGCGCTTGAGGTTCTCGATGTCTTCGCCCTTCTTGCCGATCACGACGCCCGGACGAGCCGAGTAGATCGTGATGCGTGCGTTCTTGGCGGGACGCTCGATCATGACGCGCGACACCGAAGCGTTCTTCAGCTTCTTCTTCAGGTATTCGCGGACCTTGATGTCTTCGGCCAGCATGCCCGCGAAATCGCGGTCGCTTGCGTACCAGCGGCTGGACCAGTTACGGGTAACCGCAAGGCGGAAGCCGGTCGGATGGATTTTCTGTCCCATATTTCTTCCAGGCGTTCTTAGTTGCCAACCGTCACGTACACATGGCACGTGGGCTTGCTGATGCGGTTACCGCGACCCTTGGCTCGCGCGGTGAAGCGCTTGAGCGTTGCGCCCTGTTCGACGTAGATGGTCTTGACCTTCAGTTCGTCGATATCGGCGCCATCGTTGTGCTCGGCGTTGGCAATTGCCGACTCGAGCACCTTCTTGATGATCACAGCGGCTTTTTTCTGCGTGAATTGCAGAACGTTGAGCGCTTGATCAACCTTCTTGCCGCGGATCAGGTCAGCGACCAGACGGCCCTTGTCGACCGAGAGGCGGACACCGCGGAGGACTGCACGTGTTTCAGACATGGTCGTTCCTTACTTCTTCTGGACTTTCTTGTCCGCGGGGTGCCCCTTGAACGTGCGCGTGAGCGCAAATTCGCCGAGCTTGTGGCCGACCATTTGATCGGTAATGTAGACAGGCACGTGCTGCTTGCCGTTGTGCACGGCAATGGTCAGGCCGATGAACTCGGGCAGAACCATCGAGCGGCGCGACCAGGTCTTGATCGGCTTCTTGTCCTTCGTCGTCACTGCCTTGTCGGCCTTGGCCACGAGGTGATGGTCAACAAACGGACCCTTTTTGAGAGAGCGAGTCATTTGCTATCCCTTACTTCTTGCGGCGCGACACGATGAAGACCTGCGTGCGCTTGTTGTTACGGGTACGGTAGCCCTTGGTCAGGTTGCCCCATGGGTCGACAGGATGGCGGCCTTCGCCGGTCTTGCCTTCGCCACCACCGTGCGGGTGGTCGACCGGGTTCATCACCACGCCGCGAACGGTCGGGCGAATACCCATGTGGCGCTTCACACCGGCCTTGCCGAGTTGGCGCAGGCTGTGCTCTTCGTTTGCGACTTCACCAATGGTGGCGCGGCATTCGATGTGGATGCGGCGCACCTCACCCGAACGCATGCGGACCTGGGCGTAGACGCCTTCGCGAGCCAGCAGCGTGGCCGACGTACCGGCCGAGCGCGCGATCTGCGCACCCTTGCCGGGTTGCAGTTCGATGCAGTGGATCGTCGAGCCGACCGGAATGTTGCGGATCGGCAGCGTGTTGCCTGCGCGGATCGGGGCTTCCGAACCGCTCAGCAGCGTTGCACCGGCTTCAAGACCGCGCGGGGCGATGATGTAGCGGCGCTCGCCGTCGGCGTAGCAGACCAGGGCAATGTGGGCGGTGCGGTTCGGGTCGTACTCGATGCGTTCGACCTTGGCCGGAATGCCGTCCTTGTTGCGCACGAAGTCGACAACGCGGTAGTGGTGCTTGGCACCGCCGCCACGATGACGGATCGTGATGTGGCCGTTGTTGTTGCGGCCGGCCTTCTGGAACTGGGGCTCCAGCAGAGGCGCGTGAGGAGCACCCTTGAACAGGTGGTCCCGCGAAATCTTCACCGCGCCGCGTTGGCCCGGCGAAGTGGGTTTCATCTTGATGACGGCCATGATTAAGCGCCTTCCCCGACGAGGTTGAGCTCTTGACCGGGCTTCAGGGTCACATAGGCCTTGCGAACGTTGTCGCGGCGGCCGATGGACTTGCCAAAGCGCTTGGTCTTGCCCTTGGTGTTGAGCACCGACACGCCCTGGACTTCGACCTTGAACATCAGTTCGACAGCGGCCTTGATCTCGGGCTTGGTGGCGTCTTGCAGCACCTTGAAAGTGACAGCGTTCGACTTCTCGCCGACCATCGTGGCCTTTTCGGACACGATCGGGGCGACCAGCACCGCCATCAGGCGGCCTTCTTCGAACGTACGTTCAGCGGCGGTAGGGTTCACGCGGCTCATGCGAACATCTCCTTGAGCTTGTCGACGGCACCCTTGGTGACCAGCACCTTCTTGTAGTGAACGAGCGACACCGGATCGGCGTAGCGGGGTTCGACCACGAGAACGTTCACCAGATTGCGCGAGGCAAGGTACAGGTTTTCGTCGACTTCTTCGGCGATCACGAGCACGGACTCGAGATTCATTGCCTTGAAACGGGCTGCCAGCGGCTTCGTCTTGGGCGAATCCACGGTCAGCGAATCCACCACGGCCAGACGGCCTTCGCGAGCGAGCTGCGAGAAGATGGCGGCCATGCCGGCGCGGTACATCTTCTTGTTGATCTTCTGCGAGAAGTTTTCGTCAGGCATGTTCGGGAAAATCCGGCCACCCCCGCGCCACAGCGGCGAGGACGTCATACCGGCACGGGCGCGGCCCGTTCCCTTTTGCTTGAAAGGCTTCTTGGTCGAGTGCTTGACCTGCTCGCGGTCCTTCTGGGCGCGCGTGCCTTGGCGGGCGTTGGCCTGGAATGCAACGACGATCTGGTGAACCAGGTCTTCGTTGTAGTCACGGCCGAACACGGTCTCGGGGGCGTCGTACTTCGACGCGGCCTGGCCTTGTTCGTTCAGGAGTTCGAGTTGCATTACTTCGCTCCTTCAGCCGCTTGCGGCTTGGCCTTGATGGCGGGACGCACGGTGACGAAGCCACCCTTTGCGCCCGGGATCGCGCCCTTGATGAGCAGCAGTTGACGCGCTTCGTCGATGCGGAACACATCGAGGTTCTGCGTCGTCTTGGTGACGTCGCCGAGGTGGCCCGTCATGCGCTTGCCGGGGAACACGCGACCGGGGTCTTGTGCCATGCCGATCGAGCCGGGAACGTTGTGCGAACGGCTGTTACCGTGCGACGCGCGTTGCGAGCTCATGTTGTGGCGCTTGATGGTACCGGCGTAGCCCTTACCGATCGAGGTGCCTTGCACGTCGACCTTCTGGCCCACGGAGAACACGCTGCTCGCGGCAATGACGCCACCAGCCTTGTGCTGACCCGCGGTATCGGCGGTCACGCGGAATTCGCGGATGATTTCACCAGCTTCGACACCCGCCTTGGCGAGGTGGCCGGCTTGGGGCTTGGTCACGCGCGAAGCCTTGCGCGAACCGAACGTCACTTGCAGCGCGACGTAGCCGTCGGTCTCTTGCGACTTGATCTGGGTCACACGGTTGTTGGACACATCCACCACCGTGACAGGAACTGCGTCCCCATCATCGGTGAAGAGACGCATCATCCCCACCTTGCGGCCCAGCAACCCGAGGGAGTTGCTCAGACTCATTTGTTTTCTCCAAAAATGGATCCTCTTCCGCCGCTGTCACTTCAATTGGCAACAGCGTTTAGCCGATCGCCCGAAGGCTTCCCGGCTTGCGGAAGAAGGTTGATAAATCTCCGCACTCACGGCATCCATACGGACGCAACAAGGGCAGAGCCAGCGATTATAGCCCGCGATGCGGGCGCTGTGCAAGCAGCGTTGCACGGCGGTCCAATGGGGCTTTTTGCCCCGGTTCAGGCCGCTTTTTGCTTATTTGACAGGCATCGTGATGATGCTGTCGCCGTCCGGCGTGGACTTCATTTCACCGGTGGACTTGAGAGCTGGCGCCACCGTGCCGGTCTGGACGGGGATCGAGACGGCGCTCGAGGCGCCGTCCTGGGTAATGAACACATTGAGGTAGGCCAGGCCCTCGGCCTCGCTCACCACGGCGACCGTGGCCGTGGCCCGCTTCCCCGTGGGCAACGCGAGCGTGCTGCTCCCCTGAAGAGTGAGACCGCGGTCGGCAACCAGGCGGACCGTGGCGCCCTCCGCCGCAGTCACGCCCTCGAATTGCAGAACCACAGTCGTGGCGCGGCCCAACTGCGGGGTCGACTCCAGACGGTATTGAAGCTTGACCCCGGAGCTGCCGGGCTTTTGCGGTGCCGTCGTCATGGGAGCGGTGCGCTGCGCCGCGGCCGGATGCTTGGGCTTGGCGCTGCGCGTTCCGGGCTCGCCATCTGCCGCAGCCGGCGCGGACAGCGCGGCCAGTGCGAGGCATGCAATGGCCGCCACCGAATTCGAGCGGATGTTCATGGCGGCCTTTCCTGCTACTGGACGGAGACGTTGAAGCATGTCTGCGCTCCGGAATTGTTGAGATCCGACACGGCAAGAACGTACTCGCCGGACGGCAGGCTGACCGTATTGCTTTCCCGGGCAATCAATCCGCCCCTGAAGATATCGAAATCGGGGCTGGCGCCGGGCGCCCCCCCGTCGATGACGATCTGGTAGCTGCGGCTGGCGGGAGCGGTGAAGCGAAGATAGGAAAAGCTGCCGTGCTTGTTGTCGCTGCCGGCCGTGTTGGAAACGCAAGCTTGCGTCGGACTGCCAACCACGAGGGGCCTGTACATGGGCAGCGTGATCGGGATTCCGCCATCGTTCGTCTCTGCACCTCCATACGGGTCGTTGTTGGCCGCGTTGATACCTTGCCCCGCGAGCAGCGTGGCCAGCGATGCGGCGCTCGCCGGTGCCGCCGCATTGAATGCGGCGGAGAACGGATGAATCGACGTGACCGCCGCGCCACCCCTGAACTGAGCGCTGGTCAGCGTGTCGTGGATGGGCTTGAAGCCGACCTGCTGGTTGAGATTCCAGAAAATCGACTGGATCGACGGCTCGCGGAACCAGCCCGGCGTCGTTGCAGCACCCGCGGCAAGGTCGATGTTGCTACTGAACTGCGCTGCCGACTGCTGGGGGCCGCCCGAGTCGACATAGTTCCGGCGCTCGAGCGCGATGCCCGACCAGGCATTGCCCCACCCCTCGGAAAAGGCAAGCCTGCGGTCGAGGCGTTGGCTCTGCGAGTGGGGGCCGCCCATCGAATCGTCGCGGCTGAAGGCCGATTGGTAGTAGTGGCCCCATTCATGCGCGATCACCGAGTTGTCGTATTCGTCGGTGTCCACGTCTTCCTTGCCGAGCACGTAAATTTCGCGCCCGCTGTTCCTGCTGACAAAGAAAGTGGTGCCGATCTGCCCCGCCGCAACGCTGCCGGGCGACGGCGCATTGTTGGCGCTCCAGAACACGCGCAATGCTGGAAAAGCCGCCGCAGGCGCGACCGACACCACCTTCTGCATCGAGGTGTAGACCGTGTCCAGGATGGCAAAAGGCGCCGCCACCCGGTCTTCGGTGTAGCTCGAACCGCCCCAGCCCGAGGGCGCATGAAGGTCGCGCACCAGCGCCACGCTGCCCGATGAAAATGTCGGGCTCTGCATGGAGTACAGCGCATTGGACCGGGTGTTGTCCCGTACCGTCACGTCCCAGCTCGGGCCCGGGCCGCTGCGTGACAACTGCGCCTTGACGCGCACCGCAACCGCCGTGTTCGCGGGAACAGACACGGAATAGTTACCGTTGTCGTCGGTGGTTGCCGTGGCCAGTTGCGCGGAAGTATCCCCATTGAGCACTTCCACCACGGCACCGCGCACGGGCCTTGGTGCGGAGCTGGCATAGACCAGGGTGCCGTTCGGGTTCGGCACGGATTCATAAGTGGCCTTGCCGCTCAGCGTGACCGAGCCCGCCGACGGGGGACTGATAGGCAAGAACGGAATCCCGCCGCCCCCTCCACCGCCTCCGCCACCACCGCAGCCGACCAGCAACGCTGCCGCTGCGATACATGCCATCACGCCCGACGCCAAAGAGTTGCCGTGTCTCATGCTCTGCTGCCTCGTTTCAGCCTGTCAGGCCCCGACTTACGAGGCCACCGTCCCGGTGAGGATGCCACATCCGAGCGACAAAAAACAAAGCCCGACTGCATTTCTGCAGCCGGGCTTTGTCACAAGATGCGGCACGGGGCCGCATTGCTTATTGCAGCTTGATTTCGACGTCCACGCCGGCCGGCAGGTCGAGCTTCATCAGCGCGTCCACGGTCTTGTCGGTGGGGTCGACGATGTCCATCAGGCGCTGGTGCGTGCGGATCTCGAGCTGGTCGCGCGACGTCTTGTTGACGTGCGGCGAACGCAGGATGTCGAAACGCTTCATGCGGGTCGGCAGGGGCACGGGACCCTTGACGATCGCGCCGGTGCGCTTGGCGGTATCGACGATTTCGGCTGCCGACTGGTCGATCAGCTTGTAATCGAATGCCTTCAGGCGGATGCGGATTTTTTGCTTGGTAGCCATGGTGATTCCTTTGCGTCCGGCTTAGATGTCGAGGATCTTTGCCACGACGCCCGAACCCACGGTGCGGCCGCCTTCACGGATGGCGAAGCGCAGGCCTTCTTCCATCGCGATCGGGTTGATCAGCTTCACGGTGATGCTGACGTTGTCGCCAGGCATGACCATTTCCTTGTCCTT
>NZ_JBBCBV010000019.1:0-84551 GCF_037204045.1 Variovorax sp. CCNWLW225 | reverse complement strand
CGCAGCGAAATAAAGGAGGAGGCCGCAGGCCGGGGGACATTCGCGGAGAAAGGTACCCCGTCGGCGGGTGCGCGCCCCGAACGATCCTCAGCACGACGAACAAGAGCGCACCGCTTCATCCTAGTGCTCCGCAGCCGCCATCGACTCCGCGCGAATCTCTTCCGTCAACCGGGCCTTGATTTCCATGAACTCGGGCGAAGTCTTGATCGTGTAGTGGCGCGGATGCGGAAAGTCGACCGCGATCTCCGTCTTGATTCGGCCCGGCCGCGCGCTGAACACCGCCACGCGGTTGGCCATGAAGATCGCTTCGTCGATGTCGTGCGTGACGAACAGCACCGTCTTCTGCGCCGACTCCCAGATGCCCAGCAACAGCTCCTGCATCAGCACGCGCGTCTGGTTGTCGAGCGCGCCGAAGGGTTCGTCGAGCAGCAGCATCTTGGGGTCGTTGGCGAGTGCGCGCGCAATGGCCGTGCGCTGCTGCATGCCGCCCGAGAGCTGCTTGGGAAAGTGGTTCTCGAACCCACGCAGGCCCACCTTGGCGATGAAGAACTCGCTGCGTTCCTTTTGATCGGCCTCGCTCATGCCGCGCTCGCGCAGGCCGAAGCGGATGTTCTGCGCCACCGTGAGCCACGGAAAGAGCGTGTAGCTCTGGAACACCACGCCGCGGTCGGCGCCGGGGCCTTCGATGCGCTCGCCGTCGAGCAGCACCTGGCCAGTGGTCGGAAAGTCGAGCCCCGCCACGATGCGCAGCAGCGTCGACTTGCCGCAGCCCGAGGGGCCGAGGATGGTGACGAAGTCGTTCTCCTTCACCTCGAAATCGATCGGCAGCAGCGCCTGCGTGCTCTGGCCCTTGGTGCCCGTGAAGACGCGCGACACGCCCTGGATGGAGAGTTGGTTGCTGTTGTTGTTCGTCATCATCACAGTGCTGCCCAGGCGAACATGCGGCGGTTGAGCGCCTTGAATGCGAAGTCGGACACCAGCCCGATGACGCCGATCACGATGATCCCGAAGATGATCTGCCCGGTGTTCAGCAACGCCTGGCTGTCGGTGATCATGTGGCCGATGCCGGACGAAGAGCCGATGAGTTCGGCCACGATCACGTAGGTCCAGGCCCAGCCCAGCACCAGGCGCAGGGTTTCGGCAATGCCGGGCGCGGCACCAGGAATGAGCACCCGCGCGACGATGCCGCGGCTCTTGGCGCCCAGCGTGTAGGCGGCCTCGACCAGGTCGCGCCGCGCACCGCCGACGGTGACCGCGACCATCAGCGTGATCTGGAACACCGAGCCGATGAAAATGACCAGCAGCTTCTGCGCCTCGCCAATGCCCGCCCACAGGATCAAGAGCGGAATGAAGGCCGAGGCCGGCAGGTAGCGGCAGAACGAGACAAAAGGCTCGAAGAAGGCCTCGACACCCTTCCACGTGCCCATGGCAACGCCCAGCGGCACCGCGACGATGGTCGCCAGCACAAAGCCGCCGAACACGCGCCACACCGTCATGCCGATGTCGTGGATGAAGTTGTATTCGGTGAAGAGCAGCACGCCCTCCTTCACCATGGTGACGGGGCTCGCCAGAAACGTCGGCGACACGAAGCCGCCGAGCGTGAAGAAGGCCCACACCGCCACGAACAGCACGAAGAAGCCGAGCCCCAGCAGCCAGCGTGCGCGCGCGCCCACGGGTTCGAGCGGCGCCAGCGAGCGCCTGCGGCGGGGTGCCGCCGGCGCCGCCGCCAGTCGGGCGGGAACCGCCACCGGCTCGGATGAATTCATGACAGGCGTCGCTTCCATGCTGCTGGCTCGCTCTTACTTGATGAAGCTGGTGTCGAAGGTGGCGGCCAGGTCGTCGGGCGCCTTGCGGATGACGCCGGACTCCAGCAGGATGGCCTGTGCGTCCTTCATGAAGGGCGTGATCTCGCTCGCAAAGAACTTCTGGTTGGCGGCCTTGTCCGACCAGCGCAGGTAGGCCGACGACTTGGCGAACTGCTCGCCGGTCTGCTTGACGGCCGCGCCCATGATCTCGTTCGACTTGGCCGGATCGGCCTTGATCATGTCGATGGCTTCGAAGTACGAATTGGTGAGCGCCTGAGCGGCCTTGGCGTTGGCCTTGAGCCACGTGGGCGCGCAGCCGACGGTGTCCATCACCATCGGGTAGTCGAGCGTGGTGGCCAGGATCTTGCCGGCGGCGGGATTGGCGCGCACGGTGGAGAGGTAGGGCTCGTAGGTCATGGCGGCATCGTTCTGGCCGGCCACGAAGGCCTGCGCCGCGGGCTGCGGCTCGAGCGAGACGAGCTTCACGTCCTTCATCGTCATGCCGTTCTTGTTGAGCATCCAGGCCAGGCCGAAGTACGGCGCGGTGCCGGGCGCGCTCACGCCGATGGCCTTGCCCTTGAGGTCGGCAAAGCCCTTGACGTCGTTACGAACGGCAAGGCCGTCGGCACCGTAGGACTTGTCCATCTGGAAGATCTGCACGATGGGCACGCCGTTGGCGTTCCACGCCACGTGGGTTTCGACCGTGGTGGCCGCGCACTGGATGGAGCCCGAGGCCAGCGCCAGGTGGCGGTCTTTCTGCGGGATCATCTTGAGTTCGACGTCCAGCCCGTTCTTCTTGAAGATGCCGGCCTTGTCGGCCAGCGTGAGCGGTGCAAAGCCGGTCCAGCCCGACATGCCGAGCACGATCTTGGTTTCCTGCGCGGCGGCCGTTCCGGCCATGCCCGCTGCACATGCGCCTGCTGCCAGCAGGGAAGCGACTTTCACAATTACCGTCTTGACCATGGGTACTCCTGGTTCTGTTCTCTGAAAAGGCTCGGCGATGCGCCCCTGATAGCGGGATACGCGCGCCTCGCATTGTTGCCAAGCGCCCCAACTTGTATATACAGGATAACCCGGGAGAGCCGTTTCGGTGCATTTCTTCAGGAAAATGCACCAGATTGCTGTCTATACAGGAGAGCGGCGGGACAGGTTTTGCGATTGCAAACCTCGTGCCACAGTCATGTCGATGCCGCTGGGGGACAATCCGGGGTCGCTCCCTTTTTCCCGGTTCCCGCCCTTCGCCCCCTGCCCTCGTGTCCTCGCTCGCTCCCCTCCCCCTCGACGCTCCCGGCAGCAGCAGCGCACCCGCCGACATCCTTCACGAAGTCTTCGGCTACTCGCAGTTCCGTGGGCCGCAGCAGGACATCGTGGAGCACGTGGTGGGCGGCGGAGATGCGCTGGTGCTGATGCCCACGGGCGGCGGCAAGTCGCTCTGCTACCAGATACCGGCCATTGCGCGGCAGCGCGCGGGGCGCGGGGTCTCGGTGGTGGTGTCGCCGCTGATCGCGCTGATGCACGACCAGGTCGGCGCGCTGCACGAGGCCGGCGTGAATGCGGCCTTTCTCAATTCGACGCTCGACTGGGAGCAGACGCAGGACGTGGAGCGCCGCATGCTGCGCGGCGAGATCACGCTGCTGTATGCGGCGCCCGAGCGCGTGAACACGCCGCGCTTTCTCTCGCAGCTCGACTCGCTGAAGGAGCGCGGCAAGCTCTCGCTGTTCGCGATCGACGAGGCGCATTGCGTGAGCCAGTGGGGCCACGACTTCCGGCCCGAATACCGCGCGCTCACGGTGCTGCACGAGCGCTACCCGGGCGTGCCGCGCATTGCACTCACGGCCACGGCCGATGCGCTCACGCGCGCCGACATCGTCGAGCGGCTGCAGCTGGAGGAAGCGCGGCAGTTCGTCTCCAGCTTCGACCGGCCGAACATCCGCTACACCATCGTCGAGAAGAAAGACGCGACCACGCAGCTGCTGCGCTTCATCGAGCGCGAGCACGAAGGCGATGCGGGCGTGGTCTATTGCCAGTCGCGCAAGCGCGTGGAAGACGTGGCCGTGACGCTGCAGGGCGCGGGCATCAACGCGCTGCCCTATCACGCCGGACTGGACGCCGCGGTGCGCCAGAAGCACCAGGATCGGTTCCTGCGCGAGGAAGGCATCGTGATGGTGGCAACCATCGCCTTCGGCATGGGCATCGACAAGCCCGACGTGCGCTTTGTCGGCCACTTGGACATGCCCAAGAACATCGAGGGCTACTACCAGGAAACCGGCCGCGCGGGCCGCGACGGCGCGCCGGCCGATGCCTGGATGGCTTATGGCCTGCAGGACGTGGTGAACCAGCGCCGCATGATCGACGAGAGCCCCGCCGGCGAAGAGTTCAAGCAGGTGATGCGCGGCAAGCTCGATGCGCTGCTGTCGCTGGCCGAGGCAAGCGACTGCCGTCGCGTGCGGCTCCTGGGCTACTTCGGTGAAAAGAGCACACCCTGCGGCAACTGCGACAACTGCCTGAACCCGCCGCAGGTGTGGGACGGCACCGATGCGGCGCGCAAGCTGCTCTCGACCATCTACCGCGTGCAGCAACTGAGCGGCATCAGCTTTGGCGCGGGCCACATCATGGACATTCTGCGCGGCAAGGAGACCGAGAAGGTCAAGCAGTTCGGGCATGAGCGCATCAGCACCTTCGGGCTGGGCGCGGAGTTCAGCGAAGTGCAGTTGCGCGGCGTGCTGCGGCAGCTCATCGCCACGGGCGCGCTGGCCGTCGATGCAGAGGCGTTCAACACGCTGAAGCTCACCGAAGGATCGCGGCCGGTGCTCAAGGGCGAAGCGAACGTGACGCTGCGCGAGTCGATCTCGTCGCCCGCCGAGCGCAAGCCGCGCCGCGAGAAGGTGGCCAAGGGCGCGCCGTCACCGGCGGCCGCCAAGCTCGACGACACCGGCAAGAAGCGCTTCGAGGCGCTCAAGGCCTGGCGCGCGGAAGTGGCACGCGAGCACAACCTGCCGGCCTACGTGATCTTTCACGACGCCACGCTGGCGGCCATTGCCGAACGCGCACCCGCCACGCTCGAAGACCTGCAGGGCATCAGCGGCATCGGCACCAAGAAGCTCGAAGCCTACGGCAGCGAGGTGCTGCGCGTCGCCTCGGCTTTCTAGGCTCGTCCGCCTGGCGCGTATCGGTCAGCTGGCCGGCGGCAGTGTGATCGGCACCGGCCGCGTGAGCAGGTCGACGTAGAGCTCGAAGAAGCGCGCGTTGTCGAACTTCTTCACCACGGTCATCTTCTGCAGCGTGGGCCCCGCGGGCTGCGCGCTGTAGCCGATGGAGCGGCCGTTTTGTGCGGCGCCGGGCTGGGCGACCACGTCGACATAGCGCTCCACCGTCTGCGTGGCGTAGCTCGGGTCGACGAGGTAGGCGAGCGTGAGCGTGTCCCAGATGTTCTGCGTGTAGCTGGGGTTGTTCTCGAAGCCGTTGGTGCCGCTGAAGCCGTAGCCGTTGAGCTGCCTGAACACCTCGGTCACGGGCGTCGGCTTGGCGGTGTGCGCAATGCGGTCGTAGATGGGCTTGGTGAGAAACACGGTGTCGGTCACGTCGAGCGGCACCACCACCTGCGGAATCGGCAGGCGCACCACGAACTGCGCGGCCTCGGGGTCGAACCACCAGTTGAACTCGGCAAACTTGGTGGTGTTGCCCGCCACGTCGATGGCGCCGCCCATGTAGATGATCTTCTTGATGAGCGGCACGATCTCGGGGTTCTGCTTGACCGCGAGCGCAATGTTGGTGAGCGGGCCAATGGCAAGGATGGTGATCTCGTTGGGGTTGGCCTTCACCGTGTCGACGATGAAGTCGACCGCGCTCTTGCGCTGCAGCACGGTGTGGGTCGCGAATCCGTCGGGCGAGGGCTTCAGGTCGGCATCGGTCTTGGGCTCGGGGCCGCTCCATGCGCCCAGGTAGCCATCGCCTCCCGCACCAGCGGCCATTTCGGCCTCGATGGTCGCGTAGTCGTGGTTGAACGCGTAGTTCGCGCCGGCATAAACGCCGATGCGGTCGCCCACGCCAAGGCGCTCCACCGACATCAGCGCATCGGCCACGCCCTGCTTGAGCCACTGGTTGCCCGAGACCACGCTGATGCCCATGACCTGCACCTTGCCCGAGGCCTGCAGCTGGGCGGCCATGACGCCGAGCTGGCCGTCGTCGCTCATGGTGTTGTAGTCGCTGTCGATGATGATCTTCTGCGCGGGCGGCGGGGCGGCGCCGTACCCCGGGGCGAGCCCGATGCCGCCGTTGCCATCACCGCCGCCGCCGCAGGCCGACAGCACCGTGGCAAGCAGGGCCGCGGCCATCCATTTGCGTCGCTGAATCCGAATCTTCATCCCGGCTCCTTTGAGTTGGTATTGCCATGTAGAACTAAATGCCAAACGATTGCGCAAACGTTTGCTTGAACTCTAATAGGCGAGCCGAAGGAGCGGTAAAGGGGATGGTTTCAAGCAGTAACCGTGATGGTGCGAGACCGCTCAGCCCGGGGCTGGCGCGGCATCGAGCAGGCGGATTTCGCGCAGCGGCGTGCGCTGAAGCAGGTAGGGCTGCTCGGCGGCGGCTTCGGACTTCTCGAGCCCCGGCAGGGTCTTGGTCGAAGCCGATGCGGGGCACACGCCGCCGTTGCGCATCGCCAGCGCGGCGGCCAGCCGAGCCTCGGCCGGATCGCCGAGCGCATGGTCGAAATCGTCGGCCACGGTGCAGCTGGGGGCGAAGCCGTCGCCATAGTCGCCGAAGTTCTTGGCGTTGACGCCCTGGAACTGGATGGCGAAGTAGCTCGTGCCGCAGTTGTCTTGCGGAGAAAAGCCGTAGGGCTTGCCGCAAGTGGCCCCGCCGACGAGGTTGACCTGGACGTCGACGCCGCGCAGGCTGTTGATGACCGACTCGCTCGCCGAGCAGGTGTCGGGGCCGACGAGCACCGTGACCTGCGAAAGGCCGAGCCTCGGAAGCTCGGCGCCCGAGCGGCTCCTGGCGTGGAAAGGAATGACGGTTTGTGCCGGGGTCAGGTGAAAAGGGTTCTTGTCGTTGAAGACAAGGCGCTCGAAGGTCTTGCCCGAGGTTGCGGCCGGCGAAGACACCATGGTGGCCAGCCGGCTCGCGATGTTGAGCTGGCCGCCGCCGTTGTAGCGCATGTCGAGCACCAGGTCCTGGATGCCGCTGCCGGCCTTCAGCTGGTTGACCGCATCGATGAGCTGCGCTTCGGAGGTTGTGATGTGGTCGTTGAAGAGCAGGTAGCCCACGCGGCCGCTGCCGGTGTCGATGGTCTTCACGTTCTGCACCGGCGTGCGCGTGATGCTCGCGGCCGACAGCGTCACGGTGCGCGTGGTGCTGCCTTCCTGCAGCTTGAAGGTGTGCGATTCGCCGATGGTGGTGGGTGAGATGCCGCGGTTGATGACGGTGGTGTTGGTGCCTTCAATGACGTCGACGCCATCGACTTCGAGCACCTTTGCGCCGCGTGCAATGCCGGCTGATGCGGCGGGCGAGCCAGGTTCAGTGAAGGCAATGCGCAGATCGCGCGGCCGCGAGTTGCGCACGAACGCGAACTCCATGCCGTAGCCCGGCGCCACGCCGGCCTCTGAAAGCTGCCGGTACCGCTCGGTGTCGTACACGTAGTGAAAGCGGTCTTTCGCGCGGCCCGATGCGGTGAGGGCCGGGCTCTTGAGCACGCTGAAGTAGGCGACCGGCGTGGCGTAGTCGGCGGCCTTGAGGGTGGTCGGCACTTCACCGTACCAGAGATAGGTTTCGTCGATCCAGCCGCGCACCCAGCGCTTTTCATCGGTGAGCGTGCCGACCTTGTCGGGGTAGGCGGTGCCGGTCTCGGGGTTGGTGCCCGTGCGCGGCGCGGCGCACAGGCCGGCCACGATGGACGAGGCCACGATGGTGTCGTCATTGCCGCCGTTGGCCGGGGGCGTGGTGGTAGGCGGCAGGAAGATCGGCAGCCCGCCACCGCCCCCTCCTCCGCCACCGCCACCACCGCAAGCGGCCAGAACGAAGGCGGCAAAGGCCAGCGCAAATGCGGCTTGCGCGCGGGCGGTGGCGCGCGGCTTCTCCCGCGCGTTCGCTTCGAGTGAATTCATCGAGCCCCTCCTCGTGTCCGCTGCCGCGGACGGTATTCTTGTTTGCCGCTTTTCAGTCGCGATGTTCTACGGCGGTGTTCTGCAACGGTCTACTGCACAAAACCGATGCCGCGCGATTCGCGCACTTCGGGCTTGATGCGGTGCTCGGCCTCGAGCTGGTCGAGGAATTCGGCGGCCGAAAAATCGACCGCCAGAATATCCGTCTGCCGCTTCACGGCCGCAAAATCGCCCGGGCACAACTGCCTCATTTGCGCCAGGCGCGACTTGATTTCTCCGGTGAGCATTGCCGCATCGCCGGCCAGTGCCTCGGTAATGAACATGCGCTCGCGCTGCACCGCGGTGAGCGGCATGAACTTGATCTTGAACGTGAAGCGCCTGAGGGCCGCCTGGTCGAGCCGGTCGAGCAGGTTGGTGGTGCAGATGAAGACGCCGTTGAAGCGCTCCATGCCCTGCAGCATCTCGTTGACTTCGGTCACTTCATAGGTGCGCTGCGCTCCGCGCCGGTCCTGCAGGAAGCTGTCGGCCTCGTCGAGCAGCAGCACGGCTTTTTCGGCTTCCGCCTCCCTGAACATGGCGGCCATGTTCTGCTCGGTTTCGCCGACGTACTTGCTCATGAGATCGCTGGCCTGCTTGATGATGAGCGGGCGGCCGATGGCCTTGGCAATGTGCTCGGCCAGCGCAGTCTTGCCGGTGCCGGGCGCGCCGTAGAAGCACAGCGTGCCGTGCCCGCGCGCCTTGATGGCCGCCACGATGCGCGGAATCTCGAAACGGGTTTCGACATTGAGCATGTCGAGGTCGTAGGTGGTCACGCTGCGCCGCTCGCCCAGGCCGGTGTCGAGCGTGCCAAGCGCGAGGTCGGCATTCTTGAGTTGCCGCTCGATCAGCGCTTCCATCGATGCGCCCTCGGTTTGCGCGAGCCCCGCAAAGCGCACCGCGGTGCGGATCTGCGCGGGCGTGAGGCCCTTGCGTTCGGCGAGCTTGGCGGTAAAGGCCTCCGACACCACGATGCCTTCGAGCGTCTTCTTGATGAGCTGCTCGCGCGCGCCGGGTGGCGGCGACTTGAGTTCGAGGTGATACGCAAAGCGGCGGCGGAACGCCGGGTCGATCTGCTCGATGCGGTTGGTCACCCACAGCGTGGGCACCGGGTTGGCTTCGAGGATCTGGTTGACCCAGGCCTTGCCGCTCACGCTGCCGCTGGTGGGCGCCGGAATCTGCTCGGCACGTGCCATGAACTGCGCGGCTTCGGTGCTGATGGGCGGAAACACGTCTTCCACCTCATCGAATAGCAGCGCGGCCTGCGCGCTGCCCTTGAGGAACACCTGCGCAATCTGCAGCGAACGGTACCGGTCACGGCCGCTCAGCGAATTGCCGTCGCGGTCGGCGTATTCGACCTCGAACAGTTCGAGCCCCGCCGCCTGCGCCACCACCTTGGCGAGTTCGGTCTTGCCGGTGCCGGGCGGCCCGTAGAGCAGCACGTTGACGCCGGGCTCCTTGCGCGCCACCGCGGCGCGCAGCAGCGTGACGAGCATCTGCGCGTCTTCTTGTACAAAAGAAAAATCGTGCGTGGTGAGCGTGCTCTTGGCGGAGGGCCGCGTGAACACGGCCATGAGTTCGTTGTGGTCGCGGTACTCGCGCATCAGCACCGGCGGCAGCTTTTCGCTGACCTTCATGAGGTCGGCCAGGTCGGTGATGTTGTGCTCGGAGATCAGGTTCTCGACGAGCCCGATGCGCTCCAGCCGCGAGCCCGCGCGCAATGCCTCGCCCACCTCGCTTGCGTTGACGCCCGCAATGTCGGCAATGGCCGCATACGCTTCGGGCGCATTGTTGACCTTGAACTCGACCAGCAGCGAACGCAGGTCGCGCTGGTAGCGCGCAAGCGTGCCGTAGAGCAGCAGCGCGCGCTCGGCCTTGTTGAGCTGCAAGAGGCCCGCGAGCGCATCGATGTTCTTTTCGACCAGCGTCGATTGCTTGCGCAACGCGTGCGTGAGCCAGTCGCGCGTGACGGCCAGCACCGAGAGCAAGTCCTTGGGATGGTCCTTGGCGTACTCGTCCAGGTAGAAGAAGAGCGTGCCTTCTTCATAGGGGCCGCGCCACACGCCGTGCCGCTCGAGCAAGGTACGGCCGTCGAAATCTTCCACGCCTTTCCAGGCCTCGTTGCCCGCGCAGCGGCGGCCGAGAAATTCGCGCAGCCGCTGCAGCACCGCAACGGGCCACACCAGGTGGCGGCCGGTGAGCGACAGCAGGCCGTTGATGTCGCGGCGCACGTTGAAGCGCGGCCCCTGCTTGGCGGCGAGCGTGAGCACGAAGTGCGAGCACATGAGCTCGAGCACCGGCGCGCCCTTGAGCCCGGGCGACGGCAATGCCTGCCCGCGTACCGCAGCAGCCACGACATCGACACCCGCACGCTTGACCATCGGACAACCTCCAGACGAGGAACTTCTTGGAGCGACCATAACGCAGACTTTTAGCTTGGGGAAGACGCCGGAACGGTAAAAACCCTGATGGTGCGATTCCAGCCACAATGCCCGCCATGGTCGGAATCGAAGAAATCCGGCGCGCCGCGGCGCGTCTGCAGGGTCAGGTGCTCAATACGCCCTGCGTCGAGTCGCGCACGCTCTCGGAGATCGTGGGCGCGCAGGTCTTCCTGAAGTTCGAGAACCTGCAGTTCACATCCTCGTTCAAGGAACGCGGGGCGTGCAACAAGCTGGTCGATCTTTCGGAGAACGGACCCGCTGGCGACGGCAAGGAAACCGCGCGCGGCGTCATTGCCATGTCGGCCGGCAACCATGCCCAGGGTGTGGCCTATCACGCGCAGCGGCTCGGCCTGCGCGCGCTCATCGTGATGCCGCGCTTCACGCCCGGCGTCAAGATAGAGCGCACGCGCGGCTTTGGCGCCGAAGTGGTGCTGCACGGCGACACGCTGGACGCGGCGCGCGCGCATGCACTGGAACTGGCCGAACGCGAAGGGCTGACCTTCGTACATCCGTACGACGACGAGGCCATCATCGCGGGCCAGGGAACGGTGGCGCTCGAAATGCTCGACGTGGTGCCCGATCTCGACGCGCTGGTGGTGTCGGTCGGCGGCGGCGGGCTGATTGCCGGCATGGCCGTTGCGGCGCGCGACCGGCGGCCCGGCATCGAGATCGTCGGCGTGCAGACCACGCGCTTTCCGGGCATGGTGAATGCCGTCAAGGGCACGCAGCACCTGCAGGGCAAGAGCACCATCGCCGAAGGCATTGCAGTCGGCACGCCCGGCGTGCTCACGCGCGAAATCATTGCCAAACATGTGGACGACCTGCTGCTGGTCGACGAAGGCGACATCGAGCAAGGCGTGCTGATGCTGCTCGAAATCGAGAAAACGCTGGTCGAAGGGGCCGGCGCGGCGGGCCTTGCGGCGCTGATCCGGCATCCGGAGCGCTTCAGGGGCAAGCGCGTGGGGCTGGTGCTTTCGGGCGGAAACATCGATCCGCTGCTGCTTGCCGCCATCATCGAACGCGGCATGGTGCGGGCCGGGCGGTTGGCGCGCGTGCGGGTGAGCGCCCGCGATGTGCCGGGCTCATTGGCCCAGATCACGGCCACTGTGGCGGAAGCGGGCGCTAACGTCGATGAGGTTCATCATCAACGAGCCTTTACCATGCTGGCAGCGCAGAATGTCGATATCGAACTGGTGCTGCAGACCCGCGGACGGGCGCACCTGGCCAGCGTGCTGGGCGCGCTGCACGACGCGGGCTTCGAGGCCGAAGAGCAGCACTGAAGGGGCCCTGGCAAGCCCCTAGACCGCCGGGCCGGGGCCCATCGGTAAAATGCCCGCAGTTTTGTATTTGTGTATTCGAGGTACTTTCAATGTCCAACCCTACGCCCGTCGAGCCGCACCACGCGGCCGCCGTTGAAAAAGACGCCGTCGAATCGGTCGTGCACCTGATGCCGATCGTCCTGCCATTGGCCGGCGGCGTGCTGATGCTTTTGCTTGCATCCATCGCTGTCTATTTGGCCTGACAGGCATTAGCGTCTTCGTCCGCGGGCTTTGCGGCCCGCGTTGACGCAGTCTCCCAACGCGAAACGTTTTCTCAAACGGACCTCCGTGCCTCGATGGCGCGGCGTCCCGTTCGGAAAGACGATTTTTCAACTTAGGAGATTTCCGATGAACGCACCCACGATGCAGGGCCTTGCCATTCAGGCACCCTCATACGTCAAGAACGCAAAACTGATTGCCTGGGTGGCCGATATGGCCGCGCTTTGCAAACCCGAGGCCATCTACTGGTGCGACGGCAGCAAGGAAGAGTACGACCGCCTCTGCCAGAAGCTGGTCGACGCGGGTACCTTCAAGAAGCTCAACCCGGCCAAGCGTCCCAACTCCTTCCTCGCGGCTTCCGACCCGAGCGACGTGGCGCGCGTCGAAGACCGCACCTTCATCTGCTCCGAAAAGAAGGAAGACGCCGGTCCCACCAACAACTGGATGGCTCCGGCCGAGATGCGCGCCACGCTGCAGCCGCTGTTCGACGGCTGCATGAAGGGCCGCACGATGTACGTGGTGCCTTTCAGCATGGGTCCGCTCGGCTCGCCCATTGCGCACATCGGCATCGAGCTTTCGGACTCGCCTTACGTGGCGGTCAACATGAAGATCATGACCCGCATGGGCAAGGCCGTGTACGAAGTGCTCGGCGCCGACGGCGAGTTCGTGCCCTGCGTGCACACGGTGGGCGCGCCCCTGGAGCCCGGCCAGAAGGATGTGACCTGGCCCTGCAACAAGACGAAGTACATCGTTCACTATCCTGAAACCCGCGAGATCTGGAGCTACGGCTCGGGCTACGGCGGCAATGCGCTGCTCGGCAAGAAGTGCTTTGCGCTGCGCATCGCCTCCACCATGGGCCGCGACGAGGGCTGGCTGGCCGAGCACATGCTCATCCTGGGCGTGACCTCGCCCCAAGGCAAGAAGTACCACGTGGCCGCCGCGTTCCCGTCGGCCTGCGGCAAGACGAACTTTTCGATGCTGGTGCCGCCGGCCGGCTTCGACGGCTGGCAAGTGACGACCATCGGCGACGACATCGCCTGGATCAAGCCCGGCAAGGATGGCCGCATGTACGCCATCAACCCCGAGGCGGGCTACTTCGGAGTGGCCCCAGGCACCAACCTCAAGACCAATCCCAACTGCCTGAAGAGCCTGGACCGCGACGTGATCTTCACCAACGTGGCGCTCACCGATGACGGCGACGTGTGGTGGGAAGGCCTGGAAGACGACGTGCCCGGCAAGAAGCTGCCCGAGCACCTGATCGACTGGCAGGGCAAGGACTGGACGCCGCAGATCGCCAAGGAAACCGGCGCCAAGGCCGCGCACCCGAACTCGCGCTTTACCGTGGCGGCCACCAACAACCCCGCGCTCGACCCGGCCTGGGACGATCCGGCCGGCGTGCCGATCGACGCTTTCATCTTCGGCGGCCGCCGCTCGACCACGGTGCCGCTGGTGACCGAAGGCCGCAACTGGACCGAAGGCGTCTACATGGCCGCCACCATGGGTTCGGAAACCACCGCCGCCATCGTCGGCCAGGTGGGCGTGGTGCGCCGCGATCCGTTCGCCATGCTGGCCTTCATGGGCTACAACATGAGCGACTACTTCCAGCACTGGCTCGACCTGGGCAAGAAGCTGGAAGCATCGGGCGCCAAGCAGCCGAAGATCTACACGACCAACTGGTTCCGCAAGGGTCCGGACGGCAAGTTCGTGTGGCCGGGCTACGGCGAGAACATGCGCGTGCTCAAGTGGATCATCGACCGCATCGAAGGCAAGGCCGAGGGCGTGGACCATGTCTTCGGCGTGAGCCCGCGCTATGAAGACCTGAACTGGACCGGCCTGGATTTCAGCGCCGAGCAGTACGCCACCGTCACCAACATCGACAAGGCCGCGTGGCAGGCCGAGCTGAAGCTGCACACCGAGCTGTTCGAACAGCTGGCGCACCACCTGCCGAAGGAGCTGCCGGAAACCAAGGCAGCCATCGAGCAGCGCCTGGCGGCCTGACGCTCCCCACCGTGCGGCGCAAGCCGCACCAATGAAAAAAGCCGCCCAAGGGCGGCTTTTTCATGACTCGGCTAACAAGAAGCGATCGATGGATCAGTAGTAGCGCGAGCTGTTCATGCGGCGCATGGCTTCGTAGAGCGTCGGCATGCGGGCATCGTTGGAACGTGCGGCCTTGCGGGCCAGCGCGTCGACCTTGGCAACGGCGGCAGGGGAAGCCTTGCCTTCCGACTGCTCGCGCCAGACAGCGGCTTGCAGTTCCTGCATTACGCGCGGGTCGCTGTGCGCGGTGGCAAGAAACCGGGCGTCGGCGCGGCTGGCGGCGCGGCGCTGGGCGGCTGCGTTCCACAGGGCCGCAACCTTGCTGGCCGGGGCGCGCAGCGAGCTCGCAAACAGTGCGATACCGGCGAAGACCGCGCCGCAGAGCACGGCCCAGGCGGCAAGCAGCGCGCCTTCGTCCCAGGTGGAAACGAGCTTGTCGCCCACCACCAGAACCGCCGCGATCACGGCGACGACGAGCAGCGCGATCAGCGGACGCGAACCGCTGGCACCGGCACGGGCGGCCTTGATCTGGCCGAACAGGATCTCGGCGCGCTGGACGCCGGGATGAGAAGTAGGTTGGTCAACGTGGACAAAGCTGGTCATGGTGATCCCTCCGTGGGATGAGTGGCTTGATGCCGATGGGGGAATATTAGGGGTTACCCTAGTGTTCCGCCACTTTATCTTTCTGATGTTTATCATTCACAACGCTGATGGACGTCAACTTTCGCACACTCGACCTCAACCTGCTCCGCGTCTTCGACGAGGTGATGGCGGAGCGCAACCTCACGCGGGCGGCGCGCAACCTGTCGATCACGCAGCCGGCTGTGAGCAATGCGCTGCGCCGCCTGCGCGACGTGCTCGGCGACGAACTGGTGAGCCGATCGGGCGCGGGCGTGGAGCCGACGCCGCGCGCGCTGGCGCTCTGGCCCACCGTGCGCGACGCCCTGCGGCAGCTGCAGCACACGCTGGCGCCGGGCGAGTTCGACGCCGCCACCGCGGACACCACCTTCCTCCTGGCCATGGCCGACGCCACCGCCGCCGAACTCATTCCGGGGCTGGTGCAAATCGTGGAGAAGGAAGCGCCCGCTATCTCGCTACGCGTTCTGCCGCTTACAACCCGCGATCCGCGGCGGATGCTCGAGCAGGAAGAAGTCGACATGGCGATCGGCTACTTTCCAGCCGTGATCGCCAGCTTGGCGGCGCGCGGGCAATCGGGCGTGGGGGTGGCGTTCGAGACCCAGCGGCTCTACCTGGGCCAGTATGTGTGCGTGATGCGCCGCGGCCATCCGCTGGCGGATGCACCGCTCACCCTTGACGACTACTGTGCCGCCCGGCACCTGCTGGTGAGCTTTTCGGGCCGGCCGTACGGCTTCATCGACCAGACGCTGGGCGCCATGGGCCGGGAGCGGCGCATCGTGGTGACGGTGAACCAGTTTTTCACGGCCGGCCGTGTGGTCGCCAATTCAGACCTGCTCACCGTGCTGCCGCGGCATTTCGTGACCGTGACCGGCATCGACGACCAGCTGGTGCTGCGCGACCTGCCCTTCGACCAGCCGATGGTGCATGTCGACGCCATCTGGCACCGGCGCGCGCAGCACCTGCATTCGCATGAATGGCTGCGCACCGCGCTGCTGCGCTCCGCCGCGGCGGCTTTTGCGGATTCGGTCCTCGGGCAGAAGGTGCCTCGATGACCCCCGCGGGTTTTCTTAGCGGATGACCGAGAGCCAGGCGCTGGCTGCAACGCGCAGTTCCTGCGCCTGGTGGGCGTCGAGGCCGGCACGGGCGTCGGCGCTTTCCATCAGCGCGGCGGCGTGGCTGACCGAAGCGTTGGCATTGGAATTACGGAAGAAACGGGCCACTTGGGCAATGAGGCTGAACATGACAGTGCGCGGCTCTTGGCTGCGCTGGAGTGGTTGATGTACCAAGAATAGGGGTTATCCCTAATATTGGAAGCCCCACTTCATGCGCTTTATGCATGGGCTCATTCCCCTAGACTGGCTGCACGATGAAGCTGCAACTGCTCTCCGACCTTCACCTGGAGTCTCACCCTCGCTTCCAGGCCGAGCCGGTGCCCGGCGCCGACATGCTGGTGCTGGCGGGCGACATCGGCTCCTACCAGGAAGGCTCCCGCCTGACGGACCCCGACTTCGGCCTGGGCCGCTTTTCGCCTCGCAACGGCTGGCCGGTGCCCGTGATCTACGTGCCCGGCAACCACGAGTACGACAACACGGATTTCGACGCAACCCACGATCGGCTGCGCGCACTTTGTAGCGAGCTCGACATCCTGTGGCTGGAGCGCGAGACGGCGGTCATCGGCGGCATCCGCTTCATCGGCACCACGCTCTGGGCCGACTTCGACGCACTGGTGACCCCCACCGACGGCCTGGCCGACGCGCTCAAGAAGCGCGGCAAGGCCATGCGTGCCGCCGACTTCTACCTGGAAAAGGCCGCCACGGTGCGGAACGGCCAGCCATTCATGGCCGGTGCAATGCGCGAACAGGCCCTGCTGTGCCAGGCCTGGCTCGAGCAGGCACTGGCCGAGCCATTCGACGGCACGACGGTTGCCATCACGCATTTCGCACCGAGCCTTGCCAGCGCCGACCCGCGCTACGGCCTCACGCCGGGTACCGCGGGCTTCTGCAATTCGCTCGATGCGCTGCTTCCCCGCGCCCAGCTGTGGCTGCACGGCCATTTGCACTGCCCGTTCGACTATGTGAAGGACGGCTGCCGCGTGGTCGCCAATCCGCTCGGCTACAAGGGCAAGGGCGAGCAGGAGGGCTTTCGGCCGAACCTGCTGATCGAAGTGGGCTGAACACGCGCTACAGCAGTTCTTCGCCGACGATCGGCAGCAGCAGCCAGTTCTTGAAGCGCAGCCACAGAAACTCGCCGGGCTCGTCCTCGTGGACGATGTCTCCGCCGGCATCGTCGTATTCCAGCCATTGCACGCGGCGGCCGTTGGGTCCGAGCCGCAGCCGGTAGCCCAGGCTCACGCGGCCCTTGCTCAAGAGCTTTTCGTAGTCGGCCACCAGTTCCGGGCTGTCGATCACGAGCCCCATCTCGGTATTGACCGCCGCGGAGCGATGGTCGAGGTTCATCGAGCCGACGAAGAAACGCTGGTCGTCGATCACCGCGATCTTGGCGTGCAGCCGGCTGATCGACTGGCCGAAGTCGCCGAAATGCCCCGAGCGCCCGGAGAGCATCGGCGCAATCTCGTAGATGCTGACGCCGATCTTCAGCATGTCGGCGCGATAGCGTTCATAGCCCGCGTAGGCCAGCGGCTCGTCCGTGGCGCCCAGCGAGTTGGTCACCACGGTGATGCGCCCTCCCCGCGCGATGGCCGCCTTCATCATGGCCATGCCGCGCGTGCCGGGAATGAAGTACGGCGAGGCGATCTTGACCTCATGGCTGGCCGAATTGATGACGCCCAGCGCGCCCTCGTTCACGCTGCCCGCATAGGCCGCCTCGGGCGCGCGCGTGATCTTCGCGGGGTCGTCCACGAACAGCGTGAACGGCGCCCAGCGCAGGTCGACCTTGCCGGTGGTGAGCTGCTCGCCCACCGGCGACCTGTCCATCACGTCGCGCTGGCGAATCGGCACATCGGGCTGCGCCGTGCCGGCAATGGCGTCGAAGCGCTTCTGCGCCTCGTCCACCGTCATGCGCAGCGGCGCGATGCGCTCGATGGGCCACGCATGCTCGCTGTTCCAGTAGCGATCGAAGCCCTCGGACATCTTGCGCACCACCGGCCCGCTGGAGAGCACGTCCATGTCGATGAAGTTCGCCGCCGTGCCGCGCATGAAGTATTCGTTGGCGATGTTGCGCCCGCCCGAAACGGCAAAGCTGTTGTCGGCCACCAGCAGCTTGTTGTGCATGCGGTGGTTAATGCGGCCGAAATCCGCAATCGAGAGCAGGAGCCGCAGCGCGAGCGAGCCGGCCCGCGAAGGCAGCGGATTGAACAGCCGCACCTCGACGTTCGGAAAAGCCGAAAGCGTGCCGAACACCTCGTCCTCGCCGGACGTGTAGAGATCGTCCACCAACAGGCGCACCCGGACGCCGCGCGACGCCGCGTCGCGCAGTTCGCGCAGCAGCAGCAGGCCGACGTCGTCGTTCTGGATCAGGTAGTACTGCACGTCGAGCGACTTCTCGGCATGCCGCGCGAGCGAAATGCGGGCATCGAAGGCGAAGGCGGCCTCCGGCAGCAGCCGAAAGCCCGACTGCGATGCCGCCGCGTCGGGCGCGCCCGGCCGCACCAGCTGGCCGAGCGCGGTGCCTGCCACGTCGGTGATGGCCGCAGTGGGCGTGCGCGGCTGCGGCGGCGGGAGGCCCGCGCAGCCCGCCAGCCACGCCGAGGCCACGGCGGCCCACACCAGGGCCGCGAGCCGGCGGATCAGCAAAGTGGCTGTCATGGCCCGCACTGTAGCCCGCGGCAGGCACCAGCGGAGCCCTATGATCGACGCCACAAAAAAGGGAAAGAACACGCGTGCTCAACGGCTTGTGGCTGGGTTTCTTCGGAATGGCGATGCTGGCGGCGCTCGGGCGCTGGCTCGTGGGCGGCGACCCGGCCGTCTTTGCGGCCATCGTCGAAAGCCTGTTCGCCATGGCGCGGCTCGCGGTCGAGGTGATGGTGCTGCTGTTCGGCACGCTCACGCTGTGGCTCGGCTTCTTGCGCATCGCCGAGGCGGCGGGGCTGGTTGGCTGGCTCGCGCGCCTGCTCGGGCCGCTGTTCCGGCGGCTGATGCCGGGCGTGCCCGCGGGGCACCCGGCGCTGGGGCTCATCACGATGAACTTCGCGGCCAACGCGCTCGGACTCGACAACGCGGCCACGCCCATCGGCCTGAAGGCCATGCGCGAGCTGCAGCGGCTGAACCCCGACCCGGTCACGGCCACCAACGCGCAGATCCTGTTTCTGGTGCTCAACGCCTCGTCGCTCACGCTGCTGCCGGTGACCATCTTCATGTACCGCGCACAGCAAGGCGCGGGCGATCCGACGATGGTGTTCCTGCCGATTTTGCTGGCGACCAGCGCATCGACGCTGGTGGGCCTGCTCTCGGTGGCCGTGGCGCAGCGCCTGCGGCTGTGGGACCCTGTAGTGCTGGCCTACCTGGTGCCGGGCGCGCTGCTGCTCGGCGGCTTCATGGCGCTGCTGGGCACCCTGTCGGCGGCGGCCATTTCTTCGCTCTCGTCGCTCATGGGCAACCTTGCGCTGTTCGGCGTGATCATCGTGTTCCTGCTGGCCGGCGCGATCCGCCGCATCAAGGTCTACGAGTGTTTTATCGAAGGCGCGAAGGAAGGCTTCGACATCGCGAAGAACCTGCTGCCCTATCTGGTGGCGATGCTGTGTGCCGTGGGCGTGCTGCGGGCCTCAGGCGCACTCGACTTTGCGCTAGGCGGCCTGCGCTGGCTGGTCGACATGGGCGGCTGGGATTCGCGCTTTGTCGACGCCATGCCCACCGCGCTGGTCAAGCCCTTCTCGGGCAGCGCGGCGCGCGCGATGCTGATCGAAACCATGAAGACTCAAGGCGTGGACAGCTTTCCCGCGCTGGTGGCCGCCACCATCCAGGGCAGCACCGAGACCACCTTCTACGTACTGGCCGTGTACTTCGGCGCCGTGGGCATCCAGCGGGCGCGCCATGCCGTGGCCTGTGCGCTTCTGGCCGAGCTGGCAGGCGTCGTGGCGGCCATTGCGGTCTGCTACTGGTTCTTCGGATGAACACCGCGGAACCAGCGATTGCGACCGGGGCTATGCGGCGCGCGCCGAGCAGCCGCGCGTGCGCTAAGCCAGAATAGTCCCTCGCCTTCCAACGCACAGCCTCTTTCGTGACCACCACCCGCCGGGCCAAGCCCCCTACCTTCTCGCCCGCAGAATTTCGCGAGGCGCTCGGCATGTTCGCCACGGGCGTAACCATCGTCACCGCGCGTTCGGCCGACGGCGTGCTGGTCGGCCTCACGGCGAATTCGTTCAACTCGGTGTCGCTTGCGCCGCCGCTGGTGCTGTGGAGCCTGGCGCGGGCGGCGGGCTCGATGCCGGCGCTCAGCACCGGGTCGCACTACGCCATCAACATCCTGGCGGCCAACCAGAAGGAATTGGCCGAGCGCTTCGCCACCAAGAACATCGACCGCTGGGCGGACGTGGCCTTTACCGAGGGCCTGGGCGGCGCGCCGGTGCTGGCGGGTGCGGCGGCAAGCTTCGAGTGCTTCAACCGCAGCCGCTACGACGAAGGCGACCATGTGATCTTCGTGGGCGAGGTGGAGCGCTGCACGCACAACGCGGGCGCCTCTCCGCTGCTGTTCCACGGCGGGCGCTTCTACACCGAGCATCCGCTCTGACCCGACGAATGATCCAGCGCAAGACCCATCTCGACTCCCTCGCCATCGGCCTTCTCATCGCATGCTGCGCGTTCTGGGGGCTGCAGCAGATTCTCATCAAGACCACCGTCACCGAAGTTCCGCCGCTCTGGCAGGCCTCCATCCGCATGGCGGGTGCGGTGGCGCTGCTGTGGCTCTGGTGCGTGTCGCGCCGGGTGCCGCTTTTCGAGCGCGACGGCACGCTGCCGGGCGGCCTGCTCGTGGGGCTGCTGTTCGCGGGCGAGTTCGCCTGCATCTACCTGGGCCTGCAGCACACCTCGGCCTCGCGGCTCACGGTCTTTCTTTACACCGCGCCGTTTTGGGTGTCGCTGCTGCTGCCGCGCTGGGTGCCGGCCGAACGCCTGCGGGGCTTGCAATGGCTGGGCCTCGTCATCGCGTTCGCGGCCGTGGTGTTCGCGTTCAGCGAGGGCTTCGGGCACTCGAGCTCCAGCCAGTTGCTGGGCGATGCCATGGGGCTCGTCGGCGGCATGCTCTGGGGCCTGACCACGCTGGCGCTGCGCACCACGAAGCTCGCCACCGCAAGCGCCGAGAAGGCCTTGTTCTACCAAGTGGGCGTAACCGCGGCGGTGTGTCCGGTGATCTCGCTGCTGCTGGGCGAAAAGTGGGGTTTCTCGTATTCGGCCTGGGCGTGGACGTCGATCGGCCTGCAGACCGTGATCGGCGCGTTCGCGAGCTATCTCACGTGGATGTGGCTGCTGCGGCACTACCCCGCCACTCAGATGTCGTCGTTCAGCTTTCTGACGCCGCTGTTCGCATTGGTGTTCGGCGTGGTGCTGCTCAGCGAACCGCTCACGCTGCAATTGATGCTCGCGCTGGTGGGTGTCGGCCTGGGCATCGTGATGGTCAACCGGCGAAAGGCACGGCCATGAAAGACGCAGACTTCCAGCCGGTGCTCGACGACATCGTCGCCACCTTGCGGCCGCTGCTGGGCAAGGCCGGCACGGTGGCCAGCTACATTCCCGCGCTGGCCTGCGTCGATCCGCAGCAGCTCGGCATTGCGCTGCGCACCTGCCAGGGCGCCGAGGCTTTTGCCGGCGACGCCGAAACGCCGTTCTCGATCCAGAGCGTGTCCAAGCTCTTCACGCTCACGCTTGCCATGCAGCGCATGGGCGATGCGCTGTGGGAGCGCATCGGACGCGAGCCCTCGGGCAACCCCTTCAACTCGCTGGTGCAGCTGGAGAACGAGCACGGCAAGCCGCGCAATCCGTTCATCAATGCGGGCGCCATTGCCGTCGCCGACCGCCTCGTGAGCCAGGCGCGCGCCAACGGCGGCAGCGCCAAGGCCGACATTCTTGCGTTGATGGGCAGCCTGTGCGGAGAGCCGATCGCGTTCGACGACGAGGTGGCGCAGTCCGAAGCCGCCACGGGCTTTCGCAATATCGCGCTCGCCAACTTCATGAAGAGCTTCGGCAAGATCGACAACGACGTGGCCGATGTGCTCGACACCTACTTTCACCAGTGCGCGCTGCGGATGAACTGCCGCCAGCTCGCACGTGCGGCCGCGTTTTTGTGCCGCGACGGTGCGCATCCGATCGACGGCCAGGCCGAGGTCACCGGCGAGCGGCAGGCACGGCGCATCAACTCGCTGATGCTCACCTGCGGAACCTACGACGCGGCGGGCGATGTGGCGTTCTCGATCGGCCTGCCCTGCAAGAGCGGCGTGGGCGGCGGCATCGTGGCCGTGGTGCCCGACAGGCTCACGCTGTGCGTCTGGTCGCCGGCGCTGGATGCCACGGGCAACTCGCTGCTCGGCATGAAGGCGCTGGAGCTCTTCGTTGCGCGCACCGGTCTGTCGGTGTTCTGAGCGCCCGTTCGCCGGCACGGGCGAAAATGAGGCCCACACGAACACAAGCACCCGAATGACCGAAGCCACAGATTCCACCACCGACTCCGACGACACCCTCCCCCTTCAGGAAGCCCGCCTCTGGCGCGACGGCCAATGGACCGCCCGCGTGATCAAGAACGAGGAAGACGACGGCTGGGCCGTCGAGATGACGCGCCACGGAGACCCGGAGCCGGCGCTGGTCGGCCCGTGGACCATGGGCCGCGACAAGAAGAACCCCAAGCCGCTCGACGGGCCCGCGTTTTCAACGCTGGTGAAGACCGCCGCTGAAGTCATTCGCCGCCATGAGCAGCAGCTGCACGCCACGCTCAACAAGAGCGTGACCGTCACCGCGCGCAACGACCAGCGCGTGCGCGTGTCGCTCGCCATCGTGCCCGACGAAGACAGCCCCTCCGCCACGCTCACCGCGCACGACAATGCGGACGACACCGAGCTTGCCAGCGTCAACGTCTCGCCGGCCTTCAGGCTCACCACGTCCAGCGCCACGGCCTGGATCGAATCGGACTACGCACGCCCCCGCTGAAGGCCGCCGCAATCAGCGAAATGACGTATGGGCAGCCCCCTCTGAGTTGAGAACAATCGGCTTCGACGACACCCACCGCCGCACCGCAGAAAAGCCCGAACCGGATAAGCACCGGGCCGGGCTTTTTTCTTGTTTCTCAACCATCCTTCAGGAGCAGCGTCATGCGACATGGTGATATTTCGAGCAGCAGCGATTGCGTGGGCGTCGCGGTCGTCAACTACAAGATGCCCCGCCTGCACACCAAGGCCGAGGTGTTGGACAACGCCCGCAAGATCGGCGAGATGCTGGTCGGCATGAAGAAGGGACTGCCGGGCATGGACCTGGTGATCTTTCCCGAATACTCCACGCACGGGATCATGTACGACGAGAAGGAGATGTACGACACCGCCGCCACCGTGCCCGGCGATGAGACTGCCATCTTTGCCGACGCCTGCCGCCGCGCCAACGTGTGGGGCGTGTTCTCGCTGACCGGCGAGCGGCACGAGCAGCATCCGGACAAGGCGCCCTACAACACGCTGATCCTCATGAACAACCAGGGCGAAGTCGTCCAGAAGTACCGCAAGATCATGCCGTGGGTGCCCATCGAGGGCTGGTATCCGGGCGACCGCACCTACGTGAGCGAAGGTCCCAAGGGCATGAAGATCAGCCTCATCGTCTGCGACGACGGCAACTACCCCGAGATCTGGCGCGACTGCACCATGCGCGGCGCCGAGCTCGTCATTCGCTGCCAGGGCTACATGTACCCGGCCAAGGAGCAGCAGATCCTGGTGTCCAAGGCCATGGCCTTCATGAACAACACCTACGTGGCGGTGGCCAATGCGGCGGGCTTCGACGGCGTGTACTCGTACTTCGGGCATTCGGCCATCATCGGCTTCGACGGCCGCACGCTCGGCGAATGCGGCGAGGAAGAAATGGGCATCAACTACGCCGAACTTTCCATGGGGCTGATCCGCGATGCGCGCAAGAACGGCCAGTCGCAGAACCACCTGTTCAAGCTCATGCACCGCGGCTACACCGGTGTCATCAATTCGGGCGACGGCGACAAGGGCGTGGCCGAATGCCCGTTCGACTTCTACAAGCAGTGGATCAACGATCCCGAAGCTGCGCGCAAGCAGGTGGAGTCGTTCACGCGCAGCACCATCGGCACCGCGGAATGCCCGATCGAAGGCCTGCCGAACGAGGCCACGCGCAGCAGCTGAAATCAGAGCTGGCGAAACTCCGTCAGCACCTTCAACACGCTGAGCGTGGCGCCGTCGAGCGTGGCACGCTGGCGGTGCGCAATGCCGAGGCGGCGTGTGAGCCTGGGCGTGACCGGCAAGATCTGCATGCGCTCGTTCAGCGCCGCGTCGGTGGACTGCTGTAGCGGCAGCAGCGCGGCACCGTAGCCGGCCGCCACCAAGCTGCGGATGGCAGCGTCGTAGTTGAGCTCGATGCGCGCGCGCGGCGCGAAACCCGCCGCCGCAAACCACTCCATGGTGAGCCGGTACATGTGCGTGGTGGCCTCGTTGAAGATCAGCGGCTGCGCCGCCAACCATGCGGGCGTCACGCGCTTGGGCGCCTTCCAGCGCTGCGGCACAAAGGCCATCATGGCTTGGTCGCGCCAAGGCGTCACGACCAAGTCGCGCAGCGGCGGCTGCGGCACGGCCACCAGGCCGATGTCGAGCGTGCCCGCCGCCAGCCGGGACATTGCGTCGTTCGAGCCGAGGATGCTGACTTCGACGTCGATGCCCGAATGCCCGACGCCCAAGGCCTCGAGCACTTGCGGCAGCAGGTCGACCACCACGCCGGTGGACGTGCCCAGCCGCACGCGGCCGGTGCGCCCCTCGGCCTGGCGCTTGACGGCTTCGATGGCGTCGTCGGTGTCGCGCAGCAGCTTGCGTCCGCGCTCGACCAGCGCCGCGCCAGCCGCGGTGGGCGTGACACGGCGGTTGCCGCGCACCACCAGGGATGTGCCCAGCCGCGATTCGAGTTCGCTGATGTGCAGGCTCACGGTGGGCTGCGCAAGGTGCAGCGCACTGGCCGCCGCCGAGAAAGTACCGAGGTCGGCAATGGCAATGAGCGTACGGAGCTGGTCGAGGTTGAGGTGTCGCATCAGGAATACTGATTGGAAGTGTCAGGAATCTCAACTTCCACAATAGCATGCATCGCCGCAAGATCGGCGCTCCCCAACAAGGAGCCCATCGTGACAGCGCCAACGCACTCGCCCTTTCATCAACGCCTGATGCATGCCTTGCGCAGCTGGCGCCGCCGTGCTGCGGAGCACCGCCGCAGCCGCGCCGACTCGCAGCATCTGGCCGGCATGAGCGACCACGAGCTGCGAGACCTGGGCATCGGGCGCAGCCAGGTCAGCGCGCTGCTGGACGAGCACAAGTACTGAAAGCGAAAGACTGTTATTTTCTGCCTCCGCAAAATTGAGGTTCAATCCGGGGCGTGTCTAAACCCGCTAAACCCACTGAACCCGCCCCGCTTTCCATCGAACTCACCTCGCCGCAATCGGTCGACGGCCGGCGCGCGGCCTTCCAGTCGCTCTGGCTGCTCGCGCGCATGAAGCATGCGCACGACGCGGAGGGCGGTCTGGTGCGGCTGTCCGACCTTCGCGGCGAAGTCACGGACGCGAGCACGCTGCGCATGGTGGTGAGCCGCGCCTTTCGCGACTTCAAGGCCTGGAATGTAGAGGTCGGCTGGGGCGAAGACACGCAGCGCGAGCCGCGCTTCTTGAACGACGAGCGGCGCAGCCAGGGGCCCTTCTGGTTGCCCGCGGCGGAGGCGAAGCGTGTGCACCTGCTGGTGGGTGGCCGCGCCGCCACCTCGGCCGAAGTGGCCTCTTTCCTCGGACTGCGTTCGCGCAAGAAGACTTCGGCCGAGCCGGGCTCGCCGACGCCACCCGATGCCGTGCACCTGCAAGACGCCGCGTTCTGGAAACAGCTGGTCGCCTCACAACAGGCAGCAAGGCAAGGAAGGCTCATGGCACCGGTAGCGGGCAGCGGCGGTGCGGGTGCCCAGCCGGCCAGCGCGCTCGAGTCGATTCGCCTTGCCGGCACACTGGCCGCCACGGACTTCCAGCGTGCGCTGGTCACGCTCAACGAGGCGATGCTGTGGCGCCGGCTCGGCGACAACGAACAGGCGCGCCGCCGCCTGCAGGCGCTCAAGCAACAGCGCCTTGCGCACCACGTGGCGGGCAACGACTATCTGGGTGCGATGGAATGCATCGTCTCGGCCTGGTGCGCCTACACCGCGCGCGACCTGCCGCTGGCCGAATCGCTGCTGGGCGGCATGGCCGGCGACGCGGCGCGCGGGCTGGTGCTGCGCCACCACCCCGACGTGCGCTTCGAGTGGTGCAACCTCTGGGCGCTGGTGTGCCGCTCGCGCGCACTGGGTCTTGCCACCGACGACAAGCCCGCCGCCGCGGCACTGGCCGAAGAGGCATTGCGCCGCTTCGGCGAGGCGCTGGCCGCGGCCTTCGAGTCGCACTCCTTCGACGCGGCGCAGCACGTGGCCGCCAACATGGGCATGGCCGCATGGCTGTTCGACCGCGTCGGCCTCTCCGATCTGCCGGCCCTTGCGCACGACGGCAACGCCGACACCACGCGCCGCGCGGTGCAGTGGATCGCTTTCAGCGAATGGCTCTGCGGCCACACCGACGGCCAGGGCCGCTCGGCCTGGAACGCGATTTACCTGATGCGCATCGCGCGCGGCCATTGCCGCCCAGAGTCGCAACCCACGCTCGCGCAGTTCCGCGCGCAAAAGCCATTGGAGCCGGCCGACATGTCCAAGCTCGCCGGACCGCTTGCCGATGCCTTCGATGCGGCGCACTGGCCGGCGCGCTGGGTCGAGGTGGCACAGGCGCGGCTGGCCGACCACCTGGCGGGACGCCGGCGCTACCCGGGCCTGCAGCATTGCAGCCTGCTCTTCGAGCACGCGTGGTACGCGGCGCATGCGGGCGACCTGAAAGCGGCCGAGCAGTCGCTGAGCCTTCTGCGCGAAGCATTGCCGCAACTCGTGCCGAGCGACCGCGCCTACTTCACCGAGTCATGGAACGACACGCTGCCGGCCGAGCTGGTGCTGGAGACAAGGCCGCCGCGCCGGCCCGCGGCGCCGAAAAAGGCTGTTCGAAAGACCGGCTAGCCAGCTTTTGCCAACACATGGCGCACACGCTCGCGCAGCACCGGCAGCACGTCGCGCTCGAACCACGGATGGTGCTTGAACCAGCCCGTGTTGCGCGGCGACGGATGCGGCAGCGGGATGAAGCGCGGTGCGTATTCGGCAAAGGCTTCGACGGTTTCGGTCACGCCGCCCTTGCTGGCACTGCCCAGGAAATGGCGCTGCGCATACTGGCCGATGAGCAGTGTCAGTTCGATGTGCTTCATCTGCGCAAGCAGGCGTTCGTGCCAGAGACCGGCGCATTCCTTTTGCGGCGGCAGGTCGCCGCTGCTGCCACGCCCCGGGTAGCAATAGCCCATCGGCATGATCGCCACGCGCTCCGGGTCGTAGAACACCTCGCGGTCAATGCCGAGCCAGCGGCGCAACTGCTCGCCGCTCTTGTCGTTCCACGGCACGCCGGTGGTGTGCACCGTCAGGCTCGGCGCTTGGCCGACGATCAGCAGCCGCGCGCTGGCGCTCGCCTGCACCACCGGCCGCGGCCCCAGCGGCAGGTGGGCCGCGCAGGCAATGCAGCTGCGGATTTCCGCGAGCAGCGCATCCATCGTCGGCTGACCCGGCTCGGAGCTTTTCTCCGCCTACCTCTTTCCGAACGGACGAAAGAAGCCGTCGAGCTCGCTGCCCATGGCGGCGCCCGCAAAATCGTCGAAGCGCCCCTCTTCCGCCAGCGTGCGCGCGGCGCGCATGAACCCGCCCCAAGCCGCACGCGCGAGCGCGCCGCCCACGCTCACGCGCCGAACGCCCAGTTCTGCGATGTCCTGCATGGTGAGCTCGCTGGTCGACCCGACCAGCAGGTTGACCGGCTTCGGCGCCACGGCCGCAACCACCGCGGCAATCTGCTCGCGCGTCTTGATGCCGGGTGCGTAGAGGCAATCGGCGCCGGCCTCGGCATAGGCCCTGAGCCGCGCGATGGTGTCGTCCAGGTCCGGGCGGCCCGCAAAGAAATTTTCGGCGCGGCCCACCAGCAAGGTGTCGCCGCCCGCCGCATCGATGGCTTGGCGCGCAGCGCGCAGCCGCTCAACGGCCACGTCGATCGGGAAGAGCGGGTTCGCGGCATCGCCGGTCGAGTCCTCGATCGAAAGGCCGGCCACGCCGGTTTCGACCGCGAGCCGCACGCTTTCGGCAACGCCCTGCGCATCGGCGGCAAAGCCGTTCTCGAAATCCGCATTCACCGGTAGGTCGGTGGCCGCGACCAGCTCTCGCAGATGGTCGAGGATCAACCCGCGATCGAGTGCGCCATCGGCCCCGCCGCGCGACCACGCAAAGCCCGAACTGGTGGTGGCCAGCGCCTTGAAGCCCAAGCCTTCGAGGTAGCGCGCGCTGCCTGTGTCCCAAGGGTTGGGAATGACGAAGCAGCCCTGTTCATGAAGGGCGCGGAAGTCGGCGCGTTTTTGCGCGATGGTGCGGGTCATCGAAGCCTCATCTTTCTTTCTTGCATGCGAAAGACGGAGTTTTAACGCAACAGCGCCGGCATTGCGCGCTCGCGCCTTTCGGTGTTCTGATCGGTCCCCATGCAACACGTCATCCTTCTTTTCATTCATCTTCTCGCCGCCGCCTTCTGGGTGGGCGGCATGGCCACCCTGCACTTCGCGGTACGCCCCGCCGCCGTCGCCACGCTGGAGCCGCCGCTGCGCCTGCGCATGATGGCCGCGGCGCTCCGGCGCTTCTTCGTCGGCGTGGATGCCGCGGTCACGCTGCTGTTCGTGACCGGCGTGGCCATGATCCTGCTGATGGGCGGCTTCCGCGGCGTGCACTGGCGCGTCGAGGCGATGATGGGCATCGCCATCGTCATGGCAGGTATCTACGTGTACATCCGCGCCTCGGTGTTCAGGGCGCTGCGGCGCGCGGTCGACGAGAGCGCATGGCCCGTGGCGGCCGGGCGGCTCGACATGGTGCGTAAGCTGGTGAGCCTGAACCTCGTGCTCGGCGTGGTGGTGTTTGGCGTGGCGATCGTGGGGCGCGCCGGCTGAGAGCCTGTGGTGGTTGCTCGTTGGGGCCGCCGCTGTTCAGGGCAGGTGCAAAGGCCACCGGGTACTCCCCTCCGCGAATGTCCCCCGGGGCTGCGTCCCTCCTCCTTTATTTCGCTGCGGGGAGTACCCGATGCCCTGTGCACTTGGGCGCGCTGCTGGTGTACCGCTGATCAACCACGGCTCCGCCCAACGCACCCGCTGATGGGGTGCCTTGCGCAGCGAAATAAAGGAGGAGGCCGCAGGCCGGGGGACATTCGCGGAGAAAGGTACCCCGTCGGCGGGTGCGCTGCCCTGAACGAACAACAGCGCCAAAAACAATACCGCGGCAAACAGAAATCAGCCCGCCGCACCCTTGAGTTCGATGCCGTTGCCGTCCGGGTCGGTGATGTAGATCGAAGGTCCGTCGCCTTCAGCGCCGAAGTTGTTCTGCACCTCGCCGTTCACCTGAACGCCGTACCGGGCCATCAGCGCGCGAATCGCCGCTTCGTCGAAGGGCTCGATGCGCAGGCAGATGTGGTCCACGTTGCGGCCTTCCTTGCCGGGCAGCGCGCCGCCCTGCTTGCCGAGCGGGCCGTCAAGCGTGACAAGGTCGATGAGGTTGGTGCCGGCGCGCAGGTGCACGAGCCCCAGGTGTTCTCGGCGCCTCTCGACCGCGCAGCCGAGCACGTCGCGGTAGAAGGCAATGGCGCGCTCCGCGTCCTTCACGCGCAGCACGACGTGGTCGATGCGCAGCACCGAGAACGGTGGGCTGTGTATCGGGTCCGTCATGGCTTGTTCTCCTTGCTTGCCTGCTTGCTTTCTTAGACCACGCCCGCCGCGCGCAGGGTGTCGAAGCGCGCGGCGTCGATGCCGAACTCGGCCAACACCTCGCGCGTGTGCTGGCCCAGTGCCGGCGGGGCATGGCGCAGCACGGGCGGCGTGGCTGTCAGGCGCAGCGGGCTCGCCACGCCGGTGATGCTTTCGATGCCGTCGCCTGCATCGCGCGGCAGCGTCACGGCCAGGCCGCGGGCCTTGACCTGTGCATCGTCGAAGGCTTGGGCAATGTCGTTGATCGGGCCGCAGGGCACGGCCTTGTCTTCGAGCAGCGAGACCCAATCGGCGGTAGTGCGGGTGCGCGTGAGCTCTTCCATCATCGGAATGAGCACGCCGCGATGCTTCACGCGCAGCGTGTTGGTGGCAAAGCGCGCATCGGCCGCCCACTCCGGGTGGCCGGCCGCCTCGCAGAAGCGCGCGAACTGGCCGTTGTTGCCGATGGCCAGCAGCATCGAACCGTCCAGTGTCGGAAAGTCTTGATAAGGCGCAAGGCTCGGATGCGTGTTGCCCTGGCGCTGCGGCGCCTTGCCGGTGTTGAGAAAGGCGCTCGCCTGGTTGGCGAGGATGGCCATGCCCACGTCGAGCAGCGCCATGTCGATGTGCTGGCCTTCGCCGGTGCGATCGCGCACCTGCAGCGCAGCGAGGATGGCGGTGCTCGCATAGACGCCGGTGAACAGGTCGGTGAGCGCCACGCCCACGCGCAGCGGGCCGCCGCCGGGCTCGCCGTCGGGGCGGCCGGTGATGCTCATCATGCCGGTCATGGCCTGGATCATCAGGTCGTAGCCCGCGCGCTCGGCATACGGGCCGTCATGGCCGAAGCCGGTCACGCTGCAATAGATGAGGCGCGGGTTGACCGCGCGCAGGCTCTCATGGTCGAGGCCGTATTGCTTCAGGCCGCCGGTCTTGAAATTTTCGACCACGATGTCGGCCTGCGCCGCCATCTGCTTGAGCAGCGCCTGCCCGTCGGGCGTGGCCATGTCGACCGTGACCGAGCGCTTGTTGCGGTTGCAGGCGGTGAAGTAGCTGGCCTGGTCGGTGTCGTTGCCGTCCGCGTCCTTGATGAAAGGCGGGCCCCAGGTGCGCGTGTCGTCGCCCACGCCGGGGCGCTCGATCTTGATGACATCGGCGCCCAGGTCCGCGAGGATCTGCGTGCACCACGGGCCCGCGAGCACGCGGGACAGATCGAGAACCTTGATGCCGTCCAGGGCTGCGGGCTTGGCCATGCGTGCTTAGTTCGCGAAAGCCGCAATGCCGGTGATCGCGCGGCCCAGGATCAGCGCGTGGATGTCGTGCGTGCCTTCGTAGGTGTTCACCACTTCCAGGTTCACCAGGTGGCGCGCCACGCCGAACTCGTCGCTGATGCCGTTGCCACCCATCATGTCGCGCGCCAGGCGGGCAATGTCGAGGGCCTTGCCGCAGTTGTTGCGCTTCATGATCGAGGTGATCTCGACCGAGGCGGTGCCTTCGTCCTTCATGCGGCCCAGGCGCAGGCTGCCTTGCAGGCCCAGCGTGATCTCGGTCTGCATGTCGGCCAGCTTCTTCTGGATGAGCTGGTTGGCGGCGAGCGGGCGGCCGAACTGCTTGCGGTCCAGCGTGTACTGGCGGGCGCGGTGCCAGCAGTCTTCGGCGGCGCCGAGTGCGCCCCACGAGATGCCGTAGCGCGCGCTGTTCAGGCAGGTGAACGGGCCCTTGAGGCCCTGCACTTCAGGGAACGCGTTTTCTTCAGGGCAGAACACGCCGTCCATCACGATTTCGCCGGTGATGCTGGCACGCAGGCCGACCTTGCCGTGGATGGCCGGGGCGCTGAGGCCCTTCATGCCCTTCTCGAGCACAAAGCCGCGGATCGGGCCCACGGTGCCGCTTTCGCTGACTTCCTTGGCCCACACCACGAACACGTCGGCGATGGGCGAATTGCTGATCCACATCTTGGCGCCGCTGAGCGAATAGCCGCCCGGCACCTTCTTGGCGCGCGTGACCATGCTGCCGGGGTCGGAGCCGTGGTCGGGTTCGGTCAGGCCGAAGCAGCCGATCCATTCGCCGGTGGCGAGCTTGGGCAGGAACTTCTGCTTTTGCGCTTCGGTGCCGAATTCGAAGATGGGCACCATCACCAGCGAGCTCTGCACGCTGGCCATCGAGCGGTAGCCCGAATCGACGCGCTCGACTTCGCGGGCGATCAGGCCGTAGGCCACGTAGTTGAGGCCGGGGCCGCCGTACTGCTCGGGAATGGTCGGGCCGAGCAGGCCGAGCGCGCCCATTTCGCGAAAGATGGCGGGGTCGGTTTCGCCGGTGCGAAAGCCCTCGATGACGCGGGGCGCGAGGCGCTCCTGGCAGTAGGCATTGGCCGCGTCGCGGATCATGCGTTCTTCGTCGGTCAGTTGCTGGTCGAGAAGAAGGGGGTCGTCCCAGTGGAATTGCGCTTTGGCGGCCATGTGGCTGTCTCCGGAATAGGGGGAAAAAAGAAACCGAGGGGGAACGGGCCGATCCTAGCCATGCAAGGGGCCGGGCGCAAACGATGAATCCTCACCCAGATATGCGTGTGACGCACATCTTGCGGCTGCGCACGAAGTCGTTTCCATTGGTAGCGGCATCGTCCCAGTCATACACTAGCGGCATACATGCGCCGCAAGATCCCACCCCTGCAGACCCTCGTGTGCTTCGACGCCGCCGCGCGCCACGAGAGCTACACCCGCGCCGCGCAGGAACTCGCGCTCACGCAAAGCGCCGTGTCGCGCCAGATCGGCACGCTGGAAGCCTTTCTGGGCGTGGCGCTGTTCCGCCGCACCCGACATGGCGTGGCCCTTACCGCAAGCGGCGCGGCCTACGCGCGGCAGATCACCAAACGGCTCGAGGCCATGGAACGCGACACGCTCGACGCCATGGCGCACCAGGGCGAAGGCGGCTCGCTCTCGCTGGCGGCCGTGCCCACCTTTGCCACGCGCTGGCTGATGCCGCGCCTCAAGGGCTTTGCGGCGCTGCAGCCCGACGTGGTGGTGCACATCGAGACGCGCACCCGCCCCTTTCTTTTTGCCGATGCCGAATTCGATGCCGCGCTGTACGCCGGCACACCGGCGCAAGTAGAAAACTGGGCCGGCACGCACGCACTCATGCTGATGCATGAAGACGTGGTGCCGGTCTGCAGCCCGTCGCTTCTGCCGCGCGGCAAGCCGGTGGCGCCCGCCGCCATCGCTAAGATGCCGCTGCTGCAGCAAAGCACGCGGCCGGACGGCTGGCGCCAGTGGTTCGACGCGCAGCAGATCGATGCGCCCAACGCGCGCGGCGGGCCGCGATACGAGCTGTTTTCCATATTGGCCGCAGCCGCGTCGCACGGCCTGGGCGTGGCGCTGATGCCCACCATGCTGGTCGCCGACGAGCTTGCGCGCGGCGAACTGGTGGTGGCCTGCGCGCGGCCGCTCTCGGGCGAGCGCAACTACTACCTCGTGACGCCCGAGCGGGCCGATCAGCGGCCGCTGCTGAAGTTCTTCAGCGACTGGCTGCTCGCCGAGGCACGTCGCGGCTCATCCCGAGACGCTGCCGATATGATGGCCTGAACCACCAGGCGAGCCGTCTTCCGCCTCTTCCGCCTTTCACATCATGCTGAACAATCTCGCCCCCTTTCTCGTGCACTGGGCCATCACGGCGCTGGCGCTGTGGGTCGCAAGCCTGATCTTCCGCGGCCTCAAGTTCGAGAGCACATCCGCGTTGGTGATCTCGGCCCTTCTGCTGGGCCTGGCCAATGCCGTGGTGAAGCCGCTTTTGATCGTGCTCACGCTGCCGTTGACGCTGCTGACCTTCGGCCTCTTCCTGCTGGTGATCAACGCGCTGATGATCATGCTGGTGGCCGCGCTGGTGCGCGGATTCAAGCTCTCCGGCTTCTGGACCGCGTTCTTCGCAAGCATCTTCATTTCGCTGTTGAGCATTGCGATTGGGGCGCTGGTGAGCGGCAGCGATCCGGCCACCAACATCCAGATGCCGACCGGCAGCGGCAAGTGGCTGTAGCCGGCAAGTGGATATAGGCGGGTAAGCACGCCGGAAGTGGTGTCCGGAAACGGCCAGCGCCGCCGCCGCGCCGGCAGCACACTGCCCGCATGCCGACGAACTCTCCCGAAAAATCCGCTGCGGCCCTCGACTGGCCGCGCATCGAAACCGAACTCGCCGCGCGCGGCTGCGCCACCACGGGCGTGCTGCTCACCCCCAAGGAATGCGCCGCCCTTGCTGCGCTCTACGGCGAGCCCGGCCACTTCCGCAGCCGCGTGGTGATGCAGCGCCACGGCTTCGGCCAGGGCGAGTACCAGTACTTCGCCGACCCGCTGCCAGCCTTGCTCGCCGGGTGGCGCGGCGCCCTCTACGAGCGGCTGGCGCCTCTTGCCAACGCATGGGCCGCGGCCATGGGCCAGCCGGCCGACTACCCGGCGGACCACGCCTCCTACCTTGCGCGCTGCCATGCGGCGGGCCAGTTGCGCCCCACCCCGCTGCTGCTTCGCTATGACGAGGGCGACTACAACTGCCTGCACCAGGACCTGTACGGCGACCTGCAGTTTCCGCTGCAGCTCACGGTGCTGCTGAGCCGGCCGGGCGAAGACTTCACGGGCGGCGAATTCGTGCTGACCGAGCAGCGGCCGCGCATGCAGTCGCGCGCCGAGGTGGTGCCGCTCGCCCAGGGCGAGGCGGTGATCTTCGCGGTCAACCAGCGGCCGGTGGCGGGTACGCGCGGCACCTACCGCGTGACGATGCGGCATGGCGTGAGCCGCGTGCGCTCGGGCCGGCGGCATACGCTAGGAATAATTTTCCACGACGCGCGCTGACCCAAATAGTTCCCTTGCGCCGCTGAAGTGTTGCATCGGCCGCGAAATTGTGCACACCTCTGCCCAAAACTTCGATGCGTTAGTAGCGCACTGCACACTTACGCTGACACCTGTTAGCGCACCCACCGCAAAATGACCGCTGCATTCCTCGACGGGGCAGCCGTCTTTTGCTTTTGTGGAGACAACACCAACATCGCCAAGGGCCACCGGCCCCTATCGCAAGCCGCGCCGCTTCAGAGTGGACGTGGGCACGGTCGTCAGCGCCGTTGCCCTGAGCCAATCGCTGCTGCTGGTGGCGTTGGGCTACTGGGGCTCGCAGCGTTTGGTCTCCAGCATCGGGCAATCGGCCCACAAGGCCAACCACGACCGCACCGAAGACAAGGTGCTCGCCTTTCTGGCCAAGACCGAATCGGTGGTGGGCGCCATCGGCGACTCGCCCAACCTGCGTCCCGCGGGCGACAACTCCGGCCAGACCGCCGAGCTGCTGTGGACGCTGCTGCAGCAATCCCCCGAGCTCGACAGCACCTACGTGGCCAACAGCGACGGCCAGATGCTGATGGTGTTGCGCTACCCGGCGCTGGCGGTGCGGCAGATTTCGCGCGGGCCGGCTTTCACCACCGAAACATGGGAGTACAAGCCGGCCTCCAATGCGCCGGGCGACGTGCGGCAGCGCTACGGCACGACGCGCATCGAGGCCTACCGCAGCAGCTACGACCCGACGCAACGCAGCTGGTACCTGCAGGCCCGCCAGGCCAAGGGCCCGATCTGGACCCAGCCCTACGTTTTTGCCGCCGCACAGGAGCTGGGCGTGACCTATGCACTGCCAAGCAGGCGCGGCCCGGACGAAGGCAGCGAGCGCGCGATGGTCGTGGCGGGCGACGTGTCGCTGGGGCGGTTGTCCGAATTCGTGCGCCTCTTCAGCAGCGGTAGCGGCCAGGGCAACAGCGCCCTTCTGAGCGCCGACTACCAGGTGCTCGCCCGCAGCGACGTGCCGGGCGTGGTCCGCGAACTGGCGCCGGCCAAGGGCGGCATTCTTGGCGCACTGCACGAGCACATGGTTGCCGACGGCCTTGCGGCCGGACCGCACGACACCAGCTTTTCGATCGCGTTCGAGGGCAAGCGCTATCTGGTGCAGCACTCGCGCATTCCGTCCACTGGCTGGCAGCTGGTGAGCTGGGTGCCTGAACACATGCTGCTGGGCGGCCTGCAGCGCGCCGTGCTGTGGGGGCTGCTGCTGGCCGTGATTTTCCTGGCGGCGACGCTGCTGCTGTCGCTGCGGCTCTCCAAGCTGGTCACGGCGCCGGTGGAGAACCTGTCGCGCATTGCGCGGCGCATCGGCTTGCTGGAGCTGGACAACCTGCCACGTGAAACGAGCCGGGTGCTCGAGATCCAGCACCTGGACCAGGCCCTGGACGAATCGGCGCGAAGCCTCAAGGCCTTCAGCAAGTTCGTGCCGGTCGACGTGATCAACCGGCTCATTGCCGAAGGCCACACGCTGGCGCCCAGCGGATCGCCGCGCCGCATTGCCGTGATGTTCACCGACGTCGAGGGCTTTACCCGCATCTCGGAATCGCTCGAACCCGATGTGCTGGTGGGCATGCTGACGGAGTACTTCAACCTTGCGGCGCGCGTGTTCGCGCAGCACGGCGGCGTGATCGACAAGTTCATCGGCGACGGCATCATGGTGCTTTGGGGCGCGCCGGCGGACCTGCGCGACGCCGAATACCAGGCCTGCACGGCGGCGCTCCAGCTGCACGCCGAGATGGGCGAGCTCAACCGCAAGTGGCGCGCCGAAGGCCTGCCCGAGTTCCGCACCCGCATCGGCATTCACACGGGCGTGGTGATCGCCGGCGTGCTCGGGTCGAACGACCGCCTGGCCTACACCGCCTTTGGCGACGTGATCAACGTGGCGAGCCGCATCGAGGGCATCAACAAGCAGCTGGGCACGCAAACATTGGTGTCGGAAGCCACCTTCGAGGCGCTGCGCGGGCGGCTGCGCACGCGCCGCATCGAGGAAGACGCCGAGATCCGCGGACGCCGCACGCGCATGGTGCTCTACGAACTGCTGGCCTGAGCCGCGCGCCGCGCTGCAAAGGCCACGAACCAGTCGAGGCTGCCGGGGTTGGCCATGGCCTCGCGGTTGACCACTTTCTCGATCGGCTGGCCGAGCAGCAGCTTCTTGATCGGCAGCTCCTGCTTCTTGCCCGAAAGCGTGCGCGGGATTTCGTCCACCTGGAAGATGTCGTTGGGCGCAAAGCGCGGTGACAGCGAGGTCTTGATGGCGTCGTTGATCTTCGCGCGCATGGCGTTGTCCAGCGGCACGCCGGAGCGCAGCACCACGAACAGCGGCATGTAGCTTTCGCGGCCGAGGTATTCGAGATCGACCACCATCGAGTCGAGCACTTCGGGCAGGCCTTCCACGGCGCTGTAGATCTCGCTGGTGCCCATGCGCAGGCCCTGGCGGTTGATGGTGGCGTCGCTGCGGCCGTAGATGATGCAGCCGCCGTCTTCGCCGATCTTGATCCAGTCGCCGTGGCGCCAGATGCCGGGGTAGGTGTCGAAGTAGCTCGACAGGTAGCGCGCATTGCCTTCGTCGCCCCAGAAGTACAGGGGCATCGATGGAATGGGCCTGGTGCAGACCAGCTCGCCCACTTCGCCGATGACGGGCTGGCCGTCTTCGTTCCATGCCTCGACCGAGTGGCCGAGCTGCCGGCACTGCATCTGGCCGGGTACTTCAGGCAGCTCGCGGTTGCCGCCGACAAATGCGCCGCAGAAGTCGGTGCCGCCCGAAATGTTGCACCACCACACGCTGTCGGCGCCCGCGGCCAGCAGCCGCTCCGTGCCCCAGCGCTGCACTTCTTCCGACAGCGGCGAGCCGGTGCTGCCGAGCGCGCGCACGCGGGTAAGGTCTCCGCATTCGGCCGCCACCACGCCGGCCTTCATGCAATTGGTGAAGTAGGCCGCGCCCGCGCCGAAGAAGCTGATGCGGTGCTTGGCGACAAAGCGCCACAGCACCGCCCAGTCGGGCTTCTCCTTGCTGCCGGCCGGGTGGCCGTCGTAGATGACGATGGTCGAGCCGAAGGCCAGCCCGCCGAGCTGGCAGTTCCACATGACCCAGCCCGTGGAGCTGTACCAGTGAAAGCGCTCACCGAAGTTGTTGGCGCCGTAGCTCGCGCCCACGTCGTTGTGCAGCCCGCAGGCATACATGGTCATGAGAATGCCGCCCTGCCCGTGCACGATGGGCTTGGGCAGGCCGGTGGTGCCGCTCGAATAGACGATCCAGATCGGATGGTCGAAGGGAAGCCACTCGGGTTCGAACGCGGCCACCTCCGCGTCGTTGCGCGCGATGGTGCCCTGCCAGTCCGCATCGGCGGTGAGCTGTTGCGCGGCATACGGCGTTCTGAGCAGCAGCAGCTTCTGCACGCTGGGCAGTGCATCGCGCAGCTCTTGCACCACGGCGCTGCGGTCGATGGGCTTGGCGCCGTAATGCACGCCATCGGCGGCAATCAGCAGCGTGGGTTCGATCTGGCGAAAGCGGTCGACCACGGCGGCCGTGCCCATGTCGGGCGCGCACACGCTCCACACCGCGCCGATGCTCGAGCATGCGAGGAATGCCACCATGGTTTCGGGCACGTTGGGCATGTAGGCCGCCACGCGGTCTCCGCGCCGCACGCCAAGCGAGCGCAGCGTGAGCGCAACCGAAGCCACCTGGCGGCGCAGTTCTGGCCACGACATCTCGCGTACTTCGCCGAGCTCGTTGTCGCTCACGATGGCGGGCATGCCGGCCGCATGCGCCGCATCGGCATGGCGCAGCACCTCGCGCGTGTAGTTGACCTGCGCGCCCGGGAACCACGTGGCGCCGGGCATGCGCGCTTCGGCCAGCACCGCGGTGTGCGGCGTGGGGGACTGCATGCCCATGTAGTCCCAGATGCTCTGCCAGAAGGCGTCCAGGTCGGTCACGGACCAGCGCCACAGCGCGTCGTAGGTGTCGAATGAAAGGCCGCGCTGGTCGCGCAGCCAGTCCTGGTAGAGGCGGATCTGGGGAGTGTTGGGAGCGAGCATGGCATTGAGCGTAATGCCGCATTCCGCGCCGCTCAATCGGGGTTGACCTCAGGGTTTGTACGTGTGTTCAACAGTTTTGTACAGACGTTCAATACGCCCGATGAACACCCGGACCCCGCCCGCCAAACGAAGCGCCCACCGGGCTGCGGCCACCGCGGCCGAAGCCACCCGGCCCGACCGGCGGCAGGCCATCCTTCTGGCGGCCGAAAAGCTTTTTGCAAAGCACGGCTACCACGCGGTCACGATCCGCCAGATCGCGGAAGAAGCGGGCGTGCCGCTGGCGCTGGTGGGCTACTACTACGGCCCGAAGCACGAGCTCTTCCACGCGATCTTCGAGCACTGGAGTCACAGCATCGATGAGCGGCTGGCGGGCCTCAAGGCGGTGCACATCGACCCGGCCGACCTGCGCACGCTGCCGCGCATCATCGAAGCCTTCACCGGTCCCGTGCTCGCGCTGCGCGCCAGTGCCGAGGGCGAGTACTACGCGCTGCTGGTGGCGCGCGAGCTCTACCACGCCACCGAAGAAGCCGACCGCGTGTTGCGCGGCTACTTCGATCCGCTGGCCGAGGCGTACATCGACGCACTGCACCTCGCCATGCCGCACGCCACGCGCGGGCAGGTGGCGTGGGCCTACCAGTTCGCGCTGGGCGCGCTTTTGCATCACCTGAACGACAGTCGCATCGAACGGCTGTCGCACGGCGAGAACGTGCGCAGCGATCCGGCCGCCACGCCAATGCTCGTGAACTTCATCGTCGGCGGGCTGCGTGCAGCGCTGCCGCGGCCGAAGGGCCCGCCAAAGAAAACCACCACTCCCAGGAGACAAAAGACATGATGAAACGACGCACCCTGCTGTCGGTGCTGGGCGCCGCATCGGCCGCCGCGGCCCTGCCTTCGCGCGCGCAATCGAACCCGAAGATCGTGTTCGGCTACACGGCCGTGTCGGACTTCGCCTCGGTCTTCGTGGCCGCCGAAGAGGGCTACTTCAAGAAGCGCAGCCTCGAGGTGGAGCTCAAGTTCATTCCGCTCAACTCCACCATTCCCGCGGCGCTGCAGTCCGACTCGCTGCAGATCGGCGGGCCCACGCCTTCGGTGTTCCTGCAAGCGGTGGACGGCGGGCTCGACCTGGTGCTGGTCGCGGGCGGCGGGCTCACGTCGAAGACGATCACCGGCTTCGGCCTGGTGGCGCGCGCGGGCTCGGGCATCAAGAACCCGCAGGATTGCGTGGGCAAGAAGATCGGCGTGCCCGGGCTCGGCGCGTTCCTGCATGTGACCTTTCGCGCCTGGCTCAAGGACAGCGGCGTTGACTACCGCAAGGTCAACTTCGTTGAGGCGTCGTTTCCGCAGCACGCCGACCTGCTGCGCGGTGGCTCGGTCGATGCGGTGGTGTCGGCCGACCCTTTCATGAGCCGCATCACCGAGAGCGGCGCGGGCTACGTGGCTTCGTACTACTCCACCTTCCTGCCGGAGAACAACCAGACCATCGTGCATGCGGCCAAGCGCGAATGGGTGGCAAAGAACCCGGGTGCCGCGCGCGCGTTCCGCGAATCGCTGGTCGAGGCCGCGGCCTTCATGCAGCAGCCGAAGAACGACGCCAAGGTGCGCGCGGCCATCGGCAAGTACATCAAGCTGCCGCCCGAGGTGCTCGCGAAGATCCAGATCTCGCCGCCGGGCGCCACGGTCAATGAAAAGCAGTTGGGCTACTGGGTCGGCCTGATGAAGGACCAGGACATGCTGAAGACCTCCATCGACGTTGCAAAGCTGATTGCCAAGTGAACGCTGCCGCCGACTTCCTTCGCTTCGACGGCGTCGCGATCCGGCTCGGCGGGCGCGAGATCCTGTCGCCCACTTCGTTCGACGTGGCGCGCGGCGAGTTCGTCTGCATCGTCGGCCCGAGCGGCTGCGGCAAGACCACGCTGCTGCGCGCGGCCAGCGGACTTGTCACCGCCAGTGCCGGAGAAGTGCGGCGCAACGGCGTGAAGATGACGGAGCCTTCGCGCGAAGTGGCCTTCGTGTTCCAGGACTATGGCCGCGCGCTGCTGCCCTGGCGCACGGTGGAAGGCAACGTGAGCCTGGCGCTCGAGGCCGCGGGCGTGCCTGCGGCCGAGCGTGCGCCGCGCATTGCCGACGTGCTCGGAAAGGTGGGGCTTGCAAAGCATGCGCAGAAGTTTCCGGTGCAGCTTTCGGGCGGCATGCAGCAGCGCGCGCAAATTGCGCGCTGCCTGGCGCAGAAACCCGAACTCATGATGATGGACGAGCCCTTCGGCGCGCTCGATGCGCTCACGCGACAAAGCCTGCAGGACGAGCTCGCGCGGCTCGTGCGCGACGACGGGCTGACGGTGCTGTTCGTCACGCACGACCTCGAAGAAGCCATTTATCTGGGCGACCGCGTGATCGCGCTGCAGGCCAACCCCGGGCCGGGGCGGCCGAGCTTGGCCCGGATGATCGACGTGAAGATTCCGCGCCCGCGCGACCAGCTCACGACCAAGGAGCATCCGGAATATCTACGCCTGCGTCGAGAGTTGTTCGCCTTCATCGAGCAGGGCCATGACTGAACGCGGCATCCTTCGCTGGCTGCGGCCGTGCGTCTTTCCGGCCGTGCTGGTCGGCGCCTTCGAGTGGTACGCGCGGCGCGCAGCCGCATTGGGCAGCGATGCGCTCGCGCCGCCGAGCGCCGCGGCCAAGGCCTTCATGGGCGCGGCGCTCGACGGCTCTCTGTGGCAGGCCACGGGCTTCACGCTGGGCACCGCCGCCCTCGGCCTGTTGCTGGGCGCGGTGCTCGGCATCGCACTTGGGCTGGTGATCGGGCTCTCGCGCCGCGCGGCGCAGCTCGGTTCGCTGTCCATCGAAGTGCTGCGGCCGGTGCCTTCGGTGGCGCTGATTCCGCTCGCGATGCTGACCTTCGGCTTCGGCGTGCGCATGGAGCTGGCCATCGTTGCGTTCGCCACCTTCTGGCCACTGCTGGTGCTGGTGCAGTCGGCGGTGCAGCAGATCGAGCCCCGGCTGCTCGAAGTGAGCCGCGTGCTGGGGCTCTCGCCGCGCGAGCGCGCCTTCAAGATCGTGCTGCCGGCCATCGTGCCGCGCCTGTTCGTTGCACTGCGCCTCGGCGTGGCGGTGGCGCTGGTGGTGGCCGTGACGGTGGAGATTGCGGCCAATCCGCACGGCATGGGCTACGCGATGATGATCGCGCAGCAAAGCTTCGACCCTGCGCTGATGCTTGCCTGGCTGGGCTGGATCGGCGTGGTGGGCTTTGCGATCAATGCGGGCATGGTGCTGCTGCAGCGCGTGGTCGCGCGACGCATGGGAGTGCTGCCATGAACGAGGCAGGCCGCCGACGCATCGGCACGGAATGGCTCGGCTCGTTGGCCGTGCTGTGCGCGCTTATTGCGCTGTGGTGGATTGCGAGCAACGCAGGCTGGGTGAGCCGCGTTTTCCTGCCGACACCGCAAGCCACCTTTGCGAGCCTGCTCGAAGGGCTCAACCTCTCGGGCACGAACGCCAATGGAGGCAACGGCGAGTTGCTCGCCTTCACGCAGGCGACGGTCGGCCGCATGGTGCAGGGCTGGCTACTGGCCTCGCTGTTCGGCGTGGTGCTGGGCGCGGCCATCGGTGTCTCGCCCGCGGTTCGCGCGTGGGTGCAGCCGACGCTCGAATTCATTCGCCCACTGCCGGCCTCGGCGCTGCTGCCGCTGGCCATCTCGATCTTCGGGCTGAATCCCGGCATGGTGCTCTTCGTGGTGGCGTTCGGCGCGATGTGGCCGGTGCTGCTGGCCACGGTGCACGGCTTTGCGGCCGTGGAGCCGCGGCTATCGGAAGTGGCGCGCTGCCTGCAGATGTCGCGCGCGGCCTTCGTCTGGAAGATGGGCTTGCCCAATGCCATGCCCGACATCCTGGCCGGCATGCGGCTCGCGCTGACCATTGCGCTCATCGTTGCGGTGGTGGGCGAAATGATCGCTTCGCAAAGCGGCCTGGGCCAGGCCATTCTTCTCGCGGCGCGCGCGTTTCGCGCCAGCGATCTTTTTGCCGGCATCGTGCTGCTCGGGCTCATCGGCTTTGTGAGCAACGCGCTGCTGGCCTTTGCCGAGAAGCGGCTGCTGCGCTGGCAGCAGCCCTGACGAACCCTTCACGCCAACATCAATACCCTGCAAGGAGCCCCGCCATGCCACGCAAGTTTGTAGACCTTTCGATCTTTCTCGAAAACGATGTGCTCTCCGACCCGCCCGCCTTCGCGCCGAAGATCCAGTACTTCACGCACGAGCAAACGTACGAGCAGATCGAGCCCTTCTTTCCGGGTCTGAAGAAGGAAGACCTGCCCGACGGCGAAGGCTGGGCCGTGGAGCTGGTGCAGCTTTCCACGCACAACGGCACGCACCTCGATGCGCCCTATCACTTCCACTCCACCATGGACAAGGCGCTGGGCGAGAAGAAGCCGGCCATCGCCATTCACGACGTGCCGCTCGAATGGTGTTTTCAGCCGGGCGTGAAGCTCGACTTTCGCCACTTTGCAGATGGCTACGTGGTCACCGCAGAGGACGTGGAAGCCGAGCTCAAGCGCATCGGCCACACGCTGAGCCCGCTGGAGATCGTGGTGGTGAACACGCGCGCGGGTTCGCGCTACGGCAATCCCGACTACGTCTCGGCGGGCGCGGGCATGGGCTATGAAGCCACCATGTACCTGCTGGAGCGCGGCGTTCGCCTGACGGGCACCGACGCATGGAGCTGGGACGCGCCCTTTGTGCACACCGCCAAGAAGTACGGCGAGACGAAGGACGCCTCGCTCATCTGGGAAGGCCACAAGGCCGGCCGCGACATCGGCTACTGCCACATCGAGAAGCTGCACAACCTGGAGGTGCTGCCGCCCACGGGCTTTTTCATCAGCTGCTTTCCGCACAAGATCCGCGGTGCATCCGCGGGCTGGACGCGCGCGGTGGCGATCTTCGACGATGCGCTGATGGCGTCGGTTTGAACACGGGACGTCAAGACAGATGATTGCGCTCAACCACACGCATGACGCCGCCGCCAGGAGCTGGCTCGACACCGCCAATGCCGCGGGAACCGACTTCCCGATCCAGAACCTGCCCTACGCGGTGTTCCGCCGCGCGGGCAGCCCGGAGCCGTTTCGCGGCGGCGTCGCCATTGGCGACCAGGTGCTCGACATGGCGGCGCTTTCGGCGCGCCAGTTGCTCGACGGGCTCGCACTCGATGCGGCCCGAGCCGCCGCGCTGCCGGCGCTGAACGATTTCTTCGCGCTCGGCGGCGCCGCATGGCAGGCGCTGCGCCATGCGGTATTCGCATTGTTGCGGGGCGACGCACCGATCGCGACCAGAAACGCCGTGCGCGAATGCCTGGTGCCGCAAGCCGAGGTCGAGTACACGGTGCCCGCGCGCATCGGCGACTACACCGACTTCTACACCTCCATCGATCACGCGCTCAACATCAGCCGGCTGATGAACCCCGATGGGGACGTGACGCCCAACTTCCGGTGGATTCCCACGGCGTACCACGGGCGCGTGTCGACCATCGGCGTGAGCGGCCAGCGCTTTCACCGCCCCATGGGCCAGACGATGGCGCCGGGCGCCAAGGCGCCGACATATCACGCTTGCGCGCGGCTCGACTACGAGCTCGAGCTCGGCGTGTGGATCGGCGAAGGCAATGCGGCGGGCGAGCCCATTCCGCTCGCGCATGCGGAAGAACACATCTTCGGCATCTGCCTGCTCAACGACTGGTCGGCGCGCGACATCCAGTTCTGGGAGATGGCGCCGCTCGGACCTTTTCTGGCAAAGAACTTCGCGACCACCATCTCGCCGTGGATCGTGACGATGGAGGCGCTCGCGCCGTACCGCCAGGCCTGGACGCGGCCCACGAACGAACCCCAACCGCTCGACTACCTGGAAAACGAAGCGAACCGAGAGAGCGGCGCCATCGATATCCGGCTCGAGGTGTGGCTCGAAAGCGAGAAAGCGCGCAGCGACAAGAGCGGCCCTTCCCGCCTGTCGCGCACGAGCTTCAAGCACCAGTACTGGAGCGTGGCGCAGATGGTGGCGCACCACACAGTGGGCGGCTGCAGCCTGAACCCGGGCGACCTGTTCGGCAGCGGAACCATCTCGGGGCCGGGGCCTGGCGAGGCCGGCGCCATCATCGAACTGACCCGTGCCGCGCAAAGCCCGGTCACGCTGGCCAACGGCGAACAGCGCGGCTTTCTGGAAGACGGCGATGCGGTGCTGCTGCGCGGCTGGTGCGAGAAGCCGGGGCATGCGCGCATCGGGTTCGGAGAAAGCCGGGGAACGGTGCTGCCGGCACGGGGCTGAGAAATTTTGCAGCGCCCAAAAGAAAAGGCCACCGGTGAGGTGGCCTTTTGCATGAAATGTGGAGCGGGAAAAGAGTCTCGAACTCTCGACCTCAACCTTGGCAAGGTTGCGCTCTACCAACTGAGCTATTCCCGCATTTCAGGAGTCGAATTATAGAGGGATTTTGGGGCCGTTTTGGCAGGGTCAGATTTCGAACACCAACGACCTGTGCAGCGACACCCCCGCCATCACGCCGTCAGCGGACGCCAGCGTGGCGTTGTGCATGAGCATGGCCGCATCGCCCGCGGCGAACACGCCGGGCACGGTGGTCATCTTCATCGCGTCCGTGCGGATCACCGGGCCGAACGGGCCATCGTCGAAAGCGCAACCCAGCTGTTCGGCCAGCGGGCTGCCCGGTCGTGTGCGGGGCGCCAGGAACAGCGCGTCGAGCGGCACGAGGCGGCCGCCCTCGAGGCGCACGGCGGACAGTTCCTGCCCCGGCCCTTCGAGCGCGACGACGCGCGCGGACTCGATGGTCACGCCGCGCGCCTGCAGCTTGGCGCGCGTCTCCTCGTCATCGACCGCGTTGTTGCCGTTCAAAAACAAGGTGGCCGGACCCCATTCGGCGATGAGCATTGCGTGCTCGGGTGGGTGCGGGCTCTCGAGCAGGATGCCCAGTCGCCGGTCGCTGAACTCATAACCGTGGCAATAGGGACAGTGCAGCACGCTGGTGCCCCAACGCTCGCGCACGCCGGCGATGTCCGGAAAGCCGTCCTGCACGCCGAACGCCAGAACGATCTTGCCGGCCGATAGCTGCCGGCCGTCTTCAAGCGATGCGTGGAATCCGCCTGCGCCATCGGCATGGGCACCCGCCACGCTCCCTTCGATGAAGGTGACGTTCGGATACGCCAGCACCTTGGCGCGCGCGTCGGCAATCATCTTCAGCGGCGGTGTGCCGTCCTGGCCAAAAAAGCCGTGCGAGGCGGCGGCAAAGCGGTTGCGCGGCGCACCGGCATCGACCACGCACACCTTCTTGCGCGCGCGGGCAAGCTGCATCGCAGCGGAAAGGCCGGCAAAGCTGCCGCCCACGACAAGAGCGTCATAGCGCATGTTCAATATCCTTGTGAGTAAAGCCGCCGCCCGTCATGCGACGATGAAAGTCTTTCGACAGATCGGCCAGCGTGATGCTGTTGAAACGCTTGAGCAGCAAGGCCTCGGCCTCCTGGCAGGCGCCATCGAGCGCGGCGTTCACCGCCTGCTCGACCACGCAGCCGGGGCTTTCGGTGCGGTTGCCCATGGCCAGCAGCGCGGGCGAACCGACCGCGTTGTGGATGTCGCCCAACGTGACCGCAGACAGCGAGCACGACAGCACCCACCCGCCGCCATGGCCCTTGGCCGAGCTCACGAAGCCCGCCTGCCGCAGGCCCGACATGACCCGCCGCACCACAACCGGGTTGGTGTGCATGGCCACGGCCAGCGATTCGGAGGTGACGGGCCCGTCCGTCTCGGCCATGTGCAGCAGCACGTGGAGAACTGCGGAAAGCTTGCTGTCTCGTTTCATGCAACATTATTAGTTGCGTGAAATGAAGCATGCCGAGATGAAGGCGATTTGCCCCTACGGATCGAACGGTTGTGGATCTGCGAGGGACGCGGCGGGGTTAACGCGCGAGCCCTCTTTTTCGCTGACGGAGGCGTCCCACGCAAGTGAGCGACTGCTTCGCACACGGCGACATATGCCGGTGTGGTCACGGTAGCGACCGAACTGGCCCAAAGCCGGTTCTGGTCATCCGACCATTCAATCGAAAGGAAAAGTTACCTATGAAGCAGCAACAACAACACAAGTCCATCGTCGTCGGCGCCTTGCTCGCAAGCCTGCTCGCACTGAGCGGTTTTGCACAGGCACAAGGCGTTGGAGTCGGTGTAGGCGTGAATGCCGATGTCAACACGTCGGGCGCGGTGAAGACCGCACCGGCCCAGAGCAGTGCAGGTGCAGGTGCGGGAACGGCCGCAACGGCGGGCACCTCTGCCAGCGGCAATGCCGGCGGTGGCACCAGCGGCGCAGCGGGCGGCCTGGGCAATACGCTCGGAGGCGTGGTCGGCGGTGGAACGGGTGCCGTAGGTAACGCAACGAACACGGTAGGCGGTGCCACCGGGGCCGTGAGTGGTGCCACCGGCGCGGTGGGCGGCGCAATCAATGCAGCCGGCGGTGTGACCAACACGGTGGGCGGCACGCTGAACAGCGCGACGGGTGCGGTGGGCTCGGCCGGCGGCGCGGTGAAGCCTTCGGGTGCCGGCGTGGGCGCGAAGGCCAGCGGCAAGGCCAAGGGCTCGGGCGCGGTCGACGTGACGAAGTAACCCGCTTCGCACTCGAAGGCCGCTAGCGGCCAGAAAGCCCGCAGCGCCCAGGCGTTGCGGGCTTTTCTTCATGGAGCGTCAGCCGGTCGCTTCAAGCCTGAATAGGCTCGTGACTTCCACGTCGAGCACCATCAGCTCGCGCTGGTTGAAGAGCCGCCAGCGCCAGCGCATGATGCCCAGCGTAGGCCGTTTTTCGGAGCGCCGCACCTCGATGACATCGGCCACGAGCCGCAAGGCGTCGCCGGGCCGCACGGGATGCGGCCAGCGCACATGCTCGAGCCCCGGTGACGCGAACGATTCGGAGCCCGCGAGCGCAGCATCGACCACCAGGCGCATGGCAATCGAGCAGGTGTGCCAGCCGCTCGCGATAAGTCCGCCAAAGGCGCTGCCGGCCGCGGCCTTTGCATCGGTGTGGAACCACTGCGGGTCGTACGCTTGCGCAAACCCGACCAGCTCCGCCTCGGAAACAACGTAAGGCCCGGCCTCGATGACCTGCCCCGCGTGAAAGTCGGCGAACTTCATCCGCCGCAGCTTAATACGTCTCCAGGTGCAGCCGGCCTTCGCGCTTCAGTGCGGCGCCCACGGTGTCCCAGTCCAGGCCCGCTTCCTTCGCCACGTCGCGCAATGCGAGCACCACGCCCTCTTCCATGCTCTTGAGGCCGCACACGTAGAAGTGGCTTGCGCCGTCTTTCAGCAGCGCGGCCAGGTCGGCGGCGCGCTCGCGCATCAGGTCTTGCACATAGCGCTTGGGCTGGCCCGGCGTGCGCGAGAACGCAAGGTTGATGTCGATGAAGTCCTTGGGCAGCGACTGCAGCGGGCCGAAGTACGGCAGCTCCTGCTGCGTGCGCGCACCGAAGAACAGCATGAGCTTGCCGCCTTCGAACTTGCCGCTCTTGCGCAGGCGCCGGCGCCATTCGGTCATGGCGCGCATGGGTGCGCTGCCGGTGCCGGTGCAGATCATCACGATGTGCGACTTGGGATGGTTCGGCATCAGGAACGAGGTACCGAAAGGCCCCACCACCTGCACCGTGTCGCCGACCTTCAGGTCGCACACATAGTTGGAGCACACGCCGCGCACCGGGTCGCCCTGGTGGTCTTCGGTGACGCGCTTCACGGTGAGCGACACGTTGTTGTAGCCGGGCCGCTCGCCGTTGCGCGGGCTGGCCACAGAGTATTGGCGCGCATGGTGGCGCTTGCCGATGGCATCCACACCCGGCGGAACGATGCCGATCGACTGGCCTTCGAGTACCGGGAACGGCACCACGCCGAAGTCGAGCACGATGTGATGTGTCTCGCTGTCGAAGCCCGCCTCGGTGCAGTTGAAGTTGCCGACCACGGTGGCCGTCGTCGGAGACTTCGGCGGAAAGAGATTGGTGTAGGCGTGCGCGGCCGACCATGGCGGCACGGTGGCGCCGTACTGGGCGGAATTGAAGACGGGCTCGGCGGCTTCGGCGGCGGCCTGTGCTTGCGTCAGCGCGGGTGCGGCAGCCGGCGCGGCTTCGTCGCTGCTGTCGGCGGCTACGCCAGCGGCTTCCAGCTCTTCGGGGGACAGCTCCGCAGGCAGCGATTCCCAGGTGAACTGCTCCTCGATGGAGTACGCGCGCACCACAGGCATGGTGCGCCAGTTGTCGATCGAACCCGTGGGGCACGGCGAGATGCAGGCCATGCAGCCATTGCAGATGTCGGCCCGAACGACATAGTTGTTGTCGTCGTGCGTGATCGCGTTGACGGGGCAGGTGGCCTCGCAAGTGTTGCAGCGGATGCAGATCTCGGGGTCGATCAGGTGCTGCTTGATGACCCCGGCTTCAACGGCCATGTCCATGTTGTTCTCCTGGAGCCCTCCCCTTCCGGGGGAGGGTTGGGTGGGGGCAAGCGGCGCTTGTCGTGGTCACGCTGCCTGCCCCCATCCCTGCCTTCCCCCAGAGGGGGAAGGAGCAATACCGATTACCCGAAACGCACGTACTCGAAATCCACCGGCTGGCGGTTGATGCCCATCACCGGCGGCGAGATCCAGCCGGCAAACTTGCCCGGCTCCACCACGCGGCCCATCAACGATGCCACGAAAGCAAAGTCTTCGGTGCTCGGCAGCCATTCGTTCTTCTTGGCGGCCCATTCGACCTCGTTCACCACGCGGCCTTCGGGCGACATCTTGATGCCGGCGAGCGCGCCGATCTGGCGGTTGAAGGCCTTGTGCGGCACCACCAGGCGGGTGGGAATGCCTGCCTTCTCGAGCACCTTGTTCCAGCGGCCGACGCCGGCCACCGAGTCCTTGATGAAGTCGTCGCGCAGCACTTCGTTCAGTGCGTTGAGCATCGGCACGTCTTTCTCGACGAGCTGGCCGTCCTTCACCTCGAGCACCTTGTAGGTCTGGCCCTTGAGCACGTGGTCGTCGGTGCGCTTGCCTTCTTCGTAGCGGCCCTTCAGGCCCGAGCTGTAGAAGATGGCGGCGTTGCTCGACTGGTCGGCGCCGAACAGGTCGATGGTCACGCTGTAGTGGAAGTTCAGGTAGCGCTGGATCGTGCCCAGGTCGATGGCACCGGCCGCGCGCACCTTCTGCGCATCGTCGGTCTTCAGCTCGTTCATGACCTGCGCGGTGCGCGCCAGAACGCGCGAGACGCCGCTTTCGCCCACGAACATGTGGTGCGCCTCTTCGGTCAGCATGAACTTGGTGGTGCGCGCGAGCGGATCGAACGCGCTTTCAGCCAGGGCCGAGAGCTGGAACTTGCCGTCGCGGTCGGTGAAGTAGGTGAACATGAAGAACGCGAGCCAGTCGGGCGTGCGTTCGTTGAAGGCACCCAGGATGCGCGGGTTGTTCTCGTCGCCCGAAGTGCGCTGCAACAGCGCCTCGGCTTCTTCGCGGCCGTCGCGGCCGAAGTGCTTGTGCAGCAGGTAGACCATGGCCCACAGGTGGCGACCTTCTTCCACGTTGATCTGGAACAGGTTGCGCAGGTCGTACATGCTCGGCGCGGTCAGGCCCAGGTGGCGCTGCTGCTCGACCGATGCAGGCTCGGTGTCGCCCTGCGTGACGATGATGCGGCGCAGGTTGGCGCGGTGTTCGCCGGGCACGTCCTGCCAGGCCTTCTCGCCCTTGTGGTCGCCGAAGTGGATCTCGCGGTTGGCGTCGCCCGGATTCAGAAAAATGCCCCAGCGGTAGTCGCGCATCTTCACGTGGCCGAACTGCGCCCAGCCCTGCGGGTCGACGCTCACCGCCGTGCGCAGGTACACCTCGTGGTTGGTCGAACCCTCGGGGCCGACGTCGTCCCACCAGTTGATGAAGTTGGGCTGCCAGCCTTCGAGCGCGCGCTGCAGCGTGCGGTCTTCGCCGAGGTTGACGTTGTTGGGGATCTTCTCGCTGTAGTTGATCGTGCTCATGGCGAAACCTTTATCGATGGGTTGCTGGAGAGATGTCTGTGCGGGGAACGCCGCGGAACCGGCTTTGCCGGGCCGCTGGCGTTGCCCCCTGGAAGGGGGTTGGCGAAGCGACACGAAGTGCGCGAAGACTGGGGGTCATACACGATTGAGGTCGAAACCGGCTTTCTCGCCGGTGCCATAGACCTTGAGCGCGCCCTTTTCGCCGACGGCGTTGGGGCGGTTGAAGATCCAGTTCTGCCAGGCGGTGAGCCGGCCGAAGATGCGGGTGGCCATGTTCTCCTTGCTGGCAAAGCGCAGGTTGGCTTCAAGGCCTGTGAGCGCGTCGGGCGACATGGCGGCGCGCTCCTCGACGGCAATGCGGATCTCGTCGTCCCAGTCGATGTCGTCGGGCGCGGCGGTCACCAGGCCCAGCTTCAGTGCTTCGTCCGCCTCGAGCGGCTTGCCGGCCGCGGCGCGCGCTGCGTCGAGCGGCGCGGCTTCTTCATAGAAGCGGCGCTCGAGGCGGCTCTGGTCGTTCACCATCGGATAGAAGCCGAAGTTGAATTCGTTGAGCACGAGCTTCGGCGCGCGCTCGGCATCGTCGGGCAGCGCCAGCATGTAGCTGCGGTCGGCTGCAAAGGCCAGCTCCGCCAGCGTGCCGGCAAAGCACGAGCCGGCCTCGACCAGCGCGAACAGGCTGCGCGACGACACGTCCAGGCGTGCCAGCGTGCGGCGCAGCGCGCCGATAGTTTCGCGCACCAGCCAATGGTCCTTGTGGGCGAGCATCACGGCGTCCGACGCGAGCACGGCCTGTGCGTCGCCTTCGGTCTTGAGCAGCCAGGTGCCGATGTCCAGCTCGTTGGTGCGCAGGTGAAGAATGGCGTCGTCCAGCTCGCGGCAAACGGCCAGCGGCCACCATGCGGCGCCTGCGGCCTCGATGTCGGCAACGCCGGCCGGCTGCGTACCGGTGGGCGCTTTCACTGTGATGGTGGCCGTGCGCTTGCTGCGGTCGATCTGGATCCCGACGTTCGAATAGCGCAGGCTGTCGGCGGTTTCCTCGCGCTCCAGGCGGGTCAGCGCCACGCCCTTGCCGCCCGCGGGGCGGTCGCTGCCGGCGGCAAGCTGCGCGGCGCGCTCTTGCACGGCGGCCGCAAACTGCGCGGGCTTGGCGACCGCATCGACCAGGCGCCAGTCGACCGCGCGCTGGCCGCGCACGCCTTCGACGCTGGTGCAGAAGATGTCGGCGAGGTCATGGCGCACGTGGCGCTTGTCGGTCACGCGGGTCAAGCCACCGGTGCCGGGCAGCACGCCGAGCAGCGGCACTTCGGGCAGCGACACGGCCGAGGAGCGGTCGTCCACCAGCAAGATCTCGTCGCAGGCCAGCGCCAGCTCGTAGCCGCCGCCGGCGCAGGCGCCGTTCACAGCCGCGATGAACTTCAGGCCCGAATGCTTCGACGAGTCTTCGATGCCGTTGCGCGTTTCATTGGTGAACTTGCAGAAGTTCACTTTCCAGGCGTGGCTCGAGACGCCCAGCATGAAGATGTTGGCGCCCGAACAGAAGATGCGGTCCTTGCCGCTGGTGACGATCACGCTGCGCACTTCAGGGTGCTCGAAGCGCACGCGGTTGAGCGCGTCGTTCAGTTCGATGTCCACGCCCAGGTCGTAGCTGTTGAGCTTGAGCTTGTAGCCCGGGCGAATGCCGCCGTCTTCCGCAATGTCGAGCACCAGGCGCGCCACCGCGCCGTCGAAGCTGAGCTTCCAGTGCTTGTACTGCGCGGGTTCGATGCGGTAGTCGACGCGCGGGGGCGCCTGAAGGGTCGTGGTCTCGGTCATACGGAAGTCTCCTGTGGGGCCAGATGCAAACCGGAAGAATAATGCATCTTCTGGTTCCGATGACATGCATCATGCTGCATGCGAACAGGCAAGTCAATGCCTGAATCGCTTTTTTTCAAAACTTCAGTTCAGGCGCCGATGCCGATCGACTGGCGCGCAGCAGCCCGCAGCGCCTGGAAGCTCTGCGCCAACGTCTTGCCGCTGGTGTCCACCGAAAGATCGGCCTTCGAATAGAAAGCGGCGCGCCCGTTCAGGATGCGCCGCAGGTCTTCCATGGCCTCCTTGCTGGCCGCCATGGGGCGGGTGTCGCCCTGCGCGGCCACGCGGCCCATGTGCTCTTCGGGCGCGGCCTGCAGCCACACGGTGGTGCAGTGCGCGAGCAGCTCGTTGAAGGTGGCGGGGTCGGACACGATGCCGCCCGGCGTGGCAATGACCACTTCGCTGTAGATCTGGATCGTTTCTTCGAGCGCGCGGCGTTCGTAGCGGCGGTAGGCATTGGTGCCGTACAGGTCGTGGATCTCGCGCACGCTGCAGCCCGCGAGCTTCTCGATCTCGCGGCTCAGCTCCACGAAGGGCAGCTCCAGGTCGTCGGCCAGCATTTGGCCGAGCGTCGACTTGCCCGCGCCGCGCAGGCCCACCAGCGCAATGCGGCGGTGCCGCGCCGGATCGACCGAGGCCGTGCCCAGCAGCTCGCCCAGCGCCAGGCGCACGCGGCGCAGGTCGGTTTCGCTGCGGTTCTCGAGCAGTTCGCGAATCAGCAGCCACTCGGGCGAGCTGGTGGTCACGTCGCCGACCAGCTCGGCCAGCGAGCAATGCAGCGCGCCCGCCACCTGCTGCAGCACCAGGATCGATGCGTTGCCGATGCCGTATTCGAGGTTGGCCAGGTGCCGCTCCGACACGCCGGCCGAAATGGCCACGGCCTTGCGTGTGAGCCCGCGCTGCGCGCGCAGGTTGCGCACGCGGTCGCCCAATGCGGCCAGCAATGGGTTCCTGGCCTCCCCGGTCGATGCGGCGGCTGCGTTGCCGGCGTGATTGCCGTCGTGCGCGGTGGACAGCACCGCGTCTACATGCTCGTTCATGCAAGTCCTCGTTCTTGGCCGGGATTGTGCGCGCTCAGGGTAAACACCATATATGCACTATATTGCTTGACACCTATTGACTCGGTGCTTATCGTTCGACCACAAGCAAGATACTGCACGCGCAACGATCCTGCAATGTAGTTCATAAGTTCGCTGTGGCGCCACCCCTGCCAGCCAGCCTCCAAAAAGGAAGCCCGCCAATGTCCAGCAAGGAAGCATTTCACCAGTTGATTGCCGGCCTGACCGCCGAAATTGCCGGCCGGCCGCTCGACGAACAGCTCGACCAATGGCTGAACGCCGCGCACGGCGCGGGCACCGCCACTTTCGAGCAACTGCGCCAGGCCTGCATCGGCGGCGTGGCCGAAGGCTGGCTGTGCGAGCGCGAGGGCGGCGGCATCCGCTACGGCCGCGTATTCAAGGCCGAAGACGCACTGCACCGCTTCTCGGTCGACGTGGTCGACATGCAGGACATCGCGGGGCCGCACCATACGCATCCCAACGGCGAGATCGACCTGATCATGCCGCTCGAAGGCAGCGCCGGCGCCACCTTCGACGGCCGGCCCGCAGGCTGGTGCGTCTACGGGCCCGGCACCGCGCACCGCCCGACGGTGGCACAAGGCCGCGCGCTCGTTCTCTATCTCTTGCCCGAAGGGCAGATCAAGTTCACCCAATGACCGAGCTCCTTTCCAACTACGTCGCCGGCCGCTGGCAAAGCGGATCGGGCGCCGGCACGCCTCTTTTCGATCCGGTGCTGGGCACCGAACTCGCGCGCGTCGACGCCACCGGCCTCGACCTGCCCGCGGCCTTTGCCTTTGCACGCGAACAGGGCGGCGGCGCGCTGCGCGCCCTCACTTACCGTCAGCGCGCGGGGCTGCTTGCTGCCATCGTGAAGGTGCTGCAGGCCAACCGCGATACCTATTACGAAATTGCGACCGCGAATTCGGGCACGGTGAAGAACGACTCGGCCGTCGACATCGACGGCGCAATCTTCACGCTCGGCCAGTACGCCAAATGGGGCGACGCGCTCGGCGACGTGCGAGCGCTGCGCGACGGCGATGCGGCGAAGCTCGGCAAGGAGCCGGTGTTCATGTCGCAACACCTGCAGGTGCCGACGCACGGCGTGGCGCTCTTCATCAACGCGTTCAACTTTCCGTCGTGGGGGCTTTGGGAAAAGGCCGCGCCCGCGCTGCTCTCGGGCGTGCCCGTGATCGTGAAGCCCGCCACGGCCACCGCCTGGCTCACGCAGCGCATGGTGCGCGACGTGGTCGATGCGGGCGTGCTGCCCGCGGGCGCGCTCTCCGTCATCTGCGGCAGCTCGGCCGGCCTGATGGACGCGCTGCAGCCCTTCGATGTCGCCTCATTCACCGGCTCGGCCGAAACCGCGGCGGTCATCCGCTCGCACCCGGCCGTTACCGAGCGATCGGTGCGCGTGAACATCGAGGCCGACAGCCTCAACAGCGCGCTGCTGCTGCCCGGCGAGGCGCCCGGCAACGAGGCCTTCAACCTGCTGGTGCGCGAAGTGGTGCGCGAGATGACGGTGAAGTCCGGCCAGAAGTGCACCGCCATCCGCCGCATCCTGGTACCGGCCGAGGTGTACGAAGCCGCTGCCGAAGCCATTGGCGCCAAGCTCAACAACGTGACGGTGGGCAACCCGCGCAACGAGAGCGTGCGCATGGGTTCGCTCGTGAGCCGCGCGCAATTGAATGCGGTGAGCGAGGGGCTGGAAGCGCTCTCTGCACAGACCATGGTGCTGCATGACGGCCGCAACACGCCGCTGATCGATGCCGAGCCCTCGGTGGCCGCCTGCATCGGCCCGGTGCTGTTGGGCGCGCGCGATGCCGATGCGGCGCAGCGCGTGCACGATGTCGAAGTGTTCGGCCCCGTTGCCACGCTGCTGCCCTACCGCGATCTTGCGCACGGCATCGCGCTGGCGCATCGCGGCCAGGGTTCGCTGGTGACGTCTCTCTACGGCAGCGACGACGCCGCACTGGCGCAGGCCGCAGTTGCGGTTGCGCCCAGCCACGGACGCGTGCACGTGGTCACGCCCGAGGTGGCGCAGGCCCACACCGGCCATGGAAACGTGATGCCGATGTCGCTGCACGGCGGCCCCGGCCGCGCGGGCGGTGGCGCCGAGCTCGGCGGATTGCGCGCGCTGGATTTCTATCACCGCCGCAGCGCGGTGCAAGCGAGCCCCGGCGTGCTCGCGCAACTCGGCCTCTAGCCTCTCTAGAAGCAGAACCGAGAAGAAAAGAACACGGCCCCAGGAGACACGCATGACAAGCCCGCCCGCACGATTCAACTTTGCCGAACACCTGTTCGCCCTCAACCGCGGCCGCGCCGAACGCATCGCCTACATCGACGACCGCGGCACGCTGAGCTACGGCCAGCTCGAAGACCGCGCGCTCCGCCTGGCTGCCGCGCTGAAGGCCGCCGGCGTGCGCCGCGAGGAACGCGTGCTGTTGCTCATGCTCGACAGCAGCGACTGGCCCGTGAGTTTTCTGGGCTGCCTCTATGCCGGCGTAGTGCCCGTCGCGGTCAACACCCTGCTCACGCCGGACGACTACGCCTACATGCTCGACCACAGCCGCGCGCAGGCCGCGCTGGTGTCGGGTGCGCTGCTGCCGGGCCTGCAGGAGGCGATGGGCCGCGGCACGCATGAAGTGCACACGCTGATCGTCTCGCAGCCAACCGGCGCGCTGCCCGCAGGCGCGCTGGAGTTCGACAGCCTGATCGCCGCCGCCGAGCCGATGGCAGCGGCCGCGCCCACTGCTTCCGACGACCCCGGCTTCTGGCTGTATTCATCCGGCTCCACCGGCAAACCCAAGGGCACGGTCCACACGCATGCCAACCTCTGGTGGACGGCCGAGCTCTACGGCAAGCCGGTTCTCGGGCTCACTGAGAACGACGTGTGCTTCTCGGCCGCGAAGATGTACTTTGCGTACGGCCTCGGCAATGCGCTGACCTTTCCGCTCTCGGTGGGTGCCACGGTGGTGCTGATGGCCGAGCGCCCCACGCCCGACGCCACCTTCCGCCGCTGGACCGGAGACACTGGCCCCCAAGGCGCTTCGCGCCTGCCCCCCGAGGGGGCTGGATCGGCTTGGGGCGGCCCGGCGCCGATCCGGCCCACAGTGTTCTTCGGCGCGCCCACGGGCTTTGCCGGCATGCTCGCTTCGCCGAAGCTGCCGGCGCGCGAGCAGGTGGCATTGCGCATGTGCTCCTCGGCCGGCGAAGCCCTGCCGGGTGAGATTGCGCAACGCTTCAAGGCGCACTTCGGCTGCGAGATCATCGACGGCATCGGTTCCACCGAGATGCTGCACATCTTCATTTCCAACCGCCCCGGCGACGTGCGCTACGGCACCACCGGCCGGCCGGTGGAAGGCTACGAAGTCGAGCTGCGCGGCGAAGACGGCCGCCCGGTGCCCGACGGCGAAGTGGGCGACCTCTACATCCGCGGGCCGAGCGCAGCGCTCATGTACTGGTGCAACCGCGAGAAGTCGCGCGAAACCTTCCAGGGCGGCTGGACCAAGAGCGGCGACAAGTACACGCGCGATGCCGACGGCTACTACACCTATGCCGGCCGCAGCGATGACATGCTGAAGGTCAGCGGCATCTATGTGTCCCCGTTCGAGGTGGAAGCCACGCTGATGCAGCACCCGGCCGTGCTCGAGGCCGCGGTGATCGGCAAGGAAGACGCGGACGGGCTGACCAAGACGAAGGCCTTTGTGGTGCTGAAGGAAGGCCAGTCGGTCACGGACGAGGAACTGAAGGCGTTCGTGAAGGAGCGGCTCGCGCCGTACAAGTACCCGCGGTTTCTGGAGTTTGTGCAGGAGCTGCCGAAGACGGCGACGGGGAAGATCCAGAGGTTTCGGTTGCGTGAGCGGGAGAGGCAGGCATGAGCGGCTCCCTGTCTTTCTCCCTCCCCTCCCGGGGGAGGGCTGGGGTGGGGGCAAGCGGCCTTTGCAAAGGCATGGCCTCTACCAGCGCCGCGAGCCCCCATCCCCACCTTCCCCCAGCGGGGGAAGGAGCAACGCGATGAGCACCGACTTCGCCACCATTGAATGGCGCAACCGCGCGGTGCGCATCGAGTGCCAATGGATCGCCCCCGAACGCAGCAATGCCCCCCTCATCGTCTTCCTCCACGAAGGCCTCGGCTCCGTCGCCATGTGGAAGGACTTTCCCGCACAGGTCTGCAAAGCCGCCAACGCCCGCGGCCTGGTGTTCTCCCGCCCCGGCTACGGCCGCTCCACGCCGCGTGAAGAAAACGAAATCTGGGACGTCGACTTCATGCACCGCCAGGCGCACGAAGTGCTGCCCGCCCTCTTCGCCGTACTGCAGCTCGGCGATGAAAAGCCCTGGCTCTTCGGCCACAGCGACGGCGGCTCGATCAGCTTGCTGTATGCCTCGCGCTTTCCCGACAAGGTGCAGGGCCTCGTCGTCCTGGCGCCGCACATCTTCGTGGAAGACGTGACCGTCGCGAACATCGAGCAGGCCCGCACCGCGTACCTTTCCACCGACCTGCCGAAGAAGCTCGGCCGCTACCACGACAGCGCCGATTCGGCCTTCTGGGGCTGGAACCGCATCTGGCTGCATCCGCCGTTTCGCGAATGGAACATCGAGGCCGAGCTCGACGCCGTCCGCTGCCCGGTGCTGGCCATCCAGGGTATCGACGACGAGTACGGCACGCTCGCGCAAGTCCACGGCATCGCGGCGCGCGTCAGTGGATGCGAGCTGCTCGAAATCCCTGAATGCGGGCATTCCCCGCATCGCGATCAGCCGGATCGTGTCATCGTCGCGACCACTTCTTTCATTACCAAAAACAGGAGACAAACACCATGACCCCACTCACCCCGGTTCGCACCGCCCGCCTCGCGCTCACCGCGATTGCATTCGCCGCACTGGCATCCGCCGCCGGCGCCCAGGGCACCGGCAAACTCAAGGTCGGGCTGATGCTGCCCTACAGCGGCACCTTCACCGCGCTGGGCGTGGCCATCGAGAACGGCTTCAAGCTCTACGTCGAGGAACAGGGCGGCAAGCTCGCGGGCCGCGAGATCGAGTTCTTCAAGGTCGACGACGAGTCCGATCCGGCCAAGGCCACCGACAACGTCAACAAGCTCATCAAGCGCGACAACGTCGACGTGATCGTGGGCACCGTGCACTCCGGCGTCGCCATGGCCATGGCCAAGGCCGCAAAGGAAAGCGGCACCGTGCTCATCGTGCCCAACGCGGGTGCCGACGCGGTCACCGGTCCGATGTGCGCGCCCAACATCTTCCGCAGCTCGTTCAGCAACTGGCAGCCGGCCTACGCCATGGGCGAAGTGGCCGCCAAGCAGCAGGGCAAGAAGAAGGTCATGACCATCACCTGGAAGTACGCGGCCGGTGAGGAGTCGGTCAACGGCTTCAAGGAAGGCTTCGAGAAGGCCGGCGGCAAGGTCGACAAGCAGCTCACGCTGCCGTTTCCCAATGTCGAGTTCCAGGCCCTGCTGACCGAGATTGCCGCGGCCAAGCCTGATGCGGTGTATGCCTTCTTCGCGGGCGGCGGCGCGGTGAAGTTCGTCAAGGACTACCAGGCCGCCGGCCTCAACAAGACGATTCCGCTCTACGGGCCGGGCTTCCTGACCGACGGCACGCTCGACGCGCAGGGCGAAGCGGCGCAGGGCATGCTGACCACGCTGCACTACGCGGATGGCCTGAACACGGCGCGCGACAACGCGTTCCGCGTGGCGTATGCCAAGTCGTTCAAGCTGCAGCCCGACGTGTATGCGGTGCAGGGTTATGACGCGGCGCAGATGCTGGGCGTGGGCCTGGCTGCCACCAAGGGCGACATCGGCAAGAAGGCCGAGTTCACGGCCGCCATCGAGAAGGCCAAGATCGACAGCCCGCGCGGCGCGTTCACGATGAGCAAGTCGCACAACCCGGTGCAGGACATCTACCTGCGCAAGGTGGAAGGCAAGGAGAACCGGCTGGTGAGCATTGCGGCCAAGGGGCTGGCCGACCCGGCCCGAGGCTGCAGGATGTGATCAACCCACCCCCGTCCCTCGCTCACTTCGTGTAGCTCGACTCCCCCCTCAAGGGGGCGACACCAGCGGCCCGGCAAAGCCGGTTCCGCGGTGTCCCCCGAACATCGCGGGCGCTGCGCGCCTCGCTCCTTCTCCAGCCCCTCTACCGGGATGATCTAACGTGGATTTCGGCACCTTTCTTGTCCAGTGCCTGAACTCGGTTCAGTACGGACTCCTGCTCTTCCTGGTGGCCTCGGGGCTCACGCTGATCTTCGGGATCATGGGCGTGATCAACCTGGCTCACGGCAGCTTCTACATGATCGGCGCGTACATGGCGTTCACGCTCGCGCCGCTGTTCGGGGACCAGTTTCTGCTGATGCTGGTGGCCGGCGTGGTGCTGGCGGCCATCTTCGGCTACGTGCTCGAATGGGCCTTCTTCAGCTACCTTTACCAGCGCGACCACTTGCAGCAGGTGCTCATGACCTACGGGCTGATCCTGGTGTTCGAGGAGCTGCGCTCCATTCTGGTGGGCAACGATGTGCACGGGGTCAAGGTGCCGGCGTGGCTGGACGGCAGCTTTGCGCTTGGCAACGTCATGAGCTACCCGTGGTACCGGCTCTTCGCCTCGGCCGCCTGCATCGTGCTGGCGGTGGCGCTGTACTGGGTGGTGAACCGCACGCGGCTGGGCATGATGATCCGCGCCGGCGCGAGCAACCGCGACATGGTGCGCGGCCTGGGCATCGACGTGAAGCGTCTCTACCGCATCGTGTTTGCGGCGGGCGTGGCGCTTGCGGCGCTGGCCGGAATGATCGCGGCGCCGATGTCGTCGGTGTATCCGAACATGGGCGCGAGCGTGCTCATCATCTGCTTCGTGCTGGTGGTGATCGGCGGCATCGGCTCGATCACCGGCGCGCTGCTGGCGTCGCTGCTGGTGGGCTTTGTCGACACCTTCGGCAAGGTGTTCTTCGCGGACCTTGCCGGCATCGGCATCTACCTGCTGATGGCCATCGTGCTGATCTGGAAGCCTGAAGGGCTGATGGGGAGGCGGCCATGACGCAGGCGCACACTTCTTCCATGCGGCGCGGCGCGTTTCTCGTGCCGGTGATCTGCGCCGTTGCCATCGGCGTGCTGGGCCCGCTCATGGGCAACTACGTGTCGGACTTCGTCGTCAAGGTCATGATCCTGTCGATCTTCGCGCTGAGCCTCGAACTGCTGGTCGGCATGACCGGCCTCGTGAGCCTGGGCCATGCGGCGTTCTACGGTATCGGCGCGTATGTCACGGTGCTGGCCTCAGGCAACGAGGGCGGCAACCTCGCTGTGCTGCTGCCCGCGGCCATGGGTGCCGCTGCGCTCTATGCATTATTCGTGGGCGCGCTCAGCCTGCGCACGCGCGGCGTGTACTTCATCATGGTGACGCTGGCCTTCGCGCAGATGGCCTTCTTCGTGTTCCACGACACCAAGGTGGGCGGCGGCAGCGACGGCATCTACATGTATGTGCGCCCGGCCATCGGCAAGCTCGACATGGAAAACCGCATGGTGCTGTTCTACGTGGTGCTCGCATCGCTGGTGTTCACCTACGGGCTCCTCGCCCTGGTTCGACGCTCGCGCTTCGGCGCAGCGCTCGCGGGCATTCGCGTGAACGAGCAGCGCATGCGGGCGGCGGGATTTCCGGTGTACGGCTACAAGCTTGCGGCCTTCGTGCTGGCGGGTGCGCTGGCCGGGCTGGCGGGCTTTCTGCTGGCCTCGCGCGACGGCGTGGTGAACCCCGAACTGATGGCGTGGCACAACTCGGGCGAGGTGCTGCTGATGGTGATCCTCGGTGGCCTGGGCCATTTGCGCGGCGCGGTCATCGGTGCCGTTGCGTTCACGCTGCTGAAGGAGATCTTCTCCACGCATGCGGTGATGGGGCCGCTGGCGGACCATTGGCAGTTGACGCTGGGGATCGCGATCATCGTGTTCGTGGCATGGCTGCCGAAGGGGCTGATCGGTCTTGTGAAGCGCATCTCGCCCAAGGAGTCCGCATGACCCGCTCCCTGTCTTTCTCCCTCCCCTTCCGGGGGAGGGCCGGGGTGGGGGCACGCGGCGCCACCATCGGGCGCTCTGCCTGCCCCCATCCCAACCTTCCCCCAAAGGGGGAAGGAGCAACACCATGAACGCCACCGCTCTTCTTTCCGTTCAAGGCCTCACCCGCCGCTTCGGTGGTCTCACCGCAGTCAACGCCGTCACCCTCGACCTGCACGTCGGCGAAGTCCATGCAGTCATCGGCACCAACGGCGCGGGCAAGTCGACGCTCATCAACATGCTCTCGGGCGAGATCGAGGCCTCCGAAGGCCGCATCACGCTCGACGGCGCCGACGTGACGCAGCGCGCGCAATGGCGCCGCGCCCGCGCCGGCGTGGGCCGCAGCTACCAGCGCACGACCATCTTCCCGGAGTTCAGCGTGCACGAGAACTGCCGGCTCGCGGCGCAGGCGGCCACGGCGCGGCCGTGGACGGTGTGGCAGTCGTCGCAGCGCTGCGCAGCCAGCAATGCGGCGGCCGATGCGGCGCTGGAAGCGGCGGGCCTTTCGAACGAAGCCCAGCGCATTGCCGGCACGCTGAGCCATGGCGCGCAGCGCCAGCTCGAAGTGGCGATGTGCCTTGCCACCAAGCCCCGCGTGCTGCTGCTCGACGAACCGCTCGCGGGCATGGGCGCCGAGGAAACCGACCGCATGCTCACCCTGCTCGCGCGGCTGAAGGCCACGCACGCCATCCTGCTGGTGGAGCACGACATGGATGCGGTGTTCCGCGTTGCCGACCGCATCACCGTGATGGTGAACGGCACGGTGATCGCCACGGGCGACCCTCGATCGATCCGCGAGAACCCAGAAGTGCGAACCGCCTACCTCGGAGAGGACCACTGATGCTCGTCGTCCGCGATCTCAACACCTACTACGGCAACAGCCACATCCTGCGCGGCGTGCATGCCGGCATACCGGCCGCCACGTCGGTGGGCCTGCTCGGGCGCAACGGCATGGGCAAGACCACGCTGATCCGCAGCATGATGGGCTACGTGCGTCCGGCCTCGGGCGAAGTGCAGGTCGACGGCCGCACCGTGACCGGCTGGCCGCCCGAAAAAATGGCGCGCCTGGGCATCGGCTATGTGCCCGAAGGCCGCGGCATCTTCCCGAACCTCTCGGTGCGCGAGAACCTCGTGATGAGCGAGCGCGCGGGCATCGACGGCCGCCGCGCCTGGACCTTCGACCGAGTGATGGCCACCTTTCCGCGGCTGGCCGAGCGGCTCTCGCATGGCGGCCAGCAGCTCTCTGGCGGCGAGCAGCAGATGCTTTCCATCGGCCGCGCGCTCATGACCAACCCGCGCCTGCTCATCCTCGATGAAGCCACCGAAGGGCTCGCACCGCTGATCGTGGCCGAGATCTGGCGCGTGATCGGCGAGATCCGCGCGACCGGCATCGCCACGCTGATCGTCGACCGCGACTACCGCAAGGTGCTCGCGCACACCGATCTTGCGGTGGTGATGGAAAAGGGGCAGATCGTGCGGCATGGCGCGTCGGCCGACCTGCTGGCCGAGCCGAAGGCGCTCGAGGAATTGCTGGGCGTGTAGAGCGGGATGTAGAAGGAGCGCATGGCGATGGCACGCGAGATCAGCCTCCTCGACCTTTCGGGCAAGCCCGTGCGCTTCGACGGCAGGATGCTGATGAACGCGGCCGCCACGCCATGGCAGGGCTTTGCGCTGGAGGTGCGCGCCATGCACGGCGACGGCGAAAACCCGGCCTGCTACAACCCGCATCCGCTGCTCGCCTTCTGCATGCGCGGCCATGTGAAATCCGCGATGACCACAGGGCGCCGTACCAGCCACGTCGAGAGCCGGCCCGGCAGCGTGTGCATCTTCGACCAGGGCTACGAGGTCGACCGCGTGACGTGGTCCGGCCAGTGCGACGAAGTGATCGCGCTGGAGATCCGCCCCGAGACGCTGGGCAGCCTGATGCCCGAGAGCGATGGCGAGCTGCACCTGCAGACGCACCTCTCGACCACCGACGCCACGCTGACTTCGCTCGCCATTGCCATGCGCGACGAAGTGGAGCGCGGCTGCACGTCGGGCCGCATGCATGCGCAGGGCCTGTCCATGGCATTGGTGAGCTACCTGCAAAGCCGCTACGGCGGGGCGCGCAACGCGAAGCGCGCGCCGGGGCGGCTCTCGCAGGCGGACCTGCGCAGGGTGTACGACTGGGTGATGCAGCACCTGGGCGAAGACTTCGGCATCGATGAACTCGCGGCCGAACTGAACATGAGCGCGGTGCACTTCACGCGCCTCTTCAGGGCCAGCACAGGCTCGACGCCGTACCGCTATGTGATGGAGCAGCGCGTGCGCCACGCACTCACGCTGCTGGAAGGCCGGTTGTCGCTGGCCGAGATCGCGCACACGGTCGGCTTCTCGAGCCAGGCGCACTTCACGCAGGTGTTCAAGCAGCTGGTCGGCACCACGCCCGCGCGCGCACGGCTCGGGTAAGTCCCGGTGCGAGGTGAACGGATCCCGCAAGCGATGATCGCTTGTCGATAGACCAGGACGCAGGCGAGAGGCAAATTCGATCTCCACACAACAGGAGACAAGAAGATGCCCCGAACGACCCTGCGCACCGGACAAAACACGCGCACCCCTTCGCGCATTGCACCCTCGGCGTTGGCCGCCCTGTGCATGGGCATGTGCGCCGCCGCGGCGCTCACGGCCTGCGGCGGCAGCGGCTCCTCGGGGCCCTCGCTGCCTTTCATCCCCACATCGCCGCCGCCCGCCGGCCCCACAACGCCTACAACCCCCACGGCGCTCGCCTGCGACGAAAGCCTGAAGACCGCCTTCAAGCCCGATGCGAACACCACCGTCACCGTGGTGAAGCAGTTCAAGCAAGGCGATGACCTGAACCTGGACGGCAAGGCCTCGGGCACCGTGGCGGCCAACGACGTGTGCATGGTCAAGCTCAACGTCGGGCCCGGCCACGCGGGACCTGCGGACGCGCCATCCACCTCGCCGGGCATCGGCATCGAGGTGTGGCTGCCGACGACGGCCAAATGGAACAACCGCCTGCGCGTGCTCGGCGGTGGTGGCTTCGTGGGCGATGCGGGCATCAGCTCAAAAACGCAGATCGGCGGCGCCGGCGCGGCCGCCATTGCGGCGGGCGAGGGCTCGGTGAGCGCAGTGACCGACGCGGGGCATGCATCGAAATCGCCCATTGCCGTGGTGGACGGTTCGTTCGCAATGAAGCCCGACGGCACCATCAACACCACGCTCTGGACGGACTTTGCGAGCCGCGGCATCCACGAGATGGCGGTGAAGGCGAAGGCGCTCGCGGCCGGTTTCTACCAGCGCGACGCAAAGTACGCCTATTGGGACGGCTGCTCCACCGGCGGCCGCCAGGGCCACATGCAGGCGCAGGTGAACCCCGACGATTTCGACGGCATCCTGGCCGGCAACAGCGCGATCAACTGGACCACCTTCATCACCGCCGAGCTGTACCCGCAGATCGTGATGCAGCGCGACCTGGGCGGCACGCCGCTCACGCCGGACCAGATGACGCTGGTGTCGTCCGCCGCGGTGAGTGCCTGCGACAGCACGCTCACCGGCCAGCACGAAGGCTTCATCAGCGACCCCGCCGCCTGCAAGTACGACCCAACGCAGGACACCGCCGTGCTGTGCACCGGCAGCGGCGGCAGCAATGCCACCGCCGCCTGCCTGACGACCGTGCAGGCGCAGGCCGTCAACAAGATCTGGTACGGCCAGACGCGCGACGGCAGCGCACCGGCGCCGGCGAGCGACGTGGGCTACGGGGCCACGCTGGCCTCGGGCCAGCTCTGGTACGGCCTCACGCGCGGCACCGCGCTCAACAGCCCGGGCATGCCGGGGTTCTCGCTCGCGGACTCCACGGGCGGCGTACCCAACCCGTTCCCGATTGCAGCGCACCAAGTGGCACTGAACCTGCAAGACCCGACGATTGCGACGCCCGATTTCATCAATGCAACAGGCAACGGTGCGAACAACTGGAAGGCGCTGTCGTATGCGCAACTGGCCAACGCCAGCGATCGCGGCAAGGCGCTGCAAGCGGCCTTCGCGAACATCAACGCCGACAACCTCGACTTGGCCAGATTCCGCGACCGCGGCGCCAAGCTGCTGACGTATCACGGCCTGGCCGACCAGCTGATTCCTAACTCGGGCACGGCCAACTACTACGAGCGCGCGGCCAAGGCCATGGGCGGCATCGACGAGACGCAGAAGTTCTACCGCTACCTCGAGATTCCTGCGATGGGGCATTGCGCGGGCGTGGGCTCGGTCAACGGACTCGCTGGCGTGAGCCCCGCGGCCAACCCTCCGCTGCCGGCACCGAACCAGTTGTTCGCCGCGCTGACCGATTGGGTCGAGAAAGGCGTGGCGCCCGACAACCTGGTGCTGCAGAACGCGGACCAATCGCTCGCACGGCCGCTGTGCACTTATCCGAAGAAGCTTGCGTACCTTGGCGGCGACGTGAAGGCGGCAGCCAGCTTCGCCTGCCGCTGAGCCTTCACCCCAGCCGCTGCGCCATGAGGAAGTCGATGAACACCCGCATGCGCAGCGGCACGTGGCGCCCGTCCGGGTACAGCAGCGTATAGGGGCGCGAGCGGCCCGCAAAGGGCTTGAGCACTTCGACGAGCGTGCCGTCGGCCAGCTCTTTTTCCACCACGAAGCGGTAGGTCTGGAACAACCCGGCGTCGCTCTTGGCAAGGGTGACGCCGCCGAGCACGTCGTCGGAGCAGCTGTAGGCGCTGTCCGCGAAAACCTCGCGGTCCTTGCCGTTCTCCTTGAAGAGCCACGAGATGCGGCGGCCGCTGCTGGGCAGCTCGAACTGGATGCACTCGTGCACGGCAAGGTCGCTCAGCGTGCGCGGCGTGCCGGCCTTCTTCAGGTACTTGCGGGTGGCGACCACCACCAGGTCTGCATCTTCCAGGTGCCGCGCGATCAGCGTGGAGTCGGGCTGGGCGCGCACGCGCACGGCCATGTCGTAGCCCTCTTCCACAAAGTCGATGTTGCGGTTGCTCAGGTGCACGTGCAGCCGGATGTCGGAAAAGCGTTCGCGGAACGCCGGCAGCAGCGGCAGGATGCGGTGGTGGCCGTAGGTGGTGGGCACGCTGATGCGCAGCGTGCCCGAAGGCAGCGCCTGCTGGCCCATGACCTCTCGCTCGGCCTCGGCCAGCTGCGTGAGCGCTTGGCGGCATTGCGCGAAGTAGGAGCGGCCCGCGTCGGTGAGCCGCACGCTGCGCGTGGTGCGCACGAACAGGCGCAGGCCCAGTCGCTTTTCCAGTCGCGAGATCGAGCGGCTCACGGCGGCCGGTGTAACGCCGGCCGCGAGCGCCGCCGACGTGAAGCCGCCGGTTTCCGCAGCGAGACAAAACAACTCGATGCTGCCCAGGAGGATGTCGCCGAACTGCCGCTGCATGGTTTGATTACCCCATGTATCAATTGAAGTGCGAGTCTAGTGATTTATCTATGTCTGCGTCATCAATACAGTTCTCCCCACGTCATCAACTTCTGGAGAACCCGACATGCAAGACAGCAGCACTTCATCCACGGTCGTCATCACCGGCGCCTCGAGCGGCATCGGGCTGGGCCTGGCCGAGGCCTACCTCGAACGCGGCTTCAACGTGGTCGCCAATGCACGCACCGACGAGCGGCTCGCGGCCGCGGCAAAGCAGCTCGGCAACCCGGCACGCTTTCTCGGCGTCGCCGGCGACATCGGCCAGCGCGCGACCGCGCAGCAACTCATCGACCGCGCCGTGGAGCGCTTCGGTCAGGTCGACGTGCTCGTCAACAACGCAGGCATCTTCAACGCCAAGCCGTTCGTCGAATACACCGAAGAAGAGCTCGACCAGCTGGTGGCCACCAACCTCAAGGGCTTTGTCTACGCCTCGCAGACCGCGGCAAGGCACATGGTGGCGCGCCGCCAGGGCCACATCGTGAACATCACCGCGAGCATCGCGCTGCAGCCGAACCAGCAGGTGCCGGCCGCGTTGCCGGTGCTGATCAAGGGCGGCATCAACGCTGCGACGCGCGCGCTGGCGCTCGAACTCGCGCCGCACAACGTCAAGGTGAATGCGGTGGCGCCCGGCATCGTCGACACGCCGCTGTACACGCCTGAGCAGCACGGCTTCCTGAACGGCCTCTCGCCCGCCGGCCGCATTGCGACTGTGCGCGAAATCGCCGACGCCGTGCTCTACCTCACGAGCGCCGATTTCACGACGGGCGTGGTGCTGCCGGTGGACGGCGGCATGAGCACGGGCAAGTGGTGATCACACCATTCATTCATCCAAGGAGCACACCATGCCTTTCATCAACCTGAAGATCACCCGCGACGGCGTGACGCGCGAACAGAAGACCCAGGTCATCCGTGAGTTCACGGAAACACTTGAACGCGTGCTGAACAAGCCGCCCGAGTGGACGCACATCGTGATCGAGGAGATCGATACGGACGACTGGGGCTTTGCGGGCCTGACGACGACGGAGTTCCGCAAGCGGCTGGCGGAAAAGGCGAAGCCGGCGAAATGAAGGGCACACAGGCGCGGCTCGCCGCGCCTATTCGATGAAGCGCCGCAGCCCTTCCAGGTCGATCACGGTGATCCCCCCGTATTCGATCCGCAGGAAGCCCGCCTCCTTCAGCCGATTCAGTGCCGCATTGCACCGCTGCCGCGACACCCCCGAGAGATTCGCGATCTCTTCCTGCGAGGTCTGCAGGTGCAGCTCGCTGCCCGGATACAGCCACGGATGGAACAGCCCCGCCAGCGCGCGCGCCACCTGGCTGTCGGCGTCGAGCAGCCGGTGCGCCGCGTAGTTGCCCATGAACCAGTGCAGCCGTTCGTTGAGTTGCTGCAGCAGAAAGTGATCGAAGCCGCGCTGCGTGCGGTGCAGCCACTCGAAGGTCTCCAGCGGCAGCTGGGCCACGCGGCTGGGCCGTAGCGCAATGACGTCGGCCGATCGCGGGGCCGCGCGAAGCAGCGTGCCTTCGCCGAACCAGCAGCCGACCGAGAGCCCGCCGAAGGTGACCGAGCGGCCGTCGCTGGAGGTGATGGACCACTTGAGCAAGCCTTCGAGCGTGCCGTACCAATGCAGCGGCGTATCGCCGCGGCGGCATAGCGCCGCGCCGGCCGCGACTTGGACTTCGCGCATCTCGTCGAGCACGCGTTCGCGCGCCGCTTCGTCGAGCAGCGGAAACCAGGCCGAGCGCTGAAGCAGCTGTGGAACCGTCAGCGATGCCGCCTTGACGGACGGCTTCGTCGTGGACATGAAAAGAAAGCTCCTGATGGCGCGGAAAAGGGGCCGCGCCGCGTAAACCCTGACTCCAAATGTCGTCGCAATGACTGAGTGTGCCTGCCCCTCCAAAAAATAATAGCGCGCCCCTCATGAATGAAGACACCAGGAGACCCGGAGCATGTCGTCGAAGCGCAAAGTGATCGTGACCATCGCCCCCACCGGTGGCATGGCGCACAAGTCGCAGAACCCTCACCTTCCCACCCAGCCCGACGAAATCGCGGCCGACGTGCTGCGCTGCTGGAATGCCGGCGCCAGCGTGGCGGCCATCCACGCGCGCCGCCCGGACGACGGCGCCACCTGCGACGCCGAGGTGTACCGCGACATCAACAGCCGCATCCGCAACGCCGGCTGCGACATCGTCATCAACAACTCCACCGGCGGCGGGGTGCATGGCGACATGGTGAAGCCGCTGGCGGGCGACCGCTGGGAAATTGCCTGGGAAGAGCGCATCAAGGGCATGGACGCCGGCGCCGAGATGTGCACGCTGGACGCGACCACGCTCAACCTGAGCTTCGAGGGCAAGCAGATCCTGATGGACACGCCTATTACCCGCGGCCGGGAACTCGCCGCCGGCATGAAGGCGCGCGGCATCAAGCCAGAGTGGGAGGTGTTCAGCCCCACCCACATCCTGCAGGACACGACCACGCTGATCGAAGAAGGCCACGACGACGAGCCCTACTTCATCAACCTGGTGATGAACGTGCACCGCAACTTCCAGAACGCGATGCCGTATTCGCCGCGCTTCCTGCAGATGATGGTCGACACCCTGCCCCGCGGCAGCATCTTCGGCGTGAGCGGCATCGGCACCTCGCAGCTCGAAGCGAACGTGGCGGCGCTGCTCCTGGGCGGGCATGCGCGCGTGGGGCTGGAAGACAACCTCTACTTCCGCCACGGCGAGCTCGCCACCAACGTGCAGCTCACCGAACGCATCGTGCGCGTTATCCATGAGCTCGACATGGAAGTGGCCACGCCGGCCGAAGCAAGGCAGATGATGGGACTGCCGCGCAGAGGCGGGCCGCGCTCCGAGTTCGCGCCGCGTTGACGCGGCCGATCGACCCCCGCAGAACCTTGCCATATACCCGCCAGAAAAACAGGAGACATGCCATGAACAACCGCCGCCACTTCCTCCACACGCTGGGCGCAGCCACCGCGCTGGGCACCCTCTCGCCCTTGGCCGCGCTGGCCCAGGCGCTCGAGCAGGTCAAGATCTACTACGGCTTTCCGGCCGGCAGCTCGGGCGACAGCGTGGCGCGCCGCGTGGGCGAAAAGCTCGCGGGCTCGGCCTACACCCGCAACGTGGCGGTGGTCGAAAACAAGCCGGGCGCGGGCGGCCGCATCGCGCTCGAAACCCTGAAAAGCGCGCCGGCCGACGGCAGCGTGCTGGCGCTGTCGCCGTTCTCGTGCACGTCGATCTATCCGCACATCTACAGCAAGCTCAGCTACGACCCGGCCAGGGACTTCGTGCCGGTGTCGATTGCCGCCGTCATGCACCATGGCCTTGCAGTCGGCCCGCTGGTGCCGCCCGATGTGCGCACGGTGAAAGACTTTCTCGCCTGGGCCAAGGCCAACCCCAACCAGGCCAGCTACGGCTCGCCGGCGGCGGGCTCTACGCCCCACTTCATCGGCGCGTTGCTGGGCCTGAACAACGGGGTCGACCTGAAGCACGTGCCCTACCGCGGCTCGATTCCCGGTGTGACCGATGTGGTGGGCGGGCAGATCGCGGCCATGGTCACCCCCAGCGGCGACTTCATTCCCAACCACAAGGCCGGCAAGCTGCGGCTGATCGCCACGTCGGGCAAGGCGCGCTCGCCCTTCTCGCCGGAAGTGCCGACCTTTGCCGAACAGGGCTTCGGCGAGCTGACCACCGAGGAGTGGTTCGGCTTCTACGCGCCGGCCAGGACGCCTGCCAGCGTGGTGGCCGCGGCCAATGCCGCGATCAATGCGGCCATCAAGGAAAAGGTGGTGACGGACAGCCTGGCGGTGGTCGGCCTGATCGCCCAGGGTTCCACGGCCGAGGAGATGGCGCGTTCGCAGCGGGCCGAGGCGGAGCGCTGGGGACCGCTGGTGAAGAAGATCGGCTTCACGGCGGACTCCTGAGGCGATGCGGATGGAACCGACTCTCCGACCTGCGGAAATCCCTCAGCGCGTGGCGGTGGTCGCCACCGGCGTCATCGGCGCCAGCTGGGCCGCCTTTTTCCTGGCGAAGGGCCTGGACGTGGACGCCACCGACCCCTCGCCCGATGCCGAGGCGCGGCTGCGCGCGGCGGTGGCCGCGCATTGGCCGACGCTCGAACGCTTCGGCCTGGCTAGAGGGGCTTCGGCCGGACGGCTGCGCTTTCATGCACGGCTTGAAGATGCGGTAGCAAAGGCCGACTTCGTGCAGGAGAGCGGCCCCGAGCGGCTGGACTTCAAGGTCGACCTGTTCCGGCGCATGGACGAGGCCGCGCCGGCCCACGCCATCCTGGCGTCGAGCTCTTCAGGGCTGGCCATCAGTGCGGTGCAAGCCGAATGCAAGCACCCGGAACGCGTGGTGCTGGGCCACCCGTTCAACCCGCCGCACCTGATTCCGCTGGTGGAAGTGGTGGGCGGCGAGCGCACTTCGGCCGAGACCATCGAACGCGCGATGGCTTTCTATGCCGCTATCGGCAAGCGGCCGATCCACGTGAAGCGCGAGGTCAAGGGCCACATTGCCAACCGGCTGCAGGCCGCGCTCTGGCGCGAGGCATTTCACCTGGTCGACGAAGGCGTGGCCAGCGTGGCCGACATCGACACCGCCATTGCGCACGGCCCCGGCTTGCGCTGGGCCGTGATGGGCCCTTTCATGAACCTGCACCTCTCGGGTGGCGCGGGCGGCATCGAGCATGTGCTCGCCCATCTGGGCGGATCGATCGAGGACTGGTGGAAGGACCTCGGCGCGCCGTCGATGACGGAAGAGCTCAAAGAGAAGGTGGCCGAGGGCGTGGCCGAAGAACTGGGTTCGCGGCGCGTGGCCGACCTCGAAGCCGCCCGCGACATCCTGCTGTTGAACCTGATTCGCGCCAAAGCCGATACCGGCAGACTCGACTAGAAATGACCGACGACGACTTCCTCCTAGACGAGAGCCAGATCGCCCCGCCCCGCACGGTGCGCATCGACTTCGACGACGGCTCCTTCGCGCTGCGTTCGCCGATGGCGCTCAAGCCCTATGAGCGCTGCATCGGCGAATGGATCGAGCGCTGGGCGCGGGAAACGCCCGATGCGCTGGCTTTCGCGGAGCGCGACGAGAGCGGCGAAGGCTGGCGCAAGCTCGACTACCGCGCGCTGCGCCAGGCCGTGGGCGCGGTGGCACAGGCGCTGCTCGACCTGGAGCTGCCCGAGGGCAAGCCCATCGCGATCCTTTCGGACAACTCGATCGACCATGCCGTGCTGATGCTCGCGGCCATGCACATCGGGCGCACGGCCTGCTCGCTGTCGAGCGCTTACTCGCGGATGGCCAAGGACCCGTCGCGGCTGCACGGCATGCTGCAGGCGCTGCAACCGGCATTGATCTATGCATCGGATGCCAAGGTGTACGGCGGCGCGCTCGCGGGCTCCGGCGTGGAGGCGGTTGCCGTGTTCAGCCGCAATGCCGACGCGCATGCCGGCGCCCTGCCCTTCGCGCAACTGCTGCAGGCCAGCGAAACGCCGGCCGTGATGCAGGCCTACCAGGCCGTGCTGCCCGACACCCACGCCAAGTACCTGCTGACCTCGGGCTCCACCGGCAAGCCCAAGGTGGTGATCAACACCCATCGCATGCTGTGCGCCAACCAGCAGATGATGGCGCAGACCTGGCGCTTCCTCACGCAGGAAAAACCGGTGCTGGTCGACTGGCTGCCCTGGAGCCACACCTTCGGCGCCAACCACAACCTGAACATGGTGCTGTGCCACGGCGGCGCGCTCTACATCGACGAAGGCCGGCCGGCGCCGGGGCTCATCGAAAAGACCGTGCGCAACCTGCGCGAGGTGAAGCCCACGCTGCTGTTCAACGTGCCGCGCGGCTTCGACATACTGCTGCCTTTTCTCGAAGCGGACGACGCGCTCGCGGCCGAGGTGTTCTCGCGGCTGCGGCTGGCCTTCTACGCGGCGGCGGCGCTCGCGCCGTCGACGTGGCAGCGGCTCGAGGCAGTGGCCAAGCGCGTGCGGCCAGAGCGGCCGCTGTGGCTTACCACCTCGTGGGGAGCGACCGAGACTTCGCCCGCCATCACGTCGGCGCACTGGAAGCTCGACGGCGCGGGCTGCATCGGCGCGCCGCTGCCGGGGCTGGAGCTCAAGTTCGTGCCCAACGGGCAGAAGCTCGAGATGCGCGTGAAGGGCGTTTCGGTGTTTCCGGGCTACCGCCATGCGCCGCGCGAAACGGCGGAGGTTTTCGACGACGAGGGCTACTACCGCATCGGCGATGCGGGCTACCTGGCCGATGCCGACCGGCCCGAACGTGGCGTGGTCTTCAACGGCCGCGTGGCCGAAGACTTCAAGCTCTCGAGCGGCACCTGGGTATCGGTGGGTACCCTGCGCGTCAAGCTGGTGTCGATGCTGGCGCCGCATGTGCAAGACGTGGTGCTTACCGGCCATGACGGCGACGAGATCGGCATGCTGGTGTTTGCCGCTCCCCAGGCTGCGCCGCAGGCCCTGGCCGCGCGGATCGCCGACGTGCTGCGCACCCTGCGCGATGAGGGCGCGGGATCTTCGCAGTGCCCCACGCGCGCGCTGGTGCTCACCGAGCCGCCGAGCCTCGATGCGGGCGAGATCACCGACAAGGGCTACATCAACCAGCGCGCAGTGCTCACGCGCCGCGCGGCGGACGTGGCACGGCTGCATGCCGGAGCGCACCACGACCTGCAGGTGATACGCCCGCGCGATTGAAACGTCAGCGTGCAGCCGCCGGTGGCCTGGTGGTCCGCGGCGGCGGGGCTTTTTTCTTCTTTGCGGGCTCTTCGGCGCCAAACAGCTTTTCCACCTGTTGCCCCACGCGCGCGCCGATGGCCGTGCCCACGCCCGGCAGCACCGCGGTGCCGACCGCGGCGCCGGCCAGCGCGCCGCCGGTCAGCGAAATCTCGGGATTGCTGGCGGTGCCGCCGATCTTGAGCGGCATGCCCACCACGCCGTCGACGATATCGACGGCCAGCTCGCCGTCCAGCTTGCGGTTGAAGAACCGCAGGTTGCCGCTGGCGGTGAGCACGCCCGAGCGCGCCTTGAGGTTGGTGTAGCGCAGCACGATGCCGTCCTCGGTGCCCTGGGTGTCGAGAGTGCCGGTGAGCTCGTCGAGCGGCGTGGTGCCGCTGCGATCGGTGCCGGCGGTGAGCACCGTCTTGGCCAGGTCCAGCCCGGTGAGCGTCGCGGGGCGCACCGAGAAGGTCGTGCGAGTGTGCAGGCTGCGAATCAGCGCGCCCAGTTCGTCGGCCTCGGCCACCAGCCGGGAATAGCCCGACACCTTGCCCGACACCGCGGTGCGCCGGCCGAAGGCTTGCACCAGGCCTTCGAGGTCGACTTGGCGCGGCTCGAGTTCGGCGGACAGGCGCAGCCTGTCGTCCGGCAGCGTTTCGAGCAGGGTGACGCCGTTCCACGTGCCGCCGCCCACATCGATGCGGGTGCGCCACCGGTCCTGCCCTGCGGCGGCGCGGTCAAGGCGCAGCCGGGCGGGAGGCGATGCGCCGGCCCGTTCGAGCCGCGCCTGGCGCGGACGCCAGTTGGCGTCGAAGCTGATTTCGCCGTCGTAGGCCAGCGCAATGTCGCGCCGGTCGATCCAGACCACGTCGCGCCAGCGCAGCTTCTCCAGCGGCACCGGGGCCAGCGTCCAGGGCGCGGGCAGCGCGACGATATTGCCGCCCTCCTTCGGCTTGGGGCCCTTGCCGCGAAATGCGCGAAACGATTCACGCGGCAGCACCAGGCTTTCGATCTCGGCCTCGTCGACGGCAATCACCCGGCTCAGCAGCTCCCTGAGCTTGAGCTGCAGCGTGACGCGGCGCAGCGTGATCGGGCGGGGCTGGTCGGTAGACACATTGGAAAGCACGAGAACGGGTGCCGGCAGCAGCGCCCAATGCGCGCCGCCCACCTTCAGGCCGACGCCAAAGCGCTTCTCGAAGGCTTCGGAGATCCGGACGGCCACCTCTTCGTCGCTGGGCAAGCGGGTGCTCACCACCCACACGAGCGCCCCGGCCCCGAGCAGCAGCACCGCGGCAATGCCGGCAAGCCAGAGTCTGAGGGGGCGCTTCATCGCAGCAAGTTAGCACGCAAAGGAGACTGCCATTGTCAGCCGCCATCGCTATAGTTTCCAGCACATCCGTACTGGAGAAAACGAATGCGCATCTGGAAGAAAGAGATCTCGGTCGAAGAGCTGACCCGCAACCACATCGGCACCGCCGTTTCCACCCTGGGCATGGAATTTCTGGAGGTGGGCGACGACTTCATCCGCGCCCGCGTGCCGGTGGACGAGCGCACCCGCCAGCCCTACGGCATCCTGCACGGCGGGGTGTCGGTGGTGCTGGCCGAAACGCTGGGCTCGTGCGGCGCGCACTATTCGGCGCCGGAGGGCGACCGGGCGGTGGGCCTGGACATCAACGCCAACCACATCCGCGCCGCCACCAGCGGCTGGGTCACGGGCACCGCGCGGCCGGTGCACCGCGGGCGCACCACGCAGGTGTGGCAGATCGACATGACCAACGACGCGGGCGACCTGACCTGCGTCTCGCGCATCACAATGGCGGTGCTGCCGCCGCGCTAGCGACCAGACGCGCGCCCGGCACGCGGGCGGCAGCGGGCCGAAAAAGCGGCCGGAAGAAGCCCACAAGGCACATAAAACTACCGAGGAGATAACCACTCATGAGCAATCTATTCAGCTGGCGCGAAGTCGCCGCCACCGAGGGCAGCGTGGTCGCGCCCGACGAACGCCTGCCTTGGCTGCAGACCGGCGCCATGGGCGTGCAGCACGTCATTGCGATGTTCGGCGCCACGGTGCTGGCGCCCATCCTCATGGGCTTCAACCCGAACATCGCCATTTTGATGAGCGGCATCGGCACGCTCATCTTCTTCCTGGTGACGGGCGGCAAGGTACCCAGCTACCTGGGCTCGAGCTTCGCCTTCATCGGTGTGGTCATTGCGGCCACAGGCTACGCGGGCAAGGGGCCCAATGCGAACATTGCGGTGGCGCTGGGCGGCATCGTGGCCTGCGGGGTGATCTACATCCTCATCGGCGCCATCGTGCAGGCCGTGGGCACGGGGTGGATCGAGCGCTTCATGCCGCCGGTGGTCACCGGCGCGGTGGTGGCGGTGATCGGGCTCAACCTGGCGAGCGTGCCCGTCAAGAACATGGCGGCCGGCAACTTCGACGCCTGGATGCAGGCCGTGACTTTCCTCTGCGTGGGGCTGGTGGCGGTGTTCACGCGCGGCATGCTGCAGCGCCTGCTGATCCTGGTCGGGCTCATCCTGGCCACCGTGGTCTATGCGGCGCTGACCAACGGCATGGGCCTGGGCAAGCCGGTGGACCTGAGCGGCATCGCCAACGCGGCGTGGTTCGGCCTGCCGACCTTCACCACGCCGGTGTTCACGGCCAATGCCATGCTGCTGATCGCACCCGTGGCAATCATCCTGGTGGCGGAAAACCTCGGCCACCTGAAGGCGGTTACGGCCATGACGGGCCGCAACCTCGACCCCTACATCGGCCGCGCCTTCATCGGCGACGGCATTGCCACGGTGGTGAGCGGTGCCGCCGGCGGCACCGGCGTGACCACCTATGCCGAGAACATCGGCGTGATGGCGGCCACGCGCATCTATTCGACGGCGGTGTTCGTGGTGGCCGCGGTCATTGCGCTGGTGCTGGGCTTCAGCCCCAAATTCGGCGCGCTGATCCAGGCGATTCCGCTGCCGGTGATGGGCGGCGTGAGCATCGTGGTGTTCGGCCTCATTGCCATTGCGGGCGCCAAGATCTGGGTCGACAATCGCGTCGATTTCTCGCAGAACAAGAACCTGATCGTGGCCGCCATCACGCTGATCATCGGCACTGCCGACTTCACCTTGAAGTTCGGCGACTTCGCTCTGGGCGGCATCGGAACCGCCACTTTCGGCGCGATCATTCTTTACGCACTGCTGGGCCGATCGCGCAACGCCTGAGCCTTTTAAAAGTGAAACGCCGTGCAAGAAGTGTTGTGTCGGGTGATTGATGCGCGGGCCGGTCGCCGGCCCGAAGCCCGCGCCCGTTAGACTCCAACGCTTTTCGCACCGACGTTTTCCAATGGCCGATGTCTCCGCCGCGCGCACCAAGGCGGTTTTCGAATTCAAAAGCGCCACGCTGCCGCTGATTGCAGTGATCCTCAAGACGGCCGACCTGACCGTACTGGCCGAGGCACTCGATGCGCAACTGGCCGACTCGCCCGATTTCTTCGAGCAGGAGCCGGTGGTCATCGACCTGTCGCAACTCCAGGCCGACGAAGAGAGCGGCGAGGAACCCGCCGAGCTCGACTTTGCGGCGCTGCGCGGCCTGTTGGCGCGCCACCAGACGCAACCCATTGCGGTGCGCGGGGGCAACGACGCCCAGAATGCCGCGGCTCGCGCCGCCGGCCTCTCGCTGACGGCCATGCCGGTGGCGCCCGCGCCGCGCGCCCCGGCACCGCCGGCCGCTTCCCCGGCGCCCGCCAGCGAGGCGCCGCAGATCGTGCGCGAAGTGCCGGTGCCCGCCAACGGCACCCTGGTGATCGACAAGCCGCTGCGCTCGGGCCAGCAGGTCTACGCCCGCGGCGGCGACGTGGTGGTCACCGCGGTGGTGAGCTTTGGCGCCGAGGTCATCGCGGACGGCAACGTGCACGTGTACGCGCCGCTGCGCGGCAAGGCGATTGCCGGCGCGCGCGGCAACACCGAGGCGCGCATCTTCTCGACCTGCATGGAAGCGCAGCTGGTGGCCATTGCGGGCATCTACCGCACCAACGAAGTGCCGCTGCCCGACCCGGTGCTCGGCAAGCCGGCGCAAATACGCCTCGATGGCAAAAAACTAGTGATCGACGCGATTCCCTGACGGGCCGCGGCGAATCTTAAAAACCAACAACCGAATCGAAACAAGAAGGAATGGCCATGGCCAAAATTGTGGTGGTGACCTCAGGCAAGGGCGGCGTCGGCAAGACCACGACGAGCGCCAGCTTTGCGTCGGGCCTCGCGCTCGCGGGCAAGAAGACGGCGGTGATCGACTTCGACGTGGGCCTGCGCAACCTCGACCTGATCATGGGCTGCGAACGCCGCGTGGTGTACGACCTGATCAACGTGATCCAGGGCGAAGCCAACCTGAGCCAGGCGCTCATCAAGGACAAGCAGTGCGACAACCTCTTCGTGCTGGCTGCCTCGCAGACGCGCGACAAGGAAGCCCTGACGCAAGAGGGCGTGGAAAAGGTGCTGAACGACCTGGCCGCGATGGACTTCGACTACATCGTGTGCGACTCGCCCGCGGGCATCGAGACCGGCGCGATGATGGCCATGCACTTTGCCGACGAGGCGCTGGTGGTGACCAACCCCGAGGTATCCTCGGTGCGCGACTCCGACCGCATCCTGGGCATGCTGAGCAGCAAGACCAAGCGGGCGAAGGAAGGCGGCGACCCCATCAAGGAGCACCTGCTGATCACCCGCTACAACCCCAACCGCGTGGCCGGCGGCCAGATGCTTTCGCTGGAAGACATCCAGGACATCCTGCGCATCAAGCTGATCGGCGTCATTCCCGAATCCGAAAGCGTGCTGCAGGCGTCCAACCAGGGCGTGCCCGCCATCCACGACAAGGAAACCGACGTAGCCAAGGCCTACAGCGACGTGGTCGCGCGCTTCCTGGGCGAGGACCGCCCGATGCGCTTCGTCGATGCGGAAAAGCCGGGCTTCTTCAAGCGAATCTTTGGAGGCAAGTAGGCCATGTCCTTTTTCTCGTTCCTGCTCGGCGAAAAGAAGAAGACGGCCAGCGTCGCCAAAGAGCGGCTGCAGATCATCCTCGCGCACGAGCGGTCCAGCCTCAGCGGCAAGAAGCGCCCCGACTACCTGCCCGACCTCCAGCGCGAGCTGATGGCGGTGATCTCCAAATACGTGAAGATCAATGCCGAGGACATCAAGGTTCACCTGGAAAAGCAGGACGACCTGGAAGTGCTCGACATCAAGATCGAACTGCCCGACGCCTCGCCCACGCCGGCGCGCTGAGCGCCCGGCCGGCGGGAGGGCTGCCCGGCCCACACCGCCTCTGGCTTTCGGTCAGTCCCCACGCGCAACGAAGCGCGTCACCTGCTGGATCACGGCCTCTTCCTTGAGGATGCGGCGGTGCCCCAGCCCCTGCGTGGCCACCAGCTGCGCCCCCATGATCGCATCGCGGTAGGCCTCCGCATCGGCGAACCGGTTCACGCGGTCGTCGCGGTCATGCACGATGAGCGTCGGCTGCACGATACGCGGCCCGACGGCGGCCGGTTCGAGCTGCGCCATCAGGAAGCCTTCCTGCGCCTCGAACAGCCGCTGCATGGCGAGCCGCGTCTTCTCGCTCAGCCCGAAGGTGTGCGTGAAGTAGCGCGTGAATTCGCGCGCCGAAGCCGGTGGTGCGAGCAGCACCAGCCGCTCGGCGCGCAGGCCCTGCGCGGCGGCCACCCCGAGCGCGTTGGCACCCATCGAATGCGCGACCACGGCGCGAAGGGCATGGCCGTCTGCCACGAGCCTTGCCACCACGTACGAGATGGCACGCGCGAACTGCGGCGCGTTGCTCATCATGCCGGCGCTCCGGCCATGGGCCGGCAGCTCGAGCAGCACCGGCCGCAGGCCCGCACTGGCCACGGCCTCCGCCAGCGTCAGCATCTGCCCCGCGTGCCCGCCCCAGCCGTGCACCAGCAGCACGACGGGCGCGGATTCCGCGCCTGAATCCTGCGTGGCGAGGTGATAGAGCCCGAGGCTCGCGTTCTCGAAGCTCCAGGCTTCGCGCCGCCATCCGGCGCCGGGTGCCTGTGCGCGGTAGAGCCATTTGAGCGGCAGCGGCGTGCCGAAGATGCGATGGGCCGCCCGCACGCCCAATGCGGGCCAAAGGCGCTCCGACGTGGTCAGGCCGAGGCGCACCGCGCGCATCAGGCGACTGGGGCGGTAGTAGTTCGATTGCGCGGCATGCGCTGCCGCGGACGAAGAGGTGCTGCTGGTGCTCGTCATTCAATGGGCTCCCGCGTTCAGAACCAGACCCAGTCGTCGTTGCTGCGCGGCAGGCTGCGCAGCGCATCGCGGACGGTTTCGGCGCCGATGGCGCCCACATAGACAACGAGGCAGAGGGCAATGATCAGCATGGTGCTGCTCCTTTTTATCGCACGGTTGTGCGAAATTGATCCGAACAAAACGAAGAAGACGACCCGTCCGATGGCTCAGGCGCGGTAGCTGGAAAGAAGCCGCTGCCAGGTGCGCATGGCGCGGTCGGCGGCTTGTGGATCGCGCAGAAAGCGCGCGTCATGCAGGAGGCCGATGATGACGCCGTTGATTTCGCTGACCACCTGAGCGGCATCGGTGTCGGCCCGGAACTCGCCGGTTTCCACCGCCTGCAATACGGTGCGGCGCAGCGCGGCGCGCCAGCGCGTGACCTCGCTGAACAGCAGGTCGCGCAGCTCGCCTTCGCGGTCGTCGTACTCGAACGCGCCCGCCGTGTAGATGCAGCCGGTTTCGGCTTCGATGTCGCGGGTGCGGGCAATCCAGCGGTCGACGATGTCGTTGAGCCGTGCAAGGCCCTTGGGCTTTTGCATGGCGGGCACGAACACGTCGGCAAGGAAGCGGCGGCCGTATTCTTCGATGACCGCCTTCTGCAGCGCCTCGCGCGAACCCACGCGGGAGAACACGCCGCTCTTGGAAAGCGCCAAGCGGCTGGCCACCGCCTGCAACGTGATGGCTTCCAACCCCTCGGTCAACGCAACGTCCATCGCCGCACCGATGATGGCGGTGCGGGTGAGTTCGCTTTTCTGGGTCTTGGCGTCCATGGCACCTACTTTAGCACATGCGTGCGAAATTGCAAATCGGGCCTGCGGACGCAATACAGCAGGCCCGCAAAGATGATTTGCTCATGTGAAACCAACAAACGCATCGTTCCCCGCATAAGCGCTTCTGCCGAGAATCGCCGGGCGGTCCGCTGCGGGCCTGTCACCGTTTTCCCTCTCTCGTCCTCTCTCGGATCCCTTCGCGCCAGATGAACTTCCAACAACTGCGCTCGGTACGCGAGGCCGTTCGTTGCGGCTTCAACCTGACCGAGGTTGCCAACACGCTGCACACCTCCCAGCCGGGCGTGAGCCGGCAGATCCGCGAGCTGGAGGAAGAACTGGGCATCGAGTTGTTCGTGCGCGCAGGCAAGCGGCTTACCGGGCTCACGGAGCCAGGCGGCCATGTGCTGCCGATCATCGAACGCATGCTGATGGAGAGCAGCAACCTGCGGCATGCAGGACAGGAGTTCGTGGCGCAGCAGAGTGGCCTGCTCTCGGTGGCGGCCACGCACTCGCAGGCGCGCTATGCAATGCCGGTGGCGGTGCAGGAATTTCGCGCGCAGTTTCCCAACGTGAAACTGCACCTGCACCAGGGCTCGCCCAAGCAGATTGCGCAGATGCTGATCGACGGCGAAGCCGACGTGGGTATTGCAACGGAAGCGCTCGGCGATTACCCCCAGCTGGTGGCCCTGCCCTGCTACCGCTGGACGCACTCGGTGGTGGTGCCGCCGGGCCATGCGCTGCTCGACGCGCCATTGACGCTGGAGGCGCTGGCGCGCTTTCCGCTCATTACCTACGACACCGGCTTTACTGGCCGCTCGCGCATCGACGAGGCCTTTGCGCAGCGCGGGCTCTCGCCCAACATCGTGCTGTCGGCCATGGACGCCGACGTGATCAAGACCTACGTGCAATTGGGCATGGGCGTGGGCATCGTGGCCGGCGTGGCCTACGAGGCCGAGCGCGACACGCAGCTGCGCGCACTCGATGCGGGCCGGCTCTTCGGCATCAACCTGACCAAGCTTGCCGTGCGGCGCGGCAACTACCTGCGCAAGTACGTCTACGCGTTCATCGAATCGTTCGCACCCACGTTGACGCGAGCCGTCGTCGAAAAGGCTCTGGGCGGCGAAGCGAAGGGGTCGCACTACGAAATCTAGCGCGGATGCAACGTATTCGACGCTCCGAGCAACAGGTTTAAAAAAGAAGCATGAGGCTTCACACAGGGAGCGTACATTCGGGTTAATTCCTTGGCTTCCCGGAACGGATCAGCAATGGCATCGACCCCGCAGCAGCAACAGCAAACCAAGGCCGCCCTCAAGGCGGCCGACGCCGCCGAACGGCGTGAGCGGCTGAGACGGGCGTTGCCCGCCACCGTGGAGCTGCTGCAAAGCCGCCAAGCCGACCGCATCGACGACAGCGACATCGAAGCGTATGTGAGTCTTAACTGGCTCGAATGGCATGGCGGCGGCCTGCGGCTCACCATTACCGGGCGCAATGTGTGCGCCCAGTCGCTGCCCACCGTCACGGCCTGAGAGCTTCGCTCCTCGCAAAACGAAAAGACCGCCGCAGGAGGTTCCTGCGACGGTCTTCTCTTCATTCAAGCCCGCGCATGGCGAAGGCTTGAGCGCTTGGCGCTTACTGGTTGCCCACGATGATCTGCGCGATCAATCCGGTGGCAATGGCCGCGAGCACATAGTCGCCGCCCACACCCACCCACTGGTAGCCGCGGGGCGGCGCCTGCAGTTGATAGGCACGGTAGTCGTTCACCACGTAGTTGCGGCCACGGTACTCGTGGGGCACGCGTCCACCGCGGCGCCATTCGGTATGCGGTTGCGGATAACCGCGGCGGTCGAAGTGGCGGCCCGCACGATAGTCCTCACGGCTGTAGCGATCGCCGCGGTCACTGCGGTCGCCGCGCCGGTTGTCGTGCCGATCGAACTGGCGATGCTGTTGTTCATAGCGGCCATTGCCTCGGTCGTCGCCGCGGTCATGACCGCGATCGTGGCCACGGTCTTGCGCGAAGGCGCTTCCCGCGGCCATGCACATCGCGAGCGCCGCAGCAGCGACGGCCATGCTCTTTGACTTGATGATCATCTGGAACTCCTTCGTGTTGATGACGAGTCCATTGTCAGTGGCGCTTGTGTCTGCCCGGAGCACATCAGGTCGCCGTCAGGTGAAATCGCGTAAGCGCTGGTATCCGGGCGGCGCGTTGTCCTTCAATCCCGGTCTTGCATAGGTGATTTGCGCCGAGCGTGAGGGCTTTGGGGACAATGCAAATACAGATCATCAGGCGCTGGAGGCGCCATCAATCACATATGCGCGACAAGATCATCGGTGCCATCGGCGTAATCTGGGGTGGAGGCATGCTCCTGCGGTGGTTCATGACGGGCCCGCCCGCTGGCGTGGGCGGCTACGAGGGCGGCCAGACGGCCGTCGCGTTCCTGGGCGCCGTGATGGTGGTTGCCGGCCTGTACCGGTTCTTCAAACGTCCCGATTGAACGGGGCGGCGCATGTTCGCGGTTCCTCCTCGACTGCGTTTAAGCTCGCGCGCAGCATGAAGCGACGACACCTCCTCCACCTGCTGGCCGGCGCGCCCGCAGCCGCCCTCCTGGCCGCCTGCGGCAAGCGCAAGCCTTCCACCGCCGCGTTGAAATCGGATGCCCGCGTGCTCGCCCTGGGCGACAGCCTGACTTTCGGCTACGGCGCACCGCCCGGCGCGGCTTGGCCCGTGAAACTGGGTGAGCTCACCGGCTGGCAGATCGAGAACGCGGGCATCAACGGCGACACGTCGGCAGGAGCGCTGGAGCGTTTGCCGGCGCTGCTGGCCGCGGAAAGCTATGACGCGATCCTGATCGGCATCGGGGGCAACGACATGCTGCGCGGCGTGTCGCCCTCGGCCACGCGCGAGAACCTCGCGTCGCTTGTGAGCCAGGCACGCGCGCACACGCCTTATGTCGCGCTGCTTGCCACGCCGGCGCCCGATGCGATGCGCGCGGCTGTAGGCTCGCTGAGCGATGCACCGTTCTACGAGGAAGTTGCGAAGTCGGGGCAGGCGCTGCTGGTTGCCAATGTGTATTCGAGCGTGCTGTCGGACACGTCGCTGCGCTCCGATCGCATTCATGCCAACGCGCAGGGCTACGCCAAAGTCGCGGAGCAGCTCGCAAACCAGCTCAAGGCCGCGGGCTGGCGCTGACGACAGCGCTCAGGCGGCCTGCTGCAGCAGATCGACGTAGGCGCCCTGCACCAGTTGGTCGGACGCGATGCCGAGTTGCGCCATGAGCGCATGGGCCTCGGCCACACCAGCCTCGGCGGGTTCGCCTTCTTTCAGGACCACTTCAAGCTCGAGGAATTCGCCGAGCCCTTCCACACGGTCGAGGTGCACGCGCGTGCGGCCCACGATGAAGAGCCGGCGCTGCTTGCGCACACGGCCGGCCTGGCCCCAGGCAAGCGTGAGCGATTCGCGCAGCGTGTCGGGCGTGGTGGTGGGCGAGATCAAATAGAACGATTCCTTCGGGCCGCTGCTGTTCGCACGGCGATAGAAGATCAACTCGGCGCGATCGGGCGCGAAGGTGCGCAGCTTGAGACGGTCTGCGCTGTTCTCGCAGCGGAAGAAGGTGTCGTCCTGTGCGATTTCGATGGGTCCTGAATCGGCGAGTTGGGCTGCCAATTGGGCAACGCGTTCCACACTGTCGATGCGGGCCTTGATCTCTATGTTTCTTGCCATCTGTGGTTGATCGCTTTGTGCGTTATGGGGGGCTTTGTTCAGGGCGTCATTGTTCTTGGCGCTGCTGTTCAGGGCTTGTGCACAGGCCACCGGGTACTCCCCTCCGCGAATGTCCCCCGGGGCTGCGCCCCTCCTCCTTTATTTCGCTGCGTG
>NZ_JBBCBV010000018.1:0-85955 GCF_037204045.1 Variovorax sp. CCNWLW225 | reverse complement strand
CGTTGGCCTCCGGCTTCGCTCGAGGCGCCTTCGGCCACCGAGCGGCTGTCGGCGCTCTACGGCGCCGCGGGCAAGGCCTTCGATCCGGAGCTGACCCGGCTTCTGCTCGACGCCGGTGCGGATCCCAACGACGGCGAGTCTCTCTACCACTCACTCGAAGCGCCCGCGTGCACCATGCTCCTGCTCGATGCCGGCGCGCGCATTGCCGGCTCGAACGCGATGTATCGCGCGCTCGATCTCGACGACGCGAGCGCGTTGCAACTGTTGCTCGATCACGGTGGCGATCCCAACGAGGCACCGCTGGGTGCGCCTACATCCGAGTGGAGATCGCCATTGTTGTGGGCTATACGCCGCCGCCGCTCGCTTGTCCACGTCGAGGCCTTGCTTGCGGCGGGCGCGAGGGCGGACGTGTGCACATCGGACGGCGTGCCGGCCCACACGCTGGCGCTTCGCTTCGGGCGAGCGGACGTTGCCGGACTCCTGGAGCGTGCAGGCGCAGGCGCAGGCCGTGAGCCGCTGGCAGCGGACGAAGCCTTTGTGGCTGCCTGCGCGCGCGGCGACGCGGAATCGGCGCGCGCAATTCAGCAGATCCATCCGGGCGTGATCGACGCACTGGACGATGCCCGGCTGCGCATGCTTCCCGAACTCGCTGCGCAAGGCTGCGTCGACGCCGTCAAGGCAATGGTGGCCTGCGGTTGGCCGCTGGAGATCCGCGGTGGCGACATCGATGCCTCGGCGCTCAACCACGCCGTTTTTCGTGGTGATGCAGCTCTCACGCACTTTCTGCTGGAGCACGGCGCCGATTGGCGGACGCTGCACGGCTTCGGCGACAACGCCTGCGGCAGCCTGTCCTGGGCGTCGCTCAACGAACCGGTCGAAGGCGGCGACTGGGTTGGCTGCGCAAAGGCCTTGTGCGCACATGGCCTGCCGCCTGCGCGGCCTGACCCCAACGGTTCGGACATCGTCCTGATCGGAGAGGGGCGCTATCGGTTCGCGGACGACGTCACGGATGCGCTGCTCGGCGCCGCCGCTGCCCGGCAGGGGTCCTGAGTCGGAGAATTTGAGCGGTCGTGACGAACTTCCGTACATGGACGCCCCCAATATGCCAGGCATTCAGTTATTGATGGCTTGAAGGTTCGATTGCACCCGTACATTCGGACTTTCGCTGCGGCACTTTGCCGTTTGGGGTGTTCATGGGGCGCAGTTGAGGAAATATTCTTCGTTGTACCTGAGCGACCGCGTCTGGCCGTCAGACGTCGGTGGCGTCGAGAAGGTAAACCTTCGACCCGACGGGGAGACTCGCCTTGTTGACCGCTCGGGGCAAGGAGAACGGCGCGTGAACCATGGGCCGCCCGCGGCTAATCATTTCGAAAGCGGCGACGTTCGTTCGAACGTACGCGCCCTGGGGAGTCACGATGAGAAGCTGCTCGCCCGTCTTCACGTCGCGTCGAAACGCATCCGGGACGCCCGGCACGAGCACATATCCGCGGCCGCCGATGTCAAACACGTCTTCGATTTCGAACAAGAACTGCATCGCGATGGTCGTTGGATAGCGAACTGGAGAGCGGGGACGAACTTCCGGTATTGGCCGACTGCGGCCTCAACCCATATGTGCGCCAGCTTCGGCATTTGGGTAGACGACCGCGAAGTCGGCAGGGCGCTCCGCCTCATCAAGCGGTGAAGTTCCGACTGTGGCTGAATCGGCCAGCCGGTTCTCATAGATCATTTCGTTCTCTAGGAGTTCGATCACGAAGGGGAGTGCTGCATCCAGGTTTTCGGTGGACAGATAGATGAGCATTGCATCAGTTCCCTCTTCGTAGTCAAAGCCGCTGTCCGTCAGAATTCCGCTCGAAACCTCAGCCAAGCGATTAGGCACAACGTATCGAAGATCAGTATCTGGGTTCTCCATACGGCCGGGGTCAAGACGAATCAAGACTGACGGCATATTCCACCCTCAAGTGTTTTGGGATGACCGGTTCGTGGCAACTCTGTTCGCATGCGCATTTCCGCTCTTGGCCGGATTCTGCCGTAACCCGCAGCGCGACGCTGGGCTCAAGACAGCACCTCGGAAGAAGCTCACCGACCGCCCCTGATAACGATACGGGTCATGCCCTGGCCTGCCAGAAGCTCAATGAACTCTGATAGCGCACCGGCCGGAGCAGAGCCAAAGTCGCCGGCGAGGTACCACCATCCATCCTGACTCTCGACTGGGGAGAACGAGTGAATCGCCTGGCTCGTCCCGAAGGGGCCCGGGGGATTCTTGTCCTCAACGTCCAGCCAGCGAGTAATCCACCCTTCCAACTGTCTAGAGTCTTTGATTGGGCCGTTTACCAGCACCTGGACCGAATCCCAAGTGAAGGGGTAGACCTCAACCGCGAACGCTCCAAAGTTGAATTCCCGCGCTTCGAACGCCTCGTCAATATCGATCACCACTTCGCCTGGTTTCGGCAGGCCATCGGGGCCCTTGGACATGATGTCAACTCGGACGTAGCGGTATGGATACGGGATGGCCTCGTTGTTTATGCTGAGCAGCAGTTCCCCGACCGTGCCCTCGGACTCCGAGGCAAGTCGCGTTCTCGTCTCCACCAAGAACTGCACATATCGGTTGCGCTCCTGCTCAAAGATTTGCGATAGCTTCATAAATTCTATGGTGACTGCGATGCGCGGAGTGCCTCATTAGGGCAGTTCACGAAGGCTCATAGCATCGTCGCAGGGAATCTGCGAGGCCGCCGGCAATGTCTGGTTCTGGCCGACTGCAGCCTGTCTAGTTCTCAACCGTTATGTGCCGGTATCTCAGCGCGAGAGCGCTCTCGACGGGCTGCTGGCAGGCCATGCCGCGCATGCGGAAGATGCCCAGTTCCAGCCGAGGAATGGAGAGGCCGTGAATGGTCAAGGATTGCATCTATTCTTGCTCGTTGATGTAAGGAGCTCAGGCGCTTGCCAAGCCGGTGTAGAGGCCGCGCTCAAAAGCACCGAATAGTTCGACCATTCGCGCGTCGTAGAACGGCAGCAGTTGCGTGAATACCGCACCGGTCACTTTCTTGATCGGGTCGACCCAGAAGTAGCAGTTGAGCAGCCCGGCCCACGCGTAACTGCCTGCGCTGCGACCGTTGGGCCCGGGCTGCGTGTTGATGTCGAACGACAGGCCCCACTTCTGCGGCATGCCGGGGAATAGGTCGGCGTCGTTCGACCACGCTGCCGCGGATGTCTTCAGCGGGTTCACGTTCAGATCGCCGATCTGGTTCTGGCGCATCATGGCCACCGTCTGTGGCTTCAGAATGTGGGCGCCACGGAACGTACCGCCGCTCAGCAGCATCTGCAGAAGGGCCATGTAGTCGCGCGGCGTGCCGAACAGGCCACCCCCGCCCGAGAAGAACTCCGGGCGCTGCGGCATTTCGAACGGCATCGACGTGAGCGAGCCGTCCGCCTGGCGGATGTACGTCGTCGCCACGCGACGCTTCTGCGCACTGCTAATCAAGAAGCCGGTGTCGGTCATGCCGAGCGGCGCGAAGATGTTCTCGCGGAAGTAGACCTCGAGAGATTGATCGCTGACGGCCTCGACGATCTTTCCCACGGCGTCCATGCCCGTGCCGTACTGCCAGCGATCACCCGGGTCGAACTCGAGTGGGGCGTCGAATGCGCCGTTCTTGCTTTCGGCGATATCGGGCAGACCCGTGAACTTCTCGTACTGGGGCAGCTTGTCGCTCCAGTTGCTATAGGTAAGGCCCGAGGTGTGGGTCAGCAGGTGGCGCAAGGTGATTGGCCGCCTGGCGGGCCGCAGCGTGGGTGCCCCAGACGCATCGAAGCCTTCCAGAACCTTGGGCGACGCCAGTTCCGGCATCAGTTTGCCCACGGGATCGTCAAGTTGCAGCTTGCCCTGTTCGACGAGTTGCATGCAGGCGATTGCCGTTACCGCCTTCGTCATTGACAGCAGCCAGAAGACGGTGTCGAGCGACATGGCTGGACCGTGCGCCGCGTCGCGCTTGCCGAACGACCCTTCGTAGACGATGCCTTTGTCACTCGCACCCACGGCAACGACGCCAGCGACTTGCTTCCCGTCAACAGCACGCTGAAGCATTCGATCAATCGAGTTGAAGGCGCCACTGCGAGGGTATTTGGCCACCGGGCTCGGGGTACGTGCCGTCGCCGCCATAACTTGGGCGCTCGCCAACTGGGCGAGCGCGGGGACGGTCATCAACGTGGCAGCACCTTTGAGCAGATTGCGCCTACTGAAGCCTTGGTTCATGTTCATGACTCCTGTCAGGCGCGCGCGATCAGGGTTTGCAGAACCGTATCCAGGGACACGGTGCCTTTGCGCGTGCTGGATGCGTCACCCTCGAAGTCGATCCACCCTTCATTGAAGCCATCCAGCATCTGGGCGCGTGGCACCGGGTTCTTCATCCCCTGCGACTTGAACAGCGCCTCCCAGGTGGCGCGCGGCACCGCTTCCATCCGTACCTCGCGTTCGAGCACGCGCCCAAAGGCCGCGGCGATGTCATTGGGTGACAAGCGCGCGCCCTCCAATTCGACGACGCGCCTGCCTTGCCAGGTTTCCTGGAGCAACTCGGCCGCCACGCGCCCGATGTCCTCGGTGGCGACCATCGGCACCGGCTTGTCCAACGGGTAGAGAAAGCTCGGGATCACGCCGGTCGTGCGGGCCGGTGCGACATCCCATGTCGCGTTCTCCATGAACCAGGCGGCGCGCAAGAAGGTGATAGGCAGCGGCAAGGTTCCCAGGCTTTTCTCCTGCAACTGGTGCTGCTGCAGCAGGTTTGGCTGCAGCGCTTGAGCGCCTATCGTCGACAGGGAGACAACCTTGGAGGGCCGCGCGACTTCGAGCGCCTCATGGACGGCGGCGATCACACGACGCGCTTCGTTAAAGTCGGGCGACGGATCGAACACCGGCGGCAGCAGGAAGAAAACCCCTTGCACGCCGGCGAAGGCCTTCTTCAGTGCGGCGGCATCGTACAGGTCCGCGACTGCGACCTCACATCCTTTGCGCGCCCATGCCGCGCCCTTTTCAGCATCGCGCACGACTGCTCGTACCCGCTGTCCATTGTCGATGAGTGCCCTTGCGACGGCACCCCCGACCTGACCTGTGATTCCTGTAATGGCGAACATTCGAGACTCCTTGGGAAGGCGGCACTGAGCCGCGGTGCAAGAAGTCTCGGAGAACGAGCTTGATACTTCAATGATATGGGTGTCATTTCATTAATGACACAAGATCATCATTGAAGCTGGAGGCTAATGCAGCAGCGCGACGATGAAGTCCAGAAACGCGCGCGTCTTCGCGGGCACATGATGGCGTGACGGGTGCAGCGCATACAACGGAAACCGCTCATCGGGCCAGTCTGGAAACACCTCCACCAATCGTCCATCGGCAATCATCGGCCCGACGCCCAGGTCCATGACTTGGGCCATCCCGTGACCGGCGAGACACACGCTGTACAGCGTTCCGGCATCATTGACCGTCAACGAGCCGCTGGTTTCGAGCACCAGCTTCTTGCGACGTTTGTGAAACTCCCATGGATAGGGACGCCCGGACTCCGGATCACGGAACTGAATGCAGACGTGATGGCCCTTCTCGAGTTCGCGTGGGTCTTTGGGATGGCCGTAGCGCTTGAGGTAGGCGGGCGCTGCGATGGTCACCATCCGGGTGTCCAGCAGCTTGCGTGCGACCAGTGTCGACGGGCGAGGATTTCCGAAGCGCACGGCCAGATCGAAACCATCGGCCACAAGGTCGCCCAGGCGATCCGTTGTGATCAGTTCGAGGCGCAACTGCGGGTAGCTCTCGAGGAATGCGCCCAGCCTTGGCCCCAGGATCAGTCGAGAGAAATACGGATCAAGATTGACCCTCAGGCGCCCGCGAACGGCGGCCGCGCCTTGGGCGGCGGAGGCCGCAGCCTCTTCCAGGCCGGCCAGAAGGGGCATCACCTGCTCGTAGAAGCGCCTGCCCTCGTCGGTGAGGCTGACAGATCGCGTGGTGCGGTCGAGCAGCCGAATACCCAGCCGCGCCTCAAGCCGCGCAATCGACCGGCTGACGCCGGATTGCGACATGTTCAGTATGTCGCCAGCCGCCGCAAACGTGCCGCTGTCGACGATCGCGGACAGCACGCTGATCCCGTTTGTCACCCGATCGTCAAAGCTTGTCATACATGCCAACTTGTCATTTAAGAAACTTCATACATGCTATCGCCGTCTTCAATCGCGACACACGGGATCGAATTCTCTGTGTTGTTGCTATCGTTGTCGGGCGGTTCCAATGGCTAGCGATTCGGCTGACAGCTAGGAGCATCCAGCGCAGCCCTACGGTTCAATGAGCAAGCGCGGTGGCGAGAGATGATGCGGCTTGGCGTGAGCAGCGGAAGCATCCGCTTTCGGACGGATCGCGAACGACCCCTCATGGCCGAAGTCCGTCATCCTGTCGCCGGCCGTCATGCGTCCATGATCTCATGGGCTATTGACCAACTGCATGTATCGCCAGACGCCCCAAACCACGCCCACAGCGATACCAACCGCGACGCTCCAACCCACAGAAACACCCGCGATGAAGCTCAGAAAAAACATCAATGCGACCGACGCGAGACTAATGTAGGTCAGTGTGATGAGGTCAAAGCGTGCGATCTCGCTCGCGTCCTCGGAGACTGCACGGTCGCCGTGATCGCGCTTGCGGCGCTGCCCTCTGAAGAGCACCACGTCAACGATGAACTCGAAGATTCCGACGACGACGTCCGTCAGCAAGCTGAACATGAAGCTCCTTTGAGTGCCCGCAATTGGCCGATTGTGCCCCTAGCCGTAGGCCAAACATGGCCGCGAAAGCTGATGTCCATCCCAGAAATAGCAGGCGCTGCTTGGGCGCTGCATCCAGGACAGCTGCAGTCCGGCCAGCGCATGCTGAGGCTCCCTCAACTCGATGGGAGACCATCATGGGATCAGTAAACACTGCAACCTGCAAAGTGCCCTGGAACAAGGGCAAGATCGTCGGCCAGAAGGCACCTTTCAAACTCAAGGACATTTGGGCGCTGCGGGTACGGCTGCAATTAGAGGGCCGTGTGCGCGAGCTGGCTCTCTTCAACTTGGGCCTGGACAGCAAGCTGCGCGGCTGCGATCTTGTCAGCCTGAAGGTCAGGGACGTCTGCCACGGAGAGCAGGTTGCACCACGGGCGACGGTGATGCAGCACAAGACCCAGCGTCCGGTGCAGTTTGAGCTCACGCCTGGAACCCGAGAGGCTGTGCATGCGTGGATCCAGCGCATCGGCCTGCGATCGGACGACTTCCTGTTCCCGAGCCGAATGCACGGCTCGCCGCACCTCGGCACCCGGCAGTACGCCCGCATTCTGGGTGGCTGGGTCAGAGAGCTTGGACTAGATCCTGCCGGCTACGGAACTCACTCCATGCGGCGGACGAAGGCTACGCTGATCTACCGGCGGACGAGAAACCTTCGTGCGGTGCAGTTGCTGCTCGGCCATTCGAAGCTCGAGTCGACCGTCAGATATCTGGGCATCGAGGTGGATGACGCCCTGGAGATCTCGGAGCAGACAGAAATCTGAGCGAGCGTCGATTGAGCAGCGCAGATCCGTCCTCCTTGCTGCGGCGGTAAGGCGGATCAATGCGCTGCCGGATGACTCGATTGCGGCGCACAGCAGACAATCAGCGGGCCACGCCGACTGACCGCAACCAGTCTGAAGCGGAAGCTCCAAGACTCCCCAACAGCGGCTCAGTTGTATCGACCGCGCCGTGGTTCGCCTCCGAGACGAATGGGTTTCGTCCCGAAGGGGGTCTAGCTTCAATAAACCCTCGATTTTTTTGACACTCTGTTAGGAAGGCGTCATAACGAAATCTGATGGCGTTTTCAGATTTAACACTCTGCAATCAAGGGCCACTGGGCAACAGGGCGCCAAACCCAATAGCAACGTCGATTTTTTTTAACACTCTGTTAGGGATCACTAGGGGTCGCCTTTCGGGTAAGGAGACCTATGCCTTCAGGTACTCGGCCTTGGTGCCAAGCCAGCGGTCGATATGCCGCTGCGCCAGGTCCGGGTGTTTTTCAAGCATCACGGGCGCGAGTTCGCGCGCCCAGTCGAGCAGCATCAGGTCGGTGGTCAGGTCGGCAAAGCGCAGCAATGGTGCGCCCGACTGGCGCGCACCCAGGAACTCGCCCGGGCCGCGAATCTCAAGGTCGCGGCGCGCTATCTCGAAGCCGTCGCTGGTTTCGGCCATGGCCTTGAGCCGGGCACGCGCCGCCTCGCCGACGCGCCCGCTGTCGCCCGGCGCATAGAGCAGCACGCAGGCCGATGCCGCGGCGCCGCGTCCCACACGGCCGCGCAGCTGGTGCAGCTGAGAGAGGCCGAAGCGCTCGGCGTGCTCGATCACCATCAAAGAGGCGTTCGGCACGTCCACCCCCACCTCGATCACGGTGGTGCTCACCAGCACCTGGATTTCGTTGGCCGTGAAAGCCGCCATCACGGCCTGCTTCTCGGCGGTGGGCATGCGCGAATGCAGCAGCCCGACGTTGACCGCGGGGCCCAATGCGTCGGCCAGTTCGTCGCGTGTTTCGGTCGCGTTGCGCAGGTCGACGGCCTCGCTCTCCTCGATGAGCGGACACACCCAGTACACCTGCCGCCCCTGTTCGACCTGCGCCTGGATGCGATCGATCACCTCGTCGCGCCGGTGGTCGGCCACCAGCTTGGTGACGATGGGCGTTCGGCCCGGCGGCAGCTCGTCGAGCGTGGAGACATCCAGGTCCGCGTAGTAGCTCATCGCCAGCGTGCGCGGGATGGGCGTGGCGCTCATCATCAGCAAGTGGGGTTCGAGGTGCCCGACTGCCTTGCCGCGCAGCGCGAGCCGCTGGGCCACGCCGAAGCGGTGCTGCTCGTCGATGATCGCGAGCGCCAGGTTCTTGAAGCGCACCTTTTCCGAAATGACGGCATGCGTGCCGATCACCAGGGCTGCCTCGCCGCTTTCCACCGCGGCCGACATGGCGTCGCGCTCCTTCTTCTTCTGGCTGCCCGTGAGCCACGCCACGCGCAAGCCCCGCTCGGCCAGCAGCGGATCGAGCCAGCCCACCAGCTTGCCGAAGTGCTGGGCCGCAAGAATTTCTGTCGGCGCCATCAACGCGCACTGAAAACCCGCGTCGATGGCCCGCGCGGCAGCAAGCGCCGCCACCACCGTCTTGCCCGAGCCTACGTCGCCCTGCAGCAAGCGGTGCATCGGAATCTCGCGGCCCAGGTCGCGCGTGATTTCTTCGCCCACGCGCTGCTGAGCGCCGGTCAGGCCGAAAGGCAGCACCGCGAGCAATTGCGCATGCAGCGAGCTCGGCTCCGGCTCGGTGGAAGAGGGTAGCGCCGGTGCGCGCTGAGCCGCCCGCTCCAGCCGCGCCTGCAGCTGCGAAAGCTGCTGCGCCAGCAACTCCTCCGCCTTGATGCGCTGCCAGGCGGGGTGGCTGTGGTCTTCGAGCGTGGCCATGGCCACGTCGGGCGTGGGGTAGTGCAGGAAGGTCAGCGAACTGCGCAGGTCCCAGGCGCCTCGCAGGCCGATCTGCACCGGAATCGTCTCGTCGAGCACCGCACGCGCCAGGCCCGAGCGCACCTCGCGCCGGAGCACGGGCTGCGGGAGCCCGGCTACGGTCGAATACACGGGGGTGAGCGCCTCGGGCAGCGAGGTGCCGGCCGCCTTCACGGTCGGATGCATGATCTGCCGCCCGACAAAGCCGCCGCGCACCTCGCCGCGCACGCGCACGCGCGCACCGACCGCAAGCTGCTTCTGCTGCGAAGGGTAGAAGTTGAAGAAGCGCAGCTGGCAGGTGTCGCTGCCGTCGTCGATGGTCGCAATCAATTGCCGGCGGGGGCGGAACACCACCTCGCACTCCGTCACCACGCCTTCGACCTGCGCCATGTCGCCGTCGCGCGTGTCGGCCAGCCGCACGATGCGGGTCTCGTCCTCGTAGCGCATCGGCAGGTAGAGCGCGAAGTCGATGTCGCGCACCAGGCCGAGCTTGCGCAGTGCGCGCTGCACGGCGCTCAGGCCGGCGCCGGGCGGTTGCGCCGGCGCGGCGGGGGGAGTCGGTTCTTTCTTTGCGGGCACGGGCAAGGCTTCTAGCGTGGACGGCAAAGGTCCGTCAAGGCGCTGCGGGCATCGGGAAACATGAACTGGAAGCCGGTGCGCAGCAGCTGCGCCGGCACTACGCGCTGGCCTTCGAGCAGCAGGTCGGCCTGCTCGCCGAGCAACCACTTCACGGGCGCGGCGGGCGTGGGCATCCAGCAGGGGCGATGCAACACACCGGCCGCGACACGGGTGAAGGCCTCCTGGCCCAGTGTGCCCGGCGCGGTGACGTTGAAGGCCTGCGCGGCGACGGGCCCGGAGGAAGATTCGGTCGCGGTCCACACGTGTGCGATGGCACGAATCAGGTCGTGCACATGCACCCACGAGAGCCACTGCCGCCCGCTGCCCAGGCGCCCGCCCATGCCGAGCTGCACCGGCATCAGCAACTGCGGCAGCGAGCCCTGGTGGCCCAGCACGAATCCGAAGCGCAGGCAGGCCACGCGAACGCCGCGCGGCACGGCCGCATGCGCCGCCTGTTCCCAGCGCTGGCACAGCGTCGACATGAAGATGCCTTGCGGCGGCGCGTCTTCGGTGAGTTCGGTGGTCTCGCCCTGCGGCTGCACGCCGTAGTAGCCGATGGCGGAGCCCGAGAGCAGCAGCCACGGCTTGCGCGGGCGCGCCGCAATCCATGCGACGAGTTGCTGCGTCAGCCCTTCGCGGCTTTGCAGCAGCTGCTGCTGGCGCCGCGCGCTCCAGCGCTGGCCTAGGATGCGCGCGCCCGCAAGGTTGACGATGACATCGATGGCGTCCGCCGCAGGAATCTGGTCGAGCGCCTCCACGCAGCGCACCGCGCCGCCGAAGCCCCAGGCGGCGGCGCGCGCGTTGCGCGTCCACACCGTTACCGCGTGGCCATCGGCCAGCAGGTGCCGCACGAGGATCTGGCCGATGAAGCCGGTGCCGCCCGTCACCAGCACCTGCCGCGGCTTCGTGCCGAAGTGCACCTGTGCCTGGGCGTCGCGCGCCTGCGCCTGCTTCTGCTGTTTGAACAGCGCGCGCGCCGCAAAGCCGTCGCGCAGGCCCGAGATGCCGACGCCCACGCCGCACAGCGCGAGGAAGGCGCTGAGCCAGCCGTGCGGCTGCCAGACCATCGCGGTCGATTGCGCGGCCCAGCCGACCGCGCTCATCGCCAGCAATGCGATGAACGCGCCGGCGTTGATGGCCAGCACCGTGTGCGTCACGCGTTCGGTCGGCGGCAGCAGGCGGCTGCCGTCTTCGACCACGAAGTCCCACAGCGTGAGCACGATCTCGACGCCGAACACCGCGAGCAACACCCACGCCCACGCGCCGTGCCAGGCCCACGCCGACAGCCCGAGGAACAGCACGCAATAAATGGACGAGCGCGTGGCGTGGATCGCCAGTTCGCGCCCCGCCGTGCCGCGGCGCGGCAGGGCTTCTGTGCCTTCGTGGTGGTAGAGCGTGTCGAAAGCGCCCAGCGCGCCCTGCACCGCCATGAGCTGCAGGGCCAGCAGGTGCGTGTCGATCATGCGGCCACCGCCTGCGGCTGCGTCACTTCTTCGAACACGCCGACCTGCGTAAAGGTGGTGCCCATGAGGCAGTGGCGAATCTCGATGCGGATGTTGAAGCGCTCGGGCGTCTCGTTGTGGTGCCACAGAAAAGTCTTGCCCGGCGTGAAAAGGCCCGGCAGCGGAATGCGCCAGCCGAACAGTTCCCAGAAATAGCCGTCGCTCTGGAAATGCAGGCTGCCGTTGGCTTCCACGCTCAGCACCAGCTTCATGCCTAGCCCCATACCCACGTACTCCAGCACCTCGCCGCGTTCACTCTCGCGCATGAAGCTGGTGAACTGGATGGGTTGGCGCCCATGCAGGCGGTAGATGCGCTGCTTGTAGATGGCCGGGTCGCCGGGCCGGGCGTAGACCTGGATTTCGACCGGGAAGTGGCTGTCGCTGTAGGGGATCAGCGCGCCCTGGATCATCGGCTGCGTGAGGTGCCCCAGCAGCTTGCCGAAGCGCGAGCAGCGCAGTTCGCTGAGCGCGCCCAGGTAGTGCAGCGCCTTGCCCGGCAAGGGGTTCTTGTCAAAGCGCCGGCGGATGTCGGGGTGCAGGCCCATCCAGGCACCGCCCAGGATCTTCTTGAAGAGCTCGCCTTCGGAAGGAGGAGCAGGGGACGGCGTGACACGCGCGACAGAGGAATCGACCATGCGTCGATTCTGCCTCGGCAACCCCGGGCCAACCCCTGAGCAGTGCTGTGATTCCGGGCCATGGGACAATCGCCGCTCTCCGCCTTTTTCTCTTCCCACGCCTCCTTGGCACGGGCCCGTCCGGCCCTCAAGCACCATGCGCGCCTTTACGCTTTCCGATTTCGATTTCGACCTGCCCCCCGAACTGGTGGCGCAGCACCCGGCCACCGAACGCACTTCGTCCCGCCTGCTCGACGGCACCGGCAGCGAGCCGGTCGACCGCATCTTCAAGAGCCTGCCTTCGCTGCTGCGCAAAGGCGACCTGCTGGTCTTCAACGACACGCGCGTGGTCAAGGCACGCCTCTTCGGCGAGAAGCCGACTGGCGGCAAGCTCGAACTGCTGGTCGAACGCGTGCTGCAGGGCAACGAGGTCGTCGCACACATGAAGGTCAGCAAGAAGCCGCCTGTGGGCACCACGCTGCAGATGGTGGGCGGCTTTCGCGCGACGCTGCTGGGCCGCTGGCCGGAAGAAGACGGCGCGCTGTTCCGTTTCAGCTTCGAGAGCGGTACCGGCGAAGACCCCTACGCGCTGATGGCCCGCTGCGGCCACGTGCCGCTGCCGCCCTACATCACCCACACCGATTCGGCCGATGACGAGAGCCGCTACCAGACCGTGTTCGCGCGCGTGCCCGGCGCCGTGGCGGCACCAACGGCGGCGCTGCATTTCGACGAAGCGCTGCTCGACGAACTCGAAGCCCGCGGCGTGCAGCGCGCCAACGTCACGCTCCACGTGGGCGCCGGCACTTTCCAGCCTGTCAAGACCGAGAACATCGCCGAGCACACGATGCACGCCGAGCGCTACGAGGTGCCCGAAGCCACGCAGCGCGCAATTGCCGAATGCAAGGCACGCGGCGGCCGCGTGGTCGCGGTCGGCACCACCACCGTGCGCACGCTCGAGTCGTGGGCCAAGAGCGGCGAAACGAGCGGCGACACGCGCATCTTCATCACGCCGGGCTTCGCCTTCGAGCACGTCGACCTGCTGGTCACCAACTTCCATCTGCCGAAGAGCACGCTGATGATGCTGGTCTCGGCCTTTGCGGGCTACGAGCGTGTGATGGCGCTGTATGCCCACGCCATTGCCCATCGATACCGCTTCTTCAGCTACGGCGACTCCATGCTGCTGGCGCGCTCTGCCCCATGAAGTTCAGTGCCCTTCGCCTTTGGCTGGCCGCGTTCGGATGCGCGATGCTGCTGCCGACGGCGGGCCATGCGCGCGGCTACACGCCTCAGGGGCTCTGCGGCGAGTACGCGCGGCTCGACATCGGCAGCCCCGCGGGCACCTGCGTCGCGCTGCTGGCCGACGAGGCGCAGGGCCTGCGTGCGCCCCGGCGCATCCTCGAGGTCGCGCCGGGCCGCTACTGGGTTGTCGACATGGGCTCGTGGGAACCGCGCCGCGGCCGCCTGCTAGAGATGGTGCTGCCCGCCGAGGGCCCCGCGCCGCGGCGCGCGCGCTTCAGCGTTCTGGCCGAGCAGCTCGACCGGCCCCTGGGGCTCGTTGCCGGACCTGACGGCAAGATCTACATCGGCGAATCAGGGACGGTCTGGCGCACGGCTATTCCTTCGCCCGGCAGCGCACTGCAGCGCGAAACGGTGATCGACGGGCTGCCGGGCGACGGCACGCATCCGCTCAAGGAACTGGCGTTCGGACCCGGCGGGCGCCTCTACGTGAACGTCGGCTCCGATTCCGATGCCTGCCGCGATACGTCGTCGAAGCAATACCCGCTGCCCTGCCCCGACTTGGCCGGACCGAAGCCGCGCGCCGCGGTGTACGAAGCCGTGCTCTCCGGGCCAGATTACAAGTTGCAGAGCTTCAAGCCCTTTGCCACGGGGCTGCGCAACTCGGTCGCATTGACCGTGCTGCCGGACGGCCCGGCCAAGGGCGCCGTGCTGCAGGGCGAGAACTCCATCGACTACGAAGACGTGGGCCAGCCCCCCGAAGAGTTGAACCGGCTTCAGGCCGGGCGCGACTACGGCTGGCCCTACTGCGTCGGCAACCGCCGGCCCGCGCGCGGCTACGAGAACCGGCACGACTGCGAGGCCACCGAGGCTCCGCTGATGCTCTGGCCCGCGCACGTGGCGCCGCTGCAGATGATCGTCGGGCCCGCCGGCAGCCGCTTCGCCGGCCAGCTGCTGGTGGCGTGGCGCGGCCACCAGGCGCCCGGCCACCGCGTGGTGGGCTACAAGCTCGATGCGCGGGGCCTGCCGTCGGGCAAGCCGATCGAATGGCTCGCCGGCTGGAACCCCAAGCCCGGCGTGCGCCCGATGGGCCGCCCCACCGGCATCACCGTCGACCGGCAGGGCCGCTTGCTCGCCGTCGAAGACTTCAACCGTACCATCCTGATGCTGCTGCCGGACGCCGGCGCCGCCACCCAGAAATGACCGACACCACGTCCCTGCCGCGCCTGAAGTTCGAACTTCTCAAGACCGACCCCGACAGCCACGCGCGCCGGGCCACGCTCACGCTCAACCACGGCGTGGTGCAAACGCCGATCTTCATGCCCGTGGGCACCTACGGCACCGTCAAAGGCGTGATGCCGCGCAGCCTCGAAGAGATGGGCGCGCAGATCATCCTCGGCAACACCTTCCACCTGTGGATGCGGCCCGGCCTGGACGTGATGGCGAGCTTTGGCGGGCTGCACCAGTTCGAAAAATGGAACAAGCCCATCCTTACCGACTCGGGCGGCTTCCAGGTCTGGTCGCTGGGCGCAATGCGCAAGATCAGCGAAGAGGGCGTCAAGTTCGCCTCACCCGTCAACGGCGACAAGCTGTTCCTCACCCCCGAGGTCTCGATGCAGATCCAGACCATTCTCAACAGCGACATCGTGATGCAGTTCGACGAGTGCACGCCCTACGATACCAAGGGCCACATCACCACCGAAGCCGAGGCGCGCATCTCGATGGAGCTGAGCCTGCGCTGGGCCAGGCGCTGCCAGCATGAATTCGCACGGCTCGACAACCCGAACGCACTCTTCGGCATCGTGCAGGGCGGCATGTTCGAGAACCTGCGAGAAGAATCGCTCGCCGCGCTGGTGGACATGGATTTTCCGGGCTACGCCATCGGCGGCGTGAGCGTGGGCGAGCCCAAGGAAGAGATGCTGCACATCATGGGCCACACGCCGCACCGGCTGCCGGCCGACAAGCCGCGCTACCTGATGGGCGTGGGCACGCCCGAGGACCTGGTGCAGGGCGTGGCCGACGGCGTCGACATGTTCGACTGCGTGATGCCGACCCGCAATGCGCGCAACGGCACGCTGTTCACGCGCTTCGGCGACCTGAAGATGCGCAATGCGCGCCACAAGAACGACCCGCAGCCCATCGACCCGAGCTGCACCTGCCATGCCTGTGCGGGCACCTCGGGCGTGAGCTGGAACGACGGCGGACGCGAGGGCTTCAGCCGCGCCTACCTGCACCACCTGGACCGCTGCGCCGAGATGCTGGGGCCGATGCTCACCACCATCCACAACCTGCACTACTACCTGAATCTGATGCGCGAAATCCGCGAATCGCTCGAGGCGGGCACCTTCACGGCTTTCAGGGCCCGCTTCAAGGCCGACCGCGCGCGCGGCGTGTAGCCGCCGCACCGGGCCCGGTCGAGCCGGCTCGCTCTACTTTGCAGCGGCGGGGGCCTTGACGGCAAGCGGCGTGGCGTACGGCTCGATGCGCAGCAGGTCGTTCTTGAAGACGGCCACCTGGCGCAGCGGCGCCTGCACCAGCGCACCTGCGGCATCTTTCTGCGATGCGTATTGCCAAAGCGTGAGCTGCCCCTTGGCCGACAGCAGCTCGGCCAGGCGCTGCACGCCGGGCCCGGCTCCGGTGCCGAGCTGCGCCGCCTCCACCCCGACGATGATTTCGTCTTTCGGCGAGACCAGCTTGAAGAGCTGGATCGGCGCCGGCGCTTGGGCGCGGGCGGGCCGCACGGCGGCTGCCAAGGGTAGAAGCGCCAGGGCGGAAAGGCCGCTCAGCGCACGGCGACGGTAGGAATTGTTCATGGGCGACAAGCCTACCCACGCAGGCGCCCGCTGCCCACATGCCGGAAGCCATACGCCACGTACACCGGAGGTACGCAGGACTAAACCGGGTTCGCCTGCAGACGTACATCCGCTACGCTAAACGCCATGACCACCGCTTCTTCATCACCAACTACCGCATACACCGCCCGCTATCCCTCGCTGGCCGGCCGCACCGTGTTCATCTCCGGCGGCGCCACCGGCATCGGCGAAGCGCTGGTGCGGGCCTTCCACAACCAAGGCGCGAAGGTCGGCTTCTGCGACCTCGATGCCGCGGCGGGCCGTGCGCTCGCGGGCCAGCTCCAGGGCGGCAACCCGGCGCTGTTCTGCGAATGCGACGTGACCGACACCTCGGCCCTCAGCGCCGCCATTGCGGCGGTGCGCGCGCAGTTCGGCCCCATCGGCGTGCTGCTGAACAACGCGGCCAACGACCGCCGCCATGAAATGGCCGACGTGACCAGCGAAGATTTCGACCGGCTCGTGGCCGTCAACTTCAAGCACCAGTTCTTCGCCGCGCAGGCGGTTGCGGACGACATGCGCGCGCTGAGCGGCGGCTCGATCATCAACTTCGGCTCGATCAGCTGGATGATCAAGGGCCGGGGCTACCCCGTGTACCAGGCCTGCAAGGCGGCCGCGCGCGGGCTCACGCGGTCGCTGGCGCGAGACCTGGGCAAGGAGAACATTCGCGTCAATTCGATCGTGCCGGGCTGGGTCATGACCGAGCGGCAGATCAAGCTGTGGGTCAAGCCCGAGTCCGGCGCCGAGATCGATGCGGCGCAGTGCCTGCCGGGCCGCGTGATGGCCGAAGACATTGCCGCCATGGCCCTGTTCCTGGCCGCCGACGATTCGAGGATGTGCACCGCGCAGGATTTCGTGGTGGACGCCGGGTGGACCTAAGCCCTGTTGCTGATTCTTCAACGCAAAAGCCCGGCATGCCGGGCTTTTTGCTGGGTCGACAACGAAGATCAGTCGCGCAGTTCGGCCGGCACCTTGCCGCCGTTCGCAGCCAGCTTGGTCATGACCTGGCGGTGCAGCCAGATGTTCATCTTGGCGCTGTCGCTGGTGTCCGCGCCATAGCTGAGTTCGGCCGCGAGCTGCTTGCGCGCGTCGAGGCTGCTGTCCAGGCCCAGCAGCTTCATCAGGTCGACGATGGAAGTGCGCCAGTTCAGGCTGCTTGCGCCGGGCATGCCGTCGAGCAGTGCCTCGACGTCGACCACGGTGATGGCCGCCGGCGGTGCCGCCGCAGCGGGTGCGCCGGCGGGCGCCGGTGCTGCCGGAGCAGCAGGGGCGGTGGCGGCGTTCGCGGACGGGAAGATCTTGGAAAGAATGCTGCCGAAAATGCTCATGCGTGTGCTCCGTCAATGTTGAGAACTGAAAACTTGCGGCAACAGTTGTGTCGCCGCCGGACGTTGTAGCACGGCCCTGCGGCGCCCCCGCTACACGGCGGGCCGAACCGCCGCGCCGGATGTGAACGAATCCGCAGACTCCGCGGCCGATGCGAGCGGCACCCGCGCCGCGGCGGAGGTACCGCAGGCATGGCAGAACTTCGAGAACGCACTCTTGCGGGTTTCGCACTGGCCGCAATGGTCGAACAGGCCAATGCCGCAATGCGGGCAAAAGTCGATCTCGTTGTTCTTCAGGTCCACCGGGCGCTCGCATCCGGGGCACACGTTCTTGCCGAGCCGCGTGAGCGCGGTGTCGTAGCTGAGTTCTTCGCGCCGCACCTGATCGGGCTGCTGCTCGGCCAGCTTCTGGCGGGCAAGGTAGCGGTTCAGCGCGACGATGGCGTAGCGCCCCACGAGCACCGTGACCAGTATGCCCACCACGTAGCGCACGTAGCCGCCGTAGCTCGGCATGTAGGGCACCAGCTCGACGAAGAAAGCGAACAGCGCAAAGAAGATGAAGCCCCAGACAAAGGGCCAATAAGTGCCCTTGCGCTTCTTCACGAACAGCCAGCCTGCCACCGCCAGCAGCGGCAGCGTGAGCGCAAGCCGGTAGCCGAACACGCGCAATTCGACGCGGCGGTACTCGGCGTCCAGCTTGTCCTGTGCGTCGCGCTCCAGCACCGCAAGCGATTCCCGGGCGCGCTGCTCGCCCTGCTGCGCATCGAGCACGATCTGGTGCTGCGCATCCACCTTGCGCTGCACCGCGTCCTCCTTGTTCTTGAGCGCGTCGAGCGCCTTGGTGCGCGCGATCAGCTCGGTGTCCTGGTCGGGCTGCGCGGTGGCACGCCGCGTGGCGATCCAGTTGCCGAAGGTCTCGCGGGCGTTGGCGCTGGCTTGCTGCGCGGCACTGAGCTGCAGGCCGATCTGGTCGAGCTCCCGCGACGCAGCCCGTTCGGTCTTTTCCGCCGCCTTGATCGCGTCGCGCAGCGGCGCGGCCGCGGCACGGTCAATGAAATCGTCGAGTTCGAGCGCCCTCTCGACCCGCGGCAGGTCGCCCACGACGGTACCGCCGAGCCCGATCAGGAAACTCGCGAACACCAGCGCCACCAGCCACAGGCCGCGGCGGAACCATTTTTCAGACAGACGCAATGACTTGCTCATTTGTTTTTTCCTCTTTTTTTCTTCTGAAGCGCGCACGCTCCCGTTGCAACTACAGCTTGAAAGCCACCGGCGCCGCACCCAGCCCCGCGCGCGGCAACCATGCAAACACCGAATCGACCGTGACCGTTTCGATGCGGTCCGAGAACCGCTTATCGTTCGGGTGATCGTCGAAGGCCACATTGGCCGACCCCACGCGGCCGCCCAGGCGGGTAAGCGGGCCGAGCCGCAGTGTCGTCGGTTCGTAGCCCTTGAACTGCATCCACGCCTGCGCCTGCCCGCGGCTGCCGATAGTGGCGGGCTCCATGGCCGCGGCCAGCGTCTCGACGGCCCACTGGTTCGACTGCTGGTACTTCTGCCCCCAGACGTAGCTCACGATGCTGTAGGGCGCCACGTTCAGCCGCGTGATGCGCGACGGCGGCTCGAGCAGCGCGGCCAGCAGCTGCGTCTGCACCTGCGGCGTCGGCACGGCCCAGGCCGCCTCGTAGCGCCACAGGTCGTCCAGGAAGAACTCGCCGAGCCCTTGCCGATAAACCGCGGCCACGGCGGTGCCGCACTGGTTGAGCTTGTGCACCACGCGCCACGGGCCTTGCTCGGTCTTGTAGGCGATGCCGAGGTGCGAATAGCGCAGGCCGTACTTGCTCAGGTCTTGCCCGGCGCGCGCCAGCAGCACGACGCGGGCGCCGCTCGCATCCAGCTGCTGCGAGGTGCGCTCGGCCAGCTGCATGCCCTTGACGATCAACTCTGCCGTCGGCTTGGCCTGCTCGCAGGAGCGGCCGGCCTGCGCTTGCAGCGGCAGCGCCGTTGCAAGCGCCAGGAGCGCCGGAAAAAACGCCTCGACGAGAGTGCGCTTCACGACAGCCTCTCGTTGTGCAACAGCGCGCGGCCAATGGCATTGGGCACAAAGGCCAGCACGTCGCCCGCGGCGGACAGCACGATGCCGGTGCCGATCACGCTGACAAGCACGCCGGTGCCGACCGAGGCGGATACGCCGTTGGCGGCGCGGCCCATGACCTTGATGCTGGCGCGTGCGCCGTCCGAAGCGCGCTCCAGCACGTAGACGGTACCGTCGGCCGAAGCCTCGACCGCCACCACGGTGAGCACCGAGCCGCCCACCGAAAGCGCGGCAGGCACCGCGACCACTGCCGTAGCCGAAGCCCCAACGGCGGATGCAGCCCCGACCACCGACGCCACCGGCAGCAGCGAGAGGGCTGCCGAAGCCTCGGAAGCGTGATTCTGGGCCTGGGCATGAAGGGGAAGCGCGGTACCGGCGAAGGCGGTGCAGGCAGCGGCGAGGAGAGCAGCAATCGACTTTTTCATGACGGTCTTTCGTTGGTTGAAGTGCGGGTCAAAGCGAAGTGAAGGAAGCCGCGCTCATTCGGTCGAGCCGGCGGCGGCCGCTTCCTGGCGCGCGGCACGGCGGCCTTGCAGGCGCGCTTCGACAAGGTCGGCTTCGTGGCGGTCGCGCAGCGTCTTGGCCAGCGTGAAGGCCGAGCTGATCAGGAACAGCCAGCTCACGCCCAGGAAGGCCTTGTAGGCATCGTTGATCTCCATGCGGATCAAGCCCCAGCCGGTCAGGCCCATGGCGGTGAAGAAGCTGCCCCAGACCACCAGGCGCCACATCGGCACGTCGCGGCCTGCGGTGCCACCGGCGTCCGCGTGCTGGTTGTCGCGGATGAACTTGGCCAGCATGAAGGCGGTGCTCAGGCAGAACACATAGCCCATCACCATGAACGCGCGGTCCAGCGCCTCGCCCGGCAGCCAGCTCAAGCCGGTGGCACACAGGAACACGGCAATGGCGAAAGAAGCCCAGACCTGAAGCTGCCAGGCCCGCGTATCGCGTTGGATCGAAACGGTGGTGGAAGGGAAGGGTTGCATGAATGCCTCGCGGCGTAGTGAAGGTGGGCGAATGATGGTTCGCCCCCGCGCCGCGAGGATCAAATGCTTCGACCAGTTCTGGTTTGAGCCGCTATTGGTATCCCACCAAGATACTTTCCGGCGCCTTGCGCGCCGGCGAGGCCGTGCCTCTGCGCGTCAGGCTGCCAGCAACCCGCTCACGCGCTGCTGCAGCGCCTCGGGCTGCACTTCGACCGGCGGCACCGCATGGCCGACGTTCAGCCCCACGCGGCTGAAGAAACCGCGGCGGAACGGCTTGGCCATGGCCACGTTCTGTCCGCCGCGCAACTCGATGCGGCTGAAGTACGAGCCCCAGAGGTTGGTCAGCGCCATGGGGATCACCGGCGGCTCGATGCCTTCGGCGCGCGCGCTTTCGATGATCTTCATCACGCCGCCCTTGAACGGCTGCAGTTGGCCGTCGCGGGTGATGGCGCCCTCGGGAAAGATCGCCAGCAGGTCACCCTCGCGCAGCACCTGCAACGCGCGGGCAAAGGCGGCTTCGTAGGCGGCGGGATCTTCCTTCTGCGGCGCGATCGGAATGGCCTTGGCCAGCTTGAACAGCCAGCCGAGCACCGGCACCTTGAAGATCCGGTGGTCCATGATGAAACGGATGGGCCGTGGGCTCGCCGCCATCAACAAGATCGCGTCGATGAAGCTCACGTGGTTGCACACCAGCACCGCCGCGCCTTCGGTGGGAATGTGCTCGTCGCCCTTGATCTCGAAGCGATAGACGAAGTGCGACAGCATCCACGCAATGAAGCGCAGCAGGTACTCCGGCACCAGCATGAAGATGTAGAACGCCACCACCGCGTTGGCAATGCCGGTGAACAGGAAGATCTGCGGAATGGTGAAGCCGGCGCCGAGCAATGCGCCCGCGAGCACCGAGCTGCCGATCATGAACAGCGCGTTGAGGATGTTGTTGGCCGCGATGATGCGCGCGCGATGCGTCGGCTGGCTGCGCAGCTGGATCAGCGCATACATCGGCACGCTGTACAGCCCCGCGAAGAGCGACAGCAGCGCCAGGTCGGCCATCACGCGCCAGTGCGCGGGCTGGCCCATGAAGGCGCCCAGCCCCATGCCGGCGGAAGGCGGCAGACCGCGCGATGCAAAGTACAGGTCGATGGCGAACACGCTCATGCCGATGGCGCCCAGCGGCACCAGGCCGATTTCCACCTGCCGGCGGCTCAGCGTCTCGCACAGCAGCGAGCCGATGCCGATGCCCACCGAGAACACCACCAGCAGCAGCGAGGCCACCTGCTCGTCGCCATGCAGCACTTCTTTCGCGAAGCTGGGGAACTGGCTCAGAAAGACGGCGCCGAAGAACCACATCCACGAAATGCCCAGCAGCGAGCGGAACACCACGATGTTGCCGTGCGCGAGCTTGAGGTTGCGCCACGTCTCGCTGAACGGATTCCAGTTGATCACCAGCCCGGGGTCGGTGGCCGGCGCCTGCGGAATGGCCTGCGCCACGCCGCGTCCGACCAGTGCCAGCAGCACGCAGGCCACCGCCACCGTGGTGTGGCCGATCTGCGGCAGCGCCACCAGCAGCCCGCCCGCCACTTGCCCGAGCAGGATGGCGACGAAGGTGCCCATCTCGACCATGCCGTTGCCGCCCGTGAGCTCGCGCGAGTCGAGCACCTGCGGCAGGTAGGCGAACTTGACCGGGCCGAACAGCGTGGAATGCAGGCCCATGAGGAACACGCAGCCCAGCAGCACCACCGCATCGGCGCGCATGAAGCCCCATGTCGCAATCAGCATGATCGCGATCTCGAAGTTCTTCACGAAGCGGATGATCTTCGTCTTGTCGAACTTGTCGGTGAGTTGGCCCGCCGTGGCGGAGAACAGCAGAAACGGCAGGATGAAAAGCGCGCCGATCACCAGGCCCGCCATGGCCGGCGGCATCCAGCTCAGCTGGAGCTGGTAGGTCACCATGACGGTGAAGGCGAACTTGAAGAGGTTGTCGTTCGCCGCGCCCGCGAACTGCGTCCAGAAGAAAGGCGCGAAACGCCGCTGCTTGAGAAGGGCGAACTGGTTGGCGTGCGCGTTCGCCTCGTGGGGCGCGGTGGCGGCAGTCGCAGCAGCGGCGGGGGTTGTCATTCGAAGAATTCTCCTCAGGCCGTTACGACGGCTGCGTCGGGATTGTGCCGCAGCAACGTTGCCCGCCAGCCCATATCGAGCTTCCGGAGTGCCGCCAGAACCGGCAAGCCCGCGAGCGCCGCCACCAGGTGCTTCAGGCTGTGGCCGGAGATCAGGTGCCCGGAGGCCTCGTAGATCTGGTGGTCCGCCAGCTCGAAGGCCTTGGCCACCACATAGAAGAAGATCACCCAGCCCAGCTTGAGGCCGACCGCGCCGCGCATCGGCGTGGCCAGCGCAAGCGTCAGCACCAGCGCCATGCCGCCGAACTGCACAAGGGCCCAGGGCAGGACATTGCCGGTCTCCTGGACCACCTCGGCCGCAAGCAGGCCCGTGGTCAGCACGAACCAGGCGGCCGGCCAGCCGGCGCGCTGGCTCACGCGTTCGCAGACCGCAATGCCGATCAGCCCGGCAAAGGCCACGGCCATGCCGGCGCGGTCGGCCGCAAGGCGGGGTGCGTCCGGCAGCAGGTGATAGAAGGCGGAGCCCGCCGCGGTGGCGATCAGGCCGGCGAAGAACAGCCAGGCGCAATCGAGCGTGTTGTCCGGCGGGTCGCTGGCCGGGGGTGCCAGGGGAAACTGGGCCAGCGCCTGCTGATGGGCCCGGTCGATGCGGTTGAGCCGGTACAGGCCCCAGCAGCCGATCAGCAGGAACGGCAGGTTGCTCAGCACGTCCATGGCATTGGGCAGGCCGTGCCAGGCGCGGTTGTCTGCAAACACCGAGGCAATTGCCACATCGGCCGCGGGCAGCGCGGGGCCGAACAAAGCCACAAGCGCAAGCAGCGCAAAGGTGAAGAGCAGCCCGCGTTCGCGGCGGCTGAGAGTGGGCAGGAACATGGCGGGCCTCGTTGGTTGGGTGGTACGAGCCGCGGAATTTAGTTGCCAGCCTCTCTGTAGGCATCGAGAATCGATACGAGGTATTAATTCACACCTTTCGGTATCCTTTTTCGATACCCCTCTCCGCACAAGCCACCTTTCATGAGCACCACCGTCGACCTCGTCCAAGCCCTCAAGAACGAACTCAAGAGCGCCCGCATGACCTACGCCGACCTGGCGCGGTCGCTCGACATGGCGGAATCCAGCGTCAAGCGCATGCTGGCCAAGAGCGACATGCCACTGTCGCGCGTCGACGCGATCTGCCGTGCGCTCAAGATCGACTTTGCCGAGTTGGCCCGCCGCGTGGCCGACGCCCAGCCGCTGTTGAAGGAGCTCACGCAGGAGCAGGAAAGGGCGGTGGTCAAGGACAAGAAGCTGCTGCTGGTGGCCATCAGCGTGCTGAGCCAGTGGACGCTGGAGCAGATCGTGGCCTCGTACCGGATCACGGAGGCGGAATGCATCGGCTTCCTGGCGCAGTTGGACCGCATCGGCATCATCGAGCTGCGGCCGCTCAACCGCTACCGGCTGAAGCTGGCCAAGACCTTCCGCTGGCGGCCGCACGGCCCGGTGATGGAGTTCTTTCGCGAAAACGTGGTGCTCGACTACTACCGCGGCGGCTTCGACGGGCCGGCCGAGGGGCTGTTGCTGGTGCACGGCTCCATCAGCCGCTCATTGGCACCGGCGTTTTTGGAGCGCCTGCAGCGCGTGGCGCAAGACTTTGCGCAGCAGCACCAGACGGACCAGAAGCTCTCGGCCAAGGACCGCGAGGGCTACACGCTGCTGCTGGGCATGCGGAATTGGGAGTTCGAAGCCTTCACGCGGCTCCGCCGCGCCTGAACCTCAGGGCTTTGCAGCTTCGAGCGCGTCGCGCGTGGTGCGCGCGGCGTTCTTCGCCGCGGCGGCAAAGTCGTCGCCCGACGACGCGTAGATGATCGCGCGGGACGAGTTCACGATGATCGGCGCATCGGCGCGCCAGCCCGCGCGCACCGTGGCTACCGCGTCGCCGCCCTGGGCGCCGACGCCCGGAATCAGCAGCGGCACCGTGGGCGCGAGTTCGCGCACGCGTTCGATCTCGGCCGGATAGGTGGCGCCCACCACGAGGCCGAGTTGGCCGTTGAGGTTCCACGGGCCTTGCGCGAGCTTGGCGACGTGCTCATAGAGAAAGGGCTGGCCCTCGATGTCCGCGAGGCGCTGGCCCTGCAGGTCGGAGCCGCCGGGGTTGCTGGTACGGCACAGCAAAAAGGCGCCCTTGCCTTCGTGCTTGAGGTACGGCGCCACGGAGTCGAAGCCCATGAAGGGCGACAACGTGACCGCGTCGGCGCCATAGCGCTCGAAAGCCTCGATGGCGTACTGCTCGGCGGTGGAGCCGATGTCTCCGCGCTTGGCGTCCAGGATGACGGGCACATGGGGCGCATTGCGGCGCATGTGCTCCATCAGTTGCTCCAGCTGGGCTTCGGCGCGGTGGGCCGCGAAGTAGGCAATCTGCGGCTTGAAGGCAATCACCAGGTCGGCCGTCGCGTCGACGATGCGCGCGCAGAAGTCATAGATGCGGCTCGCGTCGCCCTTGAGTTGCCCCGGGAACTTGGCTGGCTCCGGATCGAGCCCCACGCAGAGCAACGAACCGTTTTTTTGCTGTGCGGTGGCCAGCTTGTCGAGGAAAGTCATGGGGCCGATTTTAAGGACCCGCCGGCCGCCGCTTATTTCGACGGCATTTGCTGGTCGGCTGCCAGGCACAGGTCGGCCCAGGCGCGCGCCTTGTCGGCGGGGTTTCGCAGCAGGTACGCCGGGTGGTAGGTGGCCACCACCGGCACGCCGTTGACCGAGTGCAGCGGCACGGCGCGGCCGCGCAGCTTGCCGAGCGGGTCGGTGCTTTGCATCAGGCTTTGGGCGGCCAGCGGGCCCATGGCGAGCACCATGCTGGGCGCCAGCGCGGCGGCATGTTCCTCGAAAGCCTCGGCCATCGGGCGCGGGCTGCCGGGCTGGCCGGCTGCCACGCCGCGGTGCGTGCGCATCAGGTGCACCGGCGTCTTGCCATCGTGCAGCTTGAGGGCGCGCAGCATGTTGTCGAGCAGCTTGCCCGCGTCGCCCGCAAAGGGCTCGCCGTGGCGACCGTCGGCTTCGGGCGGCATGTCGGCCACGACCAGCCAGCCGCCTTGGGCCGACTCGGTGCTTCCGGCCTCGGCATAGAGGCGACGGGGCGTTTCGACCAGCACGGCGGCGCCATGGGCGAGCGGTGCCGCGGCAGGTGCAGTTGCTGGGCGAGCGACCGGCGCCGGTGCCGCGGCGGGCCTTGCGACCGGTGCATGCGCAGGCGCGGCCACGGGCGTTTCGGCGACGTACGGTTCGCGCTCGTCGACGGGCGGCGGCTCTGCGACAACTGCTTGTGCCTCTGCGGCAACGGGTGCCGCCTCGACGACCTCGGGCATCGGCCACCAGACCTTCACGCCCATTTCGTCGAGCATCGCGCGCTGGCGCGCGTCGAGCTTCAATGTCTGTACCGCACTCATCGCAAGGCTCCCCAGGCGGAGCCTGTCTCGTTCAATCTCAGGCTCATGACCACGGCGTCTTCGCGCTTGCCCTCATGCGCCGGGTAATAACCCTTGCGCACGCCGACGCTGCGGAAACCCTGGCGCACATAAATGTCGAGCGCGCGCTGGTTGCTTTCGCGCACCTCGAGCCACAGCCACTGCGCGCCTTCGCCGCGCGACCACCCGGTCAGCGCCTCGAGCATCAACGGCGCCCAGCCCTGGCGCTGGAAAGCCGGCGCCACGGTGATGTTGAGCAGATGCACCTCGTCGACGCCCTTCATGGCGACGTAGTAGCCGATCAGCGTTTCGCCGAGGCTGGTAACCGGCGTGGCCAGGTTCGGCAGCGACACCGGCGCGAGCAGGCATTGGCAGTGGTAGCCAACGGCCATGGAATCGATGAAATTCCCGCGCGTCCAGGGATGGCTGTAGGCCGTGTGCTCCACCGCGCAGACAGCCTCGAGCCGCTCGATGGTGAGCGGTTCGAGTCGGGCTTCGACGGGCTGGAGAACGGCACTCATGGGTGGGTCACACTGGTGAAATCGCAACCGCGGCCGCCTTGATGGCGGCACGCTCTTCCGTGGTTTGCGCCACTTTATCGCGAACATACAGCGGCCAGGCATGTGCCGCATCCACAGTGCGTCCGGCGGCCAGCAGCGCCGGGGCGAGCCGAAGCATGGCGGCGGCCGTCGGCAGCACCTCGTGGCGCGCTGCCGCCGGCGCCAGGCGCGGGCCGTAGGCTGCAAAGGCATTGCCGGCGAGCGACCAGCCGGCGGGCACTTCGAGCGCCTCGGGGGCCCGCAGCAGCGGCTCGTTGTCGTTGCCTTGCAACGCGCCGAGTTCGCCGCCGCCTTCGAAGTCGTAGCGGGCGGCATACAGCTGGTCCATGCGCGCATCGAGCACCGCAACCACCTGGCGGGCGCCGAAGGCATGGCGCGCTTCCTCGGCCACGGCCTGCAGGGTGTCGACCGGCAGCAATCGCACACCGGAGCCGAAGGCCAGCCCCTGGGCCACCGAGCAGGCGGTGCGCAGGCCCGTGAAGGAACCCGGCCCGCGGCCGAAGGCGATGGCGTCGAGCGCGGCCAGCTCGAGCCCGGCCTCGGCCAGCAATTGCAGGATGAGCGGGATCAACGTGCTCGACGCCTGCGCACCGCCAGCGCCGCTGTGCGTGAACAGGCGCTCGCCGTGGCGCACCGCCACCGACAGGTGTTCGGTGCTGGTGTCGAAAGCCAGGAGCCTATGCATCGTGGCGCCCCATGGCTGCGGCAGCCGGAACCGCGGGCACTGCGGCATTGCGCGCTCCGGCGGCCTTCTGCACGCCGAACAGGATGCCGGCGGTCACCAGCAGCAGGCCGGCGATCAGGTTCCAGTACAGCGGCTCGTCGAGCCAGATCACCGCGCCGAAGGCCGAGAGGCCGGGCACCAGCGCCGTGATCATGGTGCTGCGCACCGGGCCGAAATATTGAATCATCTTCGTGAAGGTAATGCCCGAGATCACCACCGAGCCGATGCCCTGGAACAGCATCTGAAACGCCACCTCGCCCCAAGGGGCGGAGCCGATGTGGCTCACGACCGCGCCGCCCGCCACCAGCAGGCTGTACACGGGCACATAGGTGAGCAGTGCGAACACGGTAATGGCAATGGTCGCGCGCACGGCGTCGAGCCCATGGCGGCGTGCCACCACGCTGTAGCAGGCCCAGCAGAACGCTGCGCCCATGAAAAGCAGGTCGCCCTTCCAGACCTCACCGCCCTCGAAGGCGTGCAGCAGGCTGCGGCCGCCGACCATGAGGTCGCCGGCAACGATCAGCGCCAGGCCGAAAGCGCGGCCCGGGGTGATGCGGTCGCGCAGCACCAAAGCGGCCAGCAGCGTGGTCCACAGCGGCAGGCTGCCCGGCATCAGCACCGCGGCATGGCCCGCGGGCGCAAAGAAGAAGCCGCTGTACGCAAGCATGGCGTAGGCGAGCCCGCCGAAGACGCCGGCGGTGGCTGTGACGCGCAGGGAAAGAGGCGAAAGCCCGAACAGCGACGAGGCCGTGCCCCCTTGCTGTTCGCGGCGGCTCTTCATGACCAGCCACGCACCCCATGGAACCAGCACCATGCTGGCGCCGCAGATGCGCGCCAAGGCCAGGTCGAAAGGCGTGAGCGAGCGTCCGGCCGAGGCCCGGGCGATGACGATGAAGGCGGTCCAGACCAGCACGGTGACCACGGCCGCGCCGATGCCGAGCGTGCGGGGCGAAAAACGGGGCGTGGCAGGCATCCCCCGATTATCGAGGGCCCGCCGCCGCCCCGCCGGCCAGGGGCGAATCAGCCGCCGTCGCTGCGCAAGATGGCCAGCCCCACCTTGCGCAGCGCCGCCAGCGCGGGGGCGGGCGCCTCCGGCGACACCAGCAGGCTGGTAGCGGCGGAAACCGGGTTGATCACCCAGGCCGAAGCGGCGCCGATTTTTTCCGATGAGGCCAGCACCACCGTCTCGGCCGCCGCCGCCATGAGCGCGCGCTTGATCGCCGCCTCTTCGTCATCGCCGGTCGTCAGCCCGGCTTCGGCCTGCACGCCGGTCACGCCCATGAAGAAGGTGTCGGCATGGATGCGCGAGATGGCGTCCATGGCCGCGGCGCCCACCGCCACCATCGAATGCCTGAAAAGCCGCCCGCCGATCAGCACCACCTCGACGGCGACGTGGCCAGCCAGCTCGACCGCCACCGAGGGGCTGTGCGTCACCACGGTGGCACGCAGGCTTTCGGGCAGGTGCCGTGCCATCTGCACGGCCGTGGTGCCGCCATCGATGAACACCACCTGCCCCGGCCGCACCAATCGCGCAGCGGCACGGCCGATGGCCACCTTCTCGGCGGTTGCCAGCTGCAGGCGGCCCGCAAAGTCGGCCTCGGCCCTGGCAAGCGGCAGCGCACCGCCGTGCACGCGCTGCAGCAGCCCTTCGGCGGCGAGCTCGCGCAGATCGCGGCGAATGGTGTCTTCCGACAACGCGAGCTCCTCGCTGAGCGACTTCGCGACAACGCTGCCGTCGCGCCGCAGGACCGAGAGGATGTGTTGTTTGCGCTGGCGGGTAAGCATCGGTGCGATCGTATCCGGCCAAGCCGCAGATTGCACGAATTTTCTTGTTTTTGCACGAATCAGCGCATATGCTTTGCGCCATGACCCTTCAAGACCGCGTCCGGGTGCACGAAGCCACCCTGCTTTCCGACAACTGGTACACGCTGAAGACCACCGCCTTCGACTGGCGGCGCAACGACGGCAAGTGGCAGCGCATGCACCGCGAAACCTACGACCGCGGCAACGGCGCCACGCTGCTCCCCTACAACCGGGCCCGGCGCACGGTGCTGCTGACGCGGCAGTTTCGCTACCCGGCTTTTCTCAACGGCCACGACGACCTGCTGATCGAAGCGGCCGCCGGCCTGCTGGACAACGCGGCGCCCGAGGAGCGCATTCGCGCCGAGGTGGAAGAAGAACTGGGCTACCGGCTCGGCGCGGTGCAGAAGATTTTCGAAACCTTCATGAGCCCGGGCTCGGTGACCGAGAAGCTGCACTTCTTCATCGCCGAGTACGAGCCTTCGATGCGCGTGGGCAATGGCGGCGGCCTGGCCGACGAGGGCGAGGACATCGAGGTGCTCGAACTCGGCATCGACGAGGCGCTGGCCATGGTGGCGGACGGGCGCATTGCCGATGCCAAGACCGTCATGCTGCTGTACCACGCGCAGCTGCATGTTTTTCCGCCGAGATAATCGGCCGATGGTTCTTCCTCGTCTCTCCTTCCTCCGGCCCGTCTGTGCGCTGTGCCTCGCCACGCTTTTCGCTTCCGGCGCCTACGCGCAACAAGCCTTTCCGACCGAAGTAGAGACCGCCCTCGCGCGCGCCAAGGTGCCGCGCGATTCGGTGACCATGCTGGTGGCCGACGCCGACGGCGTGCGCCCGCCGCGGCTGGCGTGGCGCTCGCAGGTGCCGGTGAACCCCGCATCGATCATGAAGGTGGTCACCACCTACGCCGCGCTCGACCTGCTCGGCCCGGCCTACAGCTGGAACACGCCGGTCTACGTCGACGGCACGGTGAGCAACGGCGTGCTCAACGGCAACCTCTACATCAAGGGCCAGGGCGACCCCAAGCTGGTGCTCGAGCGCGTGTGGCTGCTGCTGCGGCGCGTGCAGGGCCTGGGCATCAACACCGTGAGCGGCGACATCGTGCTGGACCGCAGCACCTTCGAGAACACGGCCGAAAACGATCCGGCCGCCTTCGACGGCGAGCCGCTGCGGCCCTACAACGCCTCGCCCGACGCGCTGCTGGTCAACTTCAAGTCGGTCAACATGACCTTCACGCCCGAGCGTGGCGGGCAACAGGCGCGCATCAACTACGAGCCCCCGCTCGCCAGCGTGTCCATGCAGCCCACCATCGCGCTGGCGCCCGGCGAATGCGGCGACTGGCGCACGGCGATCAGGCCCGACTTCAGCGACCCGAACCGCATCCGGTTCAACGGTGCGCTGCCGACCGCCTGCGGCGAGAAAAGCTGGGCCGTGGCCTATGCCGACCCGCGCACCTACGGGCTGCGCGCCATCGGCGGCATGTGGGCCGAGATGGGCGGCCGCGTCGGCGGGCAGATGCGCGACGGCCGAGTGCCGCCGGGCCTGAAGCCGGTGTTCGAGTTCGGCTCGCCGCCGCTGGCGGAGGTGATTCGCGACATCAACAAGTACAGCAACAACGTGATGGCGCAGCAGGTGTTCCTGACGCTCGGCCTCACGCAAAAGAACCGCGGCACCTTCGAGGCGTCGCGCAATGCGCTGGGCCAGTGGTGGCGCGACCGCATCGGCACGGGCGAGGGGCAGCCGGTGTTCGACAACGGTTCGGGCCTGTCGCGCGAAGAGCGCATCAGCGCCGCGGCGCTCGGCAAGATGCTGCAGGTCGCGTGGCGCTCGCCGGTGATGCCCGAGTTGGTGTCGTCGCTGCCCGCCTCGGGCGTGGACGGCACGCTCAAGCGGCGCGCGCTGCGCTCGGGGGGCGCGGCGCACCTGAAGACGGGCACGCTGCGCGACTCGTCGGGCGTGGCTGGCTACGTGCATGGCGCGAGCGGACGGCGCTACGTGCTGGTGGCCATTGCCAACGGCGAGAACGCGGGTGCGGCGCGGGCGGCGTTCGACGCCCTGGTCGACTGGGCTTACCAGGACAACTAGGCGCCTGGTCGCTTGGTCGCCTGGCCTGCCGCACCGTGTACTGAAAACTTCTGTAGGTGATAGCCGCTTGCGCGCGGCAGGGGTGCTGCACAGAATCGGACGCCCGTTCGATTCGACACCCGTGCAACACAGGAGATACGCCTTGAAGACACCGCAACAACCTTCCCGCCTCTCGATGCAAAAAGGGGCGGCATCGGCGGCGCTCATCGGCGCTGCGCTGCTGCTGGCGGCCTGTGGCGGAGGAGGCGGTGGTGGCGGAGGCGGCATCGGAATCGGGCTTCCGCCACCCGCGACGGATACGGGCCGAGGCTCCGTCGTGACGGACCCGCCCGAGCAGGCGTCGAAGCTGACCGCCGACCAGTTCAGGTCGCTGCTCGAGGCCGATGCTTCGGGCAGAGCGCTGCTTCAGGTGACCGGCACGCCCAAGTGCGGCATCGAGACGCGCTATCTCGAATACCGCACCATCGGCGGCAAGAACGAAGCCACCAACGCCACGGCCGCGGTCATGGTGCCCTCGGGCGCCGACGTGGCCTGCAACGGCGCGCGGCCGGTGGTGCTGTATGCCCACGGCACCACCGCCGCGCGCAACTTCAACATCGCCAAGTGGACCGAAGCCGGCCAGCCCGCGGCCGGCGAAGGCCTTCTGGTTGCCGCCATGTTCGCGGCGCAGGGCTACCTCGTGGTGGCGCCCAACTATGCGGGCTACGACAAGTCGACACTGCCCTATCACCCGTACCTGAACGGCGACCAGCAAGGCAAGGACATGGTCGATGCGCTCACCGCGGCGCGCAAGACCTTCTCGGGCATCAACGCGACCGATGCGGGCTCGCTGCTGATCACCGGCTATTCGCAGGGCGGCTACGTGGCCATGGCGGCGCACCGCGAGATGCAGGCCACGGGCAAGGCGGTCACCGCGTCGGCGCCGCTCTCGGCGCCATCGGCCATCGGCCTGCTGGCGGACTACACCTTCCAGGGCTGGCCGGCGCTGGGCAGCACGCTCTTCGTGCCGCTGCTCTCGGCCAGCTGGCAGCAGCAGTTCGGCGACGTGTACGGCAGCACCAGCGACATCTACGAATCGCAGTACGCCGCCGGCATCGACACCCTGTTGCCTAGCCTGACGCCGATCACCACGCTTTTCGCGAATGGAAAGCTGCCGCAGTTGGCGCTCTTTCCGGCGGGCGCCACGCCGGGGCCGGTGAGCCCCGACCTGTCGATCTTCTATGGCGCCAACAACCTGATCCGCCAGAGCTACCTGACGCAGGCGGCCAGCGACATCCAAGCGACCCCCTGCCCCGGCAATGCGCTGCCTCCCACGGCGAGTTCGCTCAGCACGACTTCGCCGCTCGATTGCCGGCCGGCCGTGGGCTTTAGAAAGGCGGCGCGCGCCAACGACCTGCGCAACTGGCTGCCGACCCGGCCGGTGCTCATGTGCGGCGGCGCCAACGACCCGACCGTGAATTTCCTCAGCACCCGCGCCACCGCCGGCTACTTCCGCGCCCGCGGCATGCCCGCCGCCGCGCTGACCGTGGTCGACCTGGAAGACAACGCCACCACCGACGCCTATTCCGCCGCGCGCGCCGGCTTTGCGCAGGCCAAGAGCACCCTCGCGCAGAACAGCCCAGGCAGTGAGGCCGACAAGGCGCGGGCGGTCACTCTGGCCTATCACGGCACGCTGGCGCCGCCGTTCTGCCTGGCTTCGGCGCGCGGCTTCTTCCAGGGCGTGTTGGCCGCCGGCGGCTGACCCTTGAGGGTCAGCCCATCGACGCGCGTTGAAGGCGGTCGCGCACGCCTTCCCACTCGGGCGTGTCCGGCGGCGTCTCGACCCAGATCAGCTTGACGCCCTGCGCGTCGAACTCGCGCAGCACCGCGAACAGCTGGTGCGCGCTGGCCGCGGCGTCGTCGGGCATGCGCCGCTGCAGCACGCGCTGCGAATGGCTGCGCACTCCGGTGCGCGTCCACACCGCGATGTTCGCGGCGCCGGCGCCGAGCACGTCGAGCCCGGTCTGGATGGCCTTGGCATCCATCAGCCGCAGCTTGGCATTGGGAGCGTAGTGCGCCTCCAGCGTGCCAGGCGCGCGCGGATCGGGCGTTTCGAGCACCTCGCGGTCGCTCAGGCGCTCGCCCAGCGCTGCCTCGACCTGCGCTCGCGTGATCAGGCCCGGCCGCAGCAGCACGGGCGCGCCGCGGCTGCAGTCGATGATGGTCGACTCGATGCCCACCTCGCAGGCGCCGCCGTCGACCACCGGCAGCGAATCGCCGAATTCATCGAACACATGCTGCGCGGTGGTCGGGCTCACGCGGCCGAACCGGTTGGCGCTGGGCCCCGCTAAGCCGGGCACGCCCTGCTCGGCGCAGGCCTCGAGCAGCGCCTGCGCCACCGGATGCGAAGGGCAGCGCAAGCCGATGGTGTCCTGTCCGCCCGCCGCCGCGGCCGCAACGCCGGGCTGGCGCGTGACGATCAGCGTGAGCGGGCCGGGCCAGAAGGCCTGCACCAGCTTCTGCGCGAACGGCGGAAGCGGCTGCGCAAAGCGCGACAGCGCCTCGGTGCCCTTGATGCCGGCCGCCACGTGAACGATCAGCGGATGGTCCGAAGGCCTCCCCTTGGCCTTGAAGATGCCGGCCACCGCCATGTCGCTGGTGGCATCGGCGCCCAGGCCATAGACGGTTTCGGTCGGGAATGCGACCAGCCCGCCCGCGCGCAGCACGCGCGCGGCTTCGGCGATGGCCTGGGGAGACTGGCCGTCGAGAATCATGCGAAGTCGGCCGCCGTGAGCGCCGGCAGGCCGAGCAGGGTGGAGGCTTGCGATGCCGCGGCGCGCACGCCCTCGAGCGTGGCGCCGGTGAAGGTGATGTGGCCCATCTTGCGGCCGCGTCGCGGTTCGACCTTGCCGTAGAGGTGCAGGTGGGCGCCCGGCAGCGCGAGCACGTCGCTCCAGCGCGGCGCCGCCGGCTTGTCGCCGCCCTCGGCGGTGAACCACAGGTCGCCCAGCAGGTTCAGCATGATCGCCGGGCTGTGCTGCCGCGGCGGGGCCAGCGGCAAGCCGGCAAGGGTGCGCACCTGCAGTTCGAACTGCGACACGTCGCAGGCCTCCATGGTGTAGTGGCCGCTGTTGTGCGGCCGCGGTGCCATTTCGTTCACGACCAGCGAGCCGTCGGTCAGCACGAAGAACTCGACGCACAGCACGCCCACGTAGTTGAGCCCGGTGGCAATGCTCTTTGCCGAGTTGATGGCGGCCTGCGCCACCGTCTTGGGCATGTTCTGCGCATGCACCTCGGTCACGGCCAGGATGCCGCCCCGGTGCAGGTTGCGCTGGGGCGGAAAGTGCACGATCTGCCCGTCGCGGCCGCGCGCCACGATCACCGAGCATTCGAACTCGAGCGGCAGCAGCTTTTCGAGCACGCACGGCACGCAGCCCGCGGCCTGCCAGGCGTCGATCAGCTCGGCCCGGGTGGACACGCGCTGCTGGCCCTTGCCGTCGTAGCCGAGGCGGGCCGTCTTGAGAATGCCGGGTAGCAGCCCGTCCTCACCGGCGGCAAGCTGCGCCGCCGTCTCGATGACGGCGTACGGTGCACAGGCCACGCCGCAGCGCGTGAAATGAGCCTTTTCGGCGATGCGGTCCTGCGCGATGGCAATGGCCGCCGCGTCGGGCGCCACGGGCCGGGCGACGGACAGCTTGTCGAGCGACGGCGCGGGCACGTTCTCGAACTCCGTCGTCACCGCGTCGGCCAGGCCCGCGAGCCGTGCCAGCCCGTCCACGTCGGCGTAGTCGGTATGGATGTGGTGATGGCTCACGCGGCCGGCCGGGCTGTCGGCGTCGGGGTCGAGCACCGCCGTGAAATAGCCCATGCGCTGGGCGGCGTGGGCGAACATGCGGCCCAGCTGGCCGCCGCCGAGCACGCCGAGCGTGGCGCCCGGAAGAATGGGAAGGTCGTTCTTGCTCACAGTGCACCCCCGCCTTGCGGCGAAAAAGGCGATACGGCGCCGGCCTCCGCCGCGGGAGGCGGCGGCAGCGTCATGGCCTCGGCCGCAGCGGTTTGCGCGGTGCGGAAGGCGTCGAGCCGGGCACGCAGCGCCGGATCGTTCACCGCCAGCATCGCCACGGCGAACAGCGCCGCATTGGCGGCCCCCGCATTGCCGATGGCAAAGGTCGCCACCGGAACGCCCTTGGGCATCTGCACGATGCTGTAGAGCGAATCCACCCCCTGCAGGTGGCGGCTGGCAACCGGCACACCCAGCACTGGCACGGTGGTCTTGGAGGCCAGCATGCCCGGCAGGTGGGCCGCGCCGCCCGCGCCCGCGATGATTGCGGTGAGCCCTCGCCCGGCGGCGCTTTCGGCGTACGCGAAGAGCGCATCGGGCATCCGGTGGGCCGAGACCACCTTCGCTTCGTGCTTGATTCCGAATTGCTGGAGAATCTCGACCGCGTTGCGCATCGTCTCCCAATCGGAGCTCGAGCCCATCACTACACCGACCTGAATGGTTTCGTTCATGGTTTCAATTTTACGTTTCACCCCCAGCTGGTTCCGATGATCGACATCACTCTCGAAAATTTTCAGGCCGAACTGATCGGAGGCTCGGTCGCCACGCCGGTGCTGCTGGACATCTGGGCCGAATGGTGCGGCCCGTGCAAACAGCTCGGCCCGGTGCTCGAAAAGCTCGAAACCGAGTACGCCGGCCGCTTCACGCTGGCCAAGCTCGACGCCGACAAGGTGCCCCAGATTTCGTCGCAGCTGTCGGAGATGTTCGGCGTTCGCAGCATTCCGTTCTGCGTGATGTTCAAGGACGGCCAGCCGGTCGACGGCTTCGTCGGCGCCATTCCGGCCGACAAGATCCGCGAATTCCTCGACAAGCACGTGCCCGGCGCCGAAGAGGTCGAGGCGGCTTCGGAAGAGGCTGCGGCCCAGGAAGCGCTGGCCGACGGCGACACCGAAGGCGCACTCGAGCGGCTGCAGCATGCGGTGGCCACCGACCCCGCCAACGACGACGCGCGCTTCGACTACATCAAGCTGCTGCTGCAAGAGGGCCGCATCGACGATGCCAAGGTGGCTTTTGCCCCCGTCATCGCCAAGACCACGCTGGTGCGCCGCTTCGATTCGCTGCAGCGCTGGATGGACGCCATCGACTTTGCGGCGCCTGCAGCGGGCGCTGCGCCCACCCTGGCCGAGTTCGACGCCAAGATTGCCGCCGGCAAGCGCGACTTCGACGCCCGCTTCGGCCGCGTCCGCCTGCTGATGGCCGAACAGCGTTGGACCGACGCCATGGACGAACTGCTCGAGATCCTGATGCGCGACAAGAGCTGGAACGAAGAACTCGCGCGCAAGACCTACATCGCCATCCTCGATCTCATCGAGCCGCCCAAGGTGAAAGTGGCCGACGGGCAGATTCCGCCGGACGATCCGCTGGTGGCCACATATCGCCGCCGGCTCAGCAGCGTGGTGTTGAGTTGAGCAACGAATTGCTCATTGCAATGAGTAATTAGATAAAAAAGCGACTTGAGAGTCGCTTTTTTATTGCCCTTCCTAGCCTCATATAGATATCATTACTACTCAATTCGACGTAAAAGCGTACGCTAATGATCCAACTCACTGAAGAACTCGAAAAGGCCCGGAGGGCAGCGAGCCTGAGCCAGGAGGCCTTGGCGACCCAAGCCGGCCTTTCGCGCATGACGGTGCAGCGCATCGAGAGCGGCCAGATCGATCCACGGCTTTCAACGCTGCTCGAAATGGCGCGCGTGCTGGGGCTCGAGCTCATGACGGTGCCCGCCGCGCTGCGCCCGCAACTGGAGGACTTCGTGCGATCGGGTGGCCGGCTGCTTGGCCAGCCGGCAGGCGCAGGCGCACCGCCCTCCATTGCACAGAGCCTGGCTGACGAAGGAAGGTGAGCACCCGCGCCGCGTTCAACACCGGCATCCGCTATCTGCGGATGTACCTGCATGCGCCCGGCGGCAATGCCCAAGCCGCGGACGGGCGGCGCGCCATCGGCTATCTCTCGCAGTACGGCGACATTCTTCGCGTGTCGTTCGACGAGGCCTACATCGCCGATCCGGCCCGACCCACGCTCTCGCTGGCCTACCGGGGTGCCGACGAAGCCGCAACCCGAGCCATCCTGGCCTCAGCCCGCGATGCCCGGGTGTCGCGCAGCGACGGCCGCTGGCCGAGCTACTTCCAGAACCTGCTGCCCGAAGGCCACAACCGTGAGCGCCTCGCCTTGCAGCGCGGCTGCAGCGCGGACGACGAATTCGAACTGCTGGCCGCCGCCGGCCACGACCTGATGGGCGCGCTCGAGGTCGAGCCCGTGCCCACGGCCGAAGGCATTCCCGACACGGTCCGGCACTGGCACACCGCGCTCGGGCTGGACGTGCTCGAGCCGGGCTTCGTCGAACTGCCGGTGGAAGACGCAGCCGCCATTCCGGGCGTGGTGACCAAGTTCTCCGCCGTGCAGGACGGCCGGCGCTACGTGGTGCGGCGCCATGGTGCGGCCGGCTCATTCATCCTCAAGCTGCCGACCACGCGCCACCCTGATCTGGTGGCCAACGAGCACACCGGCTATCGCCTGTGCGGCGCACTCGGCCTTGACTGCGCCGAGGCCAGCGTGATCGAGCGCACCGAAGCCGACCTGCCCGAGCAGGTGCCGTTCGGACAGATCCTTGCCGTGCGCCGCTTCGACCGCACGGCCGACGGCGGCCGCATCCACATGGAGGAATTCGCGCAGGTGCTGCAGTACGAACCGCGCCAGAAGTACGGCCGCGGCCTCAATGTCGACTGGCCCGCCATGCTGCGCGTGCTGGACCGGCTGTCGCCCAACCCGGTGGCTGATGTGCGCGAATGCGTGCGGCGCATCGTGGCTTTCATCCTGCTGGGCAACAGCGACGCCCACCTGAAGAACTGGGCATTGCGCTACCCCGACGGCGTGGCGCCGGTGCTGGCGCCGCTCTACGACCCGGTGTGCGTGGCGGCTTTCTTCGAAGACGTGCCGGCGGTCGACTACGCGGTCAACCGCGCCATCGATGCACGCCTGCGCGCCTTCGACTGGCCAGCGCTCGAAGCGCTGCTGCGCGCGGCCGGGCTGCTGCGCCCGTCCCGGCTCATGGCCATCGCGCGCGATACCGTGCGCCAAGCGCAGGCCGAATGGCCCGCGCTGCTCGACGACCCGGCCACACCAGCCAGCGTGCGGACCTGCGTTCGCGCACGCCTGGCAGGCGGTACGGCATTGGCGAGCTAGGCCGGCGTCGAATACGATTGCGGGCGATTCAACTTGTTGCAATTGAGAAGAAGGAAAAACCGGCCATGCGTTTCCTCGCCCGCCATCGCGCCCGCCTCGCGCTTCCCGTTTTCGCGGCCGTCGTCCTCGGGGCCGCGCTGTCCGGTTGCGGCAGCGGCATCAGCCTGGACGAACCGATCGAGGGGCCGGTCTGGCGCCTCGTGCAGCTGGGCAACGAGCCCGTGGCGCCCGGCGGCGACGCGCAGATCCAATTCGACCGCAGCAGCGGCCGCGTCAGCGGATCGGGCGGCTGCAACCGGGTGTCGGGGTCGTTCACGCGCAGCGGCAGCACGCTGCGCATCGGCCAACTGGCCTCTACCCGCATGGCCTGCGCCGACCCTGTGCGCGGCGCGAATGAAGCGCAATTCATCTCGGCGCTGCAGGCCGCCGCCACCTATCGGTTGGCCGGCCCGGGGCGGCTTGCATTGCTCGACGCAAGCGGCCGGACGGTGGCAACGCTGAACTCGGCCAGCCGCTGAGGCGGCCGGAGCCGGCTACCCAGCGAGCTCAGCCGGTAAGGCGCTCCAGCGCTTCCCGGTACTTGGCCGCGGTCTTCTCGATCACTTCGGCCGGCAGGCGCGGCGCGGGCGGCGTCTTGTCCCAGGGCTTGCCGTTGATCTTGGTGGCCTCGAGCCAATCGCGCACGAACTGCTTGTCGTAGCTCGGCGGGTTGGCGCCGGCGGCCAGCGCGGCCTGGTAGCCCTCCACCGGCCAGTAGCGCGAGCTGTCGGGCGTCAGCACTTCGTCCATCAGCACCAGCGTGCCGGCTTCGTCCAGGCCAAACTCGAACTTGGTGTCGGCAATGATCATTCCCTTGGTGAGAGCGATCTGCGCGGCGGTTTCGTAGATCTCGAGGCTGGTCTCGCGAATCTGCTGCGCCAGCTTGGGGCCGACGATCTCGACCACGCGGTCGTAGCTGATGTTCTCGTCGTGCTCGCCGGCCGCGGCCTTGGCGGCGGGCGTGAAGATCGGGCGCGGCAGCTTGCTTGCGTTGGTGAGCCCTTCGGGCAGCGGAACGCCGCACACGGAGCGGCTTTCCTGGTATTCCTTCCAGCCGCTGCCGGCCAGGTAGCCCCGCACCACGGCCTCGACCGGAATCGGCGTGAGGCGCTTGACCAGCATCGAACGGCCGGTGACCTGCGGCACTTCTTCGGCCGTGACCACGCTTTCGGGCGCTTCGCCGGTCAGGTGGTTGGGGCACAGCTGGCCAAGCCGTTCGAACCACCACAGCGCCATTTGCGTGAGGATTTCGCCCTTGCCGGGAATCGGCTCGCCCATGATCACGTCGAAGGCGCTGAGCCGGTCGCTCGCGACCATCAGGATGCGGTCTTCGCCGACAGCGTAGTTGTCGCGCACCTTGCCGCGCGCAAGCAGGGGCAGGCTCTGGATGGAGGAGGTGTGGACGGTGGTCATGGGGCGATGCTGTGCGGAAACGGGTGACGGGGAAAACGGATTGTGCGCGCAGAAAAAAGCCACCGCGAACGGTGGCCTGCGGATCGTGAAAAAAGTTTCTTCTTCAGACCACTTCTTGCGCGAGCTCGCCCTTGGCGTACTTGGCGGCGACCACTTGCAGCGTCTCGCCCTTGATCTTGGCGCCCTGGCCTTCGCAGCCGAACTCGATGTAGCGCTGCTTGCAGATCTGCTTGGCGGCTTCGCGCGCGGGCTTGAGCCATTCGCGGGCGTCGAACTTCTCGGGGTTCTCGGCCAGGAACTTGCGCACCGCGCCGGTCATGGCCAGGCGGATGTCGGTGTCGATGTTGATCTTGCGCACGCCGTACTTGATGGCTTCCTGGATTTCCTCGACGGGCACGCCGTAGGTTTCCTTCATGTTGCCGCCGTACTTGCGGATGATCTCGAGCAGGTCTTGCGGCACCGACGACGAGCCGTGCATCACCAGATGGGTGTTGGGCAGGCGGGCGTGGATTTCCTTCACGCGCGAAATCGACAGGATGTCGCCCGTGGGCTTGCGGGTGAACTTGTAGGCGCCGTGGCTGGTGCCGATGGCAATGGCCAGCGCGTCGAGCTGCGTGGCCTTCACGAACTGGGCGGCTTCCTCGGGATCGGTGAGCAGCGCGGAGTGGTCGAGCACGCCTTCGGCGCCGATGCCGTCTTCTTCACCGGCCATGCCGGTTTCGAGCGAACCCAGGCAGCCCAGTTCGCCTTCGACCGTGACGCCGACCTTGTGCGCCAGCTGCACGACCTTGCGGGTCACGTCGACGTTGTAGTCGAAGGAAGCCGGCGTCTTGCCGTCTTCGTGCAGCGAACCGTCCATCATCACGGAGGAAAAGCCGAGGTCGATGGCACCCTGGCAGATGGCCGGGCTCTGGCCGTGGTCCTGGTGCATGACCAGCGGAATGTTCGGGTACTGCTCGATGGCGGCCTGGATCAGGTGCTTGATGAAGGCTTCACCGGCGTATTTGCGGGCACCGGCGCTGGCTTGAAGGATGACGGGCGCGCCGGTTTCCTTGGCGGCCTCCATCACAGCCTGGACCTGTTCGAGGTTGTTGACGTTGAAGGCCGGAATGCCGTAGCCGTTGGCGGCTGCGTGATCCAGCAGTTCGCGCATCGAGACGAGTGCCATGGGAAATACCTCGCGGAAATAGGGGAAAAAGAAGGCGGAAAGACAGGAGAAAACTGCCGCAATTCTATCGAGCCCCCTTGTGGGACGGCACTGACAGGTACCTCAGGGGAACGGGCAGGGCTGTGGCGCGCGCCCCTAGATCGGCAGTTGCGTGGTCGACAGCACCTGCTTGAGCACCACGAAAGTCCGGATCTGCCGCACGCCCGGCAAATACAGCAGCTGCTCCGCGTGCAGGCGGTTGAAGCTGTCGTTGTCGCGCGTGCGCACGAGCATGAAGTAGTCGAACTCGCCCGTGACCACGTGGCATTCGAGGCAGCCGGACACCTTTTGCGCCGCCTTTTCGAAGTCGGCAAACGAGTCGGGCGTGGAGCGGTCGAGCACCACGCCGATCATCACCAGCATGCCGAGCTCCAGCGCGTCGGCATCGAGCAGCGCCACGATGCCCTTGATGAGCCCGGCGGCCTTGAGCCGCTCCACGCGGCGCAGGCAGGCGGGCGCGCTGAGGTTGACCTTGGCGGCCAGCGCCACGTTCGACACCGAGGCGTCGCGCTGCAGGGCGCGAAGAATGGCGCGATCGATGCGGTCGAGTTCCAGCGCCGTATCGCCCGCGCGCGCGGACGCCGGCGTGGCACGAAACTTTGTTGTGCTCATCTGTTTCCTTGCAAACTTAAAGCCATCGATCTGGCGATCTTGTCTTTTTTTCGCTCACATTTCCACCAAAGTTTGCAACCACGTTTCGGCGGCTTCTTTCTACGATCGATGTCATTCCTCCCTTCCATTTCCGCTGGAGCACATCGATGAACCTGAAAAAATTTCCCCGCCACGCACTCACCTTCGGCCCCACGCCGATTCACCCGCTCAAGCGCCTCAGCGCCCACCTGGGCGGCGAAGTCGAGCTCTATGCCAAACGCGAGGACTGCAACAGCGGCCTTGCCTTCGGCGGCAACAAGACGCGCAAGCTCGAATACCTGATTCCCGAGGCGCTCGAGGGCGGCTACGACACGCTGGTGTCGATCGGCGGCATCCAGTCGAACCAGACGCGGCAAGTGGCGGCCGTGGCTGCGCACCTGGGCCTGAAGTGCGTGCTGGTGCAGGAGAACTGGGTCAACTATTCCGATGCGGTGTACGACCGCGTCGGCAACATCGAGATGTCACGCATCATGGGCGCCGACGTGCGGCTCGACGCCGCGGGCTTCGACATCGGCATTCGCAAGAGCTGGGAAGAGGCCATGGCCGACGTGCGCAAGGCCGGTGGCAAGCCTTTTCCCATTCCGGCCGGCTGCTCGGAGCATCCGCGCGGCGGCCTGGGATTCGTGGGCTTCGCTGAAGAAGTGCGGCAGCAGGAGGCCGAACTGGGCTTCAAGTTCGACTACATCGTGACCTGCTCGGTCACGGGCAGCACGCAGGCCGGCATGGTGGTGGGCTTTGCGGCCGATGGGCGCGCCGACCGTGTGATCGGCATCGACGCCTCGGCCAAGCCGCAGCAGACCTTCGAGCAGATCGTGCGCATTGCCAAGGGCACGGCCGAACTGGTGGAACTGGGCCGCGACATCACCGAGAAAGACGTGGTGCTCGACCGCCGCTTCGGTGGCCCCGAATACGGCCTGCCCAACGAAGGCACGCTGGAAGCGATTCGCCTCTGCGCGCGCCTCGAAGGCATGCTGACCGACCCGGTGTACGAGGGCAAGTCGATGCACGGCATGATCGAGAAGGTGCGGCTGGGCGAATTCCCGGCCGGCTCGAAGGTGCTGTACGCGCACCTGGGCGGCGTGCCCGCGCTGAACGCCTACAGCTTCCTGTTCAGGAACGGCTGAGCAACCTCCGTTCGCGCGACAGATCTCGGTCAGGTAGGAACCCACTCAGCCCGTCTATCGTTCGGCGATTTGCCTCGATCCGTCATCGCGGTTTGACGCGCAGATACTCCCCGGAAGGCTTGGCAGACTTGTCCGTCCTGACACACAGGTGTCCGTCGCACAGCGTGACATCGGCCTCGTTGTAGGCCTTGAGCAATGCGGCAGAAATCTGGTTCTTCGAGATTTCGTCGTGGTATTGACTCGACAACCAAGCACCGCCCGCCAGCATCAACACCAAGCTGCCCAGCGTGATGCCTGCAACCTTCCAGATCAGGTGGCGGTGCAACGTCTCGGCACGTCGTAGCTGCGCGCTCAAGGCAAGAGAAGACTGCTGGATTTGTTCGCCTGCTTCGCGCAGGCGCCGTTCATAGTCTGAAACCGGCCGCTCGATGCCGCCGCGGACATCTGCAAGCACCGCCTCTGGCAGTCGGCCCAGCTGCTCGTTGGCGGCTTGGCGCACCACTGCCGGCAGCTGTTGGGAAAGCTTTTGCAGTTCCGAGCCGGATTGCTCGCATCGGCGCTCGAACTTTTCGACCAGTGCGCTCATCTTGCTGGCCAAGGCCAGCATGGTTTGATCGTTCACTTTTATTTGCCTCGCCTGTTCCGCGCGTGGATGAGTTCAATGGCGCATGGCCATCGTCGGCGCATCCATTGCAGGCTGCTGCTGCGCTTGCGCCTGCTGTTGCGCAACCCATTGCTCCTGGCGATTCACTTCCGCAATTCCCTCTGCAATCACCTCTCGGCCCGGCGGCAGGTCCGCCAACGTCTGTTGCATTCTTCTGAAGGTGGCGTCATCGGCGCTCAGCATGCGGTCCAGAAATGCGGACAGGTCGTCGGTGGGTGAGGGCTCCTTGGATGGCGTCTGCGGCGTGCGTTGCGCTTCGCCCATTGCTCCTGCAGGCGCGGCGCCAGGCAGCATGCGGCTCGCCTCGACTTCACAGAATTGGCCGTAGGTTTGCCTGGTGTTCGATGTGACGTTGCCCCTGTTGTTCTGAGCCAGCGCATAGACGGCCGCCTCCATGACCTGAGTGGCGGTCATGTGGCCGGGTTCTTCCCGGGCGGCATCGGAAATACGTCTGGCGATCAGATGGTCCAGGCCTTCGCCGCGGCTGCTGTGCACCCCTTCACCGCGCCAGCGGGATTCCAGTTGAACTTCCTGTTCCGTAAGGGGCCGTTGCTCGAGCTCGGCGGCCAAGCGATTGGTTTCCAGGATTTCTTCGCGCACTTTGACTTCGTTGTAGTGGGCGTAGCCTTCGGTCAGGTGGCAGGCGCTCTCGTAAGCGGCTTTGTCTTTTTCAGTCAGCGCGTTGGCGCGCACGGTCGCGATGGCGGCATTGGGTTCTTCGACGCGGAAGTGCCCGAGTTCATGGGCTAGGATGCTGACTGTGCCTTCGGGGGTGGTGAAGCGGTCGGAGGCGAGGTGGAGGTAGCCCTTGATTTTCCCAGTTGGGGTGCTGTACTCGCCTGCCCCGGCTTTGGGGTTGACCCTTCCATCGGCGGTGTAGTCGCTGGATGCATAAGCGCGCATGTCGGCCTTGAGCGTTTCCGACCTGTTGATCATCGCCAGCGCTTCGGGCGAAATGCTGTACGCCTTGAATTTGTTCTTTTCGTCAGCCAACCATTCCGCTGTGAGGGCTGTGGCAAACGTGCTCATTTCTTGCGCTCCACTCTCGGATCTTTCAATGATTCAAGGTCGCGTTGCACGGTAATGTGTCCCACGCATTCGTAGTAGCTGAAATCAAACTCGACCTGACCGTCGCTAGGCCCCTTGAAAAAGCGCGGAGTGACATAGAAGATGCCCTGGAGCTTTCCTGTTTGAAAGGGAGGCGATGGCACCACCCCTGGCAGCGCCACAGCAGGCGCTACGGTGCGGTGTGGCGAGACGGTGAAGCCATCGCCGAAGGTGGCGATCACATCCGCCAGTGTCACGCATGATTTCCTGATGTCGATGGCAAAGCTGAAGTACCTTTTCCCCCCAATTCTTGGTCTGTCGTCATCCGCACGCGTGTAGTAAAAGTTGCTGACCCCCGCTGGCAAATGTCGAAGCTCTTCTGCATTCCCCGCCCCCGCCGAGATTCGCCAAGGGACGTTTCTGGACTCGCTGTAGTCCCGGTCGTTCTTGATCTCCAGCGTCTCATGAAACAGGCGGTTTGGATCGGAAAGGTCATCCGTCCGCGCGATGCACCAGGCCAGTTCGACGATGGGGTGTTTCGGCGGCCGAGCTTCGGCGCTCTGAACCGCGCATGACGCTGCCGTGGAGGAGTTGAAATTCGATCCCCCCGGCAGAACGCCGCACCCTGCAACGGACACCGCCGTCGCCAAGGCCAGCAGCACCGCTTTGAATGCGTGCAATTGCTTCATTGATGTTCCTGCCCTTCCGGATGTCGCGATCACATCCGCAGTGTCACGCAGGATTTCTCGGGGTCGGTTCAAAACCAACACGCCTTTTTCCGCCGATCGTGAACTTATAGACGTCTATGCGTTGGAAGGGTTGAAATTCGACACCCCGGCAGAACGCCGCGCCCTGCCTGCAACGGACAGCGCCGTCAGCAAGGCCGGCAGCATCGCCTTGGATGCAGCAATTGCCCATTTGATGTCCCCCGCCCTTCCGGCGGTCGAGACATCGTCGATGCCCGATCGATCAGCTGGCGCGGCAGATCTTGAGCATGTTGGTGCCGCCCGGGGCACCCATCGGCTCGCCGCAGGTAATCGCGTAGACGTCGCCGGTCTGCACGATGCCGCGCTTCTTCAGGTGGGCTTCGGCCTGCTCGAGCGCGGTGTCGCGGTCGCTCTCCGAATCCATCAGCAGCGGGCGCACGTTGCGGTAGAGCGCCATGCGGCGCTGCGTGGCAAGGCGCGAGGTCAGCGCGTACATCGGAATGTGCGCGCGGTGGCGGCTCATCCACAGCGGCGTGGAGCCCGACTCGGTGAGCGCCACGATCGCCTTGGCGCCCAGGTGGTGCGCCGTGAACAGTGCGCCCATGGCAATCGACTGGTCGATGCGGCTGTAGGTCTTGCCGCTGAAGTCGGCGTCGAGCGTCTTGTCTTCGGCCGATTCGGCGGCTTCGCAGATGCGGCTCATCTCCTGCACGGTTTCGAGCGGGTAGCGGCCCGAGGCGGTTTCGGCCGAGAGCATCACCGCGTCGGTGCCGTCGAGCACGGCGTTGGCCACGTCGCTCACTTCGGCGCGGGTGGGCACGGGGTTGGTGATCATCGACTCCATCATCTGGGTCGCGGTGATCACCACCTTGTCCATGTCGCGCGCCATGCGGATCATTTTTTTCTGCAGCGCCGGCACGGCGGCGTTGCCGACTTCAACCGCCAGGTCGCCGCGCGCCACCATGATGCCGTCGCTCGCGCGCAGGATTTCTTCCAGCTTGGGAATGGCTTCGGCCCGCTCGATCTTGGCGATGAGCCCGGGCTTGTGCCCGTACTCGGCCGCGGCCACGTTGCACAGCTGGCGCGCCATTTCCATGTCGGTGGCGTTCTTCGGAAAGCTCACCGCCACGTAGTCGGCCTGGAAGCTCATCGCGGTCTTGATGTCTTCCATGTCCTTGGCGGTGAGCGCCGGCGCCGTGAGACCGCCGCCCTGCTTGTTGATGCCCTTGTTGTTGGAGAGCTCGCCGCCCAGCTTGACGGTGGTGTGCACCGCCTCGCCCCGCACTACGTCGACCGTGAGCACGATGAGGCCGTCGTTCAGCAGCAGCCGGTCGCCGGGGCGCACGTCGCGCGGCAGGTCCTTGTAGTCGAGGCCGACGGCATCGGCATCGCCCGGCTCGGTGCGCGAGGCGTCGAGCACGAACTTGGCGCCCGGCTCGAGCCAGACCTTGCCCTGCGCGAACTTACCGACGCGGATCTTGGGGCCTTGCAGGTCGGCCATGATCGCCACTTCGCGGCCGATCTTGCGGGCGGCCTCTCGCACCATGGCGGCGCGGTCGATGTGGTCTTGCGCCGTGCCGTGGCTGAAGTTGAGCCGCACCACGCTGACCTTGTTCAGGATCATCTGTTCCAGCAGCTCGGGCGTATTGGAAGCCGGGCCGAGCGTGGCGACGATCTTGGTGGCGTGGCGGGGAAGGCGATCCGTGATCATTGAGCTTGTCTCCATTTTGTATCCGCTACTGTATACACTTTGTGTGACAACAGGAAGCGGGCACCGCGGCGCGGGCGCGAAAAATCAGCCCGCAGCACGCTTGGCAAGGATTTCGAAGGCCGGGAGGGTCTTGCCCTCGAGCACCTCGAGGAAGGCGCCGCCGCCGGTCGAGATGTAGCCGACCTGCTTCTCGATGCCGTACTTGGCAATGGCCGCGAGCGTGTCGCCGCCGCCTGCGATCGAGAAAGCGCTGCTCTCGGCAATGGCCTGCGCAATGGCCTTGGTGCCGCCCGCGAAGGCGTCGAACTCGAACACGCCCACCGGGCCGTTCCAGACGATGGTGCCGGCTTTGCGCAGTTGCGCCGAAAGGATCTCGGCGGTCTTCGGACCGATGTCCAGGATCAGGTCGTCATCGGCCACGTTGCTCGCGTCTTTTACCGTGGCGGGCGCGTCGGCCGCAAAAGTCTTGGCCGTGACCACATCCACCGGAATCGGCACATCGGCGCCGCGCGCGCGCATGGATTCGATCACTTCCTTGGCCTGGTCGACGAGGTCGGGCTCGGCCAGCGACTTGCCGATCTTGAGGCCGGCCGCGAGCATGAAGGTGTTGGCAATGCCGCCACCGACGATCAACTGGTCGACGTTGGCCGACAGGCTCTTGAGAATGGTGAGCTTGGTGCTCACCTTGGAACCCGCCACGATGGCCACCAGCGGCCGCTTGGGCAAGGCCAGCGCCTTCGAGATGGCGTCGAGCTCGGCTGCGAGCAGCGGGCCGGCCGCGGCCACCTTGGCGAACTGCGCGATGCCGTAGGTGGTGGCTTCGGCGCGGTGCGCGGTACCGAAGGCGTCGTTCACGTAGATGTCGGTGAGGGCCGCGAGCTTGCGGGCCAGCGCTTCGTCGTTCTTCTTCTCGCCCTTGTTGACGCGGCAGTTCTCGAGCAGAACGACCTGGCCGGGCTTCACGTCGACACCGTCGACCCAGTTGGCTACCACCGGAACCTCTCGGCCCAGCAGCTCGCCCAGGCGCTTGGCCACGGGGGCGAGCGAGTCTTCGGGCTTGAACTCGCCTTCGGTCGGGCGGCCCAGGTGCGAGGTGACCATGACGGCGGCGCCGGCGTCGAGCGCCAGCTGGATGCAGGGCACCGAGGCGCGAATGCGCGTGTCTTCGGTGATGTTGCCTGAGTCGTCCTGCGGCACATTGAGGTCGGCACGGATGAAGACGCGCTGGCCGGCGGCCTTGCCCTGCGCGCAGAGGTCGGTGAATCGAATGACGTTCATGGTCTGTGTTTCGTGGAAGACAAGTCGCCTTGCATTGTAGGTTTCGCTCAGCGGCAGCTCTACACGCCTCTTGCGGCGTTCCGATGCTTTGCGTCAACCTTTCGGCTGCGCCCTGGCGAAGCGTTCGAGCACTTCGACAAAGCTCGCCGCAGCCGGCGACAGGGTGCGCCGCGCGGCGCTGTAGATGCAGACCTCGCGGTGGAAATCGGGCGACTCCAGCCGCACCATCTGCAGGCCGTGGGCACGCACGAGCGATGCGGAATAGGTCGGGCATACGGTAAGCCCCAGCCCCGACGCCACCATGCCGAGCGCGGTGGTCATGTACGACACCTCCTGGGTGCCCGGGCGCAGCATGTAGTCGCGCTCCGCCGGCCCCAGTTCGGGCAGCACGCGCTGGCGAAAGTCGCGCGTGGGGGCAATGAAGGTGTACGGCCCGAGCTCATGCCAGCGCACCTTGCGGCTCCTGGCGAAGGCGTGGTCCGGCGGACAGATCAGCCAGTGCCTGTCGCGCAGCAGCGTGCGGCGTTCGATCGCGCCGTCAACGGCCACGTCCTGCCCTACAGCGAGTTCGACATCGCCGGCCGCAACGCCGGCGAGCAGGTGTTCGGGCAAGGTATCGGCAAGGCGAACGTCGACATCGGGGTACGCCTCGCGATAAAGAGCAATCACCCGCGGCATCAGTGTGCAGGCCATCAGCTGGGGCGCTGCAAGGCGCAACACTCCTTTCTTCTTGTCACGCAAATCCGTCACGCCGGCCACCGCGCTCGTCAGGTCGCCGAGCAGCCGGTGCACTGAGGGCAGGAACTCGCGCCCCGCTTCGGAAAGCTGCACGCGCCGGGTGTGGCGGTCGAGCAATTTCACGCCGATTTCGCGCTCGAGTTCGCGCACCAGCACGCTGAGCGCCGATTGCGTGAGATGCAGTTGCTGCGCCGCAGCAGTAAAGCTGCCGGTCTCGGCCACCGCAGCGAAGGCGCGCAACTGGCGCAAGGTCAGATTCATATGTCTTTTTCATCAATCGATGAATTAATTTCGATTGCATCATAAGACGCGGCGTCGCCCAATAACGGCTCACCGGAGACAAGAAGCCATGCCGACGACCGACCACACGGCGCCCCCACCCGCCCCACCAGTGCGTGGACTGCACCACTTTGCCTGGCGCTGCCGCGACAGCGAGGAGACCCGCCGCTTCTACGAAGACCTGCTGGGCCTGCCGCTCGCGCACGTGATCAAGAGCGACCACGTGCCGAGCACGGGCGAGTACTGCCCCTACGTGCACATCTTTTTCCAGATGCGCGACGGTTCGTACATCGCCTTCTTCGACCTGGGCGACGACATCGCCGCGCTGCCTTCGCCCAACACCCCCGCGTGGGTGAACCACATCGCGCTGCGAGTGGATTCGGTGGGCGACCTGCTCGCCGCCAAGGCGCGGCTGGAGAACGCCGGCGTTGAAGTGCTGGGCGTAACCGACCACCACATCATCGAATCGATCTACTTCTTCGACCCCAATGGCATTCGCGTGGAGCTGACCACGCCGACCGTGCCGCAGGCCGAGATGGAAGCGCATGCGCTGCGCGCCCGTTCGGACCTCGACACGTGGACCGTGCGCAAGGCCGAGCTGCGCGCCGCAAGGGGCACCGCAAATGTCTGAATTGCAGCTCGCCGTCATCGACGTGAAGCCCGGCGCTGCGATGGAGAGCCAGTCGGGCCTGCAGATGCTGCGCCCGCGCATCTACGGCGCTTTTCGCGCGCCGCAAGGCCCAAAGAAGATCGCGGCCATCGTGATGCATCCGACCAGCAACTTCATGGGCCACTACCTCATCGGCCCGCTCGCCGACCGCGGCATCTGCTGCATGGGGCTGAACTCGCGCTACATGGGCAACGACACGGTGCTGCTGATGGAGCGCGCCATCCAGGACCTGGGGGCCGGCGTGCAGTACCTGCGCGCGGCCGGCTACGAGAAGGTGTTCCTGGTCGGCAACTCGGGCGGCGCGGCGCTCGCGAGCTTCTACCAGGCGCAGGCCGAGAAGCTCACCGCCACGCACTTTCCGGACGGCGACCCGACGCACCTGCACCCGGACGACCTGCCGCCGGTCGACGGCATTGCCCTGTGCGCCGCGCACCTGGGCCGCACGCGGCTGATGCGCGACTGGATCGACCCTTCAGTCACCGACGAGCACGATCCGCTGTCGGTGGACCCCGAGCTCGACATGTACGACCCGCGCCACCGCGTGCCCTACGAGCCCGAATTTCTCGCCCGCTTCAGCGCGGCGCAGAAGGCGCGGCTCGACCGCATCGAGCAATGGTGCATCGACCGGCTCGCGCTGCTGCGCGGCACACCGGGCGCACCGCGCGACCAGACCTTCATCGTCTACCGCACGCATGCCGACCCGCGCTGCGTGGATCTTTCGCTCGATGCCAACGACCGGCTGCCGGGCAGCGTATGGGGCGATGCGCGGCAAGTGAACTACTCGGCCAATGCGATGGGACGCACCACCTCGCTCACGGCGTTTCTTTCGCAGTGGTCTTCGCGCTCGCAGGCGGACGGGCCCACCAACCTTGCGCGCACCACGGTGCCCAAGCTGCTCCTCACCTACACGGGCGACCAGTCGACTTTTCCGAGCACACGGGATGCGTGGATGGCCGCCGGCGGCACGCGCATCCGCAATGTCGACATCGTCGGCGGCAACCACTACCTGGCGGGACAGCCTGAGCTCGTTCCAAAGGCGGCCGACGCGATTGCCGAATTTGCCCACGCGCTGTAGACCGGACATGGAAACCTTTGCATTTGCGCCGGCCTACGAACTGCCAAGCTGGCCCTTCACACCGCCGCCCGAACTGGGCAGCACCCCAATCATTCGCCACCCGATCGTGATCGTGGGAGCCGGGCCTTCGGGCCTCACGCTGGCCTGCGACCTGGCACGGCGCGGCGTGCATGCCGTGCTGCTCGACGAGGATGACACCGTCGGCGTGCGCGGCGCTTCGTCGCGCGGCATTTGCTATGCGCAGAAAAGCCTGGAAATCTTCGAGCGACTGGGCATCTACGAGCGCATGGCGGCCAAGGGCATCACGTGGTCTTTCGGGCGCACCTTCTCGGGCGAGCAGGAGGTCTACAACTTCAACCTGCAGGCGAACAGCGTCTCGAAGCAGCCGCCGTTCATCAACCTGCAGCAGTTCTATGTCGAGTGGTTCCTGGTCGAGCGCATCCTGGAACTGGGGCTGACCGATGTGCGCTGGAAGAATCGCGTGGCCGAGGTCGAGCAGCTGGGCGACGGCGTGCGCATCGAGGTCGAGACACCCGCGGGGCGCTACACGATCGAGGCCGATCGGCTGATCGACGCGACCGGCGCCAACAGTTCCATCCGCACGCAGCTCGGCATCGATGCGCATTCGTCGCGCAGCACCGACCGCTGGTGCATCAGCGACGTGCGCTTCAAGAAGCCGCTGCCTACGGAGCGCTGGACCTGGGTCGACGCACCCTTCAACGAAGGCCGCGGCGTGTGGCAGCACCTGATGGCCGACGGCGTGTGGCGTATCGACTACCAGATGCCCGAGGACTGCGACACGAGCTACATCAGCAAGCCCGAAGTGGCCGGCGCGCGGCTGCGCGAACAGCTGGGGCCGGGCGTGGAATTCGAGTTCGTGTGGATCGGGCCGTACGGCTATCGCGACCATCTGCTCGACAGCTTCCGCCGCGGGAATGTGTTCTTCATCGGCGATGCCGCGCATGTGGTGAGCCCGTTCGGCGCGCGGGGCGGCAACAGCGGCATCCAGGACGCGGCGAATCTCGGCTGGAAGCTGGCGCTCGTTGCGCAAGGGCAGGCGAGCGATGCGCTGCTCGACAGCTACGACGCCGAGCGCCAGCCCGCCGCGCAAGAGAACCTGCGGGTCACGAGCCGGTCGGCGCGATTCCTCGCGCCGCGTTCGCCGGCCGAGCACACGCTGCGGCGCGCGGTCGTGTCGCTGGCGGCGCGCCATCCGTTTGCGCGGGCGCTGGTGAACACGGGCCGCATGTCGGTTGCGAACGACTATCCACCCGCGCCGCAATTGCCTGAAGGCGGGCGCAGCGTGCAGAACCTGCCGCTGCGCTGGGCCGACGGAAGCGAGACGACGCTGATGCAGCTTCTGGCCGATGGCACGCAGTGCATCGGTCTGTGGCTGGCGCCGACACGCACCGAGGCCACGGCGGCGATGGAATCAACCGCATCGTTGCCGCTGCGCCTGCTGGCCATCGGCGGCGACAGCGGCTTGCCGACGCTGCAGGTCGACGACCGGGTCACGAACCACCTTGGCCTGCGCGACGCAGGCAGCCTGGTGCTCGTGCGCCCCGACGCCTACCGCGCCGCGACGTTGACGAATGCCACGTCCGCGGCCATTGCCGACGCGCTGCGCACAGCCCTTGCCCGGAACACCAACTCATGATCACCGAGCCCCGCATCCCCAATCCGGACGGCTTCTACGCCGCCCTGCTCGCAGCGCACGAAGGCTTGAGCGAAGCGCAGAGCGCCGACCTCAACGCCCGCCTCGTGCTGCTGCTGGCCAACCAGTGCGGCGACCAGGCCGTGCTGCTCGACTGCATCCGTGCAGCGGCCGAAGACCCTACGACCATTCAAGCCCCATGAACGCCAACGTCTCCTTCGCTTCCGCCTCCGACACACGCGAGCAGAAACCGCAACTGCGTGAGCTCGCGCCCGGCGTGTACGGCTACATCAGCGACTTCGATCCGAACTGCGGCTTCGTCGTCGGCGACGAGGAGGTGGTGCTGATCGACACCCGGCCCACGCCGCGCATGGCCCGCGACTTTCTCGCCGCCATTCGCACGGTGACCGACAAGCCGATCAAGACCATCGTGCTCACGCACTACCACGCGGTGCGCGTGATGGGCGCGAGCGCTTTCGACGAGGTGCAGGCCATCATCGCCAGCAACGGCACGCTCGACTGGATCCGCACGCGCGGACAGGCCGACTTCGATTCGGAGGTCGGGCGCTTTCCGCGCCTCTTCGCGGGCATGGAAGAAATTCCAGGCCTCACCTTTCCGACAATGAGCTTCGAGCGCGAGATAAGCCTTTGGCTCGGTCCGCGTCCTGGCCTGGGCCGTGAACTGCGCCTGATGGCGCTGGGCCGCGGCCATTCGAGCGGCGACACGGTCGCGTGGCTCCCCGACTGCGGCGTGCTGTTCTCAGGCGACGTGGTGGAGAACCACTGCGGCGTGTACGCGGGCGATGCCTACATCGGCGACTGGGCCGGCACGCTCGACGCGGTGCGGGCATTGAAGCCGCGCGTGCTGGTGCCCGGACGCGGCGCCGTGCTGCAAGACGAAGCCGCCTGCGCCGAAGCCATCGGCCTCACCCAGGCTTTTCTTGGCACCCTGCTCGACAGCGTGAAAGCCGGCATTGCCGCGGGCGAAACGCTCAAGGGCTGCTTCGCGCGCGCAGAAGCGGCGATGACCCCGCGCTTCGGCGCATGGCCGGTGTTCCAGCACGTGCTGCCCTTCGACGTGTCGCGCGCCTATGACGAACTGCGCGGCATCGAACACCCCGTGGTGTGGACGGCGGAGCGCGACCGCGAGCTCTGGCAGACGCTGCGCGGGGACTGACCCGCTACCGATTTTCAAAACAAGCAACGGAGACACAAGCGATGAAACGATTTCTTCCCCTGCTGGCCGCAACCCTCGCGCTGGCTGCCGCAGTGCCTTTCGCATCTGCCCAACAGGCCGCCTACCCGAGCCAACCCGTCAAGTGGATCGTGCCCTACGTGGCCGGCGGCGGCACCGACAACCTGGCGCGCGCGCTGGCCGAGGCCATGCAGCCTTCGCTCGGGCAGCCGCTCATCATCGACAACCGGCCGGGCGCATCCACCAACATCGGCGTGTCGGTGCTGATGCAGGCCAAGCCCGACGGCTACACGATCATGCAGGCCGAGAATGCAGCATTGCTCTTCAACGAGCACATGTTCGCCAAGCTGCCCTACAAGCCCGCGAGCGACTTCACCTACATCGGCACCATCGGCCGCTTTCCGGTGGCGCTGGTGGTGCACCCGGACTTTCCCGCAAAGAACGTGGCCGAGTTCGTGCGCTACGTGAAGGCCAACCCCGAGAAGGTGAGCTACGCGTCGCCCGGCAACGGCTCGCCGCACCACATGGCGATGGAACTCTTCAAGCAGAAGGCCGGTATCAGCATCACGCATGTGCCGTACAAGGGCGCCGCACCCGCCATGACCGACCTGATGGGCGGCCAGGTGCCGACGATGATGCTCGACCTGGCTTCAGGCCTGCCGATCATCAAGGCGGGCAAGGTGCGGGTGCTCGCGATTGCACTTCCTCAGCGTGCGGGCGCGTTGCCCGAAGTGCCGACCTTCGTCGAGGCCGGGTTCAGCGACGTGAACGCCTATGCGTTCCACGGCCTGATCGGGCCGGCCGGCATGCCGCCGGAAGCGGTGGCGCGCATCAACAGTGAGCTGCAGAAGGCGATGAAGGCACCCAAGGTGGTGAAGCTGTTCGCGGATTTCGGCTTCGAGCCGCTGCCGGGCACGCCGCAGGAGTTCTACAAACTGTCGCGGGCGGAGAGCGAGCGCTGGGGCAAGATCATCCAGGCCGCGGGCGTGAAGCTGGACTAGAAAAGGACCGACTGCTACCAGCCGAGCCACAGGTGCAAGGGCAGGTACACCGCCATGCCCGCCAGCATCGTGCCGAGCACGCCGCGCCGCCAGTAGTAATAAGCGGCGCCAACCACCGTGGCGTACAGGCGTGCATCGTGCAGCGTGGTGATCAGGTGGCCCTGGGTCATCACGATCTCCGGCGCGATCACACCTGCCAATGCCGCGGCCGGCGCGTAGTGCAGCGCGCGGTGCGCCCAGTCGGGCAAGCCCCAGGGGCGGTCGAGAATGAAGAAGAAGCACCGCGTGAGCACGGTGACCCCGGCCAGTCCGACGATGATTGCGAGCGTCCAGAAATCGGTGGTGCCGCTCATTTGTTGTCTTCCGCATCCGGGTCGAGCCCGAGCTGCTTCTCGAGCCAGAAGCACAGCAGCACCGCCGTGCCGATGGCCACCACGATGTTGAGCTTGAGCGGCAGCGCATAGGCCGCCACCGCGGTAACGCTGGCAATCAGCGCGGCCAGCATGCGCAGCGGCGTGGTCGCCATCGAGCAGACGATGGCCACCAGGCTCAGCACGCCCGCAAAACCGAGGCCCCAGTTCTGCGGAATGAAGTTGGCCAGCGCAATGCCCAGAAGGCTCATGCCCATCCACGAGCACCAGGTCACGAAGTAGTTGCCGGTGAGATAGGCCTCCTGCGCCTTCTGCTCGTCGGGCCCGACCGGCGGCGACGTATACCGCCGGGTGAAGAGCGCATAGCTCAGGTCGGCGGTGAGATAGCCGTGTGTCATGCGGCGCCAGCGCGGCATGTGCATGAGGTATGGCCGAAGGTGCAGGCTGAAGACCACGAAGCGCAGGTTGACGCAAAAGCCGGTGGCCAATATCACCCAGGCCGGCGCGCCTGCGAACAGCAGCGGAATGGCGGCGAGCTGCGAACTGCCGGCGTAGACCAGCAGCGTCATTGCCACGGATTCCAGCACGCTCATGTTCGACTTGACCATGGCAACGCCGGTCATGAGGCCCCAGGCGCCGATGCCCAGAGCGGCCGAGGACATGTCGCGGATGCCGGCGCGGAATTCTGGGCGGCGGCGGATGGCTGCGGACAGGAACATCAGCCGAACACCTGCCCGGGCTTCAGGTCGAAGCCGCGCAGGAAATCGGCCACGGCCAGGCGCTTGCCGCCGGGACGCTGGAGTTCGGTGACCATCACGATCGAGCCGGCCGCGGCCACCGCAACGCCCGCGTCGGTAACAGCGAGGATGGTGCCGGGTGCGGCCGATTGTTCGGCGGGCGCGGCGTAGGCGGCCCAGAGCTTGATGGTTTCTCCATCGAGCACGCTGTTGGCACCGGGAAAAGGATCGAACGCGCGAATGCGCCGCACGATGGCGTCGGCAGGCTGGTTCCAGTCGACCTGCGCTTCGTGCTTTTCGACCTTGTTGGCGTAGGTCACGCCTTCGGCAGGCTGCGGGGTGCGCGCCAGGTTGCCGATACGGGCCAGCGCCTCGACGATCATGCGGCCGCCGAGTTCGGCCAGCCGGTCGTGCAGGCGGGCGGTGCTGTCGTTGCCGATATCCACCGACTCGCGCAGCAGCATGTCGCCCGTGTCCAGGCCGGCGTCCATCTGCATGATGGTGATGCCGGTTTGCGTGTCGCCGGCTTCAATGGCGCGGTGGATCGGCGCCGCACCGCGCCAGCGCGGCAGCAGGCTGGCATGGATGTTGAGGCAGCCGAACTTCGGCAGGTCGAGCACCCATTGCGGCAGGATGAGCCCATAGGCCGCAACCGCCATCACATCGGGATTTGCCGCCAGAAGGGCCTCGCGCGCGGCCGAAGCGTCTTCGGGGTACTTGCCGTCGAGCCGCAGGCTGCGCGGCTGCGCCACGGGCCAGTGGTTGGCCACGGCATATTGCTTGACGGGAGAGGCCTGCAGCTTCATGCCGCGCCCGGCGGGTCGGTCGGGCTGGCTCAGCACCAGCACCACTTCATGTCCGGCCGCGGCAATGGCCTCGAGCGCGACGCGCGCAAACTCGGGCGTGCCCGCAAAAACGACCTTGAGCGGGTTCAATCCCGGATCCGATCGAGTTCGAGGTCATCCCCCGTGTGATAGCGGCGAACCACGCCGGTGGGGTCGATATAGATATAGAGCATGCGGCGCTCGTTCACGGCCTTGTAGCGCCAGGTCCAGACGGTGCCGTCGAAAGAACTGACGCGGCTGATTTCATAGGGCCGGCCATAGAAGGCGACCACGTCGTTCTGGCGCCATCGGTCAACCTTGATGTCGTGGCCGAAGCGCGCCTCGTTGAGCACCTGCGTCACGGAAATCACCTTGCCGGAGGCATCGACGTCGATGTCGATCACCTCGTAGCCGGCCGGCATCCGCGAATACTGCAGGCGCTCGCCGCCGCCGGTGAGCGGGTAGCGGCCCGTCGGAGGCCCCAGGCGCTGCAGGGTTTCGGCCGCCGTGGTGCCCGGCACGATGCGCGTCGGTTCGCTGGCGCAGCCGGCCAGCAGCAGCCCGGCGGCGACGATAAAAGCACTCGGCCAGGCAAGGCGCATCCTCAGGCCCTGCCTTCCCTGGCCTCTTCGCGCTGCTGCTTGAGCAGCTTGCTCTTGATACGGTTGCGCTTGAGCGGCGACAGGTATTCGACGAACACCTTGCCCAGCAGGTGGTCGAGCTCATGCTGGATGCACACGGCGAGCAGGCCTTCGGCCTCGATGGTGCGCAGCTCGCCGTTTTCGTCCAGCGCCTGCACCTTGACCGACGTGGAGCGCATCACGCCGTCGTAGATGCCGGGCACCGAGAGGCAACCCTCTTCGTTCAGCACCTTTTCGTCGCTTGCCCAGATAATTTCGGGGTTGATGAGCACCAGCGGCTCGTTGCGCTCTTCGGAAACGTCGATGACGACCAGGCGCTCGTGCACGTCGACCTGGGTGGCGGCCAGCCCGATGCCGTTGGCGTCGTACATGGTCTCCAGCATGTCGGCAACCAGGGCCTTGATGCGTGCATCGACGCCCTGTACCGGCTTGGCAACCGTGTGCAGTCGCTTGTCCGGGTAACTCAGAATGATTCGTTTGGCCATGAAAAACGGGAAAAGTTGTGGCTATTTTCGCCAATTCCGCGACGCGATGAGCTCGGATCGCCTGAAAACGTTGCCCTTTAAAGGGCTTCGGGCGCAGAATTCGTAGCAAATTGTGAGATTCGTATGCGCGCCGATACTTTGATGCGCTCACCCATCCAGACATGAAAAAGCTCCGAACCCCTGTCCGCCAGCGCACGCATCTTTTCGCCACGTTGGCAGCCCTTGCGGTAATCAGCGGTGGCACGACGGCCTGGGCTCAGAACTACCCCGTCACTCCGCAGCAACGCGCCACGGCACAGCAAACCGCCCAGAACGGCGTTCCGCTGAGCGAACTGGCGGCCAGCGCACCTGACGAATACACGGTCAAGCCCGGCGATACGCTCTGGGCCATTTCGCGCCTCTACCTGTTGCGCCCCTGGCGCTGGCCGGAACTGTGGGGCATGAACATCAACGAGATCGCGAACCCGCACCGCATCTACCCGGGCCAGGTTCTCTACCTGGACAAGACGGGCGGCCGCGCGCGCCTCACCATGCGCCGCGGCTCGGGCGGCAGCGCAGACGGCGGCACCATCAAGCTGTCGCCGCGCACGCGCTTCGATTCGCTGGCCGGCATGGCGCTGCCCACGCTCAACCCGAGCATCATCGAGCCGTTCCTGAGCGAGCCGATCGTGGTGGACGCCGACACGCTGCAAAGCGCGCCGCGCATCGTGGCCGGCAACGACAGCCGGGTGCTGCTGTCGCGCGGCGACCGTGCCTATGCGCGCGGCAATGCCGATACGCCGTTGCTCGAAACGCCGGGCCCGCTGAAGAACTTCCGTGTGTTCCGCAGCGCCACGCCGCTCAAGGACCCGGGAACCGGTGAAATCCTCGGCTACGAGGCGCAGTACCTGGGCAAGGCCCAGCTCCAGCGCGGCGAATCGACCACGGTCGAGACCCAGAAGGACAAGGACGTCATCACGGTGGTGCCGGCCAGCATCGACATCATCGCGGCACGCGAGGAAATCCGCGCCGGCGACCGCCTGCTGCCCGAGCCGCCGCGCCAGCTGCTGAGTTACGCGCCGCGCGCGCCCTCCACGCAGGTCGAAGGCCGCATCATCTCGGTCTACGGCAATGCGGTTCAGTTTGCGGCGCAGAACCAGGTGGTGGCCATCAACAAGGGCACGCGCGACGGCGTCGACAGCGGCCACGTGCTGGCCATCCTGAAGAACGGCGAAACCATTCTCGACCGCACTGGCGAACGCAAGGAAACGATCAAGCTTCCGAACGAACGCATCGGCCTGCTGATGGTGTTCCGCCCGTTCGAAAAGGTGTCGTACGCGCTGGTGCTCGAAATCACCGACACCCCGCGCGCCGGCGACTTCCTCGTCAATCCCTGACGCCTTCACGCTTTCCATTTTTCGCTTCGTTTGGAACGCGCAGAACTCGCAGGCTGGTTGCGGCTTTCACTGACGCCGGGCATCGGCGACGGCGCCGCACGCAAGCTTCTTGCGGCCTTCGGGCTGCCTGAGGGCATTTTTGCGCAGCCCGCCGCGGCGCTCCGGCAGGTGGTGTCCCAGGCGCAGGCCGACGCCTTGCAGCAGCCGCCCAACGGCCTTCAGGCGCAAATCGACTTGACCTGGCAGTGGCTGCAATCCGGCCCGGATGACGGCACCGCCCGCCGTATCGTGACGCTGGGCGATGCGGGCTATCCGGCGTCGCTGCTCGAAATGGTCGACCCGCCGCTGATGCTCTATGTGCTGGGCGCAGCGGACTTCGACCTGACACAGCTCACCAACAGCATTGCGGTAGTGGGCAGCCGCAACCCCACGCCGCAAGGTGCCGCGAATGCGCGCGCCTTTGCACGGGCGCTGGGCGACGCGGGCTTGCCGGTGATTTCGGGGCTGGCGCTCGGCGTGGACGGCGCCGCGCACCAGGGCGCGCTTGACGCGGCCGGCGATGCGTCCCGGCTCGCGACCGTGGCCATCGTGGGGACCGGCCTCGACCGCGTCTACCCGGCCCGGCACCGCGACCTGGCGCACCGCATCACGCAGCACGGACTGATCGTGAGCGAGCTGCCGCTCGGCACGCCTCCACTCACGCAGAACTTCCCGAAGCGCAACCGCCTCATTGCCGGCCTGGCACGCGGCACGCTGGTGGTGGAGGCCGCGCTCCAGTCGGGTTCGCTGATCACGGCTCGCCTGACCTCGGAACAGGGCAAGGAAGTGTTCGCCATTCCGGGCTCGATCCATTCGCCGCAATCGCGCGGCTGCCACGCGCTGATCCGCCAGGGTGCAAAGCTGGTCGAGTCCGTCAACGACATCATCGAAGAACTGCCCGACCTGCGCGCAGCCAGCGCGAATGCGGGTCTTTTCGGCGATGCGGGCGCCTCCTCTTCAGCCGCTGAAAATCCGCTGCTCGAGGCCTTGGGCTTCGATCCGGTGAACCTCGACGCCCTGAGCGCACGCACCGGCTGGAGCGCAGCCGCGCTGCAGGCCAAGATGCTCGAGCTCGAACTCGACGGCCATGTGGCGCGCCTGCCCGGCGGGCTGTTCCAGAGAACGGCGGCGGCTTAGTATTTTTCTCCCCCCAAAAAGGAGGGAAGAAGTGACATGAAGCCCGGGAGCTCGCAACAAGCTTCGGCTATATTGGGCTCATGTTCGAAGTGCTTGTTTTTGTCTACGAAAACTATTGGCGCGGCGATGCCTGCCCCGAACCTGGACAACTGGGCCGCAAGCTCAGTGCCCACGGCTTCGAGGCAGAAGAGATCCGCGATGCACTGCACTGGCTCGACGGCCTGAGCCTTGCAACCCAAGGCATGCAACTCGAGCGAAGCGCCGATGACGACGCCATTGCCACCGTCACGCTGCGGGGCGCCCCCGAAGCCGCGCTGCCCCAGTCGAGCGATGCCATGCGGGTGTATTCCCAGGCCGAGCAGGAGCACCTGGGCGCCGACTGCCTTGGCTTCATCCGTTTTCTCGAGTCGTCGAACGTGCTGTCTTGCGGTTTGCGCGAAATCGTCATCGAACGCGCCATGGCCGCACCGGGCGACCCGGTTGCGCTCGACGAACTCAAGATCATCGTGCTGATGGTGCACTGGAGCACCGGCATCGAGCCCGACGCGCTGGTGCTCGACGAACTCTGCGAAAGCCGCGAGGGCCGCATCGCGCACTAGCCGGCTAGTTCAGCAGGCGCTCCGGGTTGGCGTCGAGCTTGGCGAGCGCCTCGCGCGTGGCGCGCACCGTGAGTGTTTCTTCCTCGGCCGGTACCAACAGGCCGGCTTGCAGGTAGTTGGCCAGCCGGCCGACCTGGATGAGAAAGCTGCGGCCGTCGGCCGAAGCGAACAGGTGCAGCTGCTTGCGGTCGCTGCGCCAGACGAATTGAACCTGGCTCACGCGGTCGTTGTGGTCGAGCATGAACCAGTTGCCCACCTGGAGTTCGTGCGCCCACTCCAGCATGTCTTCGGCCACAACGGCGCCGGAGGTATCGGGCACCACCTCGATCGAGGCCGCATCCACGCCGAGCAGCAGCTCGATGCTGTTCGCGTCGAGCGGCAGGTTGGAGGCGCCGCCTTCGTCGCTCACAAAGTCTTCCAGGTGCGCCAGGCGCTCGGCCATGGCCTCGATCTTGGCTGCGGGAATGGCCTCGGTCTTCGACAGGAAGGCATCGGACAAGGTCGCGCCGATGGTCTTGATGTGGGCTTCCTGGGGCTCGTCGATGATGCCCAGCAGGTTCATGCCCAGGCGCAGTCGCTGAAGCAGCTGCGGCAGGTCCTGGATCACGCGGGCGCGGTCGGCGCGGTTGGGCTTGGCGCTCGCGGCCCACACCAGCTCGGAGGCGACGCGCTTGAGCATGACGGTCTGCTCGCCCTGGGCGCCGTAGCGCAGTGCGGCAATGGCCAACACCTCGGCCCAGACCTTGAAGAGAAACTCGCGGATCTCGTCGCGCACCGGCATGTCGTTGAGCATCTTGCGCAGCTCGATGGTGTACTGGATCGCCATCGTTTCCTTCTGCTCGACCTGCTGCGCCACGCTCATGACACGCTGGGTGGTGTCGCTTTGCGTGAGATAGCGCCCGAGGAACGCGACGAACTCGTCGAACACCAGCTTGAAAACGCGCTGCCCGGTCTCGGGGTATTGCTCGATCACCTGCACCACGCGGCGAATTTCGCCTTCGAGCGCACTGCCCGAAATGGCCGCGGCATCGAAGCCCATCACGCAAGAGCCCATGCGGTCGATCAGCATGCGCGCCGGATGCTGCAGGGTGCCGAAGAACTCGGGCTCGGCAATGGCCACGCGCAGCACGGGCATCTGCAGTCGCGCAAACCACACGCGGGCCGAGAAAGGAATGCGCTCCTCCGCGAGGATGGCCTGGAACATGAGCGCCACGATCTCGACGGTGGCCTTGTCGGCCGTAGTGGGCGCGCGCTTCTTGATCTCGGCGCTGCGCCGACGCAGATCGACCGACGCCTGCTGGAGCATGGTGGCCTGGTCGCCGGGGCTGTTCTGCATGTACTGCGTGGCGGCCATCCTGTAGGCGGCTTCGGCATCGGCGATCACGGCTGCAAAGGTATTGGAAACGGCCCGCGAAGTGCCGCCGCCACCCCCGCCGGCGCCGCCCGCGGGCGCGCTGCCGTCCGTTCCGGCGACCGACTGCGGCGACGAAGACATGGTGGACTGCATGTCTGCCGCACCGATGCGGGCGGCGACAAAGCGCTTGAGGCTGAGCAACGCCGTCTGCGCGCGCTGGCGGGCAAGCAGCAGCGGCGAGCCGCCAGTCGTTGCGAGCGGCACCGACGGCGCAAAGCCCCGCGCTTGCGGCGACGCTTCCGACGAGCCATGGCGCGGTGCGGCACCCGGAGCCTGGCTGGCACCGCCGCCGGCATATGGCGACCCGGGCACCGTCGCCGGTCCGCTGGAGCCGCCGGAACCGCCGGTTCGGCGCACGAAATTCTTGAGATCGATCTCCTCCATCACGCCCTTGGAGACCAGGAACGCGTTGGCGTCTTCGTAGGCCTTGACGACCGCGCCGACCAGGAGTTGCTGCACGGTGTCCTGCACGCGGGCCCAGAGCGCGCGGCTCAAGCCGGCCGCCAGCCACTGGTCCACCAGCAGCTTGGACAGCGCTTCGGGCCTGAGCACGTCATGGGCGTCCAGCTCGGTGGTGCCTTCGAGGTGCTGGATGCGCAGCCGCAGGTCGCTGAGTTCGAAGCTCGCTTTTTCCTGGATCGCCTGCGCGAGGCGGGACGACAGGATGTTGCTTTCCATCACGTCGTCGCCGATCAGTTCGAGCCGCAGCCCGCCTGTGGACGATGCGCCGGCCGCCGCACCCGGCGTGTTCACCGACTTGCGCCAGCTGGTCTGGGCCAGCGAAACCCATTGCGTGGCCTGCCCCTGGAATGCCACGAAATCGTCACGGCTTTCCTGCATGGCGCGCGCGCTGCCGACTTCCGAGGCCTGCCTGGTCAGGCGGTCCCGGATGGCCTGCGCCAGGGGAACGATGACGCTCCCGGTCGCCAGCACGAAACGCTCACGCGTCTCGCGTGCGAGCTGCAAGGAAGAGGCGGACCGCGCAATACTCATTGAAAGATCGGGAAGGCCGGTGAAGCTCTATTCGGCAACAGCCGAGAGCTTGCATCGGGAAAAGCAACTGCACAAGTGTGCATCAGCTTCCTTGCAGTTGCTGACTTCCCGCGGCACTTTCGTTCGATCCGGTGCCGTCAGACCACGGCGCCGGCGTTCGGGTCGTCCTCGGAATCGCCGTCGCGCTTGACCGGGGTGCCCCTGATCAGGTCTTCGCGCTTGATGCCGAGCCACATGGCGATGGCCGCCGCCACGAAGCACGACGAGTAGATGCCGAAGCAGATGCCGATGGTCAGTGCCAGGGCAAAGTAGTGCAGCGTCGGGCCGCCGAAGAAGAACATCGAGAGCACCACCAGCTGCGTCGAGCCGTGCGTGATGATGGTCCGGCTGATGGTCGAGGTGATCGCGTTGTCGATGATCCCCACCGTGCTCATCTTGCGGTAGCGGCGGAAATTCTCACGCACCCGGTCGAAGATCACGACCGACTCGTTCACCGAATACCCCAGCACCGCGAGCACCGCCGCCAGCACCGCAAGCGAGAACTCCCACTGGAAGAAGGCGAAGAATCCCAGGATGATGACCACGTCGTGCAGGTTGGCCAGCACGGTGGCCACCGCGAACTTCCATTCGAAGCGCACCGCCAAGTAGATCATGATGCCGATCACCACCATGCCGAGCGCTTTCAGCCCGTTGGTGGTGAGCTCGTCGCCTACCTGCGGCCCGACGACTTCCAAGCCCCGCTGCGTGGCCGAGGGGTCGACCGACTTGAGCGCCTGCATGACCTGCGCGCTTTGCTGGTCGGAGCTCATGCCCTTTTGCGCCGGCAGGCGGATCTGCACGTCGCGCGACGTGCCATAGCTCTGCACTTGCACGTCCGGATAGCCGAGCTTGCTGACGGCCTCGCGCACCTTGCCGATGTCGGCGGACTGCTGGTAGGCCACCTCCATCACGGTGCCGCCCGTGAACTCCACCGACAGGTGCAGCCCGCGGTGCAGCAGGAAGAACACTGCCAGCGCGAAGGTGGCAAAGGAAATGATGTTCAGCACCAGTGCATGGCGCATGAACGGGATGGTCTTGTGGATGCGGAAGAATTCCATGGCGCTTGTCCTTGACCTTTACTTGCCGTCAGCCACGGCGGTGCCGTCGGTCTTGGGCCGCCACACGGTGCCGATCGACACCGACTTGAGCTTTTTCTTGTTGCCGTACCAGAAGTTCACGAGACCGCGCGAGAAGAACACGGCGGAGAACATCGAGGTGACGATGCCGATGCAGTGCACCACCGCAAAGCCGCGGACAGGGCCCGAGCCGAAGGCCAGCAACGCAATGCCGGCGATCAGCGTGGTCACGTTGGAGTCCAGAATCGTGCCCCAGGCGCGGTCGTAGCCGGCATGGATGGCGGCCTGCGCCGAGGCGCCGTTGCGCAGCTCTTCGCGCACGCGCTCGTTGATCAGCACGTTGGAGTCGATCGCCACACCGATGGCCAGCGCCATGGCCGCAATGCCGGGCAGCGTGAGCGTGGCTTGCAGCATCGAGAGAATGGCCACCAGCAGCATCAGGTTGACGGCCAGCGCAATCGACGAGAACAGGCCGAACAGCGCGTAGTAGGCGCACATGAACACCATGATGGCCAGGAAGCCATACATCACGCTCTTGAAGCCCTTTTCGATGTTGTCGGCGCCCAGGCTTGGGCCGATGGTCCGTTCCTGGATGATTTCCATCGGCGCGGCCAACGAGCCAGCGCGCAGCAGCAGCGCGAGGTCGGCCGCTTCGGCCACCGTCATCGAGCCCGAAATCTGGAAGCGGTTGCCGAGCTCGCCGTTGATCGACGGGGCCGTGAGCACTTCGCCCTTGCCCTTTTCGAAGATCAGCATGGCCATGCGCTTCTTGTAGTTCTCGCGGCTCACGTCGCGCATGATCCGCCCGCCCTTGGCGTCCATGGTCAGGTCGACCTTCGGTTGGTTGCTCTGCTGGTCGAAGCCGGGCTGCGCGTCGGTGAGGCTTTCGCCGGTGACGAGCACCTGCTTCTTCACGATCACCGGGCGGCCGTTGCGCTCGAAGAATTTCTCGGAGCCGAAGGGCACCGGTCCGCCGCTCAGCTCGGCCGCGCGGCCCTCGGCGCTTTCGTCGACCAGGCGCATTTCGAGCGTAGCGGTGCGGCCCAGGATGTCCTTGGCCTTGGCCGTGTCCTGCACGCCGGGCAACTGCACCACGATGCGGTCCAGGCCCTGCTGCTGGATCACCGGCTCGGCCACGCCGAGTTCGTTGATCCGGTTGTGCAGCGTGGTGATGTTCTGCTTGAGCGCCGCGTCCTGGAGCCGGCGCGCGGCCTCGGGCTTGATGGTGGCGGTGAGGCGCCAGTTCGCGCCGTCTTGCGCTTCGGTGGTCGCGAGATCGGGGAACTGGTCCTGGATGAGCTGCTTGGCCGTTTGCAGCGCCGCCGCGTCGCGGAACGAGACCTCGATGGTCTGGCCGTTGCGGTTCACCGAGGTGCCGCGAATGCCCTTGTCGCGGAAGGTGGTGCGCAGGTCACCCGCGAACGACTCGGCCTTCTTGTCGATGGCGCCCTTCATGTCGACCTGCAGCAAGAAGTCGACGCCGCCGCGCAAGTCGAGGCCCAGGTACATCGGGAACGCGTGCAGCGACGTGAGCCACGCCGGGGAACGCGAAACCAGGTTCAGCGCCACCACGTAGGGCGGGTCGGACGCATCGGGCACCAGCGTGCGCTGCAGAACGTCGCGCGCCTTCAGCTGCTCGTCGGGCGTGGCGAAGCGCGCGCGCAGCGAGCCGCCTTCGAGCGTGAGCAGGTCGGGCGTGAGCCCGGCTGTTTTCAGCGCCTCCTCGACCCGGCCCTGAGTAGCGGCGTCGACCTTGACGGTCGACTTGGCCGCGGACACCTGCACGGCAGGCGCCTCGCCGAAGAAATTGGGCAGGGAATAGATCAACCCCACAAGCAGCACGATCACGATGATCGCGTACTTCCAGACCGGATAACGGTTCATGAGAGAGCGCTTTTCAGAAACGAAACACGGCGTGACTTGAGGCCTTGCTCCACAAAGCGCAAGGCCGGGCCACGCATTTATTGCTTACTTGACGGCGCCCTTGGGCAAGACCTGGACCACAGCGCTGCGCTGGATCTTGATCTCCACGCCATTGGCGATCTCGAGGCCGAGGTACTGGTCGCCGAGCGAAGTGATCTTGCCGAGCACGCCGCCGGCCGTGGCCACCTCGTCACCCTTGGCGAGCGCCTCGATCATGGCGCGGGCTTCTTTCTGGCGCTTCATTTGCGGGCGGATCATCACGAAATACAGCACCACGAACATCAGCACCAGGGGCAGCATGCTCCCGAGCGAAGACAACATGTCGCCACCGCCGGAAGCAGCGGGCGCGGTTTGGGCGAAAGCAGAGGAAATGAACAAGAGAGTCTCCAGCAGAGAGAAGAGGAATGTCAGAAGCGCGGAACGGGCCCGCGGTTCCGCGGCCCCGTGGAAAAGGCCGCGAGTCAGAGCGTGAAGCGGCATCGGCCGCGCACAGCAGCGGGCATTGTATTCGTGGCAATGCCCCGCTCCGCGCGCTTATCCGGCGCGCCGGGCAGGGCTTTCCAGGGCTTGGGGCGCGCGTCTGGCGCTATCTTTTCGGGAGCACAGTACAGCCGGAGGCCGGCTGCTCCCAAGAATCAGGCCGCTACGCGCTGCGCCGTCTGCGGGTTGCGCCACTTGGCGAGCAGTTCGCTCCAGCGGGTGCGCGCGGCAGCCAGGTTGCGCTCCTTCACATGGCCGTAGCCGCGAATCTGCTCGGGCAGGCTGGCAATCTCCAATGCCAGGGCGTGGTTCTCGGCGTGCAGGCCGGCAATCACCTCTTCGATGCTCGCGCGGTATTCACCAATGAGCGCGCGCTCGGTCTTGCGCTCTTCGGTGCGCCCGAAGATGTCCAGGGCCGTGCCGCGCAGGCCCTTGAGCCGGGCCAGTAGCCTGAAGCCGGAGAGCATCCACGGGCCGAATTGCTGCTTCTGCAGCTCGCCCTTGGTGTTCTTCTTGGCGATGATGGGCGGCGCAAGGTGGTAGTTGAGCTTGAAGTCCTTGCCCATCTCGCCCTCGAACATGCCTTCCACCCGGTCCAGGAAGCTGCGGTCGGTGTGCAGGCGCGCCACTTCGTATTCGTCCTTGTACGCCATCAGCTTGAACAGGTAGCGGGCGACCGTTTCGGTCAGCGCGGTCTTGCCCAGTGCCGATTCGGCCTGCTGCACCTTGACCACGAACTGACGGTATTCGTCGGCATAGGCCGCGTTCTGGTAGCCCGTGAGAAATTCAACCCGGCGCGCCACCAGGCTTTCGACGGTTTCACGCTTCTTGAACTCGATGACCTGGCCGGGGCGCACGCGCTTTTGCAGCGCGCCCGGGTTGGCGGCCGCCTGGCGGCCCCAAGCGAAGGCGGTCTTGTTGTTCTCGACCGCCACGGCGTTGAGTTCGATGGCGCGCAACAGCGACTCGAGTGCCAGCGGGATCCAGCCCTTTTGCCAGGCAAAGCCCAGCAGCATCGGGTTGGCGTAAAGGCTGTCGCCCATGAGCGTGGTGGCGGCCGCGTCCGCATCGAAGGTGCCGAGCGCATCGGTGCCCACGACGCGTGCGATCTGGTTCGCGCAGTCGTCTTGCGGATTGACCCAGTTGGCGTTGCGCACAAAGGCGGCCGTGGGCGTGCTATGCGTGTTGAGCGCCACGTGCGTGCGCCCTTCGCGCATGCGCGCCAGGGTTTCGGCGTTTACCGCCACCAGCGGGTCGGCCGCCAAAATCAGGTCGGCCGCAGCGGTGCCGACGCGCGTGGTGCGAATCGCGTCCTGCGATTCGCCGATGAGCGCATGGCTCCACGTGGCGCCGCCCTTTTGTGCAAGGCCCGCCGCATCTTGCGTGACGATGCCCTTGCCCTCAATGTGCGCCGCCATGCCCAGCAGCTGGCCAATGGTGATGACGCCCGTGCCGCCCACACCGGCCACCACGATGCCCCACACCTGGTCACGCGCCAGCACCGGCACGGCCGGGTCGGGCAGCGCGCCGAGTTCGAGCGGCGTATCGGCCTTGTTCTTCGCCTTCTTCTTGAGCTGCCCGCCTTCGACGGTGACGAAGCTCGGGCAGAAGCCCTTGAGGCAGCTCATGTCCTTGTTGCAGCTGCTCTGGTTGATGGTGCGCTTGCGGCCGAATTCGGTTTCGAGCGGCTCCACCGACAGGCAGTTGCTCTTCACGCTGCAGTCGCCGCAGCCTTCGCAGACCAGGTCGTTGATGACCACGCGCTTGGCCGGATCGACGGCCGTGCCCCGCTTGCGGCGGCGGCGCTTTTCCGTGGCGCAGGTCTGGTCGTAGATGATGGCAGTGGTGCCGGCAATCGCGCGGAACTCGCGCTGGATGTCGTCCAGCAGGTCGCGGTGCTTCACCTCGACGTGGTCGCCGGGGATGTTCACGCCCTCGTACTTCTCGGGCTCGTCGGTCACGATGACGACCTTCTTCGCGCCTTCGGCATGCAGGCTTTCGGCAATCTGCAGCACCGAGTGGCCCTCGGGCCGCTCGCCGACCTGCTGGCCGCCGGTCATGGCCACGGCGTCGTTGTAGAGGATCTTGTAGGTGATGTTCACACCGGCCGCAATGCTCTGGCGGATGGCGAGCAGGCCGCTGTGGAAGTACGTGCCGTCGCCCAGGTTCGCGAAGATGTGCTGGTCGGTGGTGAAAGGCTGCTGGCCCACCCACGGCACGCCCTCGCCGCCCATCTGCGTAAAGCCGATGGTGGAGCGGTCCATCCAGGTGGCCATGAAGTGGCAGCCGATGCCGCCCATGGCGCGCGAGCCTTCGGGCACCACGGTGCTGGTGTTGTGCGGGCAGCCCGAGCAGAACCAGGGCTGGCGGTCGGCGCCTTGCACGCCGCCCACCTTGAGCACTTCCATCGAGCGCTCCTTGGCTTCGAGGATGGCCATCTGCGCATCGATGCGCGCGCGCATGTCGGCGCCGGCCTGCTCCAGGATGCCCAGCTTGCGGAGGCGCTGGGCAATGGCCTTGGCGATGAGCGCGGGGTTCAGGTCGGCGTTGGCGCGCAGCAGCGTGTTGGCGGTGGGGTTGGGCATGGCCCATTCGCCGCCGGAGAAATCGCCGTCGAGTTCGTTGAACTTGCCGAGCACGTTGGGCCGCACGTCGGCGCGCCAGTTGTAGAGCTCTTCCTTCAGCTGGTATTCGATGACCTGGCGCTTCTCCTCGACCACCAGGATTTCCTGCAGGCCGGTGGCGAAGTCGCGCGTGAGCTGCGCCTCCAGCGGCCACACCACGCCCACCTTGTGCAGCCGAATGCCCAGTTGGCGGCAGGTCGCGTCGTCCAGGCCGAGGTCGATCAGCGCCTGGCGGGTGTCGTTGTAGGCCTTGCCGCTGGCCATGATGCCGAAGCGATCGTTCGGGCCTTCGATCACGTTGTGGTTGAGCCGATTGGCGCGGATGTAGGCCAGCGCGGCGTACCACTTGTAGTGCATGAGCCGCGCTTCCTGCTCGAGCGCGTGGTCGGGCCAGCGAATGTGCAGGCCGCCGGGCGGCATCTGGAAATCGGTGGGAATGACGATCTCGACGCGATCCGGATCGATCATGGCCGTGGCGCTCGACTCGACGATTTCCTGGATCGTCTTCATGCCCGACCAGATGCCCGAGAAGCGGCTCATCGCAAAGGCGTGAATGCCCAGGTCCAATATTTCCTGCACATTGGCCGGAAAGAACACCGGCGTGCCGCAGGCCTTGAAGATGTGGTCGCTCTGGTGCGCGGCCGTGCTGCTCTTGGAAATGTGGTCGTCGCCCGCCACCGCAATCACGCCGCCCCATTCAGTGGTGCCGGCCATGTTGGCGTGCTTGAAGACGTCGGAGCAGCGGTCCACACCCGGGCCCTTGCCGTACCAGATGCCGAAGACGCCGTCGAACTTGTTGGTGCCCGCGGGCGAGAAGCCCAGTTGCTGGGTGCCCCAGAGTGCCGTAGCGGCGAGTTCTTCGTTCACGCCGGGCTGGAAGACGATGTTCTGTTCCTTCAGGAACTTGCTCGCCTTCCATAGCGCCTGGTCATAGCCGCCGAGCGGAGAGCCGCGATAGCCGCTGATGAAGCCCGCGGTGTTCTTGCCAGCCTGCTTGTCGCGCAGCCGCTGCAGCATGGGCAGCTTGACCAGCGCCTGCACCCCGCTCATGAAGGCCCGGCCGTAGTCGAGGCTGTATTTGTCGTCGAGCGTGACGGTTTCCAGCGCCTTGCGGATGTGCTCGGGCAGCGGTGCGTTCATGTTTGTCTGTCTCCGTGTGGCAGGGCCTTGTGGGCCTGGCTGATGGGTGTGGGTCTGTGCCCGGGTCGGGCGCGAGCCCATGATCACGCAAAGTGTATGCCGGGGCCAGCGACAGGTGTTTGCGTTCTTCGCCTCAAAAAAACGCCTTTTAGAAAGAATCTTGCTTAATATCGGTACTTATGGAAAGTATCGACAAGTTCGACCTTGCAATCCTGCAAGAACTGCAGGCCGACGGCCGCCTGACGAATGCCGAGCTTGCGCAGCGCGTAGGCCTTTCGGCCGCACCCTGCTGGCGCCGGGTGCGCGCGCTGGAAGAAGCCGGCTTCATCAAGGGCTACCACGCCGAGATCGACCGCCACAAGATCGGGCTTGGCGTGCTCGCTTTCGTGCGAGTGGACACCGAACGCGTCACGCACGACGCCACCCAGCAACTCGAGGACGCCATCCGCAATCTGCCCGAGGTGGTGGCCTGCCACTACATCAGCGGCACCGGCACCTTCGAGCTGCAGGTGGTGGCGCAGGACTTGGACAGCTTCTCGGCCTTTGCGCGGCGCCACCTGATGAACTTGCCCAACGTGAAAGACCTGCACACCAGCTTCTCGCTGGGGGAGGTGAAGGCCAGCAGCGCCTGGCCGCTCGGGCACTTGGCACGCTAGCTGCAACCTAGAATTCCCGCCCACCCCATACATATAGATGCCGCCAGCTGGCGGAACAAGAGGAAGAGGACCCCGCATGAACTCCATCCGCCGCGCCCTGGCGCTCGGCCTTGCCGCCGCCACGCTCGCCTTCGGCGCCCAGGCACAGAACCGCGAACTCACCGTGGCCTCCAGCGCCACCTACGCGCCCTTCGCCTTCGAGAACAAGGACAAGCAGATCGTCGGCTTCGACATCGACATCATCAACGTCATTGCCAAGCAGCAGGGCCTGAAGATCAAGGTGGTCAACACGCCGTTCACCGGCATCTTCGGCGCGCTCAACAATGGCGACGTCGACCTGGTGATTTCGGGCGTGACCATCAACGACAAGCGCAAGCAGAGCTACGACTTCACGCCGCCCTACTTTGCGGCGCGACAGCTCATCGCACTGCCCAAGAGCAGCACGGTCGCGTCGCTGAAGGATCTTGCCGGCAAGAAGATTGCCGTGGTGAGCGCCTCCACCGCCGACGACATCGCCTCGCGCGAGTTCGGCAAGACCAGCCCCAACATCCGCCGCTTCGAGAGCACGCCGCTCATCATTTCGGAACTGGCCGGCGGCGGTGTCGATGCCGCCATGGGCGACAACGGCGTGATCGCCTACCGCGTGGCACAAAACCCCGATCTCAAGACCGTCGACGACAAGTCCTTCCCTGAAGAGGGCTTCGGCATCGTGGTGAAGAAGGGCGACAAGGCGCTGCTCGACAAGCTCACGGCCGGCCTTGCTGCGATCCGCGCCGACGGCAGCTACAACACGATCTACAAGAAGTGGTTCAACAAGGACCCGAACGCCCGATGAGCAGCAGCACGTCCGGCCCGGGCGCAAGGGAGCACTAGATGGAACAGCCGATCCTGTTGTTCGGATGGTTCCGCTGGGACATCCTGGTCGAATACAAAGACCTGTTCTGGCAAGGCGCCTGGATGACGCTGCGCATGACGGTGGTGTGCGTGCTGCTGGGCGCAAGCTGGGGCCTGTGCCTGGCGCTGGCGCGGCTCGCGCAGCCGCGCCATGCGCCCTGGACGTGGGTTGCACGTTTCTTCCTGCGCTGGCCGGCCACGGTGTACGTGAGCTTCTTTCGCGGCACGCCGCTCTTCGTGCAGATCCTGCTGATCCACTTCGCGGTGATGCCGGTGTTCATTCACCCGAGCACGGGCCTCCTGATCGACGGCGACCTGGCGCGCACGCTCAAGCAGGAACACGGCGCGCTCATTTCGGGCGTGGTGGCGCTCACGCTCAATTCGGCGGCCTACATCTCCGAAGTGTTCCGCGCCGGCATCCAGTCGATTTCGCGCGGACAGTTCGATGCGGGCCGGTCGATCGGCTTCACGCCCGCGCAGGTCATGCGCTACGTGGTGCTGCCGCAGGCCTTCCGCCGCATGCTGCCGCCGTTGGGCAACAACGCAATCGCCTTGCTCAAAGACACGTCGCTGGTCTCGGCCATCGGCCTGGCCGAACTGGCCTACGCCGCACGCACGGTGGCCGGCGCCTATGCGCGCTACTGGGAGCCGTACCTTGCGATTTCGGTGGTGTACTGGGTGATGACGCTGGTGCTCACCACGATGCTGCGGCGGCTCGAACACCGCCTGGCGCGCAGCGACAGGGGATAGGCACAATCGGGCGACATGCCACCGATTTCCCCCGAAGAGACACCCGTTCCCCCCGCGCGGCCGCAGCCGCCGAAGTTCGCGGCGCTGGAGCCGCTCAAGCTGCCCGTGTTCCGCATGCTGTGGAGCACCTGGCTCATCGCCAACATCTGCATGTGGATGAGCGACGTGGCGGCGGCGTGGATGATGACTTCGCTGACCACCTCGCCGATCTGGGTGGCGCTGGTGCAGTCGGCCTCCACCTTGCCGGTGTTCCTGCTGGGCCTGCCCAGCGGTGCGCTAGCCGACATCCTGGACCGCCGGCGTTGGCTGGTGGCCACGCAGTTCTGGCTGGCGGGCACGGCCATCGTGCTGTGCGCGGCCATTGCGCTGGACATGATGACCGCGCCGCTTTTGCTGGCACTCACTTTCGCCAACGGCATCGGCCTGGCGCTGCGCTGGCCGGTGTTCTCGGCCATCGTGCCTGAGCTGGTGCCGCGGCCGCAGCTGCCGGCGGCGCTGGGCCTGAACGGCATCGCGATGAATGCCTCGCGCATCATCGGCCCGCTGACGGCCGGCATGCTGATTGCCAGCGCGGGCAGCGTTTGGGTGTTTGCGCTCAACGCGGTGCTGTCGGTGGCCTCGGGTTTCGTGGTGCTGCGCTGGCGGCGCGAGCACAAGCCCAATCCGCTGGGGCGCGAGCGGCTCATCAGCGCCATGCGCGTAGGCGTGCAGTTCGTCTGGCAGTCGCAGCGCATGCGGGCCGTGCTCTCGCGCATCACCATCTTCTTCTTTCATTCGACCGCGCTGCTCGCGCTGCTGCCGCTCCTGGCGCGCAACCTCGAGGGCGGCGGCGCCGGCACCTTCACGCTGCTCCTGGCGGCCATGGGCTCGGGCGCGATCGTCGCAGTGCTGTTTCTGCCGCGGCTGCGCCAGGCGCTGGGGCGCGACCAGTTGGTGCTGCGCGGCACGGTGCTGCAGTCGCTTGCCACCGCGGTCATGGCCTTTGCACCCAACGCGTGGGTGGCGGTGCCCGCCATGTTCTTCGGCGGCATGGCCTGGATCACGGTGGCCAATTCGCTCTCGGTGTCTGCGCAGTTGGCGCTGCCCGACTGGGTGCGCGCACGCGGCATGTCCACCTACCAGATGGCCATCATGGGCGCGAGCGCGATTGGCGCGGCGCTGTGGGGCCAGGTGGCCACCGTGACCAACCTGCGCTCCAGCCTCGAAATTGCCGCGGTGAGCGGCACGCTGATGATGCTGGCGGCGCTGCGCTGGGTGACCGACGTCTCGGGCGAAGAGGCCGACATGAGCCCCGCGCGCGCCGGCTGGGCGGCGGGCCCGCCCGCGGAAACGCCCGAAGAAAACGGCCGCGTGGTCATCACCATCGAATACATGATCGATCCCGCACGCGCGGCGGCCTTCCACCTGGTGATGCACCAGACCCGCCGCGCGCGGCTCGGCCAGGGCGCCATCGGCTGGGAACTGCTGCACGACATTTCGGAGCCCGGCCGCTACGTGGAAGAGATCGTCGACGAAAGCTGGACCGACCACCTGCGCCGCTTCAACCGCGCCACGGCCGCCGACATGGCCTTGCGCGAACGGCGGCTGGCGTTTCACATCGGCGAGTCGCCGCCCGTGGTGACGCGCTACGTGGTGAAGCGCTGAATCAGACCGGACGCTCAGGTTTGCAGCAATTGGTTTTACGGGCGATCGGCCTGTCTGGGTAACTACCGATCCATGTTTTTTTGACCGATTGGATAATTTAGACCATCATCCCGCCCTGATTGCCCGTCACCACGAGGTACGCCACGATGAACCCGGTCCCCCTGCGCAGCCGCTTCTGGTCCGACCTGACCAGCGAAGAGTTCTCCCGCCTCGACCGTGAACGGCTCATTGCCGTGCTGCCGGTAGGCGCCACCGAACAGCACGGCCCCCATCTGCCGATGTCGACCGACACGGCCACCATCGACGGCATGGTGCGCGCCACCCTCCCGCACCTGCCCGACGACCTGCCGGTGCTGTTTCTCCCCACCGTGCCCTACGGCAAGAGCAACGAGCATTCGCGCTACCCGGGCACGCTCACCGTGTCCGCGAACACGCTGATCTCGCTGTGGAAGGACATCGGCGCCTGCGTTGCAAAAGCCGGGGTGCGCAAGCTGGTGCTCTACAACAGCCACGGCGGCCAGATGAGCGTAATGGACATCGTCGCGCGCGACCTGCGCGAGGAACACGACATGATGGTCGTGGCCGCCAACTGGTACACGCTCGGCCTGCCCGAAGGCCTCTTCACCCCGCACGAGGGCAAGCACGGCATTCACGCGGGCGATCTCGAAAGCTCGGTGATGCTGCACCTCACGCCCAACTACGTGCGGAAGGACCAGTTCCAGAACTTCAGCTCGATGACCGAGCAGCTGGCCGCCGAAAACAAGTTTCTCTCCATCACGCCCAGCGGCAAGCTCGGCTGGCAGATGCACGACATCAACCCTTCGGGCGCCGCCGGCGATGCCACGCGCGCCACTGCCGAGAAGGGCGCCGCGGTGCTCGACCACGTGGGCCGGCGCTTCGTCGAACTGCTGCACGAGGTCGACCGCTTTCCGCTCTCGCGCCTTGCCAACGAGCCCGCCTGGAAATGAGCTCCACCGCCACCCCGCCGCTGGTCAGCCTGCGCCACGTCAGCAAGCGTTTTGCCAACGGCACGCTCGCGCTTCAGGGCATGACGCTCGACATCGGCGAGCACGACTTCATCAGCTTTCTCGGCCCGTCGGGCTGCGGCAAGAGCACCGCGCTCAGGCTCATCGCCGGGCTCACCCGGCTCAGCTCGGGCGACATGCACTGGTCCGGCGCCAACACCGGAAAGACGCAAAGCGACCGCGACCTGGGCTTCGTGTTCCAGGAGCCCACGCTCATGCCCTGGGCCAAGGTGTTCGACAACGTGTGGCTGCCGCTCAAACTGGCCGGCATGAGCCGCGATGCGGCCGCGCCGGTGGTGCAGCAGGTGCTGGAGATGGTCGGCCTTTCGCGCTTCGCCGACGTGTACCCGCGCGAGCTTTCAGGCGGCATGAAGATGCGCGTGTCGATTGCGCGCGCACTGGTCACGCATCCACGCCTGTTGCTGATGGACGAGCCCTTTGCCGCGCTCGACGAAATGACGCGCATCAAGCTCAACAACGACCTGCTTGCGATCTGGCGCGAGCACCGCTTCTCGGTGGTGTTCGTCACGCACAGCGTGTACGAGTCGGTGTACCTCTCCAATCGCATCGTGGTGATGGCCGCGCGCCCCGGCCGCGTGATCGACGAGATCCGTATCGACGAACCGTATCCGCGGGGCGAAGAGTTCCGCACCTCGAGCCGCTACAACGCGCACTGCACGGCGGTGTCGCAATCCCTGCACGGAGCGCTGCATGACGTCGATCACTGAGCCCGTGGCGCCGGCCGCCGAGGTGGCGGTGAACCCAGCCGACACTGCGCCTTCGGAAGCAATGCTGCGCGCGCATGAAGACAGGCTGCGCCGCCGCGACTCGATGCTGCGCATCGTGGTGCCGGCCGCCATCGTCATTGCGCTGCTGCTGGCATGGGAATGGATGGTGCGCGCCAACAACATTCCGCACTACATATTGCCCGCGCCCTCGCTCATCCTGCGCACGCTGTTCGACAACTGGGCGTCGCTTTCGAGTGCGCTGTGGTTCACGGTCAAGCTCACGCTGCTGGCGCTGGCCGCGGCCATCGTTGGCGGTGTGCTGCTCGCGATTGCGTTCGCGCTCTTCAAGTGGGTGGAGATCGGCCTTTTCCCTATCGCCGTGATCCTGCAGGTGACGCCGATCATCGCGATCGCGCCGCTGATATTGATCTATGTGTCTAGCACCACCGCGGCGTTGTTGCTGTGCGCATGGATCGTGGCTTTCTTTCCGATCCTGTCGAACACCGTCGTCGGCCTGAAAAGCGCCGACAGCAATCTGCGCGACCTGTTCCAGCTCTACAAGGCCTCGCCCTGGCAGACCTTCCGCTACCTGCTCGCGCCCAGCGCGCTGCCTTACTTCATGGCGGGCCTGAAGATTGCGGGCGGACTGAGCCTGATCGGCGCGGTGGTGGCGGAATTCACGGCCGGCACGGCGGGCAAGGAAACCGGGCTGGCTTCGCGCATTCTCGAATCGAGCTTTCGCACCGAGATCCCGATGATGTTCGCGGCGCTGCTGCTGGTGTCGCTGCTCGGTATCGTGATCTTCATCGTGTTCGCTGCGTTGTCGCGCCTGGTGCTCGGCCATTGGCATGAAAGCGAAATGCGCCGTGAACGCTAGCACCATGGCAGCAGCGCAAGTCGACTGGAGCGCCCTGCATGCGGACCTGCGCGGGCTCAACGTCATTACCGCGCCAAACCAACGCAAGCAGCTGTCGAAAGACTTCTACTGGTACAGCCCCATCCTCACCGCGCAGCTCGCGGGCTGCGTAGCCGACCTGGTCGTCAAGGTCAGCACCGAGGACGACGTGCGCCAGGCCGCGGCCGTGGCCGCCAAGTGGAAGCTGCCGCTCACCGTGCGCGCCGGAGGCACCGGCAACTACGGCCAGTGCGTGCCGCTGGAAGGCGGCATCGTGCTCGACGTGACGCAGATGTGCCGTGTGCTCGACATCCAGCAAGGCCGCATGCGCGTGGAGGCCGGGGCGCGCATGCACGACATCGACCTTGCCGCGCGCGAGACAGGCCAGGCGCTGCGCATGTGGCCCTCGACCTGGCACGTGGCCAGCATCGGCGGCTTCATCGCAGGCGGCTTCGGCGGCATCGGCTCATTCCGCCACGGCATCCTGCGCGACCCGGGCAACCTGCTGCGCGCGCGCGTGATGACGGTGGAGCGCGAGCCGCGCATCATCGAACTCCACTGCGACGAAATCCAGCAGGTGCACCACGCCTACGGCACCAATGGCGTGATCCTCGACGTGGAGGTGGCGCTAAGCCCGGCCGTGGAATGGGTGCACTGCACGGTGCTGTTCGACACGTACCGCGGCGCTCTCGACTTCGGCATCGCCGCGCAGGCGCCGACGTTGGACATCTTTTTGCTCTCGACCGTCGAGGCGCGCTTTTCGCCCTACTACACAGCGATGCGCGACCGCTTCCCAAGCAATCGGCATGCGGTTTTCACCATGGTCTCGCCCGAATCGATGGCGGATTTCCGCGCACTCGTCAATGCGCACGGAGGCACGATCTCCGTCGCCGGCACGGAGGCCGAGCTGCTCGCCGACGGTCTGCCACCCGCCTACGAATGCGCGTTCAACCACACGACCCTGCAGGCGCTGAAGGCCGACCGCGGCTGGACGTACCTGCAAGTCGCCTACGCCCAACCATTCGACCCGGCAGTTGTCGAGCGCCATCTGCAAATCTTCGGTGACGACGTTCTGCAGCACCAGGACTTTGCACGCGCCGGCGGCGAATGCGGCACCTTCGGCATCCTGCTGGTGCGATGGAAGGGCGAGGCCCACCAGTACGAAGTGATTCGCGAGATCGAATCGCAGGGCGGCTGCCAGATCTTCAATCCGCATGTGTTCACCATCGAGGACGGCGGAATGAAGACCATCGACACGCAGCAGATCGAGTTCAAGAAGCGCAGCGATCCGATGGGTTTGATGAACCCTGGAAAGACGCGCGGCTGGACTCCCGATATGGCTGTGGAGCGTTGAAGTGACGTCGTGCTTTTTCTTTGGCGGCGTTGGTCTCGAGGGCAGCTGTTCGTGGTGCGCACCCGCCGCGTGCCCAAGTGCACAGGGCATCGGGTGCTCCGCGCAGCGAAATAAAGGAGGAGGGGCGCAGCCCCGGGGGACATTCGCGGAGGGGAGTACCCGGTGGCCTTTGCACACGCCCTGAACACAGCGCCAAGAACAACAGCACCTCCAAAAAACGGCGCCCAAAAGTTCCATCACATGCCCGCTGACATGAAAATCCCCCGCAGCATTCAACCCAGGAGTCCACTGCCATGCGCGTTCCCGCTCTGACCATCCGTCCGCTTGCTCTAGCCCTCGCCCTCGCGGCCGCTGCCTTCGCCGCACAGGCGCAGGAAAAAGTGGTGTTCGCCACCAACTGGAAAGCACAGGCCGGCCACGGCGGCTTCTACCAGGCACTGGTGGACGGCACTTACAAGAAATACGGCCTCGACGTCGACATTCAGCAGGGCGGCCCCATGGTCAACAACCGGCCGATGCTGCCCGCCGGCAAGGTCGACTTTCTGATGACCGGCAACCTGCTGCAGTCCTTCGACAATGTGAAGAACGGCGTGCCCACCGTCGTGGTTGCGGCCTTCTTCCAGAAAGATCCGCAGGCCATGTTTGCGCACCCGGGCCAGGGCTTCGACACCTTCAAGGACATGGCCAAGGCCCCCGTCGCCTTCATCGGCAAGGACGGCCAGTTCAGCTTCTGGCAGTGGATGAAGTCGGAGCACGGCTTCAAGGATTCGCAGCTCAAGCCCTACACCTTCAACGTGGGCCCGTTCCTGGCCGACAAGAAGTCTATTCAGCAAGGCTACGCCATCTCGGAGCCGCTGTCGATCAAGGCGCAGGCCGGCTTCGACCCCGTGGTGCAGCTGCTGGCCGACAACGGCTTTTCGACCTACTCGACCACCATCGAGACGCGCGCCGACCTCGTCAAGACCAAGCCCGAGACCGTGCGCAAGTTTGTCGAGGCCTCGATCATCGGCTGGAACAACTATCTCTACGGCGACAACAAGGCAGCCAACGAGATGATCGCCAAGATCAACCCCGACTCGCCTGTGGCCGCATCGCAGGGCTCCATCGAACTCATGAAGAAGATGGGCATTGTCGACAGCGGCGAATCCCTCACCAAGGGCATCGGCGCGATGGACGAAGCACGCGTGAAGGACTTTTACGACAAGATGGTGAAGGCCGGTTTGTACAAGCCCGGCGAGATCGACCTTTCGAAGGTCGTGACCACGCAGTTCGTCAACAAGGGCGTCGGGCTCGACGTCCGAAAGAAGCTCGCCGGCAAATAGCCGGCTCGGTTTTTTCCCGCGGGCCGCGCGGGGCTTGCGCCGGGGTCAGATGCCGGCGCCTGGGTTGCCATAAGGCACTGCGCGGCTCTTTGTTCCCTGGGCTCTGACCCCGTCTCGCCGACAGGCGAACCGGCCCTCTCTTTCATGAAAACGCTCGTCGTCCACTGCCATCCGAACCCTGAGAGCTTCAACCACGCGCTCTACCGCACGGCCCTTGCGGCGCTGGAGCCGCGGCACCCCGTCAAGGCCATCGATCTGTACGCCGAGGGTTTCGACCCGACGCTGACGCGCGAAGAGCGCATCGCCTACTTGGACAACCCCGAACTCATCCGCGAACGCGTGAAGCCCCATGTCGAAGCGCTGCTGTGGGCCGAGCACCTGGTGTTCGTCTACCCCACCTGGTTTCATGGACCGCCGTCCATGCTCAAGGGCTGGCTCGAGCGCGTGTGGCTGCCCGGCGTTGCGTTCCTCCCCGCAGAGCGCAAGGGGCAGGTTGCGAAGTCGGGCATGCGGCACATCCGGCGGTTGACGGTGGTGACCACGGGCGGCTCGCCGCGCTGGTTCGTGATGCTCATCGGCGACCCGGGCCGGCGGCTCTTCACGCGCGCGCTGCGGGCGCTGTTTGCGTGGCGCTGCAAGGTCACGTGGCTGCAGCTGCACGACATGAACGCAGTCACCGAACGCGACCGCATCCATTTCATCGAACGCGTGTCGCGCAAGCTGCAGAGCATCTAGCCAGGGAGACACACACCATGAGCCTTGAACGCATGCTCACCGTCCGCGTCGAACGCATCTCGCGGCAGACGCCGGAAATTCTGGCTTTCGAGCTGGCGCATCCGTGGGGCCGTGGACTGCCGGGCTATGAAGCCGGCGCGCACATCGATGTGTTCATGCCCGGGGGCTTCTCGCGCCAATACTCGCTGGCGCGATGGTCTTCCGATGCGCCGTCGAATGCCGCGTCGTACGTGATCGGCGTGAAGCGCGAGGCCCAAAGCCGCGGCGGCTCGGCCTCGATGCACGAGCGCGTGCGCGAGGGCGACCTGCTGGCCATCAGCGCGCCGCGCAATACCTTTCCGCTGCGCGAAGCGGCAACGCGGCACCTGCTGCTGGCCGGCGGTATCGGCATGACGCCGCTGCTGGCCATGGCCCAAGCGCTTGCGGCACGCGGCGCGGACTTCGCCCTGTGCGTGTTCGCGCGCAGCGAAGAGCACCTGGCGTTTGCAGACGCACTGCATTCGCCGACGCTCGCACCGCACCTGCGGCTGCACCTGGACCAGGGCGATGCCACGCAGCGCATCGACCTGCGTGCGCTGCTGGCCGAGCGTGCACCCGGCACGCACCTGTACGTCTGCGGTCCCGGCGGCTTCATGAAGGCGGTGCGCGAAGCGGCTGCGCACTGGCCCGAAGACGCGCTGCACGCCGAATACTTCGCCGCGCCGGCCGATGCGAACACCAGCACCGGCCTGCCCTTCACGCTGAAGCTGGCGCGGCGCGGCATTGCGGTGCCCGTTGCGGCCGACCAGACCGCCGTCGATGCACTGCATGAGGTCGGCATCGACATTCCGGTGTCATGCCAGCAGGGCCTGTGCGGCACCTGCGTGGTCGAAGGAGACGGCGAAGGCGCGGAGCACCGCGACTTCTGCCTCACGGGCACCGAGCGCCGCACGAAAGTGGCCCTGTGCTGCTCGCGCGCCAAGGGCCAGGAACTGGTACTGCAGCTGTGAATGCGCGGCCCGCCATCGGCACTACCGACGAAAGCATCGGCGAGGCGCCCGCCACGCGCGGCCGTTCACGCAAGTACACCCAAGTGCTCGGGCTCATCAACCAGGCCGCCATCGAGGTGTTTGCCAGCGAAGGGCTGGCCGGCGCGTCCACCCAGGCGATTGCCGACAAGGCTGGGCTTTCGAAGGCGCAGCTGCACTACTACATCGAGAGCAAGGAAGCGCTGTACCGGCAGATCCTGCAGGACATTCTCAACGACTGGATCGTGGTGTTCGGCTTTGCGGACGAGGCCTTCGGCCCGCGCAAGGTGCTGGGCGACCTGATCCACCGGAAGATGGTGTTCTCGTTCGAGCACCCGCTGCGCTCGCGTATTTTTACGGCCGAGATGATGCACGGCGCCCCCGTGCTCAACAGCATGATGGACACGAGCAAGCAGCGCACCGACCAGGCCGCCGCCGTGATCCAGAACTGGATGAACCAGGGCCTGATGGACAAGGCCGACCCGATGCTGGTGCTGTTCCACATCTGGGCCGTGACGCAGTTCTATGCCGACCACGCCACGCAGGCCGCGTATTTCCGCAACGTTGCGCAAGACGGCGACGACAGGGACCGGCGCTACCTGATCGAGCAGGTGACCGAATTCCTGCTGAAGGGCGCGGGCGTCAAATAGGCCGGTGCTGCGGCAGGTACATGGTGGCTTCCACTTCCACCAGCACTTCGTCGCCCGGCAGGAAGCGCGACACCTCGACCACCGTGCTCACCGGCGGCTCGCCCGGATAGAAAAGCCCGCGCACGCGGTTGTAGAACGCATAGTGCGGCAGGTGCCGAAAGTACTGCACCAGCTTGACCACGTCTTCCATGGTGCCGCCGTGCTCGGCGGCAATCTGGCGGATGCGTTCGAGCACGAACCAGCTCTGCGCCACGATGGGCGCCTCGAAGATGTCGACCGACATCTGCCCCGTGGCATAGCCCACGCCCTGCAAGGCCGTGCGGGCTTCTTCGGGAATGGCGTCGTAGCCGGCCACGGCGCGCCGCGTGGCCGGATCGACCGCGACCACGCCGCTCATGAAGACGAAATCGCCGACGCGTTTGGCGGCGGCGTAGTTGGCCATTGGTTTGCCCATGCTCATTGTGTTTGCTCCAGAATTTGACCGGCACGGATCACGGTGCGTTGGCGCCCACGCGGGCCGATGAGTTCATGCTCATCGGTGGCCGCAAGCAGCACCAGGTCGGCGGGGCAGCCCGGCGCAATGCGCCCGTCCCACGCAAGGCCGAGCGCCTTCGCAGGGCTGACCGTCACCGCGTCGAACCATTCGCCCGCAGGTGCGAGGTGCGCCATTTGCACGCCAAGGCCAAAGGTTTCCAGAAGATCGTAGCTGCCATAGGGATAGAAGGCGTCCTGCACGTTGTCCGTTGCCAGGCTCACACGCAAGCCACGTGCCGCCGCCTCGTGAATGCGCGTGATGCCGCGCTGCACCGGCGTGCGGTCCCAGGCACCCTGGAGGTACAGGTTGGTGGTCGGCAGCGCGACGATGTGAAGGCCCGCGCCGGCACACAGCGCCAGCGTTTCGTTGGCCACCGCATCGTCCTGCACGGCCAGCGAGCAGCAGTGGCCGCACACCACGCCGCGCCGGAACTCGCGCGCACGCATCAGCTGCGCAATGCTGCGCAAGCCGCTCGCGTCGGCATCGAGGCCTTCATCGACATGAAAGTCGAGGCCCAGGCCGTGGCCTTGCGCCAGGTCGAACACGCGGCCGAGCTTGTGCAGCAGGCCTTCGTTGCGATAGACGAAGGCACCGAGCGTGCCGCCCGTACGCTTTACCTCGCGCGCGATGCGCTCGCCGGCGTCGAGGTCCGCAAACAGATCCAGCGGGGTGAGAGAGACGAACTGCAGCTCGATGCGCCCGCGCCATTCATGGCGCAAGGCTTCGAACACTGCGAGCGCGGCCGGCGGCTCGGCCTGCACCCAGTCGATGTGCGTGCGCAGCGCGCGCGTGCCTGATTGCCAGGCGTCGTGCAGCGCGCGTGCCATGCGCGGTCGCAGCGCTTCGCCGGTCCAGCCCGCGCGGTGCTTGTCCATGCGTTCGATGGCCGCGAACAGGTTGCCCTCGGCCGCGCCGACTTCCTGCACGGTGTAGTTCTTGTCGATGTGCGCGTGCGCTTCGACAAGCGCACTCAGCAAGATGCCGCGCGCGCCCGACTGCGATGCGCTCGGCACGACGGCCTGCACGCGATCGCCGGCCAACGTCACGTCGAACACCTGCGCATCGCCCGCGGCAAAGCCCCGCAGCCGCGTCGGAATGCGCACGGACTCGAGCTTCATGCGCGCTGTTGCAATGCCCGCAGCCAGCCCAGGCCGGCCGAAGTGCCACCGGGTTCCATGCCGCGGCTGGGCCGGTATTCGCAGCCGATCCAGCCCTGCCAGCCGCACTGCGCCGAGACTTCGTCGATCAGGTCGAACAGGTATGGGTAGTTCTGCTCGCCGATGTCGGGCTCGTGGCGCTCTGGAACGCCGGCAATCTGGATGTGGCCCACGCGGCCGGTCGGCAGGTACTTTCGGATCTTCATGGCCACGTCGCCCTCGACGATCTGACAGTGGTACAGGTCCATCTGCACCTTGAGGTTGGGCGCGCCCACCATGTCGACGATTTCGTGCGCGTGGTCTTGTCGGTTCAGAAAGAAGCGCGGAATGTCGCGCGTGTTGATCGGCTCGATCAGCACGTCGCGGCCGGCCTTGGCGGCCTCGGCGGCGGCCCAGCGCAGGTTGTCCACGTACACGGGCTGCACGGCTTCGCGCTCCAGGCCCTCAGGCACCAGGCCCGCCATGATGTGGATGCGCGGGCAGTCGAGCGCCGCGGCGTAGTCGATGGCCTTGGCAATGCCTTCGCGAAACTCGGCGTCGCGGCCCGGCAGGCAGGCAAGACCCCGCTCGCCGCCGTCCCAGTTGCCCGGGGGGCCGTTGAAGAGCACCTGCTGCAGGCCGTTGTGCTTCAGGCGCGCAGCAATCTCGTTGCGGTCGAAGGCATAGGGGAACAGATATTCGACGGCCTTGAAGCCATCTTTCGAGGCGGCTTCGAAGCGGTCAAGAAAGTCGAGCTCCGGATAGAGCATCGAGAGGTTGGCGGCAAATTGAGGCATGGGGTGCTTTTTACTATTACCAGCGCGCGCCGAAAGTGCGGCGCAGTTCGTCGATCTGTTCATCGCTCAGCGGCTGGGGTTTGGCCGTGCCGGTGAGCAGATGGAGCTTTGCGGTTTCTTCGAGTTCCTCGAGCACGGCCATCGCCGCGCCCGGCGTCTCGTGCCACACATTGGGTCCGAGGCGTTCGAGCATCACGGCACGAATCGGCGTGCCGGCCGCACCGCGGCGCTCAATGGCTTGTGCGACCAGCTCGGCCGCTTCGGGCGCGCCGGGCCGGTGATAAGGAATAAGCGGCACGTGACCGACCTTCATCACGAAGTACGGCGTGAGCGCGGGCAGGAGTTCATCGCCTTGCGTGCCAAGCGTGAGTGCAACGCAGTGCGTGCTGTGCGTGTGAATCACGCAGGCCGTGCCTGCATCGAATTTGCGCGCAGCCGCATAGATGCGCGTGTGCAGCGCAATGGTCTTGCTGGCGCGGTCGCCGACTGTCTGGTTGCCCTGAGTGTCGAGCTTGGCCAAGCGCGCGGGGTCGAGGAAGCCGAGGCAGGCATCGGTTGGCGTGATGAGAAAGCCGTCATCGAGCCGCACGCTGATGTTGCCTGCCGTCGCATGCACATAGCCGCGTTCGAAAAGGCTGCGGCCTACGCGGCAGATTTCTTCGCGGGCTTCGGTTTCTTTCATTTCGGCTTTCTATGCGCGTTGTGTAGGTGCTTTTTCAGGGCGTGTGCAAAGGCCACCGGGTACTCCCCTCCGCGAATGTCCCCCGCCTTCGGCTCCTCCTTTATTTCGCTGCGCGGAGCA
>NZ_JBBCBV010000017.1:0-93868 GCF_037204045.1 Variovorax sp. CCNWLW225 | reverse complement strand
CGAAATAAAGGAGGAGGGCGAAGCCCGGGGGACATTCGCGGAGGGGAGTACCCGGTGGCCTTTGCACACGCCCTGAAACAGCAGCGCCTAAAAAGACCACGCACCGTCACCGATAAGGCACCCCAGGCAGCACACACAACATCTCATACAGAAGATTGGCCCCCAGCAGCGCGGTATTCCCGCTGACGTCGTAAGGCGGACTCACCTCCACCAGATCGGCCCCAACCACATTCAAGCCCCGGCACCCCCGCACGATCTCCAGCGCTTGCGGCACCGTAAGGCCACCGATCTCTGGCGTGCCCGTACCGCCGGCAAACGAAGGATCGATGCCGTCGATGTCGAAGCTGATGTAGACCGGATGAGTCGGCCCGATGCGCTCGCGCACTTGTGCCATCAAAGGCGCCAACGACTGGTACCAGACCTCATGCGCCTGCACCACGGTAAAGCCCTGCTGGCGCGGCCAGTCGAAATCGTCCGCCGCATAACCAGTGCCGCGCAAGCCGATTTGCCACACCTTGTCGCAGGCCAGCAGGCCCTCTTCCACCGCGCGGCGGAACGGCGTGCCGTGCGCGATGCGCTCCCCGAACATGTCGTCGTTCACATCCGCATGCGCATCCACATGCACCAGCGCGACCGGGCCGTGCTTGCGTGCCACTGCACGCAGGATGGGCAGCGCAATGGTGTGGTCGCCGCCGAGCGTGAGCGGCGCGCAACCGGCGGCCAGCACCGTGTCGTAGAACGTCGAGATGATGTCGACCGACTTTTCGAGCGAATAGGTGTTGATGGGCACATCGCCCAGGTCGGCCACGTTCAGCTTGTCGAACGGCGCTGCGCCGGTCGCCATGTTGTAGGGCCGCAGCAGTGCCGATTCGGCACGGATCTGGCGCGGCCCGAAGCGTGCGCCCGGACGGTTGGAGGTGCCGATGTCCAGCGGCACGCCGATGAACGCTGCATCGAGCCCCTGCGCCGACGCTGCGGCCGGCAGCCGCATCATGGTGCCCGGGCCCGCGAAGCGCGGCATGCTGTTGCCGCCGAGCGGCTGGTTCGGTGTGGTCATGGGAGCCTCGCCTCAGCGCTGCCGGCCGCGCAGCCATTCGAGCGCGAGCAGCAGCGCAGTGGTGAAAATGATCAGCAGCGTTGCCACTGCCGCAATGGTGGGAGAGATGTTCTCGCGAATGCCGGTGAACATCTGGCGCGGCAGCGTGACCTGGTCCGGCCCCGCGAGAAACAGCGTCACCACCACCTCGTCGAACGACGTAGCAAAGGCGAACAGCGCGCCCGAAATCACGCCCGGTGCAATCACCGGCAGCGTGATGCGCATGAAAGTCCTGAACGGCGTTTCGCCCAGGCTCAGCGATGCACGCACCAGGTTGTGGTTGAAGCCCGCCAGCGTGGCAAGCACGGTCGTCAGCACGAATGGCGCGCCAAGCGCCGCATGCACCACGATCAGCCCGAAGTAAGTGTCGGCCAGGCCGAGCGGCGCGAAGTACAGGTACGCGGCCACACCCACCACCACGATGGGCACCACCATCGGCGAGATCAGCACGCTCATGAGCAGGCCCTTGAACGCGAAGTTGGTGCGCGACAACCCCACCGCCGCCAGGGTGCCGAGCACGGTGGCCAGCGCCGTGGCGGCCGGCGCGACGATGAAGCTGTTGCGCGCCGCGCGTGCCCACTCGGGCGATTCGAACAGGTGGCGGTACCACTGCAGCGACCAGCCCCGGATCGGGTAGGCCAGAAACGAACTGTCCGAGAAAGACAGCGGAATCACGACCAGGATGGGCGCCAGCAGAAAAGCCAGCACCGCGACACAGCCGGCGCGCACCAGCCACCAGCCGAGCTTGTCGGCGAAGGTGGCGTAGGCCGGGAATTGAGGGAGCTTGAACATGCGTGTGTGTCCTTCGTGCCGCTCAGCCGAGGCTCAGCTCGGCCTTGCCGATGCGGCGGTACACGGCGTACAGCACCAGCGTGGCGACGAGCAGCACGGCGCCCAGCGCACAGGCCATGCCCCAGTTGATTTCCACATTGGTGTAGCGCGCGATGTAGTAGCTCAGCATCTGGTCGTCCGCGCCGCCGAGCAGCGCCGGCGTCACGTAGTAACCGATGGCCAGGATGAAGACCAGCAGCGCACCTGCGCCGATGCCGGGATAGGTCTGCGGCACATACACGCGAAAGAACGCGGCCAGCGGCGAGCTGCCCAGCGAGACGGCCGCGCGCAGGTAGGTGGGCGGCACGCTCTTCATCACGCTGTAGAGCGGCAGGATCATGAACGGCAGCAGGATGTGCACCATGGCGATGATCACGCCGGTGCGGTTGAACAGCAGCGCCAGCGGATGGTCGATCAACCCGATGCCCATGAGGCCGCGGTTGACCAGCCCTTCGGATTGCAGCAGCACGATCCACGCCGCCACCCGCACCAGGATGGACGTCCAGAACGGCACCAGCACCAGGATCATCAGCACGTTGGCCTTGCGCGCGGGCAGCGTCGACAGCCACCACGCCAGCGGATACGCCAGCAGCAGGCAAAAGAAGGTGACCACTGCGCTGATGTGAAAGGTGCGCAACAGGATGTTCGCAAAGGCGCGCTGGTCGTCGGGCATGCGCTCCACCTCTCCCGCCACGTTGCGGCGCAGGTCGAGCGAAGCCAGCAGGTAGTCGGGCGTCCAGCGCGAGCCGTTCTTGGCAATGGCCTGCCAATACGGCGCCTCGCCCCAGCGCGGATCGAGCTCCAGCATTCGCGCCTTGACCTCTTCCGGCGTGCCGGTAATCGGCAGCGCCCGGAAGGTGCCCATCACGAGCGAACGGGCGCCCGCGATCTCGGTGTTGAGGCGGCGCGCCAGGGCGCCCGCGTCGGAGCTGTCTGACAGCTGCGCCAGGTCGGCCGCCATGGCGGCGTAGGCCGCGGGTGCGGGCGCCTCCTTGCGGTTCCAGCCGTCGAGGGCGCGCACGGTGCGCGGCAACGCGTTGGCGACCTCGGGGTTCTCGACCGCGCGCTGCAGCAGCGCGACGATGGGCACCAGCAGCGTCAACAGCAGAAACACCAGCAGCGGCGCCGTGAGCGCAAACGCCCGCCACTTGCGGCGCGCTTCGGCGCGGGCCAGCGCACGCCGCAGCGAAACGGGGGGCGCCTCCGCCGGAACCAGGGGAACAGTCGTTGCCGCGTGCATGGCCTCTTTCGTTTGTTCGCGCGCCGGTTACTGGGTGGCCCAGGAAGCAAAGCGCTTCTCGAGCGCCTCGCCCTGGTCGGCCCAGAAGGCGACGTTGAACTGCAGCGCATCCTTGGCGTTGGTCGCCGAGGTCGGCAGGTCGGCCAGCACCTTGGGGCTGAGCGAAGCCAGTGCCTTGGTGTTGGTGGGGCCGTAGGCAATGTTCTGCGCGTAGACCGACTGGTTGGCCGGCTGCATCGCGAACTGGATGTACTTGAGCGACGCTTCCTTGTTGGGTGCGCCCTTCGGAATCACCAGGTAGTCCAGGTCGTAGATGCCGCCCGGCCAGTAGATCTTGAGGTCGCGGCCTTCGCGGTTGGCCGCGTCGATGCGGCCGTTGTACACGGTGGTGAGCACCACATCGCCAGCCACCAGGAACTGCGGCGGCTGCGCGCCGGCTTCCCACCACTGGATGTTCGGCTTGAGTTCGGAAAGCTTCTTGAATGCGCGCTCGGCGCCGTCCTTGGTGGCGAGCACCTTGTACACGTCGGCCGGCTTCACGCCGTCGGCCATGAGCGCGAACTCCAGGTTGTAGCGCGCGCCCTTGCGCATGCCGCGCTTGCCCGGGATCTTCTTCACGTCCCAGAAGTCGGCCCAGCTGGTGGGCGCGGTCTTGAGCTTTTCGCCGTTGTAGGCCATCACGGTGGACCATACGAACAGGCCCACGCCGCAATCGGTGACGGCGGCCGGAAGAAAGTCGGCCTTGTTGCCGATCTTCGAATAGTCGAGCTTCTCGAACAGGCCTTCGTCGCAGCCGCGCGCAGCGTCGGGCGACTCGACCTCGACCACGTCCCAGGTGACCTTCTTGGTCTCGACCATGGCCTTGATCTTGGCCTGCTCGCCGTTGTATTCGACCGGAATGATCTTGGTGCCGGTCTTCTCGTAGGGCTCGTAGTACGCCTTCTTCTGCGCGTTGGCGTTGGCGCCACCGAAGTTGACGACGGTGAGCTGCTGCTGGGCAAGCGCCGGCAGCGCGAAGCTGGCAACGACGGTGCAGGCGAGGAGTGTCTTTTTCATGGTGGTGGTAGTCCTGGGTGATGTACGGAAGCGGGAACGGGAGCGAGAAACGGGACGGGATTCAATGCGCATGTCGGAGCGCGCGTTACGATGCATACATGCGTGCATGCGCAACCGGAAATTCGAGCGACACCGATTCGCCGCCCTGCGGTGCGGCGGCGCCGTTCAGGCCGGTGAGCGGCAGCTTCACGGTGGCTTCGGCCTGGCCGCCGCCCACGTTGCAGAGCAGCCGCAGGTGGTCGCCGAAGTAGATGACGCGCGCCACTTCGGCCTGGAGCATGTTGGGGCCCTGGGCCTCGGCGCCGCGGTGTAGTACCACGCGCTCGGGACGGATGCATGCCTCCACGGCGCTGCCGGCGGCGGCACCGCCGACGTTGAGTCCGCTCAGCACACGGCCGTCGGGCAGCGTCATTTCGGCGTGTTCGCCGGCGCGGCTCAGTTGCCCCTTGAGCACGGTGTTGTCCCCGACGAAGCCGGCCACGAAACGATTCGACGGCTTCTCGTACAGCCGGTCGACCGTGTCCAGCTGCTGGATCACGCCTTCATTGAACACCGCGACGCGGTCGCTCATGGTGAGCGCCTCGCTCTGGTCGTGCGTTACGTAGACGAAGGTCACGCCCAGTTGGCGGTGCAGGTCTTTCAGCTCGATCTGCATGTGCTCACGCAGCTGCTTGTCGAGCGCGCCCAGCGGCTCGTCCATCAGCACCAGCTGGGGTTCGAACACCAGCGCGCGCGCCAGCGCCACGCGCTGCTGCTGGCCACCCGAAAGCTGGCCCGGGAGCCGGTCGGTCATGCCGCGCAGCTGCACCATCTCGAGCGCGCGCTGCACGCGGCGCTGCTGCTCGTCCTTAGGCACCTTGCGCACGGTGAGCGGATAGGCCACGTTCTGCCCCACGCTCAGGTGCGGAAACAGCGCGTAGTTCTGGAACACCATGCCGAAGTGCCGCTTGTGCGGCGGCGTGCCGGTGATCGGCTTGCCGTTGAGCAAGATCTCCCCGGAGGTCGGCGACTCGAAGCCCGCCAGCATCATCAGCGTGGTGGTCTTGCCCGAGCCCGACGGACCGAGCAGGCTCAGGAACTCGCCGCGATGAATGTCCAGGTCGAGCTGGCGCACCACCAGGTGTTCGCCGTCGTAGGTTTTCTGAACGCGCTGGAAACGCACCAGGGGTTCTGCTGTCATGGAGGTGTTCAAGAGAAAAGGGACCGGTCAGCGCAGTGCGGCGAAGCTGTCCGCGAGAAGCGACAGGCCTTCGTCCACAAGCAAGTCGGATGCCGTCAACGGCACCAGCACGCGAATTACATTGCCGTAGGTGCCGCATGACAGCAGGATTAACCCGCGCCGCGCCGCTTCGGCCACCACCCGGCGGGTCAATGCCGCGTCCGGGCGCGCCGTATCGCCCTCTTCGAACAGCTCGATCGCCACCATGGCGCCAAGGCCCCGCACGTCGCCAATGGCCGGCACCTCGGCCGCCATGCGGCGCAGGCCGGCCGTGAGCCGTTCGCCCAGCGCCCTGCTGCGCGCCAGCAGCTGCTCGTCGTCGAACACCTTGAGAACCGCCAGCGCCGCGGCGCAGCCGATGGGGCTGCCGGCATAGGTGCCGCCCAGGCCACCGGGCGCGGGGGCGTCCATCACCTCGGCGCGGCCCACCACGCCGGAGATCGGGAAGCCGCCCGCCATCGACTTGGCGGTGGTGATCAGGTCGGGCGCCACGGGCCACTGCTCGCTGGCAAACCAGGTGCCGGTGCGGCCGGCGCCGGTCTGCACTTCGTCGGCAATGACCAGGATGCCGTGGCGGTCCGCCAGGGCGCGCAGGCCTTCGACGAAGTCGTTGGGCGCGACGTAGAAGCCGCCCTCCCCCTGCACCGGCTCCAGGATGAAGGCCGCCACGCGCTCGGGCTCGATGTCGTTCTTGAACAGCAGCTCGACCGACTGCAGGGCGTCGTCCACGCTCACGCCGTGCAGCGCGTTCGGGTACAGCGCGTGGAACACCTCGCCCGGGAACGGGCCGAAGCCGATCTTGTAGGGCGCCACCTTGCCGGTGAGGCCCAGCGTCATCATCGTGCGGCCGTGGTAGCCGCCGGTAAAGGCGATGACACCCGGCCGCTTGGTATACGCGCGGGCGATCTTCACCGCATTTTCGACCGCCTCGGCGCCGGTGCTCAGGAAGATCGACTTCTTCGCAAAGTTGCCCGGCGCCAGCGCGTTCAGCCGCTCGGCCAGCTCCACATAGGGTTCGTAGGCCAGCACCTGGAAGCAGGTGTGCGAATACAGATCGACCTGCGCCTTGACCGCCGCGCTGATCTCCGGATGGCAGTGGCCGGTGTTGAGCACCGCAATGCCGCCGGCAAAGTCGATGTAGCGGCGCCCTTCCACGTCCCAGACCTCGGCGTTGGCGGCCCGGCTGACGAAGATTTCATGGGCCTGGCCAACGCCGCGGGCCACGGCCGCGCCGCGGCGGGCCATGAGGGCGGCGTTGCTGAGATGGGGTTCGCGCTGCATGGATACGACCTGTGCCTGAAAGAAGATGCTGGCACTTTAGGTTTCACGTCCGGGCCTGACCATGTACACCCCGAGCCGTGGATCGGCGGACTGTGCTGGTCTTGTATCCTGTACATACTTTCCTCAATATGGTGCAGATTCGGCCTGCCGGGACCCCTTTGATGCTCATTCTTCATCCCGAACAGCCGACTCCGCTGGTGAGCCAGATCGTGGAAGGGCTCCGCGGGCTGATCGGCGCCCAGAAACTCAAGGCGGACAGCAAGCTGCCTTCGATCCGCGCCTTTGCAGCGGCCCACGGCGTCAGTGTTTTCACGGTGGTGGAGGCCTACGACCGGCTGGTGGCGCAGGGGCTCCTGGTGTCGCGCGCCAACGCGGGCTTCTTCGTCAAGCGGCGAAGCGACGACAACCCCGCCGGCAGCGGGCCCACCGCGGCCCAGCCCGACCCGCGCTTCGACGCGCGCTGGTACCTGCGGCAGATCTTCGAGAACCGCAACCTGCCGCTCAAGCCGGGCTGCGGATGGCTGCCGCACGACTGGCTGTTCGAGGACGGCATGCGCCGCAGCCTGCGCAGCCTTGCGGCCGGCGGCACCGACATCGGCGGCTACGGCCTGCCGTTCGGGCACATGGCGCTGCGCATGGCCGTGGCCGATTCGCTCTGCGAGCGGCAGATTGCGGTGGAGGCGGGCCAGGTGCTGCTCACCCAGGGCTCGAGCCAGGCGCTCGACCTGGTGGCGCGCCAGCTGCTGAAGCCGGGCGACGAGGTGCTGGTGGACGACCCCGGCTATCCCAACCTGATGTTCATGCTGCGCTTCCTGGGCGTGAACATCATCGGCGTGCCGCGCACGCCCACCGGCTACGACCTGCCGGCGCTGGAGGCGCTGCTGGCGCTGCACCGGCCCAAGGCCTTCTTCACGCAGCCGCGGCTGCAAAGCCCCACCTGCTCGCTGGCGTCGATGCCGCAGCTCGTGCGGCTGCTGCAGCTCGCGCAGGAGCACCAGTTCACGCTGGTCGAGAACGACATCTACGCCGACATGGACGCCTCGTCGAGGCCCTCGCTGGCCAGCCTGAGCCAGTTGCGCCAGGTGGTGTACGTCGGCAGCTTCTCCAAGACCATTTCGCCGAACCTGCGGGTCGGCTACGTGGTGGCGCAGCCCGAGCTGATGGAAGACCTGGCCCAGCTGAAGATGGTCTCGGGGCTCACCTCGTCGGACATCACCGAGCGGCTGGTCTTCGGCGCCGTGACCGACGGGCGCTGGCGCAAGCACCTGAAGTCGCTGCGCGAGCGATTGGCCGAGGCGCATTCGAACGTCGCCAGGCGGCTGGAGGCCCAGGGCTTCGAGCTTTTTCACGAGCCCGCGGCGGGCCTGTACCTGTGGGCGCGCCACCCCGACCTGACCGACACCGCCGAGCTGTCCCGGCTGGCGGCAACGGAAGGAATCATGCTCGGCCCGGGGCAGCTGTTTCTGGTGAACCCGCGCCCCACCGGTTGGCTGCGCTTCAACGTGGCGTTCAGCGAGGACGAGCGGATCTGGCGCTTCCTGGCGCGCAGCATCGAAGAGCGCAAGGTGGATTGAGGCGCGCCGGCGTCTGCCTGCCTCAGTCCACCCTGATGTTGCGGGCCTTCACCACCTTGCTGTAGATTTCCGCGTCGCGCCGCACCATGGCGCTCATCTCGCCGCGCGTGACACCCAGCGGTTCGCTGTTGAGGTCCTTGATGCGCTTGGCGAGGTCCGGATCCTTGCTGGCCTCCACGAACACCGCATTGAAGCGGTTGAGCACCGCGGCAGGCGTTGCAGCAGGCGCCCAGATGCCGTGCCACGACATCATCGAAAAGCCCGGCATCACCTCTGACAGCGTGGGTACGTCGGGCAAGGCCGGGTGGCGCGTGGGGCCCGAGTAAGCCAGGGCCTGCACACGGCCGCTGCTGATGAGCGGGTACCCCGTGGCAATCGGCTCCATCAGCGTGTCGACCTGACCGCCGACAAGGTCGGCGATGGGGCTCGCGCGATAGGGCACGTGCAGCATGTTGATGCCCACCTCGTCCTTCAGCGACTCGACGATCAGCTGCGAAGGGCTCCCCGCGCCGTAGGAGGCATGCGAGTAGGTGCCCGGCTTCTCCTTGGCCGCGGCCACCAGCTCCTTGATGGTCTTGGCCGGGAACTTGGCGTTGGCGATCAGCACGAGGCCCTGGCGCATCGTCGTCGCGACGGGCACCAGGTCCTTGTCGGGATCGAACGGCAGCTTGCTGTAGATGTACGGATTGATCGTGAACGCCGTCGAGAGGTTGTAGAGAAAGGTGTAGCCGTCTGCCGGCGCCTTGGCTACGGTGTCCGACGCAAGGTTGCCGGCCGTGCCCGGCTTGTTGTCGATGAGCACCGGCACGCCGAGCTTGCGGCTCGCGTAGTCGCCGTACATGCGCGCAAAGATGTCGGGCGGCGTGCCGGGGGCAAAGCCCACCACGATCTTGATCGGCTTGCTCGGCCATTCCGGTGTCTGGGCGCCTGCAAGGCCCGAGGCCACGCTGCCGGCAATGCCCAGCACCAGGCCGAGCATCTTCTTGAGGGTTGTCGAACGCATTCTTTGTCTCCTTGGGCCACTGCGTGCCCGTGTTTTGGTCATTCCGCTTCTTGTCGCGCCCGGTGCGGCCGGGCGTCCGCTCTTGTTGTTGTCTTTTTCTTCAGTCGACCTGTGCGCCCGAACGGCGCACGGCCTCGCCCCATTTCGCGATCTCGGCTATGCCGAAGGCCGCCATTTCCGCGGCCGTCATGGCCATGGGCTCGATGCCTTGGGCGGCCAGCTTGTCGCGCACCGCGGGTTGGGCAAGCACGGCCTGCGTTGCTTCGCGCAGCCGGTCGCGCTGCGCGGCGGGCATGTCGGCCGGCGCATACAACATGAACCAGGCCACCAGGTCGAAGTCGGCGATGCCCTGCTCGGCCAGCGTGGGCACATCGGGCGCGGCCATGCTCCGCCGGGCGCTCGAGGCGCCGAGCGCACGCAGCTTGCCGGCGCGCACCTGCGGCAGCACCGCGGCCGGGTGATAGAACATGAACTGCACGTTGCCCGCCATCACCTCGGTGAGCGCCTGCGCGCCGTCGCGGTAAGGCACGTGCACGAAGTCCTTGCCCAGCCGCAGGTTGAGCAGTTCGCCCGCAAGGTGGCCCGAGGTGCCGTTGCCGGCGGACGCAAAGCTCACCGACTTGCCGCTGGCCTGGCGCATGTCCGCCACGGTCTTCCACGGTGCCGCGGCGGGCACCACCAGCAGCGTGGGCGTGGCGCCGACGAAACCCAGCGGCACGAAGTCGCGCTGCGGCTGGTAGGAAAGCCGCTTGTAGAGCGAAGCGTTGATGGCGTGCGTGCCCACAGTGCCCAGCAGCACGGTGTGCCCGTCCGCACCCGAACGGGCCACCAGCTCGCTGCCGATGGCGCCGCCCGCGCCGGGCCTGTTGTCGACGATGACCGGCTGCGAGAGTTGGCGCGCCAGCGCTTCGCCCAGCACGCGCCCCACGATGTCGGTCGAGGTGCCAGCAGCGAAGGGCACGACCAGTTTGATGGGCCTGCTGTCGCCGGCCTGCGCCCATGCGCCCGCCTGCGGAAGCAGCATGGCGGCCACGGCCGCCGAGGCCAGGACTGCGCGGCGCTTCATGCCGGTTTTCCGAAGCCCGCAGGCACGGTGCCGTTGTACTGAAGCTCGCGCGTGGCCTGGTAAGACAGGGCAAAGCCGCTGGGCGTTTCGGCTTCTTCCGCCAGGTGCGCGATGAGCCCCGCCGTGCGCGCAAGAATCGGCACGCCGCGCAGCGACGCCACCGGAAAGCCCACCCCCAGCAGCACCGCCGGAATGGCAGCGGACACGTTCATGCGCAGGTCCTTGCCGACGATGCCCGGAATCACTTCTTCGAGCGCTTGCGCAATGCGCACGTAGCGCAGGTCGGCACCCGCCTGCGTGGCCACTTCGATCAGGCGGTCGACGCGCGGATCGCGCTCCTTGTGCAGCGGATGGCCGTAGCCCGGAATGGCCGCGCGCGCGGCCTTCAGCTCGGTGATGGCTGCCGTGGCGGCGTCTGGCAGCGCGGCCCCCGCATCCACGCGCGCCACCACGTCCATGAACAGGCGGCCGGCCGTTTCAGAGGCGCCGAGGATCACCGAACCGCAGCCGAGGATGCCCGCCGCCACCGCGCCCTGCAGCGCATCGGGCGCTGCCGCAAAGGTCATGCGGCTGGCCTGCACGCTCGGCACCAGGCCGTGCTCCGCAATGGCGACCAGCGTGGCATTGAGCACGACACTGCACGCCGCATCGGGGCGCCGCCCGGTGAGCAGCAAGAAGAAGTAGTCGGCAAACGAGAGGTGCCCGATCAGCTCCTGGCACAGGTCCTGCCCGCGCACGACGATGGTGTGTTCGTCCGAGGTGCAGATGGCGGTGCTCGGGACGGTGGACTTTCCGATCTTCATGGGTAGCGTCTTTCAGGCGTGTTGGGGTTCGAGGCGGAAGTCGTAGTGCGCGGACCAGTACGGCGTTTCCAGCGTCTTGCCGTCGGGCGCGCGGCCCGCGGGGTGCGATTCGAAGTCGACGATCAGGCTCGGCCGCACGCCGAACACCGCATCGGATTCGATGTACGGGCTGCCTGCCACGAACAGGTGCGTGGTCACGGGCACATGGCCCGGCGCCGAAACCATCATGTGGATGTGCCCGGGGCGGTTCGGGTGGCGGCCCATCGCATCCAGCATGCGGCCCACCGGGCCGTCGACCGGAATCGGATAGAAGGTCGGCCGGATCGACCAGAACCAGTAGCGGCCTTCATGGTCGGTGCGGATGCGCCCGCGCGCGGCCATGGCGGCGCCTTCGATCTGCATGTCGTACACGCCTTCGCCGTCGCCCGACCAGATGTCGAGCAGCGCACCCTGCAGCGGCTGCCCGTGGGTGTCGGTCACGCGGCCGCTGTAGAAGGTCGGCTCGCCGCGCGCGCCCTGCGCCACGTCGGCGCCCAGCGGCAGATCGGGTGCGCCTTCCCAATAGAAGGGGCCCTGCACCGTGGCGTGCGTGGCCTCGCCCAGCTCTGTGGCTTCTGTGGCTTCGGTCGCACCGCTGCCCCCGCGGCTGCGCCTGCCGGCGGCGGCACGCAACTGGTCGAGCATGACCACCATCATCGAGGCGCCCAGCGTGTCCGACAGCAGGATGAACTCCTGGCGCTTGTCGGTGCAGGTCTGGCCCACCGCCGTCAGAAACTCGATGCCTTTCATCCATTCATCGGGCTTCAGGTCCACCTCGCGGATGAAGGCATGCAGGTGCGTGATGAGCGACTGCATGATCTCTGCAAAGCGCGCATCGCCGGCGCCTTCCAGCCGCTGCAGCACGGCCTGCGTCAGCTCGCTTTCGTTCGATGGGGTCATGTTCTTTTGTCTCCTGGCTCTGTTTTGATTCAAGGGCTGTGTCGAGAGAGATTCAGCTTGCACCCGGCGGCTGCCCCAGGCGCTTGCGGATCGGATCGACGATGGATGCGTTGTCGGCGCCGAGCGTGGGCGGCGCCGTCACTTCCAGCGCGCGCTCGCCGTCGAAGCTCACGGGCGAGCGGATGGTGCGCCATTCGCCGCCCTCCGGATGCGGCGCGCTCACCTCCAATTGCAGGTGCCGCGCCTGCGGGTCTTCCATCGCCTCACGGGTGTCGTACATGGGGGCGTGCGGCACGTCTTCCGCTTCGAGCCGGGCGCACCAGGTGGCGCGCGGCTGCTGGCGGAACAGCTCGCCGAGCAGCGTGATCAGGTCTTCCTGATGGGCAATGCGCGCCTCGCGCGAGGCAAAGCGCGGGTCGGCAAAAAGCTGCGGTCGCTCGATCGCATTGGCCAGGCCCTGCCAGAACTTTTCGGGCGACGACATGTGCAGCGCAATCCACAGGCCGTCCGCGCACTCCAGCACGTAGGACTGCGACACGCTCGGCCGGCTGAACGGGCCCATGACCTCGCTCTCTGAAAAGTAGTGCGTGAACGCATCGAGGTTGAAATGGCACATGGCCTCCAGCATCGACACTTCCACCGCACGCCCGCGGCCGGTGCGGCCCCGCTCGACAAGCGCGCCGAGCACCCCGTACGCGGCATAGAAGCCGGTCATGGCGTCGGCCAGCGCCGGGCCCACCACGCGGGGGTTGGCCGGATTCACCAGCAGCTTGAGAAAGGCACTCGCGGCCTGCGCCACAGTGTCGTAGGCGGGCCGCCCGGCGGCGGGGCCCGTTTGCCCGAATCCGCTGATGGCGCAATACACCAGCCGCGGGTTGAGCGCGCGCAGCCGCGTTTCGCCGGCCCCGAGTCGGTCGGCCGCGCCGGGACGGAAATTCTGGATGTAGACGTCCGCATCCTTTACGAGCTCGTCGAACACGGCCGCGTCTTCGGGCAGCTTGGGGTTGAGCGTGATGCTGCGCTTGTTGCGGTTGTAGGTCTGGAAGTGAGGGCTGTAGAGCCCGCCGCGAAAGGCGCGGAACGGGTCGCCCGCGCCGGGCTGCTCGATCTTCACCACCTCGGCGCCCAGGTCCGCGAGAAACATGCCCGCGGCCGGCCCTGTGATGAACGTGCCTTGTTCCAGCACCTTGATGCCGCTGAGGACTTTTTGCACCGAGGCGTCTCCTGATAGTTGTAAGGACTGGAAGAAACTGTAGGCGGGGCGGGCAGTTCCTGAAAATGATTGTTTTTCATCGTTAGCATCGATGCCATCGATCATCGGCACCCAAAACCGCCATGGAACTCCGGCACCTGCGCTACTTCATCGCCCTTTCAGGCTCGCTCAACTTCACCCGTGCGGCCGAGCGCCTGCACGTGACGCAGTCGACGCTGTCGCACCAGATCAAGCAACTCGAAGAAGAAATCGGGCAGCCGCTGTTCGACCGCATCGGCAAGCGCGTGAGCCTGACCGAGGCCGGTGACGAGTTTCTGCACTACTGCACCAAGGCCCTGCACGAGATCGACCTGGGCCTGGGCGCGCTGCGCCAGAGCAGCTCCGACATAGCGGGCGAATTGCGCGTGGGCTCCACGCACACCTTCAACCTGGGCTTCATTCCCGACTGCATTGCGAGCTTTCACGGAAAGCACCCGCAGGTGAAGGTGGTGGTCGAAGAACTCTCGGCCGACCAGATTGCCGCGCGGCTGCAGCAGGGCACGCTCGACCTGGGCATTGCCTATCGGCCGAATGCGCCCGGCCCGCTGCAGTTCGAGCCGCTCTACAACGAGGAGATGGTGCTGGTGGTGGCGAAGAAGCACCCTCTTGCGCGGCGCAAGCGCGTGCGCATGGTGGAGCTGCATCGCCTGCCCATGGTGCTGCTGCCGGGCAGCTTTGCCACCCGCCAGATGCTGGACGAATGCTTTCGCTCCTGCGGTGCGCAGCCGCACGTGGTGGCGGAGATCAACACGCTGGCGCCCATGATGGACCTGGTCGCCAAGACGCAGCTGGCTTCCATCATGGCCGCCAATGTCGTTACTGCTCAGTCGGGCCTCGTGGTCGTTCGGCTCGAAAGCCCCACGCCGGTGCGCACGCCCGGCATGCTGTGGTCGCCCGTGGCGCGCGACGCGGCTGCCACGCGCGCGTTCTCGACCATCGTGCGCAAACTGGCGCTGCGAAGCAGCCTGCAGGGTACCCAGTAGCGGGGTCGCGCTGGTTTCCGGGGCATTCTTCTTGCATGATTGAAAGAACCCCAAACACTGAGCACGCCGCGACATGAGCCCGGTATTCCTATTGCTTGTCCATACGGATCCACAGCAGGCCAAACGGCTGCTGCAGCGGCTCGTTGCCGTAGGCCGCTGCTTTGTTCATGTCGATGCGAAGTCCGATCTCTCGGCGTTCCGCATCGAAGACCCGCGCTTGAGCTACGTGCAAGACCGCGTCGACGTGCGCTGGGGCGCCATCTCTCAGGTCGACGCCACCTTGAGGCTCATGCGGGCTGCGCTTGCAGGATGCGAGGTGTCGCAGGTGAGCCATTTCGTGCTGCTCTCCGGCAACTGCTACCCCGTGCGGTCGTTGGAAGAGTTCCGTGCCTACTCGCGCTCGCATGCCGGCATGAACTTCATCAAGATGATTCCCCTGGCAAGCACGCGCAAGCTGCATGAGCGCATTCGCCATTTCTGGTTCTACGAAGACCTGCCGGTCGATGGACGCAAATTCACGCTGGTGCGGCTGGCGCGCGGCCTTTCGCAATTGGCCGGCAAGCTCGGCCGCCGCTCGCTTTCGCTTTTTCCGCAATGGCACTTCGGCTCGCAATGGTGGGCGCTCAACCCCGAAGCGGTGGAGTACCTCGTTTCGCATCCGCTCGAAGAGCCCGTGAAGCGCTTTCTGCGGTTCTCCAAGGCGCCGGACGAAATCTACTTTCATACCCTGCTCGCACACTCCCCGCTTCGGCACAGCGTGAAGCGCGTCTCCGGCTCCGGCGTGTGGGACGCGGCCAACCTGCACCTGATCGACCCCTCGTTGTCGCGCTGGTTTCACGCGGCGGACTACGAGGAGATCGTCGCGTCGGGCAGATGGTTCGTTCGCAAGGTGGGGAGCGGCGTCTCGGGCGAGCTGTGCGACATGCTGGACGATATGGACGACGACTTGGCCTCGGAGCAAGACAGGAAGACTGCGTAGCGCGGCTCAGCCGTAGCGCCGCACGAAATCGGCAATCCGTTCCGCGCAGTACTCGGCGTGGGTTTCGAGCAGCATGTGGGGGCCGTCCAGAACATGCGCTTCCATGCGCGGCAGATCCTGCAGCCAAGAGAGGATTTCGGCGCAATCGAAGTAGCTGTCATGCCGTCCCCACAGCATGAGTGCGTGCGGCTGATGATCGCGCAGATAGCGTGCGATGTCGTCGAAGCGGGCCACGTAGTTTCCGTAATCCTTCACCAGGGCGCGTTGCAGTTCCAGATGGCCGGGCCGGCTCATCGTGCGCCAGTCTTCGATCCAGTTGTCGGCGGAGATGCGCGAGGCAATGTCGTCCGGCACGCCGCCGACATATTCGGCGCGCACACCTTCGAAGGTCAGATGCGCCGTGGCGGCCCGTTCGTTTTCTTTTGTGGGCGCGTTCCAATAGTCAATCGTGCCGCGCCATTGCGGCCCCATACCGCTGCGATGCGCATTCGCGTTCTGGATGATCAGGCCCAGCACACGACGCGGATCGCGCATTGCCAGCTCGAGGGCCACAGGCGCGCCGAAATCATGCAGATAGAGATGGACCTTGGCGATGCCAAGCTCTTGCAGCAGCCCTTCGACCAAGTCAGCGAAGCGGGCAAAGGTCGCGTCTGGAATGAGATCGGACTCGCCCGAGCCTGGAAGATCAGGCGCGATCACGAAGCATGCTTCAGACAAGCGCGGAATGACGTTCCTGAAGGTACGCGACGAACTCGGGAACCCATGCAGGAGCAAGACAGCCGGGTGGTTCCGGTTTCCGCCCACCACGGCGGAAAGTTTGCAGCCCGCGATATCGAAGCTTTCGCGGTGTGCTGGATCGGCTTTCATTTCGCGGCTCTCCTTTCATCAGCTTGAATCAAAGGGTACGCTCGCCGCGGCAAGCTGGGCAAGTGCACGTTCTGGAGAGCCGCCCAACCGATCGTTTGCGCATTCCGCTCGATTTCTTGCCTGATCCTCTGGCGCTGCCGCTATTTTGCGGATCAAGATCGACCCGCGCATTAGAGTGCTTTGCGGAGGCTCCAGCAACATGGCACCCAAACCCCACGACACGGCCGCCCAGCCCATTCCGCCGCAAGAGGCCATGGTCCGCATCATCGGCGCGCGAACGTCGGGTTCGGGCGACTTCGAAACGCCCATTGCCGGCCTGGCCTTCTTTAGGCGCGACGCCCCGGCGTCGCCTGTCGTGTGCATGGTCGAGCCGAGCATCGTTCTTGTCGCGCAGGGCGCAAAGCAGATGTGGGTGGGCGGTGACGCCTATCCCTACGACACGTCGCGTTTTCTGGTCACCTCGCTGGATGTGCCCGCCAATTCCGAAGTGCTGGCGGCAAGCCCTGAGCGGCCCTGCCTCGGCCTGGTGCTGAAGCTGGACGTGCGGGTGCTGGCCGAGCTGGTCGCGCAGGGCGGCTTGCCGCCGCATCGCGATCGCTCGCCCGGTGTGGGTGTGGGCATCGGTGCGGCAACACCGGCGCTGCTGGCGCCGTTCGGCCGGCTGCTCGAGCTGCTCGACGAACCCGCGGCCATTCCTGTTCTTGCGCCCCTGATTCACCGCGAGATTCACTACCGGCTGCTGATGAGCGACCAGGCGCCGAAGCTGCGGCAGATTGCCTCCGTGGACGGACAGGGGTACCGGATTGCGAGAGCCATCGATTGGCTCAAGCTGAACTACGCCTCGCCGCTGCGCGTCGATGAGCTCGCGGCGCGCGTGCAGATGAGCACGCCCACGTTCCATCACCACTTTCGCCAGCTCACCGCCATGAGCCCGCTGCAGTACCAGAAGTGGCTGCGGCTGAACGAAGCGAAGCGGTTGATGCTGAGCGAGCACTCCGACGCGGCGAGCGCCGCCTTCAAGGTCGGCTACGAAAGCCCCTCGCAGTTCAGCCGCGAATACAGCCGGCTGTTCGGAGCACCGCCCAAGCGAGACATCGAGGTGCTGCGGGACAGCGCGCGCGGCGCCAACGTGCAAACGCATGCAAAAGACTTCGTGCGAGGCCGCCCTGCCCTGAACGATTGACGCTTTGCGGCGCGGCACACGCCGAGCACAGAGGATCAGGCAAGAAATGAAGCGGATTGCTCTATCAATCCCGCGCGCGTCTTCTAAAAATGGTGATTCGGCCTTGCCTTGGGGGCTGAGGACTTTTTGCTGTCGGGGAACTCATCCGGCACAAAGAGCCGGCCTCCTATTGCCATCGCTGATGGCTCGCGATATCAGCGGTGATCGCCCACGAACCCACGAACCTCGAACAACAGGAGCTGATATGGACAGTCCCACGACCCACTTGATCTCGCGACGCGACGCGCTCATCGTCGGTGCCGCGACCGCGGCCACTGCCGCCGCGGTTTCGTCTTCCGCCCCTGCTGCCGCTGCGCCCGCTGCTTCCGCGGCAGGTGCGGTGCCCCGCGCGAAGCTGTCGCTCACCGTCAACGGCAAATCTCATTCGCTCGACCTCGATACGCGCACGACCCTACTCGATGCATTGCGCGAACACCTGCACCTGACCGGCACCAAGAAGGGCTGCGACCACGGCCAGTGCGGCGCCTGCACCGTCATTGCCGACGGAAGGCGCATCAACTCCTGCCTGACGCTCGCCGTCATGCACGACGGCGGGCAGGTCACCACCATCGAAGGGCTTGGCACTCCGCAGAACATGCATCCGCTGCAGGCGGCATTCGTGAAGCACGACGGCTACCAGTGCGGCTACTGCACGCCGGGCCAGATCTGCTCGGCGGTCGGCGTGATCGACGAGGTGAAGCGCGGCGTGCCGAGCCATGTGAGCGCCGACCTCACTGCGCGCCCGATGCTTTCGGCCGAAGAACTGCGCGAGCGCATGAGCGGCAACATCTGCCGCTGCGGCGCCTATTCCAACATCGTCGAAGCCATCACCGAAGTGGCGGGGAGCAGAGCATGAAGCCGTTCACCTACGAGAAGGCGCAGTCGCCGGCACAAGCTGCCGCAGCCATCGCCCGCAACCCGGGCGCAAAGTTCATCGCGGGCGGCACCAACCTGCTGGACCTGATGAAACTGCAGATCGAAGCGCCGCCGCACCTGGTCGACGTGAACGGCCTTGCACTGGACAAGATCGAACCCACGGCCGATGGCGGCTTGCGCGTGGGCGCGCTGGTGCGCAACACCGACCTGGCGGCCGATGAGCGCGTGCGCCGCGACTACGGCGTGCTGTCGCGCGCGCTGCTGGCTGGCGCCTCCGGTCAGTTGCGCAACAAGGCAACGACGGCGGGCAACCTGCTGCAGCGCACGCGCTGCCCCTACTTCTACGACACCGACCAGCCGTGCAACAAGCGCCAGCCCGGGAGCGGTTGCAGCGCCATCGGCGGCGTTACCCGCCAGCATGCGGTGGTCGGCACCAGCAAGGCCTGCATTGCGACGCACCCCAGCGACATGGCGGTGGCCATGCGCGTGCTCGACGCGACCGTGGAAACGGTGCGCCCCGATGGCCGCACGCGCGTGATCCCCATCGCCGACTTTCACCGCCTGCCCGGCGACACGCCGCACATCGAAACGGCGCTGGAGCAGGACGAGCTGATCACCAGCGTCACGCTGCCCAAGCCGATTGGCGGCACCCAGGTGTATCGCAAGGTGCGTGACCGGGCCTCCTATGCCTTTGCGCTCGTGTCCGTTGCGGCCATCGTGCAGCGCGACGGCTCCGGCCGCGTGGCCCTGGGCGGCGTGGCGCACAAGCCGTGGCGCCTGGAGTCCGCGGAGGCCGCCATGCCGCAGGGCGCCAAGGCCGTGACTGCACAGCTGCTGGCCGGCGCGCAGCCGACCCACGAGAACGCATTCAAGTTGCCATTGGCCGAGCGCGCGCTGGCCGCGGCGCTGGTGCAAGCGAGGAGCTGACCATCATGAAATTCGACACACCCGCCACCACCAACCCGATCGATCAGCTCAAGATCATCGGCAAGCCCACCGACCGGATCGACGGCCCGGTCAAGACCACGGGCTCCGCGCGCTATGCCTATGAACGCAACTCCGAAGTGCCCAATGCCGCCTACGGCTACGTGGTGGGCGCCGGCATTGCAAAAGGCCGCATCGCGTCGATGGACCTGAACGCGGCCCGCGCGGCGCCGGGCGTGCTGGCCATCGTTACCGCGCGCAATGCGGGAAAGCTCGGCAAAGGCGACTTCAATACGGCCAAGCTCCTGGGCGGGCCCGAGATCGATCATTACCACCAGGCAGTCGCGGTGGTCGTGGCCAACACCTTCGAGCAGGCGCGTGCCGCGGCGCAGCTGGTGCGCATCGAGTACACGCGAACACAGGGACGCTTCGACCTGTCGGCCGAGATGGGTGCGGCGCAGTTGCCCGAACCCAATCCGTTTTCGGGCCAGCCGGAAACCAAGACCGGGGACTTCCCGGGTGCGTTTGCCGCAGCCCCCGTGCAGCTCGATGCCACCTACACCACGCCCGACGAGTCGCACGCCATGATGGAACCGCACGCTTCCATCGCGCAGTGGAAGGGCGACAAGCTCACCATCTGGACATCGAACCAGATGATCGCCTGGGGCGTCGGCGATGTCGCCAAGACGCTCGGCATTCCGAAAGCGAATGTGCGCCTGGTGTCGCCCTTCATCGGCGGCGGCTTCGGCGGCAAGCTGTTCGTGCGCTCGGATGCATTGCTTGCCGCATTGGGTGCGCGGGCGGCAAAGCGCCCCGTGAAGGTGGCCCTGCAGCGGCCGCTGATGATGAACAACACCACGCATCGGCCGGCGACCATCCAGCGCATCCGCATCGGCGCCGCAAGGGACGGCAAGATCACGGCCATTGCGCATGAAGGCTGGTCCGGCGACCTGCCCGGCGGCCAGGCGGAGACGGCGGTGAACCAGACCCGGCTGCTCTATGCGGGCGCCAACCGCCTGACGACCACGCGGCTCGCGGTGCTCGACCTGCCCGAGGGCAACGCCATGCGCGCGCCCGGCGAAGCGCCCGGCATGATGGCGCTGGAGATCGCCATGGACGAAATGGCCGAGAAGCTCGGGCTTGATCCAATCGAGTTTCGCGTGCTCAACGACACGCAGGTCGACCCCGAAAAGCCCGAACGCCCCTACTCCCAGCGCAAGCTGATCGAGTGCATGCGCACCGGCGCCGAGCGCTTCGGCTGGAGCAAGCGCAACGTGTCGCCCGGGCGCCAGCGCGACGGGCGTTGGCTCGTCGGCATGGGCGTTGCCGCGGCGTTCCGCAACAACCTGCTGGCCAAGTCGGCCGCGCGTGTGCGCCTGGACAACCGCGGCATGGTCACGGTCGAAACCGACATGACCGATATCGGCACCGGTTCGTACACCATCATTGCGCAGACCGCTGCGGAAACCATGGGCGTGCCGCTCGACAAGGTTCTGGTGCGCCTGGGCGACTCGGCCTACCCCGTCTCGGCCGGCTCCGGCGGCCAGTGGGGTGCCAACAACTCGACGTCCGGCGTCTACGCGGCCTGCATGAAGCTGCGCGAAGCCATCGCAAGCAAGCTGGGCTTTGCTGCTGCGGCGGGCGTGGAATTTTCGGATGGCATGGTGCGGTCCGGCGAGCGCGTGGTGCCCATGGCAGAAGCGGCAGGCGCGAACGGCCTGGTGGCCGAAGACGGCATCGAGTACGGCGACCTCGACAAGAAATACCAGCAGTCCACCTTCGGGGCGCACTTCGTGGAGGTGGGCGTCGATGCAGCCACGGGCGAGATACGCGTCAGGCGCATGCTCGCGGTGTGCGCGGCGGGCCGCATTCTCAATCCCAAATCGGCGCGCAGCCAGGTGATCGGCGCCATGACGATGGGCGTTGGAGGCGCATTGATGGAAGAACTGGCGCTCGACAAGCGGCATGGCTTCTTCGTCAACCACGACCTGGCGGGCTACGAGGTGCCGGTGCACGCCGACATTCCGCACCAGGAAGTGATCTTTCTCGATGAGACGGACCCGATCTCGTCGCCGATGAAGGCCAAGGGTGTCGGCGAGCTCGGTATGTGCGGCGTTGCGGCCGCGGTGGCCAACGCCGTTTACAACGCGACCGGTGTCCGGGTGCGCAACTACCCGATCACGCTCGACAAGTTGCTGGACCGCTTGCCGCCGGTGGCCTGAGCCAAGCGGGGGTACTACCTACTGCCAACCTACCGGGGGCTTCGGGCTTCTGGTGGGTTCGCGTGCTCCAGCAAGATGGTGCGCAGCGCGCGCTTGCCACGCGCGTTCTGCGCCCTGTAGGCCTGGCGCGCCAGTTCCACGAACCGCTCTTCCCCCGGGTCGGGCAAAGGCTCGGCGGCTTGCGGCGCATCGAGCCAGAGTGGAGCCTTACCGCAGTGGGACTCGATCTGCCGGGCCAGCTTGTCCGAGATCACCCGGCCCTTCTTGATCTGGCTCCACATGCTCGCCGAGATTTGCAGCTTCTGTGCAAACCTGGCCGCCAGGCCGAGCGGCTCCGCCCCGTTGGCCGCATGCTCCGCAACGAACTCACCGAACAGAAGCAGGACGTTGTTGCGGCGGATAGCTGGAAGAGACATGCTTGGTGAGAAAAAAACACAACACTCAAAAAAAGTGTTGCTCGAATTAGTAAACCCAGTTTACAGTACATCCCATCGACGAAATGCTTCGTCCCCGTTTCATCCGCAACAACCAACTTCGAATCATCGAGAACTTCGCCAAGCACTGGAAACCATCGTGAAAGCAAACATGACCTCACTGAACAACCGACCGGCATCGGGTCGGACGTTCGTGCGCGTCTCGTTTCGCGGCGGTCGCAACCTGGCGGCGTCCAACATGCATTCGCAGCTGAACTCCCTTCCCGCAATGCCAGCCATCTTGTGGCTCGGACAGCAGTACGAGGATCAGCCGCACCCGGGTGGAGGTAGCGCGTAGGCGCATACCTTCCAAGCTCTCTTGCCAGAGGCCCGGATTCCGAAATGGATCCGGGCCTTTTTGTTTTTTTACTCACCTCATGTTGCGGACTCCGATTCGCAACGCAAGCCGCGAACGGCACCCGTTGCCCGCCGCCATTGCAGTGATCGCGCTGCCGTGAACTCACCCGCTGAACTGCGCGGGTGAATGCTCTTTAAAAATTTGCCGCGGGTCGCGCCCCTCACTGGTGGGCCGACGATCCGCAAGAACATGCAGCCGTAGCTCAGCCAGGTAGAGCGCAACGTCGCCAACGTTGAGGCCGAGGGATCGAAGCCCTCCTGCTGCTCCATTTCGGGTGTGCCTTTGCAGCACCTCCAGAGGCCAACCGCGCCGGCGGCCTGGAGGGATGTGCACGGTCTGGACCCAACCATGTGCAGCGATGCCGACGTGGGCGCGCAAGCGCTCGAATCGCGTAAAGACACAACCGAAATGGAATGCCCCGATGGCGGAATTGGAAGACGCACCGGCCTCAGAAGCCGGGGACGAAAGTCATGAGAGTTCGAGGCTCTCTTGGGGCACCAACCAGTCAGTTCGCCCGCATAGATCAGCCCACCTTTAAAGAGAGCTTCTTCGTTCGATCCGGAGTGCAGGCTTCCTTCGCAGATTCACGTCGTATTCGTCTAGTGGCTTAGGACACAAGGTTTTCATCCTTGTAGACGCGGGTTCGAATCCCGCATACGACTCCATCGTTCGACAACCTTACGCGCCGTTCGCCTAGCTGGACCAAGGCACCTGACTTTGACTCAGGCAATCGGTCGTTCGAATCGACCACGGCGTGCCAATTCACAACCAGAAATTCGGGGCGTAGCGCAGTTGGCAGCGCGGTTGCTTTGGGAGCATCAGGTCGCAGATTCGATTTCTGCCGCCCCGACCACACAAGAGCGAGACCGGACGATTCGCGTCGTCGTCTCGTGGAAACCGGCCTCAACGATTGGGAGGCGCCGGAACTCGTAACCGGACACCATTGGAGCATTGGCCGAGAGGTCCAAGGCAGCGGCTTGCTAAGCCGTGGCCGCGCAAGCGGCTCCTAAGAAGCCCTCGCCAGGTCCATGCCCAGCACATTTATTACTACTTTGATTCGTTAACTCAGTGGCCAGAGTGCCTCCCTGTCTAGGAGGAAGCCAGGGGTTCGACTCCCCTACGGATCGCCATCTTCTCAGCGCTCGACTCGCCTCGCGTCGGGCGACATCATCCATCCATTTTTCTTCCCGCGTTAGCTCAACTGGATCAGAGCACCGGCCTACGAAGCCGGGGGTTGCACGTTCGAATCGTGTGCGTGGGGCCATACACCTGGAGTGCGAGCAGCCGCTCAACATTTCACGGCACCCGCCGATATACAGATCATTCACCACCGCCCAGCGCGACCCACAGGAGGACATCCATGCGACTCACCACCAGCCACCGCCGGCCGGCGAACAGCATCTTGGTGTCCGAGCCCAGGCCTCGCAACGCGCTTGTGCAGGCGGTCACCCGCAGCTTCGGTGCGATGACAGGGCAGCGCCAGCGGGAGGCCGAGCGCGCACGCGAGCGCTTCGAGAAGCTCGACTTCGACCAGCGCGTGCGCGAAATCGGCGAGTGGTAAAGCCGCGGCAATGGCCGCCGCCGCCTACTCGATCGAACACATTCTTTTTTCCTCGGTAGCTCAGCTGGTAGCAGCGTCGCACTGTTAATGCGAAGGTCCCTGGTTCGAACCCGGGTCGAGGAGCCACAACCAACAAACAGGAGATCCCACTCAAAAAAGCGCTCGGCCACGAAAGGAGGCCGTCATCATGAAACCCCAAGTTCTTCAGCTCGACATCCAGGGAACGCCGCAGGCCTGGATCTCGCTTGAGCACGCCGCTGCTCACTATGCGACGGACTCCGTTGTATGGGAAGACGGCGCTGGTCCGCTGGCGACGATGCGTGGGGGCTTCAACGTGGCGCGCGGCGTGGAGTCACGGCTCGAGATTTCGCCGATCATCGCGCTCAAGGGCTGCGCGAAGGTGAACCTGTTCGACCAGACGCCGGCCTTCAGCCGGCGCAAGCTCTTCGTGCGCGACCGTTTCACCTGCGCCTACTGCGCGCAGCACTTTCGCGAACAAGACCTCACGTGCGAGCACATTCTTCCCATCAGCCGCGGCGGCGGCTGGGACTGGATGAACCTGGTCGCGGCGTGCCGCGCCTGCAACTCGGAAAAAGCAGACCGCCTGCCCGAGGAAGCCGGCATGAAGCTGGTCTACCTGCCGTACGTCCCAAGCCGCTGGGAAGACTTTCTCCTGGAAGGCCGTAACGTGCGAGCCGACGTGCACGAGTGGCTCGCAAGCCGACTGCCGAAGGCCTCGAGGCTCAACTGAACCAACAAAGGGGCGCTCCGCAAGGGGTGCCCTTTTTTCTTTGGCGCGCCGAAGCACCTCACCGTTGCTGTGGCTCAGGGTTTGTCCCAGCGGTGCAAGGGCGTAAATGTCGTCCACGCTACAAACTCGGCAAGCCAGCGCCCATAGGATTCGCCAGCTGAAGGAAATTCGCAATGAGAGTTCGATCTGGCTCGTTCTTCGCCCGCGCCGATATCTCTCGCCTGGCGTGGTGGTAACGCATGCTGCCGGCCAAGGAACTGAATGCCTTCTTCGAGCGCTGCATCTGGCCGCGCGCACTGACGCAGGCAGAGCGAACGAAGGCGTTCGAGGCCCTGTACGTCCGTCACCATGAAGCGCACTCGTATGTGTGCCAGCGCGACGAAATAGCCGACAGCTGGATTGGCGTGCTGGAAGGTTTTCTTCGTGTGCAGGACACCACGGTGGACGGCCGCCTGATCATGTTCACGGGCGTCGCGGCCAGCGGATGGATCGGCGAAGGATCGCTGCTGAAGCCCGAGCACCGCAGGTACGAGGTCATGGCAACGCGGCCGACCATCACGGTCCACCTTCCGAGGGCCACGTTCTCGTGGTTGCTCGACCGAAGTATTCCGTTCAACCATTTCATGCTTTCTCATTTGAACGAGCGGCTGGGGCAGTTCATTGCCATGGTGAAGTTCGACCGGCTGCTCGAACCGACGGCGCGCGTGGCGCGCGGCATCTCCAGCCTCTTCCATCCGGTGCTTTACCCGAACACCGATTCCACGCTGCGGATCAATCAGGAGGAGATCGGGCTGCTGGTCGGCATCTCGCGCCAGCGCGTCAACATCGCGTTGACCGAACTCGAAACCGCGGGCCTCATCCAGCGGGGCTACGGCTACATCACGGTGATGGACAGGCAAGCACTTGCCAGGTATCCGTAGCAGGGCCGGCACGCCTGGAAACCGAAGGGTTTTTCCTTAGAAATTAACGGGCCGAATGTCCGTTGCGAAACAGTTGCCAATGTTCTCGCCTTTCAGAATCTGATCGGCATCGCTCAATCTCGATGCGGTGCGCCGGCAGAAAACTGACAAAGGAATAGAGACATGCACTTCTTACTCTCAAAGGCATCATCGCCTCGCGTGAAGCTCCATGCTGCTGCTGTCAGCGTGGCAATGCTGGCGGCCTGCGGCGGCGGCTCCGACAACGGCACGCCCTTTTTTCCGCTTCCTGCCCCTCCGGCGGCACAACCCGGAAACCCGCCACCCGCACCGCCGGTTGTCACGGCTCAAAAGGCATGCAGTGACCTGAACGGAAAAACCGTTGCAGGCGCCGCGCTGACGGCCGTGATGGAAGCGGCATCGGCAGGCACGCCCGTGTACTGCAAGGTGACCGGCACGATCGCGCCGGCGCTGAACTTCCAGATCTCCCTGCCGGCGGCGTGGAACGGCAAGCTCTACTACCAGGGCGGGGGCGGCTACAACGGCGCCATTTCGCCCCCCGGGGCACCGGCACTGAGCCAGGGCTACGCCGTGGTCGCCAGCGACTCCGGCCATCAGGACAGTGGATTGAGCGCGGACTTCGCGCTGACCGACACCTTTGCCGCCCAGCTGTTCGGCAGCCTCTCGGTACCCACGGTGATGTCGACCGCCACGGAGACGCTGGCGACCGCCTACGGAGCGTTGCCGGCCAAGTCGTACTTCGAGGGCTGCTCGAACGGCGGACGGGAAGCGTTGATGGCGGTGCAGCGCTCGCCGAACCTCTTCGACGGCGTGATTGCGCGCGCACCCGCCTACAACTGGGTCGGGTTCATGGGTGCCTTCAACCGGAACTCCAGGGCGCTTGCCGCACCCGGCGGTGCATTCAGCGCCGCCAAGACGGCCCTTCTGAGCACGCAGGTGCGAAACGCCTGCGACGCGCTCGACGGCATCACCGATGGTGTTGTGTCGAACCAGGCCGCATGCACGCCGGCGGTTGTCAACGTTGCCGCGCTGCGCTGTGCCGGCGGGGGCGATACCGGCGACAGCTGCCTCTCGGATGCGCAGCTCGACGTGGTGGCTTCGTGGACGACCGAAGCCACGTTCACCGGCAGCCCCACCTTCCGCAATGCGGGTTGGAACCTGACAGGCAACGAGGACGACCCGGGCGCCTGGCGCACCTGGCTCACAGGCGACGGCAACGTCACCATGGCGCTGCAGTTCCTGTTTCAGGACACGACCGTCAAGAACTACCTCGCCCGCGACCGCACAGTCGATTCGCTGGCCTACACGCCCTGGGACCAGAACCAGAACGCCCTCTATGCCATGGCCGCACTCAACGACGCGACCAATGCGGACATCCGGCCGTTCATCAACAGCGGCGGCAAGCTCATCCTGTGGCACGGCGGAAACGATGCCGCGCTCAGCGCCCGGTCGACCGTCGAGTACCACGCGAACATGCGAAACGCGGTGGGCGCCCCGGCCGCCGACGCGTCCACGCGCTTCTACGTGGCGCCGGGGGTGAACCACTGCGCCGGAGGACCGGGTGCCGATTCGGCAGACCTGCTGACGGCACTCGACCAATGGGTGACCAAGAGCGCGGCACCGGCCACGCTGGTCGCGGAAAAGCGCGACGCCGATGGTGCGGTTGTGCTCAGCCGGCCGTTGTGCCAGTACCCGCAATACCCGCGGTACACGGGGCCGGCCAACGATGCTGCAGCGTCCCGGTTGGCGGCCAACTACGCCTGCACATCCTGAGTTGCGAACCCAAGCGCTGAAGCGGCGAGCACGCTATATTGCTCGCTCTGCAACTGAGAGAAATCACCATGGCAAAAGCCTATTGGGTCAGCGCGTACCGTGCCGTCAAGGATGCCGACAAACTCGCGGCCTATGCAAAACTCGCCGGCCCCGCAATCGCTGCGGGCGGCGGGCGTTTCCTGGCGCGGGGCATGCCCGCCCAGGTTTATGAATACGGCCTGGCCGAGCGCACCGTGCTGATCGAATTCGACAGCGTCGAACGGGCCCGCGCCGTGCATGACAGCCCCGACTACCAGGCCGCGCTCGCCGCGCTGGCCGACGGCGCCGAGCGGGACCTGCGGATCATCGAAGGCGTTTGAGCCTGCCATGAGCACCATTGCCGAGCCGTCGGCGCCCGCGCCGCATGCCGCGCCGCGGATTCGCGTGCTGATTGCCGACGACCAGGCACTCATCCGCCGCGGCATGGCCATGCTGCTCGATGCCGCGTTGGACATCGAAGTGGTCGGCCAGGCCGCCGACGGCATCGAAGCCGTGGAACTGGCCCGCCGCCTGCTGCCCGACGTGGTGCTGATGGACCTGCATATGCCGCGCAAGGGCGGCGTGCTCGCCACGCGCGAGATCTCGGCCGCGCTGCCGCACACGCGCGTGATGGTGCTGACCACCTTCGACCGCGACGACCTCGTCTTCGACGCGGTGCGCGCCGGCGCGCAGGCCTATCTTCTCAAGGACGCCTCGGAGGAAGAGGTGCTGGACACTGTGCGGGCGGTGCACCGCGGCGAGTCACGGCTCACGCCGCAAATCGCTCGCAAGGTGATGGACCAGTTCCGGCTCCTGGCCGACCGCGTTGCGCAGGAGCCGCCACCCGCGCCTGCGCCGGACTTGCGCGCCGAACCGCAGGCCACCGTTCCCGGCGAGTTGTCGGGGCCCGATGCGGCGACCAAGCCGCTGACCGACCGCGAGGCCGCCGTGCTCGAGCTGATTGCCAAGGGCTACGGCAATCGCCAGATTGCCACGGCGCTCAACCTGGCCGAGGGAACGGCGAAGAACCACGTCAGCCGGATCATGCAAAAGCTTCACGCGAACACACGCACTGAACTGGCCGTGCTGGTGTTGAAGAAATAAACCTCCAACGCGCTTCGGCGCCCTGAATGCGAAACGCACCCGAGAGCCCGGCAAAGCCGGCTCCGCGGGTGCGCGTGGGATGGCAGTTGGTCTCAGGTCATCAGGCCGTGCGGCCCGCGGCCGACAGGCCGCCCGGCATCGCGAGGTCAGACGCCGGCGAAGACGCATACGACGCATTGCTGGCCGTGTGCCTTGCCAGCATCGGCCGCAGCGCGACGATGGCCAGGAAGGCGGCGAACAGGTCGAGAGCCGCCACGGTGTAGAGCACGGTCGACCAGGTGCCGGTCGCTTCCATCATCAGGTTGCCGAGCGGCACGAACAGCGCGCCGATGCCCTTGGCGCAATACAGCACGCCGTAGATCTTGCCGATGTGCTTGGTGCCGAACGCATCGCCCGCGAGTGCGGAGAACAGCGAATACACCTCGCCCCAGGCCAGGAAGACCACGCCCGACAGGATCAGGAAGGCCCACGGGTTGTGGCCGAAGTAGCCCAGCGCGATGATGCCGATACCTTCCAGCGTGAAGGCGATCACCATGGTCTTCTCGCGGCCGATGTGGTCGGAGATCCAGCCGAACAGCGGACGCGAGATGCCGTTCATGACGCGGTCGAGCATCAGCGCGAGCGGCAGTGCGGCCATGGTGACGAAGTACAGGTCGACCTTGAAGTTCTTCACGCCCAGGTCCTGTGCAATCACGCCCAGTTGGGCCACGGCCATCATGCCGCCGGTAACCACGCACGAGAACATCAAGATCATCAGCCAGAACAGCGGCGTGCGAAGCGCCTCGCCCAGCGTGTAGTCGCGGCGGCTCTGCGCAAGCTTGGTCGAGCCGCGCACTTCGTTGCCCTTGGGCGCGCGCAGGAACCAGGCCGCGGCAAAGGCCAGCGAGCCCTGCAGCAGGCCGAAGAACATGAAGGCTTGCTGGAAGCCCGACGATTCGATCATTGCCGCAATCGGCAGGATGGTGGCGGCCGAACCGGCGCCGTAGCCGCCGGCCGTCAGGCCCACCGCCAGGCCGCGACGATCGGGGAACCACTTGAGCGCGTTGTTGATGCAGGTGGCGTAGATAGAGCCCACGCCAATGCCGCCGACGGCCGCACCGATGTAGAAGCCCATCAGCGTGGTGGCCTGCGAGTTGATGACCCAGGCCGCGCCGATGAACAGCGCGCCAAAGGCCACGATCAGGCGCGGTCCGAACTTGTCGATGAAGTAGCCCTCGATGGGCGCGAGCCAGGTCTGCACCAGCACGAAGATGGTGAAGGCGACCTGGATCGACGCACGCTCCCAGCCGAACTTGCCCTGGATTTCCGGCACGAACAGCGTCCACGCGTACTGGATGTTGGCCGTGGCAATCATGCAGACGATGCCGACCACCAGCTGCAGCCAGCGGTTGTCGATCAATCGCGGCGGCGCGCCGGATGAGATGTATGTCGGGGAAGTGGGGTTCATTCGCTTCGTCTCCATTCGTTGTCGCGCCGATCGCGTCGCGGCACGTTGCAGGGTTGGGAATCAGTCGCGCTGGGGGCACGGATCGCGATGGGTGCAACTGTTGCCGCAAACCGCCGCCGGCGCGCCTGCCGGAAGTCACGCAGCGAGTCGAGACAAACCCCGAGGACTCAGGGGAACTACCCATGCCGAAAGTCACGGCTGCCGTTTGCGAGAATCCGCAGCCAATGAACCTCGCACGTCGCATCGACCCACGGCGCTCCATGGCCGCCGCGATCGGCTGGCTGCTGATTGCGCTCACCTTGTGCCTGGCGCTGGTGTCCAACCTGTGGCTGCGCAGCTTCGTGCGTGCAACGCTGCTCGAGCAGCACGGCCAACGGCTGGAAGCCGCGGCCGAGCACGTCAACGCCGAGCTCGACACCGCACTGCTGCTGCGCCTGCAGGCGGTCAGCGTGGTGGCGGCCATGCTGTCGGAAGACGTGCAGCACAGCGAAGGCGCACGCCTGAAGCGCTCGCTCGAGGCGGTGCGCCGCGGCGTGCCCGACCTGATCTGGCTGGCGGTGACCGATGCCGACGGCTTCATCGTCGCCGCGACCGACGAACAGGTGGTGGGTCAGAACGTCAATCAGCACGCGTGGATCTCGCAAGGCCTGAACGCCGCATGGATCGAGGAAGGCCGCTCGCCGCGTGAGCGCTTCCTGAAGCTCACCGCGCCGGTGCGCAATGCCGACGGGGCGATCATCGGCGTGGTGGCGGCCAACCTGAGCTGGAGTTGGGTGGAGAAGATGGTGGCCGAAATCCGCGCCTCGCCCGGCGAATGGCTGCTGATCGACCGCGACGGAATCGTGCGCCACGGGCCGGCCGTGCTGCTGGGCAAGCGCTGGCAAGAGGTGGGCGATCCCATCACGCCATTCGACCCCGTCGTGGCCGGGCTGGGCAACGACGGATCCGATCTGCCCACGCGCATTCGCACGCGGCGGCTGCTGGACAACCGGCCCTACCTGATCGCCTCTCCGCCCAATGCGCGCGACGGCACGCTGCGCCGGCTCGGCTGGCAGGCGGTGGTGATCCAGCCGGTCGAATCGGTCGCGGCCTTTGCCACGGCCATCGAATGGCGCATCTCGATCGTGCTCAGCCTTCTGGGCCTGGCGGCCGCTGCCGCCGGCATCATCGTGGCGCACCGCCTCACGCGGCGGGTGAGCGTGATCGCCCACTCGGCGGACGCGGTGCTGGCCGGAAGCGCAACGCGCATCGAGGTGCCGCAAGGTGCCGACGAAGCCGCGCGGCTGGGCAGCGCGCTCGACCGTTTGCTGAATACGCTGCAGCGCGAGCGCGACGAGCTGCGCCGGCTCAATGCCGAGCTAGACGAGCGCGTGCGGCAGCGCACCGAGGAGATCAGCCGGCTCGCGCAGGAGTCACGCGATGCCGCGGTGGTGCGCGAGCGCCTGCGCCTGGCGCGCGGGCTGCACGACACGCTGGCGCATTCGATGATGGCAATGCTCACCGAGATCCGCGTGCTCAAGCACCTCGCATCGAGCCGGCCCGATGCGCTGCCGGACGAACTGGTCCGGGCCGAGCGCGCGGCGCGCGACGGGCTGGACGAGGCACGCCGCGCCATCGACCAGCTGCGCAGCAACCCGGTGCGCGACATCGGGCTGGGCGCGGCGCTGGCCGAGCTGGCCAAGAACCTGGGCGAGCGCACCGGCATCGAGCTCGACTGCCAGATGGACCCCGCGTTGTCCGACCTGGCGGCCGAGCCGGCGGAAACCGTGTTCCACATGTGCGAGGAAGTGCTGCGCAACGTCGAACGCCATGCGGGCGCACGGCGCCTGCTGATCCGCCTGCACAGCGTTGCAAGCGATGAAGTCGAGCTGGAGATCGGCGACGACGGCATCGGCTTCGAGCCGAGCGCGGGCGCCGCGGGGCACTACGGCATCGTGGGGCTGCGCGAGCAGGCCGATGCGATTGGCGCGCGGCTGCGCATCGAGAGCCGCCGCGGCGAAGGCACCTGGGTGTCGCTGCGCTGGACCCAGCGCGGGCAAAGCACGGGCTAGAAGGTAGCCGCGCCCTCCGGCGCCCGCGTGGCCTCGGTCAACGCCACCGATACACACTCCAGCGCAATGGCCAGCGCCGTGAGCGTGGGCAAGCCGAAGCCCAGCCGGAACACCAGCGGATCGTCTCCGAACCACGCGCCGGGCGCGACACGCGTGCTGTACTTGGCCAGCGTCGCATAGAAACGCTCGACCGCCGCGGCGTCGAAGACTTCGGGCTTGAGCCGCATGCAGCACAACGCCCCCGCATCCGGGCGCACCCAGTCGATGTGGCCGGGATGGCGCAGCACCCAGTTCTCGACCAGCTGCAGGTTCTGCGCGAGGAGCGTGCGCTTCTCCCCGATGATCCGCTCACGCTGCCTGAACACGGCCAGCGCAAGCGCCTCGTCGACCGGCGAACAGGAGATCACCGTGCTGAACTTTGCCGTCACCAGCGCCTGTCGAAGCGCCGTGTCGCGCGTGATCGCCCAGCCGATGCGCAAGCCCGCCGACCCATGGCACTTGGACAGCGAAGAAACCGAAATGACCTTCGGCCCGAGGCATGCGGCGCTCGGCGCGGCGGCATCCTCGCCATAGGCGGCCTCGCGGTAGGTTTCGTCGATCAGCAGCCAGGCATCGGGCGCGTGCTCGGCCAGCATGGCCACGATGTCGCGCAGGGTGTGCTCGGGGATCGCAACGCCCGAGGGGTTCTGCGGCGAGGCCAGGCTCACCAGCTTGGTCTTCGGGAACAGCAGCTTTCGGAGCGCCTCCAGGTCGATCCGGTAGCCCGTGTCGAAGCTGAGCGCCAGTGGGCGCGTCACGGCGCCCACCGCGGTCAGCGCATTGCGCGCGAGCGGAAACACCGGCTCGGCCACGATGGCTTCGTCGCCCGCCTGGCACAGCGTGAAGGCAATGAGAAAGAGCGCGTGCATGCCGCCGACCGTGACCACGACGTCGTCGGCGTGCACGCCGCTTTCGGTCGCGATCTCCTGCCGCAGCTCCGGGTTGCCCGCCGCCGTTCCGTAGTCCAGCGAAAAATCGGCGTCATCGCCGAAGGCCGTGTCGATCAGTTCCGCGAGCCGCACGCTCGGCCCCACGCTTTCCGCAAGATCGAACCGGGGCGCCTTGCTGACCAGGGAGATGATTTCGTTGTCCGGAAACCGTGCCATGTACTGCTGCTTGATCGATTGGTGTGGCTGTGCATTGATATTGCCGTTTCGTGACTCGCGATAACAGCCACAATTTATTGAAATTAGGTGCAGTACAGTTGCATGCCGTGCCGTTCATGAAAGCAGGATTCAGCCGTGTCGCAATCTCCCCGGTTCCGCTATGAAGAAGTCGCCGATTTCGTGGCCGGCCTCGCCGGCCGCGGCGCGCTGCGGCCCGGCATGCGCGCACCGTCGCTGCGCGAGATCAGCACCCAGCAACGCACCAGCCTCAGCACGGCCGTGCAGGCCTATCGCCTGCTCGAAGACCGCGGCATCCTCGAGGTGCGGCCTCAGTCGGGCTACTACGTTGCCAAGGCGCCGCCCGCGTTGCCCGTTCCAACGACCACGCGGCACTCGATCCGGCCGGCGAAGGTGGAGCTCTCGGGCCTCATGCTCGACCTGCTGGAGCACGCCTCGGACGACACCCTGGTGCCGCTCGGCTGCGCCATTCCCAACCAGCGGCTGCTGTCTTCGTCCAAGCTGGATCTTGTGCTTGCGCGCACGGCGCGCGTGAAGGGCGGGCAGAGCAACACCTATTCGCCGCCGCGCGGCGAGATGTCGCTGCGCCTGGAAATTGCCCGGCGCGCGCTGCGCTACGGGCAGGCGCTGTCGCCCGATGACATCGCCATTACCTGCGGCTGCACCGAGGCGCTGGCACTGGCGCTCGACGCGGTCACCGAGCCCGGCGACACGGTCGCGATCGAATCGCCCACCTACTTTGGGCTGCTTCAAGTCTTGCGCGCGAAGAGGCTCAAGGTGGTCGAGTTGCCAACCGATGCCGTCACCGGCGTGGACGTCGATGCACTCGGCGACATCGTGGCCTCGGGCAAGGTGCGCGCCTGCGTGCTGGCGTCGAGCTTCAGCAATCCGCTGGGCTGCACCATGCCCGAAGAGAACAAGCGCGCCGTGCTGCGCTTGCTCGCGAAGCACGGCGTGCCGCTGATCGAGGACGACGTGTACGGCGACGTTCATTTCGGCGAGGAGCGCCCCCTGCCCTTCAGCGCGCTCGACACGCACGACAACGTCATCTACTGCGGCTCGTTTTCAAAGACGCTTGCGCCCGGCTACCGCATCGGCTGGATCGCGACCGGCCGGCACATGGCGCGGGTACTCGAAACCAAGTTCGCCACGAGCCTGGCCACGCCGGTGCTGACCCAGGTGGCACTGGCCACCTTTCTTTCCAACGGCGACTACGACCGGCACCTGCGCCGCATCCGGCGCGAGTTTGCCGACACTCTCGAACGCATGACGCGGGTGATCGAGCAGGCGTTTCCGCCGGGCACGAAGGTGTCGCGGCCCGAAGGAAACTTTGTGCTGTGGGTCGAGCTGCCCGAGCCGGCCGACACGCGCCTGCTGTTTGCGCAGGCGCTCGAAAAAGGCATTTGCTTCGCGCCCGGCGTCGTGTTCTCTGCCAGCGGCAAATACGCCCACTGCCTGCGGCTGAGCGGCGGCCACGGCTGGGACGCCCGGATCGAGAAGGGCCTGCGCACGCTCGGCGCCATGGCGCGCAAGGCGCTCGCGGGGCGCACTCCGAGTTCGTGATTTCTGGCTTGGACAACGGATTCAAACCCGGTGTACGATGCCGGCATCGGGAAAACAGCCTCCCGTTCTGCAAAGTCAGACGGTGTCCCGTCCAAGCGCTGGTGACTCACAACGGAGCACTCCGTGGACACCACTTCGCCTGACGCATCTCACGCGCTTTCTGCGCCCGTTCCCCTCCCGCTTTCTCCCTTCGACCCGATGCTGCTGCACGAGCTGTACCTCGCCTCGCTCGGCGGCAACAGCGAACCGATGGAGCCTGCCATGGCGCTGGCCCTCTCGGCCAGCTTCGACAGTGCCGAGCGTTGGCGCGAAGAGTTTGCCGCCATGGGCAAGGCCCATGACGGCGGTTCGGGGTGGGTGTTGCTGGCTCGGGTGTACGAGCGCTACCAGCAGGCCGTGCACGCCGCCAGCGAGCCCTTCGGCGCGACGCAAGATGAGGTCGCCGGATCGACGCTGCTCGACGTTCGCCGGGCCGGCGTGTTCGAGCATGCGACCGCGATGATCCCCGGTGCCACGTGGTTCGACCCGTCGGCCGTGGACCGATGGGCCTCCGAGCTGCCGGCGGACCGCGGCGTCGTGGTCTATTGCGTCTACGGGCATGAGGTTGGTCGCAGCACCGCGATGCGGCTGCGCGCCATGGGCATCGATGCGCGGTATTTGCGCGGCGGCTTCGACGGCTGGCAGGCCGCGGGCCGGCCGGTCGAGGCCAAGCCTCCCGGGCCAAGCCGATGAGCACCGCACCTTCACCTGATCCGCGCACCGGTCTTGCAAGACTGCTGCCAGCCGGAGTCGACCCGGGCGCCGTGCCTTTGCTTGCCGCCCGCGGACTGCGCGCCTTTGGCGACGGCTACATGGCCGTGCTGCTGCCGGCCTACCTGCTGTCGATCGGGCTGGGTACGCTGGAGGTCGGCATCGTCGCCACCGCGACGATGCTGGGCTCGGCGCTTGCCACCCTCGCAGTGGGCGCCTGGGGATATCGCTTTGCGGGCGGCCGGCTCCTTCGGGGCGCCGCCTTGCTGATGGCGGCCACGGGCCTGGGCTTTGCGGGCCTGACGTCGTTCTGGCCATTGCTGATCGTCGCGCTGGTCGGCACGCTCAACCCCAGTTCGGGAGACGTCAGCGTGTTCCTTCCGCTCGAGCATTCACGACTGGCTGCGGCGGCGCAGGGGCATGCCCGCACCGCGCTGTTCGCACGCTACAGCCTGTTGGGTGCGTTGTGTGCGGCATTGGGTGCATTGGCCGCGGCCGTGCCCGACTGGCTGGTTCGGCACAGCGCTCTCACGCGGCTCGATGCGCTGCGCGGAATGTTCGTGGTCTACGCGGCCATCGGGCTGGCCGTGTTCTGGCTTTACCGGAAGCTGCCCGCGCACGTCGGCACCGGCAGCAGCGCGAACGTCGCGCCTGTGCCGCCGGCACCGCTCGGACCGTCTCGGCGCGTGGTGATGCGGCTGGCGGCGCTCTTCAGCGTCGATTCGTTTGCCGGTGGACTCGCCATCAACGCGCTGATGTCGCTGTGGCTGCTGGAGCGGTTCGGCCTCTCGCTGACCCAGGCGGGCGTGTTCTTCTTCTGGACCGGTTTGCTCGGCGCAGCGTCGCAGCTTGCCGCACCGGTGGTCGCCCGGCGCATCGGGTTGCTCAACACCATGGTCTTCACGCACTTGCCGGCCAACGTGTGCCTGGTACTTGCGGCGCTGGCGCCCAGCTTGCCGATCGCGCTGGGCCTCCTGATGGTTCGCAGTGCACTGTCGTCGATGGACGTGCCCACGCGAACGGCCTACGTGATGGCGGTGGTAACCCCGGCGGAGCGCAGCGCCGCGGCGAGTTTCACGGCCGTGCCGCGCAGCCTTGCTGCGGCCATCAGCCCGACGATCAGCGGCGCGCTGTTTGCGGCCGGGTGGATCTCGTTGCCGCTCATCGCATGCGGGCTGCTGAAGATTGGGTATGACCTCGCGCTCTGGCGAGCCATGCGGCGGGACCGGGTGGAGGGGGAGTAGCCGCTCTGGCCTCCACTGGCGCGCAACAGTGCTCCGGACTACTTGATCGTGAAGCGCACCGTCGTCGTCTTGCGGCCTTCCGTCACCGTAGCCACTGCCTTGGCGCCTTTGCCGAGCTTGACGCCCTTGGCTTCGAGCTTGTTGCCGCCCGCTGGCTTGAGTTCGGCTTCGGTCTTCTCGGCACCGTTCAGAACGGTCAGCTTGCCGCCCATCTGCTTGACGTTGTAGTCGGCCTCGTGATCGACGACATAAAGCGCCGCGCCATCGGCGGCGGGCACGAGTTCGAACGACATGTCGCTTGCAGTCTGCACAACACCGCCGTGCCGCGCGGGGGCTGCGCCATGGGCGAAGGCGGGCAGGGTCGCAACGGCCGACGAACACAGCAAGAGCGCGGCGAGAAGGTGCTTGAATTTTCCAGATTTCATGATGTTGGGTTCCTGTGTTCCATCTCGGCGCGCTTGGACAGGCGGCGCCGCGGTGCCTTTGGGAGTCGGGATCTGCGTCAGTAGGCCTCCTGCGGTGTGGGCCGGATACCGGCTTCGACCGACTCCGCTTCGAGCAGGCGCTCGGTGGCGCGCTGGCCGAAAAGCCAGAAGAGAACCGGCGTCAACAGCGTGTCCAGCAGCGTCGAGCTCACAAGGCCGCCAAAGATCACCACCGCCACCGGATGCAGGATTTCCTTGCCCGGCGCATCGGCCGCCAGCAAGAGCGGCGTGAGCGCAAAGGCTGCGACCAGCGCGGTCATCAGCACCGGCGTCAGCCGCTCCAGCGAACCGCGCACGATCATGGCCTGCCCGAAGCTTTCGCCCTCGAACCTGCACAGGTTGATGTAGTGGCTGATCTTCAAGATGCCGTTGCGCGTGGCAATGCCGGCCAGGGTGATGAAGCCCACCATCGAGGCAACGGAAAGGCTCACGTCCGCGAGCCACATCGCCACCACGCTGCCGATGAGTGCGAGCGGAATGTTGGCCATGATGATGCCGGCCAGCACCGCGGACCTGTAGCGCGCATAGAGCACCAGGAAGATCATTGCCAGCGAGATCAACGAAAGGCCCACGATGAGTTTCACGGCCTGCTCCTGTGCCTGGAACTGGCCTTCGAGGCTCACGAAGGTGCCCGGGGGCAGATTGGTCTTTGCGATCACCGCGCGGATGTCCTCGATCACGCGACCCATGTCGGAACCGTCGGTGTTGGCGTACACCACGATGCGCCGCCGCCCGTTCTCGCGTCCGATCTGGTTCGGGCCATCGGTTTCCTCGACTGTCGCAATGGCAGAGACCGGGAGCCGCCCCGCGGGCGTGTCGATCAGCGTCGTGGCCAGGTCCTGCGGGCTGCGTCGGCCGTCGGGCAGCCGCAGCACAAGGTCGTAGCGGCGCAGGCCGTCCACGATCTCCGCGCCATGCGCGCCATCCGTGAGCGCCTGCAGGATCCGGATCGCCTCGCCGGGTGAAAGGCCGGTCTGTGCAAGCTTGCGCTGGTCGAGACGCACGGTGATCTGCGGAATCAGCACCTGCTTTTCCACCGTCAGGTCGACCAGGCCCGGCACGCCCGAAAGTCCTTGCCGCATCTGCTCGCCCAAGCCGCGCAGCGTGTCCGTGTCGTCGCCGAAGATCTTCAGCGCAATCTGGGCGCGGACACCGGACAGCAGGTGGTCCAGCCGGTGCGAGATCGGCTGGCCCACCGCGACTTGCGCGGGCAGCACGGCAAGCCGCGCCCGGATGTCGGCCATTACCGCCTCGCGGCTGCGCCCAGAGCGCTTCAGGTCCACGTCAATCTCGGCCGAATGCACGCCTTCGGCATGCTCGTCGAGCTCGGCGCGGCCAGTGCGACGGCCCACCTGCGTTACTTCGGGCACGTCGGCAATCAGCGTCTCGGCCAGCGCGCCCATGCGGTTGGCCTCGGCCAGCGCCGTGCCGGGATTGAAGACCATGCCCAGCACCAGAGAGCCTTCGTTGAACGCCGGCAAGAACGCCCGCGGAAAGAACGGCACGCTGGCAGCGGCCACCGCAACTGCAATCGCTGCAATGGCGATCAGCAGCTTCGCGCGCGCGAACGACCAGCCCAGCACCTTTTCATCCCAACGCTTGAGCCGCGTGACCAGCGGGCTGTCGCCATGGTCAAGCCGTTTCATCTTCGGCAGCAGGTAGTGGCACAGCACCGGCGTGACGGTCATCGACACCAGCATCGAGGCCAGGATGGACACGATGTAGGCAATGCCCAGCGGAGAGAACAGCCGGCCCTCGATGCCCGGCAGCGCGAAGAGCGGCACGAACACCAGCACCACAATCACCGTGGCATACACGATGCCCGAGCGAACCTCTACGCTGGCCTGTCGCACCACTTCCATCGTGGACAAGGGATTGCCCGCCGCGCGGTTCTGCTTGAGCCGGCGCACGATGTTCTCGACGTCGACCACCGCGTCGTCGACCAGCTCGCCAATGGCAATGGCCAGACCGCCGAGCGTCATCACGTTGATCGATTGACCGAGCAGCTTGAAGGCCAGTGCGGTGACCGCCAGCGACAAAGGAATGGCGACCAGAGAGATGACCGTGGTGCGCGCCGAGAGCAGAAACGCGAACAGCACGATCGCCACCATGATCGCGCCGTCGCGCAGCGCCTCGCTCACGTTGCCGATGGAGGACTCGATGAAGTCGGCCTGCCGGAACAGCACCTTGGGCGCGGCAAGGCCGGGCGGCAAGCCCTGCTTCAGTTCGCCCAGTGCGGCCTCGATGGCACCGGTGAGCTGCACCGTGTCGGCCGCGGGCTGCTTTTGCACGCTCACGATCACCGCCGGTGCGCCGTTGTAGCCGGCGTCACCGCGCTTCATGGCGGCTGCGTAGCGCACCTCGGCCACCTGACTCAGAAGAATCGCACGGCCTTCTTTCCAGGCCACCGCGACGCCCTGCAGGTCTTCGACGCGGTTGGTCCGCCCGATGTGGCGGATGAGGTATTCGCGGCTGTTGAGGTCGATGAAGCCGCCGCCCGCATTGCCGGCGAAGCCGCGCAGCGCCTGCTCTACCTGCGTGAGCGAAACGCCGAACTGCGCCATGCGCGCCGTGTCGGGTTCCACCCGCAACTGCCGCACATCGCCGCCAATCGGTATCACCTGCGACACCCCCGCAATCGACAGCAGGCGCGGCCGCAGCACAAAGTCGGCATATTCCCGCGCCCGCATCGGGTCGGCGGCCGTCTTGCCATCGCCCGCGGACAGCGGCAACGCGATCAGCATCACCTCGCCCATGATCGAGGAGACCGGGCCCATGACCGGTGCAATGCCCGCCGGCAGTTGCTCGCGCACCTGTGCGAGGCGCTCGGCCACGAGCTGGCGGTTGCGGTACACGTCGGTGCCCCAGTCGAATTCGGCATACACGATGGAAAGGCCCACGCCCGAAGTCGAACGCACGCGGGTCACGCCCGGCATGCCGTTGAGCGCCGTCTCCAGCGGAAAGGTGACAAGCTGCTCTACCTCCTCGGGTGCCATGCCACCCGCTTCGGTCAGCACCGTGACCAGCGGCTTGTTGAGGTCCGGAAACACATCGACCGGCGTGCGCCACGCCGTGATAGCACCGTAGACCAGCAGCAGCAGCGCCATCGCGAGCACGAACAAGCGGTTGCGCAGGCTGTTTCGAACGATCCAGTTGAACATGTGGAGCGGCTCCGTTCAGCGGATCTGCGCAATGAGCGGTGCGCCTTGCACCACCACGCGGTTGTCGGCGCCCAGGCCCTGGGTAACGATCACGGTGGCGGCGTCGAGCGCGCGGTATTGCACCGGCTGCGGTATGTAGCGTTCGGCGCCGGACTTGATCCAGACGATCGGCTCGTTGGCGCTGTTGCGCACGACGGCCTGCGCGGGCAAGACGAACCCTTTGATGCGCTCGTTGAGCGATGCGACGACCGTGACCGGCTGACCGACCGCGAGGGGCATCGGGGTGCCCGCCTTCTCGGGCTGCGCGCGAAAGGTCAGCGGCAACACGCCGTCGCGCAAGGACCGCGCGGCACCGAGCAACTTCAGCCTGACACCTGGAATGCCCTGCAAGAAGGCGTCGCCGACTCGTGTCGGCAATGCCGGGTCGGCGGTCGTCGCCTCGACCAGCACGCGGCTGGGGTCGATCACTTCGAACAGCACGTCGCGCGCTTCGACGATCTGCCCGGCGACCGCATCGGCGCGCGCGACGACGCCGGCGACAGGTGCCGTCAGTGCCTCCCGCGAGCCCAGGCTGGCATCGATGCTTCTCTCTCGCGCCGTGAGGCTCTCGAGCTCGGCCCGGGCGGCTTCGATCTCCTTGCGCGGCACGGTGCCCTCGAGCGACTGCAGGCGCTGCACACGCTTTGCCGCCAGCTCCCGGTTGCTTCGCAACTCGGTCAGTTGCGACTGCTGCGCCGCGAGTGCATAGGGCTCGGCATGGTGCTGCACATAGGCGAGCACCTCGCCGCGCTGCACGGCCTGCCCCGCCACCGGCAGCCCCGCCGGCCCCGGCATGATCCGCCCGCCGTGCGCCGGCTGCACGCGCCCGCCGGCATTCGGGTCCATCACGATGCGGCCGGAAAGCTCCACGGTCGCGTGGGCCTCGGTTTCGTTCGCGAGCACCGTCCGTACGGCCATGCGCCGTTGCGCCAGCATCGGCACCTGCACGCTTCCGTCGGGCAGCCGGGCCAGGCCGGAGGTGCTTCCACCGGTCGGCGCATCCAGGTGCTCGCCGTTGGGGCCGTGGGCGCCTGGCGCGGCGGATGCGGTGCCGAGGGCGGCGAGGTGCAGGGCGACAAGAATGCCGAGCGCTGCGCACCGGTGATTGCGCGTCATCCACCGCGGCGCTGAAAAAGTCATCTGCTTCATCGAGCGTCTCCAGAGCGTGTTGCCGTGCGGCCGCCGGGCCTGCGGCTCAGCGCGTAGATCACAAGACCCAGCGCGACGAGCGCCAGGACCAGCCATGCCGTCGTCGGCATTCCATGGCCGTGCCCGTCTTCATGCGAATGCGCGTCGGCGCCTTCGCTCGTGAGCGTGCCTTCCAGCAGATCGGATTCGGCACCCGCCACGACGGTGACCACCACCGCATGCGCGCCGGGGGCCTTCAGTGCCTTGAGAAACGCCGCATCGTCCACCGCGTAGTCGCCCATGTCCGCGTGGAACTTTGCGGGCGCCTTCAGTGCGCCGGTCTCGATCTCGACCTTTGCGTCCAGCACGGGTTCGCTGGTCTCGAAGCGGTTGATCAGCATCGAGAACTCGTCATCGCGCAGTTGGCCGACCAGTTCGAAGGCCTCCGACCTGGCTTCCATGCGTGGTGCCTTGCTCGCGCCGGACGCCGCCTGGGTGGGGCCATCGAGATGCTCGCCATTCGGGCCATGGGCCCCAGGCGATGCCATGGCACCGGCTGCGAAGAAAAGGAACAGGGCCGCTGCGAGTAGCACCAGGCGTTGATGCCACCTGCGCTGTGTGGCGTTCGATGAATCGATCATGGAAGAAGTCCGAGTGCTTGTTGGAGTTGGGCGTGGGCAAGGCCCAGGGCGGCCTGCTGGCGTGCGAGTGCCGCATCGGCCTGCGCCGCCGCGTTGGCGGCGCGCAGAAGTTCGGGGAGCGAGGTCTCGCCGGCCTTGAATGACGTGTCGACGAGTTGGGCGCGTTCACGAAGCAGCCCTGCGCGATCGCGAGTGCCGTCGAGTTGCTGCGCGGCGCTCTGGAGCGCACTTCGCGCCAGGGCCAGGTCAGCGTCTTGCCGCTCGCGCAAACGCTGCTCGGTGGCCTCGGCCACGTCGAGCTCGCCCACCGCCGCCGCCTGCAACGGCGCGTTGCGGCTGTCGGTGCCGAACGGGATTCGAAGGCCGATTCCGATGCCGCGTTGCGCCGCCTCTCCGAAACCGGGGGATTCCTCGCGGTATTTGACGGAGAGCTCGGGCGGGTCGCGGCGCGACAGGTTGACTGAATCCAGCCGCTTGCGCGCACGCTCGACGGCCTGCGCGGCCAGGCGCAGTTCCGGGTGTTCTTCGGTGGGCATATCGGCAAGGCTCGCCGCCGGCGGAGGCTGCAAGCGCGGCATGGCCTCCAGCCCGGTCAGCGTTTTCCATTGCGCGCGCGCGGCCTGCACGCGCTGGTCGGCGTCGCTCTGCGCGGATCTGGCATCCAGAAGCTCGGCGCGCGCCGCCAGTGCATCGGCTCGTGCGAGATCGCCGGCTTGGACGCGACGCTGCACGTCGTCGGCAATGCCTTGGAGATAGCGCGCCTGCGCGGCCACCGAAGCGGCTTCGGCCTGGGCTGCCGACAGCTTCCACGCCGCCTCCCTCACCTGGCCGGCCACGCGCAATCGGGCGGCTTGCGTTGCGGCGTCGGCAAGCTTCGACTCGGCGTCGGCCGCCGCGGCGCGCGCGTCGCGCTGGCCGGGCAACCAGAGCGGCCAGACAAGACCGACTTCCGTTTCGCGCCGCCCCGCATTCGAGTGCGCACGGTCGTTGAGATGGTTCAGCTCGACCGCGGGCGGCGCTGCCCAAAGGCTGGACGCGGCGGTCTGCTCGGCCCGGGCGCGCCGGGCCTGCGCATCCGATTCCCGGGCCTGCACGGCACGCTGCCAGGCGGCCTCGAGGGCGTGGCCGAGCGTTACGCCGGCCGGCAAAAAGGACGAAGGAACGGGCGCCTGCGCAGTTGCGGGCGCGGCTCCCAGAAGCACGCTTCCTGCGACGGCGCAGGACACGAACCATGGAACGGGTTTCACAAGACTCCTGACTGACGTGGAGGCGAGGAGCCCCGCGGATCGCGTGCACCAAGGCACAGCATCGTCCGGCGGGTTTCGCCTGCATGAAAACGACCCACCCGCGCAAGCGCTGGGTGAGCAAGGGCGTTTTCAGGCGGTCAGTCTTGGAGGTCGTCGAGGGCCGTCGGGATGCGGCCCGGCTCTTGGCAATTCGTTCACCGCCAGCGGCGGTGCGCCGACGGCCGGCGCAAAGGTGAACGACATGGTCGCCCAGACTGCCGAGCTGCCCAGGCAACCATCGGCGGCAACGTGCTGCAGGGATTCGTCGGACTCGTCCAGCGCGACCGATCCGTCATCGTGATGATGGTGGGCTTCGCCTTGCCAGTGAAGAACGGCGTGCCCGATTTCCTGCGCATCCGCGAACGCCGTCGTCTGCCCGGCCATGGCAAAGGCCTGCCAAAAGGCAGAGAGCAGCAGAAGAACCATCGCGAAGCGCCGACGCATGCAAACAGTCTACCGGAAGCTCCCGGCGCGGCTTCGAATGCCCGTGCTCCTGATAGGCTTGCCGACTCCCCTTCCCTGTTCCGTCCACCCATGCATGTTGAAAGCGACCGTCTGGCGCAAAGCAGAATCCCGTTTCCGCCCGCTCCGCAAGCATCGCCGCTGCGAGTCACGCCGGCACCGAAAGACACGCTCGGGTGCATGTCCAGCCATCTTCAACGGGACCAGGGCCTGAGCGCAAACGGCGTCGGAATCCACCGCAAGACCATGGCCCAGCCTCACCTCCACCATGTGGAGACGGAGCCCAGCGCTCGCGGCGTGCTGCTCGGCATCTCGATGCGCGACGGCCACAGCCGGCGCATCGTGGCCGGGCGGCATGCCTCGTGCCACGACTTCGACAGGGGGTCGATCTACATTCGCGGTTTTTCGGAACGCTATCGTGCCGACATCCGGCGCCCTTTCGATTTTGTGCTGCTCGAGATATCGCAGGCCAGCCTGGACCGGGCCATCGAGGAAAAGCCGGGCAAGCGCGTCGGCAGCCTGGCCCATGTGGCGGGCGTCCGGGACGAGGTGCTGCTCAACCTTGCCGAGGCCCTGGCGCCGGCGCTCGAGAACCCCGCCGGCGCGAGCATGTTGTTCGTCGAGCAGCTGAGTGTTGCCATGACGAGCTATCTCGTCGAAACCTACGGCGGCGCGGCAACGTCGGCCCCCCGCACCAACCGGATCCTGTCGCGCTCGCACGAGGCGCGCGCCAAGGAAATGCTGCGCAGCAAATTCGACGGCAGCATTTCAATCACCGAGATCGCCGACGCATGCGGGCTGTCGCGCAGCTATTTCATTCATGCCTTTCGCGAGACCACCGGCTGCACGCCTCATCAATGGCTGATTGCGCAGCGGCTGGAGCACGCGCGCGCGCTCCTCATGAACGCCGGCGCTTCGCTGGCGGACATTGCCGCGGCCTGCGGCTTTGCCGATCAAAGCCACTTCTCCCGTGTCTTCTCGCAGCATGCCGGCGTGCCGCCAGGCATCTGGCGGCGCAGGATGCGGGTTGCAGACACAGCGCCGCCGCGGCCAGGCTTTTGATGGCCCGTGTAGCGATCAGCCCTGGATGAACGCGAGCAGGTCGGCGTTGACCTGGTCCTTGTGCGTGGTGCAGGTGGCGTGCGGCGCACCGGCGTACACCTTGAATTGGCTGCCCTTGATCATCTTGGCTGCCAGCCTGCCGGTGGCGTCGATCGGCACGACCTGGTCGTCGTCGCCGTGGATCACGAGCGTGGGCACGTCGATCTTGGCCATGTCGGGGCGGAAGTCGGTCTCGGAGAACGCGGTCACGCAGTCGATCGTGGCCTTGATCGAGGCTTGCAGCGCGATCTGCAGCGTCTGCTTGAAAACGCCTTGCGACACGTTGGCACCCGGGCGGTTGGTGCCGTAGAAGAGCGTGCTGAAGTCGTCGAGAAACTGCGGGCGGTCCGCGGCCAGGCCGGCACGAATGCCCGCGAACAGCGATGCGTCGGGGCCCACGGGGTGGTCTTCGGTCTTCATGAACAGCGGCGTCACGGCGCTGATGAGCGCAAGCTTTGCCACGCGCGCACTGCCCTTGCGCGCGATGTAGCGGGTGACGTCGCCGCCGCCCATCGAGAAGCCCGCCAGGATCACGTCGTTGAGGTCGAGCTTTTCGATCAGCTCGGCGATGTCGTCGGCAAAGGTGTCGTAGTCATAGCCGGTCCAGGGTTGGCTCGAGCGGCCGAAACCGCGGCGGTCGAACGCGATGACGCGGTAGCCGCGTTCCGCGAAGAACAGCATCTGCGCGTCCCACATGTCGGCGCTGAGCGGCCAGCCGTGGCTGAAGAAAATGGGCTGCCCCGTGCCCCAGTCCTTGTAGTAGAGCTCGGTGCCGTCGCGCAATGTCAGTGTGGTCATGGTTTTTCAGTGGTAGTGGAGTTGAGGGAAAGGAGAAAGGAAAAAGAAAGCCGACATCGAAAAATCAGAGGGAAAGAAAGTGGTGCACCTCGGGCTTTCCGGGTCCGATGTGAAAGCGCACCGCTTCGTTCTGCAGGTCGGCATCGGCATGCGACACGCGCTGGTGCTGGCGCAGGTGCTCGGCCCAGGACTCGACGAGAAACCACTCCATCACGCGCTCCGCGTCGCCGGTGTGCTCGGTCACGCCCCATGCATAGGCGCCGTCGCGGCGGCGTTCGAGCGACAGGCGCTTCATCGCTTCCATGAACGCAGGCCGGTCTTCCTTGCGGATGCGGTACTCGACCTGCACCATCACCGGCCCGCGGTCATGCGCCACGGGTTCGGCCAAAAGCGGCTCGGGCCAGTGGTTCGAGGCCTGCAGGTCGGCTTCGCCGGTGGGCAGGCGCACCCGGTGAAAGATGAGGCCCGCAACCACCAGGCCCACGGCGCCCGCCACCAGCGTGTAAGGCACGCCGATCTGCTGCGCGACGAGGCCCCAGCCCAGGCTGCCGGCCGCCATTGCGCCGTTGAACACCGTGAGGTACACCGCCAGCCCGCGACCGCGCACCCAGTTGGGCAAGATGGACTGCGCCACGCCGTTGAGCGTGGTGAGCGCGATGATCCAGCCCAGCCCCAGCAGCAACAACAGCACCACCGCGAGCCATTGCGGGGGTGCAAAGACCAGCCCGCCCATTACGGCAGCGCTGAGCAGCGAAGCCAGCAGCAGCATGCCGTCGGCATCGAGCCGCGCGCGCAGCCGTGGCATCAGCAGCGCCCCGCCGATGGCGCCCGCGCCCACGGCGCCGAGCAACACACCATAGAAGCCCGCCGTGCCGCCGAGCATCTGGCGCGCCACGAGCGGCAGCAGCGCCCACACAGAGCTTGCGAACACAAAGAACACCGCAGCGCGCAGCAGCACCACGTGCAGCTCCTTGCTCGCCCGCGTGTAGCGGATGCCGGCGCGGAAGGCGCCGAAGAAGTTTTCGGACAGACCGGTGTCGGCGGCCGCGGGGCGCTTCCACCAGATGAGCGCCGCAATGACGAACACATAGCTCAGCACATCCAGGCCATAGGTCACCGCGGCGCCGAAGCTCGCGAGAATGAGCCCGCCTGCCGCCGGCCCGATGGAGCGCGCGATGTTGATGCCCAGCGAGTTCAACGCCACCGCACTCTTCAAGTCGCTGCGGGGCACCAGCTCGGGCACGATCGATTGCCAGGTCGGCCCCATGAGCGCCGCACCGATGCCGCCGACGAAGGTCAGCGCGATCAGGTATTCGACGGTGAGCGCGCCGGTGTGGGAGAGCACCAGCAGGGTGCCGCTCACGGCCGCGAGCACCAGCTGCACGAAGATCAGGAAGCGCCGCCGGTCGAGGATGTCGGAGAGCACGCCCGCCGGAATCGCCAGCAGAAAGATCGGCAGTGTGGCCGCGGTCTGGATCAGCGCCACCGCGGTCGGGTTGGCCGAGAGATCGGTCACCAGCCACGAACTCGCCACGTCGCGCATGAAGCTGCCGATGTTGCCGAGCACAGTGGCCGCCCACAGCACCGCGAACACCGGTTGGCGCAGGGGAGCGAAAGCGCCGGGCGGCGAAGCGCCAGCGCCCTTGGGGGAATCAGTCATGGGTGCGCTCCTTCAGGTCGAGCCAAGCCACGAGCACAAAGCCGCCGACCAGGCCCAGGTGTTCGAAGAATGAATTGGCGGCCATGAAGCGCTCGGGCTGCGGCATTTCCCAGAAGCGCAGCGCGACGAAGGTCGCCATCAGCGTGAAGCCGCCCAGCGCCAGCGCGCCGAGCCAGCGCAGGAAGCCCGTGAGAATGAGCGCCGAGGCGCCCAGCTCCAGCATGATGACCCCCACCGCCAGCGGCGCGGCGGGCGACAGGCCGAAGTGGTTCATCTCGGCGATGGCCGCGTTGAAGTCCATGGCCTTGTTGATGCCGCCCTGCAGGTAGGCCGCGCAGAGCAGCAGCAAGGCGACCCAGCGCACCGCGGGTGAAGTGGTCCAGCGCATGGCCATCACACCGCCCAGCAGGCGCAGCCCAGCGCGCCCCAGAAGCTCTTCAGGTCGGCAATCGGCAGCTTGCTGCTCCAGGCGGTTGCATGCTGGTGGCCGTGCACGCTGCAGTTGTTGGCACACGCGCAGGCCATGGCCGCGCGGCGCATCGCCTTTTGCAGCGGCGCGCCCTCGGTATCGCCCCAGCCGGCATAGCCGCCGAAGCTGCGCACCGGCGACCAGTCGGGCATGGCCGGCGGCGGCGCGCCTTCGTCGTGCGGCTGGAACGGCCCCGCGGCATACACCACCTTGCCGCCGACCATGGTCAGGAGCGCCGTGGTGTCGGCAATCTCGGACTCGGGGCAGGCGAAGAAGTCGAGATCCGGCACCATCAGGTCGGCCAGCATGCCGGCTTCGATGCGGCCCTTCTTGCCGACCTCGTTCGAGAACCAGGTCACGTTCTCGGTCCACATGCGAAGTGCGGCCTCGCGGTCCAGGCAATTGCGCTGCGGGTACAGCTGCATGCCGCCCACGGTCTTGCCGGTGACCAACCACGAGAGCGACACCCACGGGTTGTACGAGGCAACGCGCGTGGCGTCGGTGCCCGCGGACACCTTCACGCCCTTCTCGAGCATGCGCTTCACCGGCGGCGTGGCTTCGGCCGCACCGGCGCCGTAGCGCTCGACGAAGTATTCGCCCTGGTAGGCCATGCGGTGCTGCACGGCAATGCCGCCGCCGAGCGCGGCGATGCGGTCGATCGATTTTTCGGAGATGGTCTCGCAGTGGTCGAAGAACCAGTTCAGGCCCGCGAGCGGGGTGTCGCGGTTGACCTTCTCGAACACGTCGAGCGCGCGGTCGATGGTTTCGTCGTAGGTGGCGTGCATGCGCCACGGCCACTTGTTCTGCACCAGCACGCGCACCACTTCTTCGAGATCACCTTCCATTTCGGGCGCCATGTCCGGCCGCGGCTGGCGAAAGTCTTCGAAGTCGGCCGCCGAGAACACCAGCATTTCGCCCGCGCCGTTGTGGCGAAAGTAGTCGTCGCCCTGCTTGTACCTGGAGCTGGCCGTCCAGTTGAGGAAGTCCTGCTTCTCCTGCTTGGGCTTTTGCGTGAACAGGTTGTAGGCCAGGCGAATGGTGAGCTGGCCGGCATCGGCCAGCTGCTGGATCACCTGGTAGTCCTCAGGAAAATTCTGGAAGCCGCCGCCTGCGTCGATGGCGCCGGTCACGCCAAGGCGGTTGAGCTCGCGCATGAAGTGGCGCGTGGAATTGAGCTGGTATTCGAAAGGCAGCTTCGGCCCCTTGGCCAGCGTGGCGTAGAGGATGCTCGCGTTGGGTTTGGCCAGCAACAGCCCGGTCGGGTTGCCGGCTGCATCGCGCACGATTTCTCCGCCGGGCGGTGCCGGCGTGTCCCTGGTGTAGCCCACCGCACGCAGCGCCGCGCCGTTGAGCAGCGCGCGGTCGTACAGGTGCAAGAGGAACACCGGCGTGTCGGGTGCCACGGCGTTGAGTTCTTCGATGGTCGGCAGGCGCTTTTCAACGAACTGGTGTTCGGTGAAGCCGCCCACCACGCGCACCCATTGCGGCGCGGGCGTGATCGCGACCTGGCGCTTCAGCATCGCCATGGCGTCGGCCAGGCTGCGCACGCCATCCCAGCGCAGCTCGAGGTTGAAGTTGAGCCCGCCGCGAATGATGTGCAGGTGGTTGTCGATGAGGCCCGGCAGCACGCGCCTGCCCTGCAGGTCGATGACCCGGGTGCCGCCGTCCGCCAGCGGCAGGATGTCTTGCGCGCGGCCTACGCGAGTAAAGCGGCCGTCCGCAATGGCGACGGCATCGGCCACGGGGTTGGCGCGGTCCAGCGTGGTGAAGCGGCCGTTGTGCAGGATCAATTGAGGGGCGGTGGTGCCGGCCATGTCAGACGTCCTTCTTTCCGGCTGCGGTGCCGGCTTCGGCCTTGGCGCATTGCGGCAGTTCGCCGAACACATGCAGCTTGACCTGGTGCCGCAGCCACGAGGTGGCCACGGCATCGGGCTTGATCACGCTCTTGATGAGCGGCGGGATCTGCTCGCCGAGCAAGATGCCGAGCAGCCCCACGAGGGCAATGACCGGCGGGGCCGGCGAGCGCACCTGGAACAGTGCGTAGATCACACCGACCAGCAGGCCGAGCGCGAGCGACAGGACGTAGGGCTTCATTCCGTTCACCTGGCCATCAGCCTTCGTGGGCGCCGAACATGGTCTTGGCGTAGGTCACGCCCAGGCCGTAGGCGCCGCCGAACTTCTTCGCGATGCCGGTGGTGAGTTCGTAGGTGTCGGTGCGGGCCCAGTCGCGCTGCAGTTCGAGCAGGTATTGCAGCGAGGTCATCGGCTGCGCGCCGGCCTGCACCATGCGATCCATGGCGCGGTTGTGCGCTTCGGTGGACACATCGCCGCAAGCGTCGGCAATCACGAACACCTCAAAGCCCTGGTCGATGGCCGACAGTGCCGGGCCGACGATGCACACGCCGGTCCACAGGCCCGACAGCACGATGCGCTTCTTGCCGATCTCGTTCACGCGGTCGATCACCGCGGCGTCTTCCCAGGTGTTCATCGAGGTACGGTCGAGCATTTTCTGGCCCGGGAAGGCATCGGTGATCTCGCTGAACATCGGGCCCGAGAAACTCTTCTCGGCCACGGTCGTGAGGATGGTCGGCACGCCGAAGCCGGCGGCCGCGTTGGCGACCAGGGCGGCGTTGTTGCGCAGGTTGACCGCATCGATCGAGTGCGTGGCAAATGCCATCTGCGACTGGAAGTCGATCATGACCAGCGTGTGGTCGGCGGGGGTCAGCAGCTTGGAACCGGCGGTGGGGGTGGCTTTGATGGACATGGGACTCTCCGTGAGTTGGTGAAAAAATTTAGGTCTTGCGTTGCCATGCATCGTCGTTTCGGCGCCGATGCCTGTCTTGTCGATTAGTGAGGCCGTTTGGACATTTGCCGTCCGCGCCGGCCACGGGCGCATGTGCAATGTCAGAAAGAAGGCAACTCTTTCGGGCGCAGGTCGAACACCAGCACCTCTGCGCCCTGGCCGCGCGCCAGGTCGAGCCGCTCTTCGCCGCGCACCCGCGCACCGTCGCCCTCTCCCAGCCGCTGGCCGTTGACTTCCACGCTGCCGCGCGCCACATGCACATAGGCATGGCGATCGGGGCCGAGCGTGAGCGAGGCGGCTTCATCGCCGTCGAACAGGCCGGCGTAAACGCGGGCGTCCTGGTGCACGGCAAGCGAGCCGTCGGTACCTTCGGGCGAGACGATCAGCCGCAGGCGGCCGCGCTTTTCTTCGGGCGCGAAGTGCACCTGCTGATAGCGCGGTGCAACGCCCTTGGCATTGGGCACGATCCAGATCTGCAGGAAGTGCAGCGGATCGGTGGCGGACGAATTGAACTCGCTGTGGCGCACGCCGGTACCGGCGCTCATCATCTGCACGTCGCCGGGGCGGATGACGGAGCCGGTGCCCATCGAATCCTTGTGCTCGAGCGCGCCGTCGAGCACGTACGAGAAGATTTCCATGTCGCGGTGCGGGTGGGTGCCGAAGCCGCGGCCGGGGTGCACGCGGTCGTCGTTGATCACCAGCAGGTCCGAGAAGCCCTCTTGTTCCGGGTCGTGGTAGTGGCCGAAAGAGAAGGTGTGGCGGGACTTGAGCCAGCCGAAGTCTGCAAGTCCGCGGTCATTGGCGCTGCGAATTTCCAACATGATTGAGGTCCTTGGTGGTTGCTTGGTTCGATGTGATTCACAATCGCTTCGGAGAAGAATCTCCGAGGCATGGCTGAATCATCTTTCTTTCACCAAGGCCTGTTGACGAAACTTTTAGCCGTCAATCATCGAATTTTTCGATGATTCAATTCTTGAAGGACTTGCCGTGCTCAAGCTCAGCCTCGAAGCCATCGAACTGGTGGACGCCATTGCGCGCCACGGCTCGTTTGCCGCCGCGGGCACGCGCCTGAACAAGGTGCCCTCGACCATCTCCTACGCCGTGGGCAAGCTCGAGGAGCAGCTGGGCATGCTGCTGTTCGTGCGCAACGGGCCGCGCGTGACACTCACCGCGGCCGGCGAAGAAATGCTGAAGGAAGGCCGCTGGCTGCTCGGCGCCGCGGGCGATCTCGAATCGCGCATGCGGCAGATCGCCACCGGGTTCGAATCGGAGCTGCGGCTGGTGCACGACTCGCTGATTCCTACGCAGGCATTGATCGACGACATTCGCGCGTTCGAGGCGCTGCGCTGCGGCACGCGGCTGCGCATCGGGTGCGAGGCGCTCACCGGCACATGGGAGGCATTGCGCGAAGGGCGCGCCGACATCGTCATTGCCGCAGGCGAAGGACCGGCCGGCGGGGGCTACCAGGCGGTGATGGTGGGCAGCCTCGAGTTCGCGTTCTGCGTGGCGCCCACGCATCCGCTGACCCGGCTCGAGCGGCCGCTGCATCGCGGCGATCTGCTGGAACACAACGCCATCGTGGTGAGCGACAGTGCGCGCACCCTCTCCGACCGCACCGTGGGGCTGCTTGCCGGCCAGCACCGCGTGGCGGTGCCGAGCATGGCCGCGAAGATCGCCTGCCAGGCCGCGGGCCTGGGGCACGGCTTTTTGCCGAGGGCCTGCATCGAGGGCGAACTGAAGCGCGGCACGCTCATCGAGCTGCAAACCGAAGAGCCCCGCGCACCCGAGGCGTTCTGGCTTGCATGGAAGACCGGCGCCAAGGGAAAGGCGCTTCAGTGGTGGGTGAAGCAGCTGAACCGGCAATTGGTTCCGGCACTGCTGCCGAGATCGGCCTGAACCCGTCCGGGCCGCGCGCGAATCAGCCCGCGATCAACCCGCGATCACCCCGCGTTCAAGCGCCGCCAGCGCGCGGGAGACGTGCCCATGTGCGCGGTGAACACCCGCGTCAGATGGCTCTGGTCGGAAAAGCCGCAGGCGGTGGCAATCTCCGCGATCGGAAGATGCGGCTGCCCCAGCAGGCGGCGCGCCGCTTGCACGCGCTGCGCTACAAGCCATGCATGCGGCGTATGCCCCGTGGTCTGCTTGAAGGCCTTGCTGAAGTGGCTGCGCGACAGCGCACATTCGCGCGCGGCGTCGCCCAGCGACACGTCCCCGGCAAGGTGCTCCATGAGAAACGCCTTGGCGCGGCGCTCCTGCCAGGGCGCGAGGCCACGGGCTTGCACCGGCGCCGGCCCGGCCACGCCGCCGTAGGCATGCACCACATGCGCCTTCAGCGCCAGCGCCATGTGTTCCACGAACAGCCGGCTCGCATCCTGCGGATGCATCAGCACCGGCAGCATGGCGCGCCCCAGATGGGCGACCACCGGATCGAGCGTGCCCGCGGCGCAGCCCAGCCGGTCGACACGCGGCATTTCCATTTCTTCGGTGAACGCATCGATGGTTGCGCGCGGCAGATGGAAGAACACCGAATGGAAGGGACTGCTCACGTAGGCCGAGGCGCGCCGCGAAAGATCGGCAATGTGAAAAGCGCCCTCTTGCTGCAGGCCCAGTTGCCGGCTCTTGCCGTCGCGGATGATGCGCCGGCTGCCGCCCGGATTGATCTCCACGCTGAGCAGGAACGCGTCTTCGGTGGGCAGGGGCGCGAGCACGAAGAGATGCGGCAGTTCATAGCGCATGCGCGCAATGCCCAGTTCGCAGCCACGCCGTGACCTGCTCACGAAGGACTGAACCGCGTCGATGCCGTACTGCGATGCGAGCCGTTGTCCGAAGTGGCAGCCGATACCAGGAGCACTCAGCATTTGGGAACGATGCGCAGGGTCATGGAACGATTGTCGGCTGGGAGAAACCGCATGGTAGCCAGTTGGGCTGCTCGAATATGCGGGCGGCGGGTGCATTACTGGGGAACGAATTCGGTGCCGGCGACCTGTTCAAGCGGCAACCAGAGCGTGAAGCGCGTTCCGGCGCTGCCGGACTCCCAGTTGACGGTGCCGCCGATGGCCGTTGCGCGCCGCTGCTGGTTGCGCAATCCCCGGCCTCGTCGATGCAGGGCCTCCTCCACGGCAAAGCCCTCGCCGTTGTCTTCGATCACCACGCATACGCCCTGCCCGTCCGTTGCGGTGCTGAAGCGGATGGTGGTGGCCCGGGTGTGGCGCAGCACGTTGGCCACGCACTCCTGCATGATGCGCAAGATGTGCAGTGCGCTGCCGGGGTTCAGCCACGACAGCGCGGGCACCGACTGCACTTCCCAGCGCAGCGCGAGGCCGGCGCTCTCTATGCGTGGTGCCAGGCGAAAGCGCAAGGTGGCCAGCAACAGCAACAGATCGGCATCCACGCTCTCCATCGAATCGATGGCAAGCTTCAGGTCGTCCATGCAGCCCTTGAGCACGCCGGAGATCTCGCTGTCGGTCATGGCGCCTTGCTCGACCGAGCGAATAGCGCTGATCAGCGAAGACCCCAGCCCGTCGTGCATGTCCTGCATCAGGCGCCGGCGCTCGGCGCCGAGCATTTGCTCGTTCTCGACCACGCGCAGCCGCTGGTAGCTTTGCTCCAGCTCGGTTTCGCGCGCCTGCAGGCGTTGCGCCAGCCCCTTGTTCAACCGGGCCACTTCGGCAAACGCGCCCGTATACCGTTGGAACATGATGTACGAGAAGATGAAGAACAGGCTGATGATGGCGTAGGGAGAGGTGTACACGCTCTCCGGGCTGACCAGGTTGTTTTGCAGCAGCCCGTCATACGAGGTGAATGCGACGGCCGCCACCGCCCAGCCGGCCACCAGGCGCCCCTCGGGCAGCTTCGCACGCAATGCCTTGCGCAGGTTCACGGCAAAGATCAGTACCGCAACGGGCAGCACCGCCAGGTTGAGCAGCGGCGTGAACAGATAGAGACTCGGCATCGCCTCGGATGCATGCGGCAGGGTCGCGACGCTGCAGGCCAATGCCAGGACGACAGACAAGCGGGTCAGCCAGGCCGAGGGCTGCTGATGCAAGCGCTGCAAGAACAGGTGGATGAGGATGATCAGCCAGAGCAGCGAGACAACGGTGATCCATTCGAACCATTCGTCCGAAATCGGCAGGTAGTCGCCGCTCACAAAATAGTGGAGCGTGCGTAAGTAGGCCAGTGCCGAGATGGCAAAGAACAGCAGGTAGAGCAATTCGCGCCTCCGGCCCAGCCACACCGCAAACGCGAATGCGCCCACCGCCAGGAATGCGGCACTGCCCATGAACGGCAACTGCACTTGCAGCAACTGGCGCACCTGGTAGCGCCAGCCGAGCGAGTGCTGGTCACCCACCCACACCGTCGAAACTCCGCTGCCGCTGCTTCGCAGGCGATCGATGCGAATCAGCACCGAGCGCGGAGAAGGCGTGTTGGCCGCCGCGTTCAGCGGCACAAGCAAGGGTTGGTTGTAGCCGTTGTGCACGGCGCTGCCTTGCGATTGGTAGAGCAGCACGCCGTCGCCGTACACCGCAATGCGGCCCAGGGTCTTCCAACGCGGCAGGTAGAGAAGGCGCGGCTGTGCTGCCGATGGCGCCAGGCCGGCCAGCTCGATGCGGTACCAATCGGTGATGGTGTTCACACCGCCTGACGACGTGGGAACCAGTTCGCGCTCGGCCGTGTGCGGCAGGCTGACTTCCAGCCATCCGTCGACCGGCAGCCTGGCTTCCTCGATGCGTCGCGGCGGGGCCGAATAACCCGTACCCGGGATGGACAGCAACTCGGCCCGCGTGATGTGGACGGCGCCATCGGGCTGCCCCGCAGCCGCATCCGCACCCGGCGGCTGCATGGCGCTCGCACATGGCAAGGCCAGCCACAGCGCCACGGCCCACCAGGCCATCTGCTGATGGTTCCTGCGGCGGGGGGTGGAGTCGCGATGCATCGGCCGAGTCTGTGGTTCGTTACCACTAATGTATGAGACAAGGTCGCCTGTGACGGCCAGCGAGCGTCAGTGGCGTATCTGCCTTGCGTCCGGGACCGCAGGAAGCCGTCCAGTTCCGCGGGGTCAGGCTCCTGGCCGGCCGGGCTTGCGGAGCATGGGCGTGACGAGCGGGGCCGAACCCACCTGGATCTGGCCTATTACCTCGAAGCCGTGGTGCTGGTAGAACGGAATGTTCTGCGTCTTCGACGCCTCGAGGTATGCCAGCGATCGCTCCTCATCGCAACGGGCGAGAGCGTGGCGCATCAACGCCGCCCCAATGCCTTTGCCCTGGGCGTTCGGCTCGACGCCGATCTGGGGCAAGTACCAATGAGCTTCTCGAGGATGCGACTTTTCGATCTTCTCGAAGGTGGCCAGCAGGTCGTCCATGTGCTCGGGCTTTGCCGTGTCACGGAACACTTTTTCGAGAGCCTGGCCGTTCGGCGCCACGCCGGGAGGCAACCAGAGTGCGGCGCCGCAGAAGTCCACGGACACATAGGCCGTGCCGTACTGGAAACTGCTGCCTGCGAACTCGCCTGTGGCCACGGGCATGGCCAAGAGATAGTCGTGCACCGAAGGCCACGCGAACCGCGCAGGCGGATCGGTGAGGAATGCCGCCACGATCGCTGCGACGGCGCGCGGAATCTCGTCGGACGTGGCACTGCGGATCTCAATCGACTGCTGGTTCATTTCGTCCTCCTCATGTGAAAACGGAAGGTTCGCACTTGCCGGAAAACTCGGGTTGTCGCACATATAGTAGGCCTCGCGCGGGATTCGCGCAGGCATTCGTCGACAAGCGGCAGTCCAGCGACCGCTTGACTCGGAGGAGACTCGTATGGGACTTCTAACCTTCAGCCTCAACCTCACCCTGGACGGCTGTGTCGACCACCAGGAGGGAATCGCAGACGACGAGACCCACGCCTTCTTCACCCGCCTCATGGACGACGGAGGGGCGATGCTGTGGGGCCGCACCACCTACGAGATGATGGAGAGCTACTGGCCGGCCGTCGCCCACGGCGATGCGGACGCGCCGCCAGCAGTGCGCGAATGGGCGATCAAGCTGGAGACTAAGCCGAAGTACGTCGTGTCGTCGACGCGAACGGACTTTTCGTGGGCCAACAGCCACCACATCGCCGGCGACTTGCGCTCGGGCGTGCAAAGGCTCAAGGACGCGACCCCGGCCGGCGTGCTCCTCGGTAGCGGCAAGCTCGCGGCCGAGCTGGACCGGCTGAATCTGATCGACGAGTACAAGTTCCTCGTTCACCCCAGGATCGCCGGCCACGGCCCGACCCTGTACCAGAGCGGGTTGCCCAGCACGCGACGACTCGAGCTGGTTTCGGCGAAGCCGCTCGGCAACGGCGCGGTGGCAATGCATTACCGGCGAGAGCGCGGCTAGCAGTCGGTTGTAGCGCACGCCTGCCGCGCGGCCCGTCGCTGCACCAAGGCTGCGACCGGATACAGTCGGCCAAAAGCGGGCCATCCGCCTCTCCTTGCAGTGAAGCATGCTTCCGGCCGCCGACATGGCAAGATTGAATTGCACGCTCAGCATTGGGCGGCTACACGAATCAATGCTCAACCACAAATGAAGTTCGGATACACCATCATCTACGTGCCAGATGTCGAAGCCTCGTTACGGTTCTTTGAGCAGGCATTTGGCTTCCCTCGACGGTTCCTGCATGAGTCTGGAACGTACGGCGAGGTTGAGACTGGGAGTACGACGCTTGCCTTCGCGCACCACGAACTGGCATCCACAAACTTTGACGGCGGCCATGTAGCCGCCTCGGAGTCGAAGAAGCCTTTGGGCATGAAACTGGGTTTCGTTACCGACGACGTTGAATCTGCGCACATGCGCTCGTTGGCGGCGGGCGCGACAGAATTGGCCGAACCTCGCACCAAGCCCTGGGGACAAGTCGTGTCGTATGTGCGCTGCCCAGACGGCACGCTCGTTGAGCTCTGCTCTCCCATGGGGGGCTGATATCGGTTGACTCGTTCAGGCCAGGAGCTGACGGTCAGACCTGTGGCAGGATTCAAAGATGTCGCCTCGCGTCATCGAAGAATTGAACCAGGAGCTTCAGGATGCCGTTTGTTCTTGACGGTGGCTGCCTCTGCGGAGCGGTCAAGTTCCGCGTCAAACAGGCGCCGCTTAGAACCCTTGTTTGTCACTGCACTTTCTGTCAGCGGATGACGGGCTCCTCGTTCTACGCCAACTCCGTATTCCCCGTCGAGGCAGTCGAGTTCAACGGTGGCGAGATACGCAAGTACGAGCACACATCGGATGTAAGCGGGAAGAAGGTCTATGTCGAGTTCTGCCCAACTTGCGGAACGACCGTCGGCCTTACCTTTGAGCGCTGGCCCAATCTGCGCGCACTCTCTCGGGGCTGCTACGACAACCCCAATGCGGTGGAGGTAGCGGCGAACATTTGGACCCGCTCGGCGCAATCGGGCGTCGCCCTGCCTGCTGAGATTGACTGCTTTGCGAAGGCAAGGCTGAGCCCCGAAGGGCAGCCGGAGCATCCTGCCAAGTATCCAGTACCAGTCATGGCCCGGTAGTCGCTCAACGATGCTCAATGTCTCATTGGCGCTTGGTGGAGGTTCTCGCCGATTGGTCGATTACAGGGCCAAGGCCGTTCCTGCATCACGCCAGTGGCGCTACATCCCGGTTCCGTTCGCGTTCTTCTCGCGCGGCTGGTTGCTGTCTGACAACTGCTCCGACGGCGGGCCGAGTGCCCCGCTGTCAGCACCCGCGCTTTTTGAAGTCCCGCCGCGCCGGCTGTTGTTACCAGTGCCTGAGTAGATCTCATCGTCGTCGAAATTAACTTCGGCTTCCGCTCCGGGGTCACCGCCGCTCACTCGGCCGTGCGACGGCGGATTGGGGCCATGAGGGCCGATGGGGTCGAGGCGGCCCGCCTCGTCACCAGGATCTTGTGCTCGCTTGGGCATGCCTGCTCCTTTTCATCATTTCGGCAAGAAGCCAAGATTCAATGCTCGTGGCGATGCCGTGGCGTGGGCTAAACGGGATTGCCGGTGTAGGAATTGCGCCCAGGTATCGGGGTCTTGGTCATTGACGCACCTGGCCGGCGGCGGCGTCACCTGTATGGTTGAACGTTTCGATGTCTCGACCTCAACGGCTCGTTACGGCCAGGACCGGACATTCTGGCGGACGTCCAGTTTTGTCTTCCAGAAGCATGTGCCTCATACAAAGGAGCGAGGAAGAGTGGCTACCACTATGTATTGCTGGCGATGCAAGATCGATCTCCCGATTCTCACGGAGGAGGAATATGAACTGGTCTTCCCTAAGAGTTTCATAGAGCAGATACGGGAATATCGCGAGAAAACAGGGGTCGACTTACGTCAGGCACAGACGGACGTCGGAGAGCAAGCGCTAGCAACTTATGAGCGCATCACCGGCTTCAAAGAGACCAATCCTCTTGCTCTTTACCACCATCGCCTGAGCCTCTATGGGCCGCCGTGTTCTGAATGCGGGAAGCCGCTTCGCACTCCCGCCGCGAACTACTGCGCCACTTGCAGCGCGCCGCGCGTCGGTTCCGACGCTGGGCATTGACCTTGGCGACCAGCCGACCTCTGAAGCAGAATCCTGCGGGTAGTCATTCGATCCTCCGTCATATTCGTCATGCTCAAACAACCTCGGTTCGTGATCGCAGTGCGCGACCTGGCCCGGTCCGCCGATTTCTACCGCGACGTCCTGGGGTTCTCGATCGAGTGGAAGGAAGTGCCCGGCTGGCGTCTGTTCAGACGCGACGCCTGCACCATCATGGCGGGAGAGTGCCCGGACACACCTGCCGCGCGGGAACTGGGCGAGCATTCATATATGGCCTACGTTGAGGTCGACGATGTCACTGGCTTGCACAAGGATCTGGCTGCGCGGGGTGTTCAGATGGTCAAGGCTCTTCGTACAGAGCCCTGGGGCATGCGAGAGTTTGGAATCGAGACCATTGACGGTCACCGCATGATGTTTGGAGAGGATGTTTCTGGCCCTGACTGAGCCGAGGAAGCACCGGCGGTTGCCGGCCAGAACCGGCCGTTCACGGTGCCCCTCCACAACTTCAGAACACTCGGGGATGATGAAGGTTCAACCGTTGACGCGACGACGACTTGCTACCTACATGGCTCTTGCGAGTACCGGCCTGTCGAGCCATTTACTTAAGGCTGCCGAACAGAGCCACCCTGTCGCTGAGACCAGAAACGCAATGCAGCTTCAAATCGATCACGTCATGTTTCCGGTGTATTTCAACAATGCATTCTTGGACATTGTTGAGAAGACCTGGAAAGGCAAAGCAATCGGAAGAGTTTTTGCCCAACCTCAGAACGCCGCCTTCAAGGCGGTGTACCTCCAGGGCAAGAGCTTCTACGTCGAGCATCTATCGACAGTTGAGTCCGAACCGTATTGGTCCAACACCCTGTATATCGTCGTACCGAAGGAATTTTGGTCGTATTACGCAGCGCCGGCTCTTCGCTCGGAACACTTCCTCATGCCTCGCTTCGGATGCGGCTATTCGCTCGTGAGTCCGGAGTTTCCTCATCTGCACTCAAGTCTTCCTGAGCAAAGCAATGACGGTCTTTCCATCCTGATTTCCTCCGCGCTCGAAGCCGAGTTGAAGACGCTCGCCGGGAGAACGTGGAGTTTGCCGCCTCACGTGCGGGTGCACAACGGGCTGCATCACGCGCACGACATGGTTGTGGTCGATGGCAATTCGAAAGTCATTGCGCCGTTGTACCAAGCCAACCCACTCTTACGGGAATACCTCTAAGCCGCATCGACGGTCAGCTTTGGAGAAAACTGTACAGCCGGTATGGGCCCACACCAGCCGTACGCTTTGCTCCAAAGCAGCCCCCCCGGATCAAGAATTCAGCATTCTTGCAACAACCGCCTCCAGCACGCCAGCTCAAATCAACCATCAGTATTTCTCTGCTTGCTGCCCGGGCAGCGGCCCGCGATGCAATGCGACCCCAGGCGTATCCAGCACCAGCTTCAGCACATTGCCGTGGGTGGAGTCGGTCACGAAGAGCGTCGCTCTGCCGGGCCCGCCGAACGCGATGTTGGTCGTCGACGCACTGGCCGGGCCGCGCAGCACCATCACAGGTTCCGCGCGCTGGTTGAGCACCCACACGTAGCCGAGGCCAGGATTGGCGACCAGCAGGCGCCCCTGTGTGTCGACCGCAAGTCCATCGGGGCCGCTGGGGCCGTAGGAGGTAAAGAACTGGCTCACCTTGGCCACGCTGCCGTCGGGCAGCAACGGAACGCGCCAGATGCAGTTGCCGCGCGTCACCGCGAGATACAGCAGCCTGCCATCGGGGGACAGCGCCACGCCGTTCGGACTCGGCACGTTGGAGAGCAGCAGGTCGAGCTGCCCATTCGGGCGCAAGCGATAGAGCCGGCCCGACGGATCGTGCAATCCGCTCTGGCCCTGGTCGCTGAAGTAGATGTTGCCCTCTGCGTCGAGCACAAGGTCGTTGACGCCCTTGAAGCTCTCGGTGTTGCGCCGCTGCAGGTGCGGCGTGACATGGCCGGTGCGCACGTCGACGCGCATCAGTCCGTTCTTGTAGTCGGTGACGAGAAGCGTGTGCGCGTCGATGAACTTCATGCCGTTCGGCTCGCCGTCGTACTCCGCAACCTGCGTCCATTCGCCCGCGGCGTCTATGCGAAAGATCCGGCCAAAGGGAATGTCCGAGACGTAGAGATTGCCGGCGTCGTCGAACACGGGGCCTTCGAGAAAGGAATCGGTGGGTTGGCCTCCGCGGTTGGCGTCCGCCCAGGCGCTCCGCTCTTGCCGCCGGAAGATGCCGGGCATGGTGGTGAAGGTCTGGAGCTCCAGCACCTGGGGCGCATGCAGTAGGTACAAGTCTGTCTCCTTGAGGGCCTCGGCCCCACGGGTTTAAAGGGGCGGTCTGCCCGGCAAGTCAGCCGGCCGCAAAGCCGTAGAGCTTCGCGGGGTTGTCGACCAGGATGCGGCTGCGCACCGCCACGCTCGGGCACCAGGCCGCGAGCACATCGGCCAGGTCGGCGTCGTTCACGGTGTTGGGATTCTCCGTGGTGTGCGGCCAGTCGCTCCCCCAGACCAGGCGCTCGGGTGCCGCTTCAACCAGCGCCCGGCCCATGGCAGCGCAATCGCGATAGGCCGGTGCGCCGTCGCGCGAGCGCATGTACACGCCGGAGAGCTTGACCCAGGTGTTGCCTGCGTCGAGCAGTCGCCGCATGGCCGTGTAGGCCTCGCCATGGACCCCCTCGGCCGGATCGATGCGGCCGATGTGGTCGATGACCAATGGCACCGGAAGCGCCGCAAGCACGGGTGCGAGCTCGACCAGTTGCTCCGGCTGCATAAAGACCTGGACGTGCCAACCCAGCCGAGCCGCCTTTCCCGCGAGCGTGATGAGCATCTGCGCGGTGGTCGTGCCCCAGGACTGCGGCGTGACGAAGTTCACCCGCAGGCCGCAGATGCGGCGCGCGGCAAGACGGTCGAGCTCTTCGTGGGAAACATCCTGCCCGACGACGGCAATGCCGCGCGCGTGCTCGCCCAACTGCGCCAGCGCGTCCAGCGTGCAGGCGTTGTCGGTGCCGTAGGTCGAAGGATTGACGACCACTGTGCGCGTGGTGCCAAGCCGCCGCTGCAGCAAACGATAGTCGCCCACTTCGGCTCGCGGCGGCTGGCGCTTCCAGTGCTTCGATGCGGCAAATCGCGGATCGAAGATGTGCATGTGGCTGTCGCAGGCGTCCGGCGGAAATGCGAGCACGGGCCGGTTCAGTCCCACCGAATGAGGAACCGGCTGCGAGAGCGGGTTGGCGGTCATCGACGACGGCTCAGTCGAGCTTGATGCTGCCCTTGCGGATCACGTCCGCCCACTTGGCATCTTCCTTCTTCAGGAACTCGGCGAACTCGGCCGGCGTCGAGCCCACCGGCTGCACGCCCACGTCGACGAAGCGCCGCTTGACCTCGTCCTCCTTCAGCACCTCGACCACGGCCTTGTGGAGCTTCTCGGCGACAGCGGCAGGGGTGCCGGCGGGCAGCAGCAGGCCATTCCATTCGTACGCCTCGTAGCCGGGCGCGACGGTCTCGGCAATGGTCGGCACGTCGGGCAGGCGCGGCGAGCGCTGCGGCGACGACACCGCCAGCGCGCGCAGCTTGCCGCTGGACACCAGCGGGTATGACGCGGCGATGGTGCTGAACATGAAGTCGACCTGTCCGCCCATGGTGTCGACGATGGCCGGGCCGCCGCTCTTGTAGCCGACGTGCACCATGTCCAAACCGAGCCGCTGGCGCAACAGTTCGGCTGCAAGGCGCTGCACGGTGCCGCTGCCGCCAGATGCGAAGTTGATCTTCCCGGGCTCCGACCTGGCCTTGTCCGCGAGGTCCTTGATGGTCTTGACGGGCGACTCCGCGCGCACGATGACGATGTTGGGTGCCAGCGAGACCAATGCCAGCGGCTGCAAGGCGTTGGCGGCGAACGGCATGCGCGGAAAAAGGTGCGGGTTGATCGAGTACGGCGTTGCGTCGTACAGCACCGTGTAGCCGTCGGGTGCGGCCTTGGCGGCAAAGCTCGCCCCGATGGTGCCGCTGGCGCCTGGCTTGTTGTCGACGATCACGCTGGTGCCGAGCTTCGCGCCGACGCGCACCGCGAGCACCCGCGCGAGCGCATCGGCGGAACCGCCGGGCGCATACGGCACCACGAGCGTGATGGGCCGCTCCGGAAAGGCGGCCTGCGCAGACGCGGCGGCGGCAAGAAGGCAGGCGCCGAGCATGCGCCGGATGGTGTTGTGAATCATGGGTTCCTTGCGATATTCAAAAAGCGGGCGGCGCATTCATTCGCGCAGCTCGGCAGATTCAGTTGGTCGCGGCCTGGCGCGCCAGCACCTGCAGCAAGTTCTTCGCGGCACCCACGCCCATGTTCACATAGGCATCGCCGGTCACGCCGCCGATGTGCGGGCTCAGCACAATGCGTTTTTCGCCCTGGAAAGGGTGGCCGGGTGCCATCGGTTCGACCGCGAAGCTGTCGAGCCCGGCCATGGCGACCTGGCCCGAGCGCACGGCTTCGAGCAGGGCATCCTCGTCGATCAGGCCGCCGCGGGCCGTGTTGACGACGATCACCCCGCGCTTGCATTGCGCCAGCGTCTGTGCGTTGAGCAGGCCTCGGTTGTCTTCCGTCAGCGGGCAGTGCAGCGAGATGGCGTCGGATTCGCGCCAGAGCGTGGCAAGGTCCACCGCTTCGACATGGGCCGGCAGATTTTTGGCGAACGGGTCGAACCCCAGCACGCGCATGCCGAGCGCATCGGCCATGCGCGCAAAGCGCAGGCCGATCGCACCCAGCCCCACCAGGCCGACGGTGCGGCCGCCGAGCTCGAGGCTCTTGTGCGTGGCCTTGTCCCAGTGGCCGGCATGCATGCGCGCGTCCAGCGCCACCACCGACTTGGCGCAGGCAAGCAGCAACGCGAGGGCCTGCTCGGCGACGGCTGCGGCGTTGGCGCCTACCGCCGCGACCACCTCGATGCCGCGGACGCTCGCCGCCGCCTTGTCGATCGTGTCGGTACCGCTGCCGTGCTTCGATATCACCTTGAGCGATGGAGCGGCGTCCATGACGGACGCGCCCACTTTGCCGTAGCGCACGATGATGGCCACCGGATCATGCGCGCGGCACAGGGCAACCAGGTCTTCCTCGGTCGGTGTCTTGCCCGCGTAGACGACCTCATGCCCCTCGAGCAGTGCGAGCGCTTGCGGCGCCAGGTCGGCGCCCGTCACGACGATGGCGCTCACAGCGTCTCGCCTTCTTTCAGCACGCCGGCGGTGCGCAGCGCCGCATCGAGCCATTTGGCGGTGGTGTTCCCGTCCTTGATGGCAGCGATGCGCGCGGCCTCGTCTTCGACCTTCTTCTTGGCAAGCGGCAGCAGGGACTCGATCTTCTCGCGCTCCACCACGACCACGCCGTCACCGTCGCCAATGACAAAGTCGCCGGGGTTCACCGTGACGCCGCCGATCGACACCGGATGGCCGATGCGCCCGCCGATGTTCTTGGTCGGGCCGTTCGGATTGGTGCCGACGCAGAAAACGGGGAAATCCATCTCGTCGATCTCGCCGCTGTCACGGCATGCGCCGTCCATCACGACGCCGGCGATGCCGAGCTTCTTGCATGCGGTCATCATGATCGTGCCCATGAGCGCCGCGGTCTGGTCACCCTTGCCGTCGATCACCAGCACGTCGCCGGGCTTGGCCATGGCGATGGCGGCGTGGATCATGAGGTTGTCGCCGGGGCGCACTTCCACCGTGATGGCCGTGCCGGCGAGCCTCATGCGGGGACGCAGTGCCTTGATGCGGCCGTCCACCGCACCGCGGCGCCCCGCCACGTCGGCCAGGATTGCCGGTTGAAAGTGGGCCGCCTGGGCCACGATGTGCGCGGGCACGCGGTCGAAGTTGCGAATGATGTCGGGAAGATTGGAAGGCATGGCGTTCTTTCGGATGCAAGAGATGAAAGTGGTCAGTCGACCTTGGCGCCGGATTCCTTGACGATCTTGCCCCAGCGGCCGATGTCGTCGTGGATCAGCTTGGCGAACTGCTCCGGAGTTCCGCCGAGCGCATCGGCGCCCTGGCTGGCGAGCTTTTTCCTGACCTCCGGGTCCTGCAGCGCCTTGTTGAACGCACCGTTCAGCTTGGCGACCACGTCCTTCGGCAAGCCCGCCGGCCCGGCAACGCCGAACCAGGTGACGGCTTCAAAGCCCTTGAAGCCCGATTCCGCAACGGTGGGCACCGACGGCAGGTCCGCGGTGCGCTTGGGCGAGGTCACGGCAAGGGCGCGCATCTTTCCGTTCTTGACGTAGCCGATCAGCGTCGGCACAGACGACATGTACATCTGGATCTGCCCGCCGATCAGGTCGGTCGAACCTTGCGCAGCGCCCTTGTACGGAACGTGCGTGAACTTGACGGCTGCCGTCTTCTGGAACATCTCGGTGGCGAGATGCGCCACCGTGCCGCTGCCGGAACTGGCGTAGTTCAGCGACTCGGGCTTGGCCTTGGCAGCGGCCACCACGTCGGCGAGCGTCTTGTAGGGCGAGTCCGCAGCCACCACAAGGACGAGCGGCGCGCTTGCAACCTCGACGATGGGGGTCAGGTCCTTCTCGGGGTTGTAAGGCAGCTTGGCGTAGAGCGTGGGGTTGATCGCCAGGTTGCTGGTCTGGCCCAGCACCAGCGTGTAGCCGTCGGCGGGTGCCTTGGCTGCGGCATCCACGCCCAGGTTGCCGCCGGAGCCGGGCTTGTTGTCGATGATGATCGACCATCCGTTGGCGACGGCCACCTTGTTGGCAACTTCACGTGCAATAAGGTCGGTGCCGCCGCCAGCCGGAAAGGGAACGATCAGCTTGATAGGGCGCGATGGATACGCCTGTGCGGACGCCGTCGAGTGCGCCATGAGCGTTGCACCGGCAAGTAGCGTGATGGCGGCGATGCCGATGAGGCGGCGCGAAGCAGCCGCCGTGAGGGCGCGATGTGGCATGAACTTGTCTCCTGTTTGGCCCACCCTGCTCGATTGCGGGCGGTGCGTTCAGTAGAGGCAAGTATTCGGCGCTGGGCCTATTCAGTCCAATCGATAGTTTTTGAAGATCGATAGATCTGGCTTTTGGTATCAGCCCGGCGGCGAGTCGGCGTATTTCGCCAGCAGGCGGATCAGCCGTTGGGCTGCCGGGGACACATAGCCGCTGTCGCGATAGGTCACGACCATGCGGCGGCGCATGGTCGTGGCCGGCAGCTTCACTTCGCGCAAGGCTGCGCCGGAACGCCCCGCCTGCAGGTGAAGACGCGAGATGAAGCTCAGCAGGCCTGTCTCGCCGATCAGTGTCGGCAGCATCAGCAGCATCGTGCTCTCGACCTGCACCACAGGCCGGTGAATGCGATGGCGATCGAAGGTCTGGTCAAGCCAGTCCCGCGTCGGGGCCCCAGGGGGCTGGAGCACCCATCGATAGCCCGCCAGGTCCTTCAGGCTCGGCTTCGGCTTGTCGAAGATTGGGTGCGTATTCGAGGCGGCGACCACGATCACGTCCTCGGCCAGATTCTGCGAGGCGAACCCGGGTTCAGCAGCGCCTTCGGTGCCGACCATCAGGTCGATATCGCCGGCGCGCAGCAGCGGCTTCAGGATGTCGACCAGCGCCACGGTGGTCCGCAAAGTGACGTCGGGTGCCTCGCGCATCAAGTCGCGCGCGGCCGGAGGCAACAGGAACTGCGCGGCCGTCGGAACGATGCCGATCTTGATGTTTCCGGTCAGGCCCCTGCCGATGTCGTTGATTTCGCGGCGCGCGCTTTCCACATCGAAGCGTGTGCGCTGGGCCCATTTGAGAAGCGCCTTCCCCGCACTGGTCAGGCGGATGCCGCGTCCTGTTTTCTCGAAGAGCAGCGCGCCGCACGCTTCTTCCAGCCGCCGTACGCAGCTTGTCAGCGCCGGTTGCGTGCGGTGCAGCCGTTCGGCCGCGCGCCCCATGTGCTCGAGCTCGGCAATGACTTCAAAGTACTGGAGGTCGCGCAGGTCCAGGATGAACTCCAAGAATTTATTCGAAGACTACAACCAGGGCCGCAGCCCCGCCTCACTCCACCGTTACGCTCTTCGCAAGATTGCGCGGCTTGTCCACATCGGTTCCCCGCGCGCAAGCCGTGTGATACGCCAGCAGCTGCAGCGGCACCACGTGCAGCAGCGGCGACAGCGCGCCGTAGTGCTCTGGCATGCGAATGACGTGCAGGCCTTCGCTGCCCTTGATCTTCGTGTCGCCGTCGGCCAGCACATAAAGCACGCCGCCGCGGGCGCGCACTTCCTGCAGATTGCTCTTGAGCTTTTCGAGCAGGGCGTCGTTCGGCGCGACCGCGACGACAGGCATTTCGCTGGTGACCAGCGCGAGCGGGCCGTGCTTGAGCTCGCCGGCGGCATAGGCCTCGGCGTGGATGTAGGTCACTTCCTTGAGCTTGAGCGCGCCTTCCAGCGCAATGGGGTAGTGCAAGCCGCGGCCGAGGAAGAGCGCGTTGTCCTTGCGTGCGAAGTCTTCGGCCCAGCCGATGATCTGCGGCTCGAGCGCGAGCACCGATTGCAGCGCGACCGGCAGGTGGCGCATTTCCTTCAGGTAGCGCGCCTCGTCGGCTTCGGTGAGACGCCCCTTGGTCTGCGCAATAGCGAGCGTCAGGAGGAAAAGGCCGGCCAGTTGCGTGGTGAAAGCCTTGGTCGAGGCCACGCCAATTTCGACGCCGGCGCGCGTGATGTAGGCGAGCTTGCACTCGCGCACCATGGCGCTGGTGGCCACGTTGCAGATGGTCAGCGTCTGCTCCATGCCGAGCGATCGCGCATGCTTGAGCGCGGCGAGCGTGTCGGCGGTTTCGCCCGACTGGCTGATGGTGACGACGAGCGTCTTGGGGTCGGGCACCGAGTCGCGGTAGCGGTATTCGCTCGCAATCTCGACCTGCGTCGAGATCTTGGCGATGCCCTCGAGCCAGTACTTGGCGGTGCAGCCGCTGTAGTAGCTGGTGCCGCAGGCCAGGATGAGGATCTTGTCGATCTCCTTGAACACGCGGTGCGCGCTGGCGCCGGTGGCACCGTCCTGCCCGATGCCGTCGAACAGCTCCGGCACGATGCCGGCCACGCCTTCGAGGGTGTCGCCAATGGCGCGCGGCTGCTCGAAGATCTCCTTCTGCATGTAGTGGCGGTAGGGGCCGAGCTCGGCCGCGCCGCTGTGCGCCTGCACGGTGCGCACCTGCCGCTGCACGGGCTTGTGGCCGCGGTCGACGATCCAGTATTTGCCGGGCTGCACATCGATCACGTCGCCTTCTTCGAGATAGACGATCTGGTCGGTGACGCCGGCCAGGGCCATGGCATCGCTTGCAAGAAAGTTCTCGCCGCCTTCCTTGCCCACGCCAAGAATGAGCGGCGAGCCCGCGCGCGCGCCGACCACGCGCTGCGGTTCGTCGCGGCAGATCACGGCAATGGCATAGGCGCCGTGCAGCTGCAGCACCGCGGCCTTCACGGCCTCGAACAGGTCGCCGTCGTACAGGCTGTCGACCAGGTGGGCGATCACCTCGGTGTCGGTCTGGCTCTCGAAGACATAGCCCTTGGCTTCGAGCGCTGCGCGCAGTGCTTCGTGGTTTTCGATGATGCCGTTGTGCACGAGCGCGATGCGGCCGGGGCGCGCGCCTTGCGCGTCGGCGCCGGGCCCATGGCTGAAGTGCGGGTGCGCGTTGTGCACGGCCGGCGCGCCGTGCGTGGCCCAGCGCGTGTGGGCGATGCCCGTCAGGCCTTCGACATGGTCTTCGCGCACTTGCGTGACGAGGTCCGCCACGCGCGATGTGGTGCGCGCACGCGTGAGGCCGCCCGCATGAACCGCGACGCCGCAGGAGTCATAGCCGCGGTATTCGAGCCTTTGAAGCCCCTGGACGAGGACCGGAACGATGTTGCGATGGGACGCTGCGCCGACGATGCCGCACATGGTGAGCTGCCTTTGAATGAGGAGAGAGCCAGATGGTAGAGATGAGGCGAAAAAATATGCACTCGAAATATCGATCTTTCTGAATATTTATTTCACCCTTCTCTTCGTATGAACTTTTATTCCATAATTCATACATATATGGAACCGATCTCGCTCGATGCAATAGATCTTCGCCTGCTCGACGCGCTGCAGCGCGATGCCTCGCAGACCAATCAGCGGCTGGCCGAAGATGTCGGCATTTCGCCTCCGACCTGCCTGCGCCGCGTTCAGCGCCTGCGCCAGGAAGGGCTCATCGAGCGCCAGGTTGCACTGCTTTCGCCGGACCGCCTGGCCGCGGTGCTGGGCCACGGCCTGCAGGCGGTGGTCGAAATTTCGCTCGACAGGCAAGACGCGGCAGCACTCGACGCCTTCGAGGCGCGCGTGATCGCCGACGACGCCGTGCAGCAATGCTGGCGCGTTTCGCCGGGCCCGGACTTCGTGCTGGTGGTGGCCGCCCGCGACATGCCCGGCTACGGCGCGCTCGCGCAGCGGCTTTTCAACGCCGACGCGAACGTGCGCAACGTCAAGGCCTTCTTCAGCCTGAAGCGCGCGAAGTTCGAGCCCCGGCTGCCGCTGGGCTGATCCGCCGCCTCTTCAGGCCTTGGGCTTCTTCTGCGGGCGCTTCCAGTTGGGAAAGCTCACCGGCTTGCTCCGCGCCACGGTAAGGGCGCCCGGCTCGGTCGACTTGTTCACGGTCGATCCGCCCCCGATGGTGCCGCCCGCACCAATGGTGACCGGGGCCACCAGCACGCAGTTGCTGCCCACGTGCACGTCGTCCTCGATGACGGTGCGGTGCTTGTTGGCGCCGTCGTAGTTGGCGGTGATGCTGCCCGCGCCGTAGTTGACGCGCTGGCCCACCGTGGCGTCGCCAAGATAGGCCAGGTGATTGGCCTTGGCACCATCGGCCAGGGTCGAGTTCTTGACCTCGACGAAGTTGCCGATGTGCACTTCGGCCCCCAGTTGAGCACCGGGCCGCAGCCGCGCGAAGGGGCCGATGAGCGACCTTTCGCCGACGGTGACGCCGGCCTTCTCGCCTTCGATGTGGGTGAACGGGTGGATCACCGCGCCCGCCTCGATGCGCGCATTGGCAATCACGCAATTGGCGCCAATGCGCACGCCCTCGCCCAGGAACACCGAGCCTTCGAACACGCAGTTGACGTCGATCTCGACGTCGGCCTCGCAAGCCAACGTGCCGCGCAGGTCGAACCGCGCCGGGTCGGCGAGCCGCACGCCCTGGGCCATGAGCGCCTCGGCCTGCCGCAGCTGCCAGGCACGCTCGAGCGCCGCCAGCTGCGCGGGGCTGTTGATGCCCGCCACCTGGAGCGCGTCGGTCGTGACATGCGCCACCACAGGCACGCCGTCGGCGGCGGCCAGCTTGACGATGTCGACAAGGTAGTACTCGCCCTGGGCGTTGCGGTTGTCCAGCCGGGCCAGCCAGCCCTTGAGCAGGCGAGCGGGCACGGCCATCACACCGCTGTAGATTTCGCGGATTTCGCGCTGCGCCTCGGTCGCGTCCTTGTGCTCGACGATGGCCGTGACTTCACCGCCCTCCTCTTCCGTGGCGCGGATGATGCGCCCGTAGCCCGTGGGGTCGTCGAACTCGATGGTCAGCAGCGCGAGCCGCTGGCCTGCGCTGGCCGCAATCAGCGCGCGCAGCGTTTCCTCGCCGATGAGCGGCACGTCGCCCGACAGCACCAGCACCGTGCCGTCTTCGGGCAGGAGCGGAACTGCCTGCTGCACCGCGTGGCCCGTGCCAAGCTGCGGCTCCTGCCGCGCAAACTGCAGGGCGGCGCCGACGCCGTTGCCGGAAGACATCGCCGCCTCGACCTCGGCCGCGCCGTGGCCGGTCACCACCACCACGTGGCGGGCGCCAATGCGCGCCGCGGTGCCCGTCACATGCGCGAGCAGTGCACGCCCGGCCAAACGATGCAACACTTTGGGCAGCCTGCTCTTCATGCGCGTGCCTTTGCCGGCCGCCATGATGACCACGTCGACCGGTCCCTGGTTGTCTTGCGGAATCTGATTCATGCTTCTTTCTACCCGAATGCGTTGCGCCAAGTTGGCGCGAATTATCGGCGTGCTGCTTGTGGCCGCCGCGCTGGGCGCGTGCAGCACGATCAAGCTGGCCTACAACAACCTGCCCGAGCTGAGCTACTGGTGGCTCGACGCATACGTTGATTTCGACGGTTCGCAAACGCCCAAGGTGCGCGACGAGCTCGCGCAACTGCTGAGCTGGCACCGTCAGAACGAACTCCCCCGGGTGCTCGGCGTGCTGCAGGAAGCGCAGGCCCTGGCGCCGCGCGACGTGACCGCGGCGCAGGCCTGCCGCATGGCGGACCAGATCCGCGAGCGCCTGCTGGCGGTAACCGAGCGTGCGGAACCCGCCGGCACCGAGCTGGCCCTGAGCCTGACCGAGGCGCAACTGCAGCAGCTCGAGCGCAAGTATGCAAAGAACAATGCCGAATACCGCAAGGAATGGCTCGACCGCAGCCGCGCCGAAGTGCAGGAAAAGCGCTATGAGAAGTTTCTCGACCGCCTGGAAGATTTCTACGGCCGGCTGACGCCCGAACAGCGCGAACTGGTGCGGCGGCAAGTGGTGCAGTCGGTGTTCGACCCGCGGCTGGCCGGCTCCGAGCGCCGCCAGCGGCAGCAGGAGGCGCTGGCGCTGCTGCGCGGCTTTAACGCCACCAAGCCGTCGCCGGCCGAAGCGCGCGCGGCCATCCATGCCTACGTGATGCGCATTGCCGATCCGCCGCCCGGACCCTGGCGCGATCACCAGCAAGCACTGCTGCAGGAGGGCTGCCGCAACCTGGCAGCCCTTCACAACGCCACCAGCGCTAGCCAGCGCGAACAGGCCGTGCGGCGGCTGCAGGCCTACCAGGACGATCTTCGGCAACTGGTGGCTGCGCGCTGAACGGCCCTGCCCCAAGATGCCGCAGGGCGCCGCGAGTTCAGATCAGCGGCGTGGGCCGCATGGGGCGTTCGAAATAGTCGCCCAATGTTTCGAGCGCATGCGGCTCGAGAATGCGCAGCCAGCCCGCGTCGAGCTTGTAGAGCCCCAGCCCCTGCAGCTTGCGCAGCGTCTTGTTGGTGTGCACCAGCGAGAGCCCGAGCGCATCGGCCAGGTGCTGCTGGTTGAACGGAAACTCCACCCAGCCGTCGCGCACCATGCCGACCCGCTCGGCCCGGCGGTACAGGTGCATCAGCAGCATGGCGACCCGTTCACTCGCATTGCGGCGGCCGGTGGTCACCAGGTTGTCGTCCACCATCTTTTCCTCGCGCGCGGCGAGCCAGGTGATGTCGTAGCCCAGCTTGGGCTGGGCGTGGAACAGTTCCCAGAGCCGGTCGCGCGAAAAGGCGCAAAGCGTGGTGTCGGTCACGGCCTCCACGCCGTGCGTCTGGCCGTCGGCAAATTCATCCTGCAGGCCGATGAAATCGCCGGGCAGCAGAAAACTCAGGATCTGGCGGCGGCCGTCGCTCAGCGTCTTGTAGCGAAATGCCCAACCCGAATAGAGGGTGAACAGCTGGGCGCTTGGCCGATGCTCTTCGACGATGGCGCCGCCGGCCGGAACACGGCGGGCGCCGACCCGGAAGGACTCGATGGTCTTGAGCTCTTCCGCCGATGCCGGCAAGAAGGCCTCGAGCTTGCGCAACGCACAGTCGTCGCAGGGATTGGCCCCCTGCGGCGGCAAGGCAGGGGGTGAATGGTCCTCGAATTTCACGCGCCACTATAGGCTTTTTACCTGTGTCTTTTTACATTTCGGCGTGTGCCCGGGCTTCATAAACTTCGCACGTTTTCCGCACCCGTTCGCATGACAGAAGAAACGTCGCTTTTCGAGATTTTTTATTGCAGTGTGCTCACGCAAGACCTGCCACCCGCCACGGTCGGCGCCATAGTGACCCAGGCCCGTGCACGCAATGCGCAACACCAGATCACCGGTCTCTTGGTTTTTGACGGCATGCGCTTCTGCCAGCATCTCGAAGGCCCGCCCGAAGCCGTGAAGACGCTGATGCAGCGCATCGACCAGGATTCCCGGCACACCGATGTGCGGGTGGTCTACCAGGGCGCCCTGGCCGCCCGCCGTTATTCGGGCTTTGGCATGGGCCTGGCCGAAAGCGAAGGGCCTCACCTCATGGCCGGCGTGCACGCGCTGGAAGGCGAAGCCGCCCTGAAGCACTTCCTGGCGCTGCGCTCCAGCTTCGACATCAACGGCTGAAAACGAAAAAGGCGGCCGAAGCCGCCTTTCCGCCGTGGGGAGTCGACCGGTCAGGCCGCAGGATCCCACGAGTAGGTGGCACCGTAGCCATCCCACGCTTCCATGACGATGCGCTGGCCGGCGGCCACGTTAAGCGACTCGCCGGGGGCCAGCACCAGGTCTTCGCTGGCCGTGGCCGAGGTGGCGTCCGGCGTGATCCACACACGGCCCTGCTTGACGCGCAGCACGCTGGCCGACCGCGCCTTGAGGCTCATTGCCTCGCCGGGGGCAATTTGCCAGGCACCGCGGCGCACAGCCGGCGGAACGGCGGAAGCGGTACGGGCAGACGACAGGGAAGCGAGCGATTCGTTGGTGCAGACGGCGGTGGACATGATGAAACTCCTTGGGCTTGCCGAACTGCGATGACACGGAGGGGAGGCAATGGCGCAGTTCGGGAATGAATGATCGTTCGGGGCCTGTTGGCAGTCCAATGAAAACGAAGTAGCCTACTGATTCCGAATCCGCATCAATCCTCAGATGCCCTCCACGCCCTCGTCCATGCAGCACTCCCAAACCCATCTGCGCTCCCGCCCCATCTCGGCCGGGCATCTGCGCGCCTTCGAAGCCGTGGCGCGGCACCTGAACTTCCGGGCCGCCGCCGAAGAAATGGCGCTCACCCAGTCGGCGGTCAGCCGCCAGATCCAGTCGCTGGAAGAAGAAGTGGGCGTGGCGCTGTTCCTGCGCCATACGCGGGCCGTGGAGCTCACGAGCGCCGGGGCGCAACTGCTGCTGGCAGTGCAGCAATCGCTGCCGCGCATCGATACGGCGGTGCGGCAGATTCGCCAGAGCGCGGGGCGCAAGAGCGTGTCGCTCACCACTTTTGCATCTTTTGCATCGATGTGGCTCATTCCGCGGCTGGAGGCCTTTCAGCGCGACAACCCCGAAATCGACATCCGTATCGACGCCAGCGACGTGGCAGTGGACCTGGAAGTGGCCGACGTGGACATCGCCCTGCGCTACGGCCCGCGCGAGGCCATGCCGGCCACGGCGGTTCGCCTCTTCGGCGAAACCCTGACGCCCGTGGCAAGCCCCTGGCTGCTGAAGAGCAGCCCGCCCATCAAGACGCCGGCCGACATTGCCGGCTTTACGCTCATCGAGGCCGGCGACGCGCACCGCACCCACCTCGAATGGCTGACCTGGCGGCGCTGGTTCGAAGTGAACGGCCTTGAAAGGGCGCAGCCCAAGCGCTGGCTCTACTTCAACTATGCCTACCAGATGGTGCAGGCCGCGCTCACCGGCCAAGGCGTGACGCTGGCGCGCAGCTCGCTCATCGCCGAAAGCCTGGCCAACGGCGACCTGGTGGAGGTGCTGCCGCAGCACCGCATGGATTCACCGATGGGCTACTGGCTCATCGCCGGGCCGCGCAACGCGCTGCGGCCGGAAATCAGGGCCTTCTGGGATTGGCTCCAGGCGCAGGCCATCACCACGCGCGAGACCATCGGCGAGGTGCCCGACCCGGACACCGTGGACAACATCGACTGAGCCAGCGGCCAGCGGCCGCCGCGCGGCTCAGGACGTCGGCCAGACGACGCCGTTGTCGTTGAGGATGGCATCGAGCGGCAGGTCGTGCGCCTCGGGCTCGTATTCGTCGAGAAAGCCGTTGGTAAAGCCCAGCCCCACCGTGAACGGGCGCGGCTCCAGCGCGGCCAGCGTGCGGTCGTAAAAGCCGCCGCCGTAGCCCAGGCGATAGCCGCCGGCGCTGTAGCCCACGCAGGGCACGAACAGCAGCGTGGGCACGATGAGCTCGGTGTCCTTGGGCTTCGGAATGCCGTAGGCGTCTTCTTCCATCTGGCAGCCGGGGTACCAGGCATGGAAGGTCAGCGTCTTGTGCACCTTGTTCATCACCGGCAGCCCGATGCGGCGGCGCTGCGGCTCGTCGATGAGCTCGCCGTCTTCCTTCCAGCGGTGCAATGCGGGCAGCGGATCGAATTCGCCCTTGATGGGCCAGTAGGCGCCAATCACGGTGTCGGGCCGGCCGACCAGCCAGATCCGCATCACCCGCTGCAGAAGATCGGCCCTGGCCAGGCGGTCGGGCATGGCCAGGCGCTGCTCGATCAGCGCTTTTCGCAGCTGATCCTTGAGAAAACTCACGGTCGCCGAGGTGTCGGCATCCTTTGACTTGTCCATAATCCCCCGATGCAGTTCCCAAGCATTTTGGCATCCATGCGCCACCGCCCGCGCCGCGCAGCGCCCGCACTCGTTTTTTCCGCTGTTGTAGCAGCTGCCGCACTGCTTTCACAGCAGCACGCCGCCGCGCAGACCAACAGCAACGACGACGTGCTCATCCAGATGAAGCAGGCCTTCCAGCGCGGAGACAAGGGCCGCCTTTCCGCCCTGCTGCCCCAGGCGCGCGGCCATGCGCTCGAACCCTGGGCCGCCTACTGGGAGCTCAAGGCACGCCTGCAGGAAGCTGCGCCGAACGAGGTGCAAGACTTTTTCGCCCGCTACCCGGGCACCTACCAGGAAGACCGCCTGCGCAACGACTGGCTGCTGTTGCTGGGCCAGCGCCGCGACTGGGACGGTTTTTCCGCCGCCATAGCCGGCTTCCGCATGGGCGACGACGCGCAGGTGCGCTGCTATGCGGTGCTGGTCGAGGCCCTGCGCTCCGGCACCGCCACCCAGGCCCAGGCCGACGAGGTGCGCCGCAACTGGTTCGCTCAGAAGGAGGCCGACGACGGCTGCCTTACCGCCGCCGACCGCATGGTCGCGGCCCGACTGATCGCGACCAACGACGTCTGGAAGAAGGCCCGCCTGGCCATGGAGGCCAACCGCCCGCAAGCCGCGCGCGGCGCCGTGACCATTGCCGCCCCCGATGCGCTGCCGCTGTTCGAAGAGCTCAACGCCAGCGCAGCCAAGTTCCTGGCCGGCCGCGCCTTCGTGGCCGCCAAGTCGCGCAAGGAGCTGGTGGTTCTGGCGCTCATCAAGATTGCCATGGCCGACCCGGAACAGGCCGCCACGCAGCTCGACAGCAAGTGGGGCCCGATGCTTTCCGCCGAAGAGCGCAACTGGCTCTGGGGCACCATCGGCCGTCAGGCGGCGGGCAAGCTTTCGCCCATGGCGGGCAGCTACTTCGCCAACGTCACCAAGAACAGCGACCTGTCCGACGACATGCTCGGCTGGCGCGTGCGCGCCGCGCTGCGCAACGGCCAGTGGAAAGAGGTGGCGCCCGCCATCAACGCCATGAGCGAAATCGCCCAGCTCGACCCCACCTGGGTCTACTGGAAGGCGCGCGCCCTCAGCGCCGCGGGCGGCGACGAGCGCCGCGCCCAGGCACGCGAGCTTTACCAGAGCATTGCCGGCACGCGCGGCTTCTACGAAATGCTGGCGCTCGAAGAACTCGGCCAGCGCACCGTGACGCCGACTCGCCCGGCGCCCCTCACGCCCGAAGAGAAGAACGCCGCGCGCAGCAACCCCTCGCTCAGCCGCGCCCTCTACGCCATTGCCATCGGCCTGCGCCCCGAGGGCACGCGCGAATGGAACTACGCCACCAACCTGCACGACAAGGGCGGCATGGACGACCGCGCGCTGCTGGCCGCGGCCGACCTCGCTTGCCAGCGCGAAGTGTGGGACCGTTGCATCAACACCAGCGAGCGCACCAAGGGCGTGATCGACGCGGAGCAGCGCTTCCCCATGCCGTTCCACGACACGGTGCTGCGCAAGAGCCAGGACATCGGGCTCGACCCGGCCTACGTCTACGGACTGATCCGCCAGGAAAGCCGCTTCATCATGGACGCGCGCTCGGGCGTGGGGGCCTCGGGCCTCATGCAGGTCATGCCCGCCACGGCCCGCTGGACCGCCCGCAAGATCGGCATGAACGACTTCACGCCGGGGCAGATCAACGACCGCGAGACCAACATCACCATCGGCACCAACTACCTGAAGCTGGCGCTCGACGACTTCGACGGCTCCATGGCCCTGGCCGCCGCGGCCTACAACGCCGGCCCCGGCCGGCCGCGCAACTGGCGCAACGGCCCGGTGATGGAAGCCGCGATCTGGGCCGAGAACGTGCCCTTCAACGAAACGCGCGACTACGTGAAGAAGGTGCTGGCCAATACGACCAACTACGCCGCGCTGATCACCGGGCGCCCGCAATCGCTGAAAGAGCGCCTGGGCCGGGTGGGCCCGCGCGACGCCTCCGAGCCCGAACCCAACAAGGACCTTCCCTGACATGAGCTGGGGCGACCAGGTACTCGACACCGTTGCGGCCGAGTTCTCGGACGTGGGCGACGTCGCCCAGCTCACGCGCATCGTGGTTCGCCTGATGCTCGCCGCGGTCATCGGCTTCATGCTCGGCTTCGAGCGCGAGCAGCAGGGCAAGGCGGCCGGCGTGCGCACGCACATGCTGGTGGCCATCGGCTCGGCGCTGTTCGTGCTCATTCCGCAGCAGACCGGCATTGTTCCGGCCGACATGAGCCGCGTGATCCAGGGCCTGGTGGCGGGCGTGGGCTTTCTTTGCGCCGGCACCATCCTCAAGCAGGGCAAGGACGAGCACCAGGTGCAGGGCCTCACCACCGCCGCCGGGCTGTGGATGACCGCCGCCATCGGCATGGCCTGCGGGCTCGGCCGCGAAGTCACCGCGGTGTTGAGCGCGCTGCTGGCGCTGGCCGTGCTCTCGCTGGTGCCGCGCCTCGTGAGCCTGATCGAGCGGCTGGTCGGTCCGCCGCGCGACGAAGGCAAGAACGGCGAGGCGTCCCGCGTGATCGCCTCTCCTGAAGACCCGCCGCCGCGCTGAAGAAAGGCCCGATGGGCGCGCTGCACGCATCAATTCGCGCGCGCTTCGGCATCAATCCGCACGTGCGGCCCGGCTAGCATTGAAGGCTTTCTTCTCATCTGAACCGCAGGATCACAACGCGATGCGCAAGCTCTACATCGGCAACAAGAACTACTCGTCCTGGTCCATGCGGCCCTGGGTGCTCATGAAGCAGGCCGGCATTCCGTTCGAGGAAGTGAAGGTGCGCTTCGATTCGTTCGAGGCCAATTCGCAGTTCAAGAAAACCATCGGCTCGCTGAACCCTGTTGCCAAGGTGCCGGTGCTGGTCGACGGCGACCTGGTGGTGTGGGACACGCTCGCCATTGCCGAATACCTTGCCGAGACATTTCCCGAAAAGCAGCTGTGGCCCCGCGCCGCGGCCGACCGGGCCCGCGCGCGCAGCATCTGCGCCGAAATGCACTCGGGGTTCGGAAACCTTCGCAGCCTCTGCGTCATGAACATCGAGGCGTCGCTGGCCGACGTCGGCGCGCAGCTGCTGAAGGACAACCCCGGCCTGCAGGGCGAGGTCGACCGCATCGTGCAGATGTGGACCGACCTGCTCAGTGCCCATGGCGGCCCGATGCTGTTCGGCGAATTCAGCAATGCAGACGCCTACTTCGCACCCGTGGGCACGCGCATCAAGACCTACGGGCTGCCCGTGCCGCCGGTCATCTCGGCCTACATCGAGCGTGTGCAAGCCCTGCCCGGCGTCAAGGCGTGGATCGACGACGCCCTGGCCGAGAAAGACTTCCTGCAGTTCGAAGAGCCGTACCGCAAGGCGCGCTGAGCTCTTCGAGGCCGAGGCTCAGAAGCGATAGGTCACCGCGAGGTACGTCACGATCGGATTGAGCTTGAGCCTGGCTTCGCTGGTGGCGACCGGAAGGCCGGTGATCGACGTGGTGGTGAGCTTGGCCTTGGTTTTCAGCGGAATGTAGGACACCGAGAACGACACGCCCCAGTTCTTGTCGAACTGGTAGGCCACGCCGGCATTGAGCACGGGCGCGAACGAACTGTCGAGCTTGGCGGTGGTCGAGGTGGAAAGCGGCGGCTGGCGCATCTGGCTGCCCAGGGCGCCCTGCAGGCCCGGCGTGAGCTTGACGTCGCTGTACCAGACATAGGTGGCGCCCAGGCCCACGAACGGACGGAAAGCACTGCTACCTTCGTTGAAGTAGTACTTGCCCAGAATCGTCGGGCTCCATTGCCGCGCTTCGCCGAGCTCGCCGATGCGAGCCAGCGTGCCTTCGCCGTCGAGCTTGAACTTTGGCGGAATGCCCAGCACCCCCTCCACGGCCCAGTGGCTGTCGACGAAATAAACCGCGCTCAGGCCGAGCGTGTCGGCGTCGCTCACCGACGCGCCCGAACCGGGCACCACGCTGCGCACCGGCGCCGTGAAGGTGAGCGGCTTGCTCGAATCCTGCGGTGACATTCGAAGCCAGCCTGCGCCGATGACCCAGTCCCCGGCGTTCTGCGCCCACGCGCTTCCGGATGCCATTGCGCTCACTGCCGCCAGCGCAAACATTGTTTTCTTCATGGTGTGATTGCTCCTTTGGTTTTAATGTTCGTGGCACGCGGCAGCTGCTGAAACAGCGGCTACCTTTCGGGCAAATCGGCGAACGTTCCTTTGATTTGCCAGAAAATTATCGAACGGTCGTTCTATTTCTTGGCGTATGGATATCCCTACACTGGAGCGCATGAAAACGTATCTCGTCGGTGGCGCGTTGCGTGACCGGCTGCTCGGGCGGCCGGTGTCCGACCATGACTGGCTGGTGGTGGGCGCCACACCCGAAGAAATGACGTCGCGCGGCTACCTGCCCGTGGGGCGCGACTTTCCGGTGTTCCTGCACCCACAGACCCGGGAGGAGTACGCGCTGGCCCGCACCGAGCGCAAGAGCGCTCCCGGCTACCGCGGCTTTACCGTGCATGCGTCGCCAGACGTCACCCTGGAGCAAGACCTGGCGCGGCGCGACCTCACGGTCAACGCCATTGCAATGCCCGCGGAGTGGGTGCAGCCCGATGGAAGCTTCGAGCCCGATCCAGACAAGCTGGCCGATCCCTTCCACGGCCGGCGCGATCTGGAACAGCGAGTGCTGCGCCATGTCACCGACGCCTTCCGCGAAGACCCGGTGCGCATCCTGCGGGTGGCGCGCTTCGCCGCGCGCTTCGACGATTTTTCGGTCGCACCTGAAACCATGGCCCTGATGCGCGAAATGGTGGCAGCCGGCGAAACCGGTGCACTGGTGGCCGAGCGCGTCTGGCAAGAGCTGGCCCGCGGCCTGATGGAAACGCGCCCCTCGCGCATGTTCGATGTGCTGCGGGCTTGCGGCGCGCTGGCCGTGCTGCTGCCGGAAGTCGACAGGCTCTGGGGCGTGCCGCAGTCCGCGGAGCATCACCCCGAGGTAGACACCGGTGTGCACCTGATGATGGTCCTCGACACCAGCGCCAGGCTGCAGGCGCCGCTGGCGGTGCGCTTTGCCTGCCTGATGCACGACCTTGGCAAGGGCACGACCGAACCCGCTCTGTTGCCGCGCCATACCGGCCATGAGAAGCGCAGCGCCGAACTGCTGCACGCGGTGTGCGACCGCTGGCGCGTGCCGGTCGACATTCGCGAACTGGCCGAGGTGGTGGCGCGCGAGCACGGCAACGTTCACGCCAGCGGCGAACTCGATGCACCCGAACTGGTGCGCCTGCTGGAGCGCTGCGATGCGTTCCGCAAGCCCGCGCGCTTTGCCGAGGTGCTGCTGGCGTGCGAGTGCGACTCGCGCGGCCGGCTCGGGTTCGAAGACCAGCCCTACCCCCAGCGCGAGCGGCTGCTGGCGGTGCTGCGCGCGGCGGCCGGCGTGGCGACCGATGCGGTCGCACGCACGGCTCAGCAGTCGGGCGCCACGGGCCCGCAGATCGGCGAGGCGATCCATCGCGCGCGCGTGGAGGCCGTGGCGGCCGTGACGGCGTTGCCGGGCTGAAGCGGCCCCGCCGCGGGTAACGTCCGACTTTGGCCGACACGGGAATTGCTATGCCCGTGTTATGGTTTTCGGCGATGCCAATGTCTTCCAAAGTGCCCTCACAACTGCCCCCTCCGTTGGGGCGAGATTCAGCCCTTTTTCTCGACTTCGACGGCACGCTGGTCGCACTTGCGCCCACTCCCGAGGCTGTCGAAGTTCCTCCCGCGCTGGTGGCACTGCTCGAGAACCTGCGCGATCAGCTCGGCGGTGCGCTGGCCGTGGTGTCGGGCCGCCAGATCGACGCCATCGACCGCTTTCTTGCGCCGCTGCGGCTGCCGGCAGCCGGCGAACACGGCGTGCAGCGGCGCGATTCGAAGGGCCGCATGCAGGAGCAGCACGCCCCCGACCTCGTACCCATTCTCGAGATTGCCAATGAACTGGCGCGCGTGCATGAAGGCCTCCTGGTCGAGCGCAAGCACGCGGCCATTGCACTGCACTACCGGCTCGCGCCGCAACTGGAGGCCGTGTGCCGCGACGCCATGTCGCGCGCCATTGCGGGCCGGCCCCAGCTCGAGCTCCTGCATGGCAAGTTCGTGTTCGAGGTCAAGCCGACGGGCATCAACAAGGGCATTGCGATCGAGGCCTTCATGAACGAGCCCCCGTTCGCCGGACGCACGCCGGTCTTTGCTGGCGACGACACCACCGACGAGAGCGGCTTCGCGGTGGTGCAGCCACGCGGCGGCATCGGCATCAAGGTGGGCTCGGGTCCGAGCCTGGCACTGCACCGGCTCGAATCGCCGCGGGCGGTGTACGAATGGCTGGTGCAGTTGCGCGATCAACTGGCCGCGCCGGAACACAAGAAAGATGAAAACCCGAGGAGTGCTGGATGAGCGAACTGCAACTGCCCAAGGCACCTGAAGACCGTGCGGGCATTTCGCTTGCCGGCGCCGCCGGGCCCGACGACCGTGCGCCGGTGGATCCGCGCGCCGCGGCTTCGGCGGTACCGCGCGGCTTCGGGCCGCCGGCCGAGCCTTCGCTCAATGTGGGCGTGATTGGAAACTGCGCCTACAGCGCGCTCATCGACGCACGCGGACGCGCCGTATGGTGCTGCCTGCCGCGCTTCGACGGCGATCCGGTGTTCAATGCCCTGCTGCACCCCGGCGACGACGCCGGCGCCTGGGCCATCGAAATCGAAGACTTCGCTTCCAGCAAGCAGTGGTACGAGCCCAATACTGCGGTGCTGCGCACCCAGCTGTTCGACAGCGCCGGCCAGGGCATCGAGATCACCGACTTTGCGCCTCGCTTCTACAGCCGCTCGCGCTACTTCCGGCCGCTGATGCTGGTGCGCCGCGTGCGCCCGATTGCCGGCGCGCCGCGCATTCGCGTGGCGCTCGATCCGCGCTTTCAGTGGGGTGCCTCGGCGCCGGTTGAAGTCACCCGCGGCAGCAACCACATTCGCTACGTGGGGCCGGACCTCACGCTGCGGCTCAATACCGACGCATCGATTTCGCACATTCTTTCGCGCCAGCCCTTCGTGATTTCGCGCGAATACAACTTCATGTTCGGCGTCGACGAAACCCTGCTCGACGGCATTGCCGACACGGCGCGCAGCTTCGAGCAGGAAACCATTGCCTACTGGCGCACCTGGAGCAAGCGGCTGGCCATTCCGTTCGAGTACCAGGACGCGGTGATCCGCGCGGCCATCACGCTCAAGCTATCGCTCTACGAAGACACCGGCGCCATCGTGGCCGCCATGACCACGAGCATTCCGGAGGCGCCGGGCAGCCAGCGCAACTGGGACTACCGCTACTGCTGGCTGCGCGATGCCTTCTTTGTGGTGCGTGCGCTCAATTCGCTGAGCGAAGTCGGCACCATGGAAGACTACCTGCGCTGGCTGGGCAACGTGGTGATCGGCTCGCACGGCGAGCACATCCAGCCGCTCTACGGCATCGGGCTGGAGCGCGAACTGCCCGAGTCGATGGTCGAGAACCTTGCGGGCTACCGCGGCATGGGCCCCGTGCGCGTGGGCAACCAGGCGCAGGAGCACTTCCAGCACGACGTCTACGGCAACATCGTGCTCGGCGCGGCGCAGGCCTTTCATGACCACCGGCTGCTCGCGCGTGCGGGCGTGGCCGAGTTTCCGCACCTCGAAGCAGTGGGCGAACAGGCGATCCGCGTCTATGGCACACCGGACGCGGGCATGTGGGAGCTGCGCACCCGCGCCCGCGTGCACACCAGTTCGGCACTGATGAGTTGGGCCGCCTGCGACCGGCTGGCCAAGATCGCGCGTGCGCTGGAGTTGCCCGAGCGCGCCGCCTACTGGCACGGCCATGCCGCGCGCATGAAGGAAGAAATATTGGCCAAGTCGTGGTGCGAGGAGCGCCAGGCCTTTGCCGAGAGCTTCGGCGGCCACGAGCTGGACGCCAGCATCCTGCTGATGGTGGAGGTGGGGCTGATCGACGCGCGCGACCCGCGCTTCATTTCCACCGTCGACGCCATGGAAAAGTCGCTTTGCGACGGCCCCTACATGCGCCGCTACGAAGCGGCCGACGACTTCGGCAAGCCCGAGACCGCATTCAACATCTGCACCTTCTGGCGCATCGACGCACTGGCCAAGATCGGCCGCAAGGCCGAGGCCCGCCAGATCTTCGAGACCATGCTGGCGGCGCGCAATCCGCTCGGCCTGCTTTCGGAAGACACGCATCCGGTCACGGGCGAGATGTGGGGCAACTTCCCCCAGACGTATTCGATGGTCGGCATCATCAACGCGGCGGTTCGGCTGTCGGCGCCTTGGGATTCGTGCATATGAGTCGTCTGGTTGTTGTTTCGAATCGCGTGGCGGATCCGCGAAAGCCCGCGGCGGGGGGGCTGGCGGTTGCGCTCGGCGAAAGCCTGCAGCAAAGCGGCGGCCTGTGGTTCGGCTGGAGCGGGCAGATCGTGGAAGACGGCCCCACGGGCGAAGGCGAGCTGCACATGCAGCAGGCCGGCAAGGTCACGCTCGCCACCATCGACCTGAGCCGGGAAGACCACGACAGCTTCTACCTGGGCTACAGCAACGACGTGCTGTGGCCGGTGTTCCACAACCGGCTCGACCTGGCCCACTTCGAAGCCGGCTTCATCGGCGGCTACCGGCGCGTGAACCAGCTGTTCGCGCGCAAGCTGATGCCGATGCTCAAGCCAGACGACATCATCTGGATCCATGACTACCACCTGATCCCGCTCGCGGCCGAGCTTCGCGCGATGGGCTGCACGCAGCGCATCGGCTTCTTCCTGCACATTCCGCTGCCGCCGCAGATCATCATCGCGGCCGTTCCGCAGCACGAGTGGCTCATGCGCTCGCTTTTCTCCTACGACCTGATCGGCTTCCAGGCGCAGCAGGACGTGCAGCACTTCGAGCACTACGTGCGCAACGAGGCGCATGGCGAATACCTGGGCGACGACATGTACCGCGCCTACGGCCAGACGGTGCGCTGCAGCGCCTTCCCCATCGGCATCGACGTCGACGAGTTCGCGGCGCTCACGCATGCCAAGGAGTCGCGCGACATGTTCGAGACCATGAAGCGCGAGTACTCGCAGCGGCGGCTGCTGCTGGGCATCGACCGGCTCGACTACTCCAAGGGCATTCCGCAGCGGGTGCGCGCCTTCCGCGAACTGCTTGCCAACTATCCCGAGAACCGCCGCAGCGCCACGCTGATCCAGATTGCCTCGCCCACGCGCGAAACGGTCGATGCCTACGGCGACATCCGGCGCGAGCTCGAGTCGCTGTGCGGCGCCATCAACGGCGACTACGGCGAGCTCGACTGGATGCCGGTGCGCTACATCCACCGCATGGTGGCCCGCAAGCGCGTGCCGGGGCTGTGCCGTGCGGCCGCGGTGGGGCTGGTGACGCCGCTGCGCGACGGCATGAACCTGGTCGCCAAGGAATACATTGCCGCGCAGGACCCGGCCGACCCCGGTGTGCTGGTGCTCTCGCGCTTTGCCGGTGCGGCCGAGCAGCTGAAGGAAGCGCTGCTGGTGAACCCCTACGACACGCACGGCACCGCCGAAACCGTGCAGCAGGCGCTACAGATGCCGCTCGAGGAGCGGCGCGAACGGCACCAGAAGCTGCTGTCGCGCATCCGCGAGCAAGACATTCACTGGTGGCGGCGCAGCTTTCTCGATGCGCTGCGCGAAGCGGCGAGCCAGCGGTAGAAAGCCGCGCGGCTAGGTTCCGGTCAGCAGCCGCACCAGCCGCATCACCGGCCGCGTTTCCGCAGGCTGCCTGGAGGCCGGCGCAACCGCCGCCTGCCGCGGCGCATGCACGCGCAGCCGCACCGGCGTGAGCGCCGAGAGTTCGATCCATCCGCCGCGCTCCAGGCGATGCACGTCGCCTTCGTTCAGCACGGCCTTGGCGGTGAACACCGTGTCGCCAAACCATGACGGCGGCGACACCAGCTGCGCGCAGCCTTCCAGCATTTCAATCCAGGTGGCGGGGTCGAGCGAGGCACGCAAGGCCTGCCCAGGGTGCAGCACGAGGGTATCGGGCAATCTATCGAGCGTGAGGGGAGACATGGGCGCACCTTCTGGAGTTGGTGCGGTCATCGTAGGAATTCGGGCGCCCGGAAAACAGGCACACGCCAAGGCGATTCGCACCGGAACAGCGCCCGCCATCAGGCATCTGTTATGGTCGTTTTTCTGCGCATCTGCATCTGTTTTCGGACGCGCGACAGGAAGAGCATCGACGCCATGGATTCGCTACCGCTCTACCGCCAGCTTGCAGCACGCTATGTGGACGCGATCCACACGGGTTCTCTCAAGCAGGGCGACAAGCTGCCTTCGCTGCGCAGCCTCATGCGCCTGCACGACATCAGCCTGTCGACGGCGCTGCAGCTGTGCCGCACCATGGAGAGCGACGGCTGGGTCGAGGCGCGCGACCGCTCGGGCTACTTCGTGCGGCGGCCCAAGCGGCTGGCCATTACCCCCATGGAAGAGCCCGCGGCCGGCGTGCCGCCCGATCCGGCCCAGTACGTGGGCATCCACGCCAAGGTGTCGGACTTCGTGGCCCGCCGCCGGCAGATTCCGGAAAAGCTCAATCTCTCGATTGCGCGCGGCGCACCGCAGCTGTACCCGGCCGAGGCCTTGCGCAATGCGATGACGCGCGTGCTGCGCCAGCAACCCGAGCTGCTGACGGTGGCGGCGCAACTGAAGGGCCATCGCCAGTTCCGCGAAGTGCTCGCGCAGCGCAGCGTGCGCGTGGGCATGACGATCTCGCCGGAAGACATCCTGGTGACCAACGGCTGCATCGAGGCGCTGAACCTCGCGTTGCGCGCCGTGGCGCAGCCGGGGGACACGGTGGCGGTGGAGTCACCCACCTTCTACGGTTTGCTGCAGGTGCTCGAGAGCCTGGGCATGCGCGCGCTGGAAATCCCGACCAGCCCGCAGACCGGTATCTCGATCGAGGCGCTGGAACTCGCGATCGGCGCCTACGACAACATCAAGGCCGTGGTGGTGGTGCCGCACCTGCAGAACCCGCTGGGCAGCGTGATGCCAGATGCGCACAAGGCGCGGCTCGCGCAGCTGTGCGAGCGGCACGCCATTCCGCTGATCGAAGACGACACCTACAGCGAGCTCGTCGACGCGCCATTGCCGCCGCGCGCGCTCAAGTCCTGGGACACCAGCGGCAACGTGATCTATTGCGCCTCGCTGCACAAGATCCTGGCGCCCGGCCTGCGGCTGGGCTGGATCACCGCGGGCCGCTGGCAGGCCCGGGTGGAGATGCTCAAGTTCGCGCAAACGCGCAACAACGAGGGGCTTTCGCAAAGCGCGGCGGGCCTGTTCATGGGCACCGGCGCCTACGACCGCCATTTGCGCCACCTGCGCGCCTGCCTGAAGACGCAGCGCGAGCAGACCGCCGATGCAATTGCCGGCTACTTTCCGGCGGGCACCCGCATCAACCTGCCGCCGGGCGGGCTGCAGCTATGGGTCGAGTTGCCCGAGCGGCTTTCTTCATCGCGGGTTTTCGATGCGGCGTTGGCCGAGCGGATCGTGGTGGCGCCCGGCACGCTGTTCTCGAACTCGTCGCGCTTCGACCATTACCTGCGCATCAACTGCGGCTGGCCGTATGGCGAGGCGGTCGACTCGGGCCTGCGCCGCCTGGGCCAGATCGTCGAGACGCTGATGAGCCGCAGTGCGCCGGCGTCAGAAGGTGTGAAGGAACCGTCGCGAGCGCCCCGAGCTTGCGTCGAGGACCGGAACCGTACTCGCGTACGGTGAGGACCGCAGGTGCGAGATCGGGGTGCGCAGCAGGTTCATTCGCACCTTCTCAGTCGAGCAGCGCCAGGGCGGCGTAGTCGCCGACCTTTTCACCGAGCCCTGCGGGCACCAGCGTCACGCCGCGCGTGAGCGGAAGCAGCTTGCCGTCGACCTGCGCCTGCAGCCGCGGCAGCAAAAAGTCGCGGTGGTGCCAGAACACGCTGCCGCCCAGGCTGATGCGCTGGAGATCGAGCGTCGCCACCAGGTTGTAGAGCATGCGTCCGGTGACGCGGCACAGCGCGTCGACGATGCTTATGGCATGCGGCTCACCCGCCGAAGCGGCGGCAAACAGGTCGGGCGCGGGCTGCCCGAAACGGCGCGCAATGGAGTTACCCGCCACCAGCGCCTCCACGTCGCCAAGATTGCCGCAGCCGCAGAGCGCGCCGCTCGCGTCGTCCGCCACGAAGCTGTGGCCCGCGTGGCCGGCATTGCCGTTCTTGCCGCGCAGCGCGCGACCATCGACGCACAGGCCCACGCCCACGCCGGTGCTCCAGGTAACGTACGCGCAGTTGTCCATCCCTTGCAGCGCACCCCACTGGCGCTCGGCCTCCAGCGCGGCCACGGCGTCGTTCTCGACCCGCACGCTGCCGAAACGCCGCGCCAGCGGTGCTTCGATGATGGCCGTCATCCAGTCGTTGGGCAGGCCGCGCGCCGGGCCGGCAATGCCGCCGCAGATATTGGGCGTGGCCAGCTCCACCATGCCGTCCCGCAGCTCGAAGGGGCCGGTCGACGAGACGCCCACGCGGTCGATCGTGGCGATATCGATCCCCTGCTCGGTGCAGGCCTCCTCGATCATCCGCATGATCTGCACGGCCACGGCGTCGTTGTCGCCGGTCTTGGCCGTCGGTTCGCTGCGGCGGCCGACCAGCGGCGCATCGCTCGATGCGGAAAGGCTCACGGCCACCTTGGTGCCGCCGATGTCAACACAGGCTCTCATCGCGTGGTTCTTCTCTTTCTTTTCGGTTTCTGGTTCATCGAAGGCGCTAGATGAAGCGCGCCACCAGCGCCGCGATCATGCTGAGCACCAGGGTGCTGGAGATGGGCAATTGCCACTCGCGGCCGAAAGCGCGGAACTCGAAGTCGCCAGGCAATCGCCCGAAGCCGAACCGGCGCAGCCAGGCCGTGAGGCCGCTCATGAGCACCAGGGCAAGGACGACGACGATCAGCCAGCGGAACATGGGAACAGTCTAGGCCGCAAGAACGGCCATGGCTTGTCGGTGAAGTTCGGGCGTTGCGGCCGCAATAACCCTGCCGTCGGACTCCAGCCCCAGCGGCCGGCCCTGCCAGTCGGTGATGACGCCGCCCGCCGCCTCGATCACGCCCGCCGGCCCCAGGTAGTCGTACGGCTGCAGCCCGGTTTCCACCACCAGGTCGATGGTGCCGCCCGCAAGCTGGGCATAGCCGTAGCAGTCGCCGCCGAAGCGGCGCATCGCGCATTGGCGGCTGAGCCGATCGAAAGCCTGCCAGTCGGCCGGCGCAAAGATGTCCGGCGAGGTGGTGACGATGCGGGCCTTGGCCACGTCGGTGCAGCCGCTGGCATGCACCGGCTGGCCGTCGCGCGTGGCGCCCTTGCCGGCCTGGCCGATCCAGCGCTCTTTCAGCACCGGCATGTCGATCATGCCGAGCACCACGCTGGCGCCTTGCAGCACGCCGATCAGCGTACCCCAGAGCGGAGAGCCGGTAATGAAGCTGCGCGTGCCGTCGATCGGGTCGAGCACCCAGACGCGTTCGGCGTCGAGCCGCTCCAGGCCGTGCTCTTCGCCGAAGATGCCGTCCGCCGGCGCACGGGCGGCCAGAATTTCGCGCATGGCCGTTTCGGCGGCGCGGTCTGCGAGCGTGACGGGGCTCTCGTCCGCCTTCGTGATGATGTCCAGCGGCGTGCGGAAATAGTGCATCGATTGCGCGGCGGCCGAATCGGCCAGCGCATCGGCAATCGACAGGAGATCGGGGGTCGGGGAGCTCATGAAAGAAGTGAAGCGGGCCAAAACTGCGATTAGACCCGAGCCGGACCCGGTTTGACATGCCAGGGGCCGGCGCTCTAGCATGGGCCGAACTACCCGTCCCACTCGATCCCTGATCACCACTGAATGGCTTCATTTCGATTTTTGCGCATGGCGCTGCTGGCGCTTTTGCTCGGCTCCATGGCCGTACTGGCCCAGGCCGCCCCTTCTGCGTCGGAGCAGAAGCTCATCGACACGCTGATCCAGCGCGTTTCGCAGATGAAGACGATGACCTTCATGCGCAACGGCAAGGCGCACGACGCCGACGATGCCGCCAAGCACATGCGGGCCAAGTTCGACCACTTCAAAGACGAGATCGTCACGGCCGAAGACTTCATCGACCGCTGCGCTTCCCGCTCGGAAATGACCGGCAAGGCCTACCAGGTCAAGATGCCGAATGGCTCGATGAAGGACGCCAAGGAGTTCCTGAACGCCGAGCTGCGCACGCTGCGCAAGGGCAGCGCGAAGCCCGGCGCCGGCTGAATCGTCCGATCAGCGCTGCTGGCCCCAGCGCCGCACCGTCAGGCGCTCCAGCGTCTTGAAGCCCAGGCTTTCCACCAACAGGCCGATCAGCACCACCATCGCCAGGCCAGCGAACACGCGGTCGGTGTAGAGCTCGTTGCGGTTCTGGAAGATGTACCAGCCAAGGCCGCCCTTGCCCGACGAGGCGCCGAACACCAGCTCGGCCGCGATCAGCGTGCGCCAGGCAAAGGCCCAGCCGATCTTCAGCCCCGACAGGATCGACGGCAACGCGGCCGGCACCAGTATCTGCAGCACGTAGCGCAAGCCCTTGAGCCCGTAGTTGCGCCCCGCCATCCGCAGTGTTTCGGGCACGCCCTGGAAGCCCGCATAGGTGTTGAGCGCCAGCGGCCACAGCACCGAATGGATCAGCACGAACACCAGGCTGCCGCGCCCCAGGCCAAACCACAGCAAAGCGAGCGGCAGCAGCGCAATGGCGGGCAGCGGATTGAACATCGAAGTCAGCGTGTCCAACAGGTCGCGCCCGATCTGCGTCGACACCGCGAGCGTGGTGAGCGCAAAAGCCAGCAGCACGCCGGCCAGGTAGCCCTGCAGCAGCACCGCCAGCGAGATGCGCACCTTCTCGATGAGTTCGCCGCTCGCCAGCCCCTCGGCCAACGCGAGGGCCGTGGCGCTGAAGGTAGGCAGCAGCAGGTCGTTGTCCTGCCATCGGGCCGCAAGCTCCCAGAGCACCGCGATGACGATCAGGATCAGGCCCTTGCGAACGCCGGCCTGGGCCCAGATGCGCGTCGGCAGTGGCAGGGTTCGCTTGACCGGCACCTCGGTGAAGGGCTCGAGCGTGCGCTCGTACTCGGGGCGGATGGGCGGAACGAGTGCGCTCATGCTGCGGCCTCTTCGTGCTCTTGCCCTTGCTCCTGCTCTTCTTCGAACAGCATGTCGTGAATGCGCTGCGCCGTGCCCTGGAACTCGGCGCCGCCCAGGCTGGCCAGCGAGAAGCCGTGGCTGTTCAATTCGGCACGCATGCGGCCCGGGTGCGGCGACAGCAGCGCCACGCGGTTGCCAACCACCAGCGCCTCCTCGATGGAATGCGTGACGAAAAGCAGCGTGAAGCGCACCTCGTCCCACAGCTCGAGCAGCTCCTGCTGCATCTTGCGGCGCGTGAGTGCATCCAGCGCGGCAAAAGGCTCGTCCATCAACAGCACGCGCGGCTGCATCGCCAGCGCACGCGCAATGGCCACGCGCTGCTTCATGCCGCCCGACAGCTGGTGCGGATGCACGTCGGCGAACTTGGCAAGGCCCACCTTGTCGAGGTAATGCAGCGCGCGTTCGGCCGCTTCCTTCTTGCCGAGGGTGCGCGAGGCGAGCAGCGGGAACATCACGTTCTGCTGAACGGTCTTCCACGGTGGCAGCTGGTCGAACTCCTGGAACACGACGATACGGTCGGGGCCCGGCTGCGCCACGCGACGGCCGTCGAGGCGGATCTCGCCTTCGACGGGCTGGATGAATCCGCCGACGGCCTTCAGCAGCGTGGACTTGCCGCAGCCCGACGGGCCGAGCAGCACGAAACGGTCGGCGGCGTGCACGTCGAAGCTCACGCGGTGGGTGGCGCGCACCACGCGCTCGGGCGTACGGTATTCGAGGCTGACGCCGTCGACCTGGAGGAGCGGCGCGAGCGCTTGCCTCTCGTCTTCCTCCCTCCCCTCCCGGGGGAGGGCCGGGGTGGGGACAAGCGGCGTTGGCGTCGCCACCGTTCTGCCCGCCCCCATCCTCGCCTTCGCCCAGAGGGGGAAGGAGTCAAAGCCGGATCGCGCCTTCGCCGTGCTCATTCAATTCCCCGAAGCGTTCTGCGCATCGTCGAAGAAATAATCCTTCACCGAAGCCGGCTTGTTCTTGATCGCGCCCACCCGGTGCATGAACTCCGCCAGCGCATAGGTGTTCTGCGGCGTGGTCTTGAACTGCACCTCGGGGTTCTTGATGATCTTCAGCAGCAGCTCGCGGTCGATCTTCGCGTTGCCCACCTTCAGGTAGATGTCCGCCGCTTTCTCCGGATTGGCCGTGACGAACTTCGCCGCCTCGTCGAGCGCATCGACAAACGCCTTGTAGGTCTTCGGGTTCTCGCTGCGGAATTTCTCGGTGGCATAGAGCACCGTGGCCGAGGCCGGGCCGCCGAGCACCTGGTACGAGTTGAACACGATGTGCGCGTTCGGATTGCCCGCGAGCTCCTGGTCCTGGAATGGCGGGTTGCCGAAGTGCGCCGTGATCTCGGTGCCGCCCTTGATGATGGCCGCCGCAGCATCGGGATGCGGCACCGCCACGCTGATCTTGTCGAGCCGGTTGAACTCCTTGTCGCCCCAGAGCTTGGCCGATGCGAACTGCAGCACCCGCGACTGCACCGAGACTCCCACCGCCGGCAGGGCGATGCGGTCCTTGTCGGTGAAGTCTGCAATGGTCTTCACGTTCGGGTTGTTGCTCACCAGGTAGTAGGGAAAGTTGCCCAGCGATGCCACGCCCTTCACGTTCTGCTTGCCCTTGGTGCGGTCCCACAGCGTGAGCAGCGGGCCCACGCCGGCACTCGCTATCTCGATGTTGCCCGAGAGCAGCGCGTCATTCACCGCCGAGCCGCCCGAAAGCTTGATCCACTCCACCTTGGCATCGACACCGGCCGCCTTGGCGTGCTTCTCGATGAGCTTTTGTTCCTGCGCGACATTGAGCAGCAGGTAGACGATGCCGAATTGCTCGGCGATGCGGATCTGCCCTTCGGCATGGGCAGCAAGACTGCCCGCGAGGAGACCGAAGCCGGTGACGAGCGCGGCGGCCTTGCGTGTGAATCGGTTCATTGAAATGAGTCCAGGAGAAGATCAGAAAGGCGTGTCGCCGACGATGGTGGTGCGGTTGAGGCGCCGTCGCAGATGGTCGGGCGTGCCCGCCGCAAGGTGCATCAGCGAGCGGTTGTCCCAGAACACCAGATCGTGCGGCGCCCATTGGTGGCGATACACGAACTCGGGCTTCACGCTGTGCGCGAACAGCTCGGCCAGCAGTGCGTCGCTTTCTTCCTGCGGCAGGCCGACGATGCGCGTCGTGAAATGCTCGCTGACGAACAGCGCCTTGCGGCCCGTTTCCGGGTGCGTGCGCACCACCGGCTGCACCGCGGGGGCGACCTGGTCGATCTGCGCCTGCGAGAGCTTGGGGCGCCACGGGTTCTTGGCGCGCAACTCTTCGTACTTGGCGAGATAGCTGTGCTCGGCCTTGAGCGGCAGGATGCGCTGCTGCAGCTCGGGGTCGAGCGCTTCCCAAGCGAGATGCTGATCGGCAAAGAGCGTGTCGCCGCCTTCGCTCGGCAGCTCTTGCGCATGCAGCAGGGAGCCTAGGCTCGGCTGGGGCTTGTACGAGATGTCCGAGTGCCAGTAGACGCCCGCATCGCCCAGGCCGATGGGTTCGCCGTTTTCCTTGATGTTGGAAACGATCAGGATCTCGGGGTGGTTCTTCAGGTGGAACTGGTGCAGCACGTGAACTTCGAGCGGGCCGAAACGGCGGCTGAAATCGATGTGCTCTTGCGGGGTGATCCGCTGGCCGCGGAAGACCAGCACGTGGTGGTCGAGGTGCGCTTGGTGGATGCGCTTGAAGTCTTCAGCGCTGATGGGCTTGGAGATGTCGAGCCCGATGATTTCGGCACCTACGGGGGCGGTGAAGGGGCGGACTTCGAAGTGCTGCCGGGCTGGGTCGGGCTGGGTCATCCCGCCAATGTAGGTTTGAGGGGGTGCTTTCTCAAACGAACTCTTTGTTGGTAGCTTATGTAGCTGGCTTGGTTTGCTTCCCGAGGCCGGGTCTCGCCCCGGCGGGCGACTCACTTTCTTTGCTTCGCCAAAGAAAGTAAGCAAAGAAAGGCGACCCCTACTGTCTGCGTCCCTGCGCTTCGCTACGGGAAACCTGCGGTGCTCGACTCCGGCGGGAGTCCGCAGAACTCGCTTCGCTCAAACAGCTGCGGCCCTGATCCCGCCTCCATCTGCGCTCCTCGGCGCATACAGAAG
>NZ_JBBCBV010000016.1:0-97512 GCF_037204045.1 Variovorax sp. CCNWLW225 | reverse complement strand
ATTGGGCTTGCGTGATCTCCATACCCGGAGTTTCCGATATGAGCCTGGAGTCACGCCAGTAGTGTTAACACGCCCTAGTTCTCCCCAAACTTGCGCCGATACAGCACGTCGAACACTACCGCCACGATCAGCACCTGCCCGATGATCACCATGCGCTTGCCGATGGGCACGTCGAGCAGCAGCATGCCGCTGTCGAGCGATTGCATGATGAGTGCGCCCAGCACCGAGCCGAAGATCGAGCCGGTACCGCCCGCGAGTGCGGTGCCGCCGATGACGGCCGCCGCGATCACGTACAGCTCCATGCCGGTGCCCAGCGAGTTGGTGCCGGCATTGAGGCGTGCAATCGACACGATGGCCGCCACCGTGACCAGCACCGCGAGCAACGCGAACAGCATCAGCGTGACGCGCTTCACCGGAATGCCCACCAGCGCCGCCGCATCGGGGTTGCCGCCCATCGCGAACACGTAGCGGCCGAAGCGCGTGCGGTGCACGATGAACGAGAGCACGATAGCCACCACGGCCCAGATCAGCACCGGAATCGGCAGGCCCTGCGGCGCGTCCTTAGAGGCAATCTGGTAGTTGTTCATGACCGCCGCGAAGACGAACACCACAGCTGCGGGCACCGCCGTCAGCAGCACCTCCATCCACAGCGGCTCGTTGGGCATTTCATGATGGGCGCGGGCGCGGCGCTTCTGCAGCATGCGGGCGAACAGCACCAGTGCCACGAAAGCAGCGATAGCCCAGGTTGCCGTGGTGCCGATGCCTCCGTCGTAGCCTCCGCCGAGCCGCTGAAAGAACTCGTCGTTCACGGGCTGTGTCTTGCCGTCGGCCACCAGGAAGGCCGCGCCGCGAAACGACATCAGGCCGCCCAGCGTGACGACGAACGACGGTACGCCCAGCATGGCGGTGAGCCAGCCCTGGTAGATGGACACCAGCAGCGCCACCGCAAGGCCCGCCAGGCAGGCCGTGGGCCACGACCAGCCCGAGGTGTATTGCAGGTAGGCGATCAGCACGCCGACGAAGCCCATGACGGAGCCCACCGAGAGGTCGATGTGGCGCGCGACGATGACCAGCACCATCACCGTCGACACGATGCCCACCACGGCCGTCTGCTGCGCCACGTTGTAGAGGTTCTCGGGCGAAAGAAACACGCCGCCGGACATCACGTTGAAGACCACGCCCATCGCGATCAGCAGCACGCTCATCAACAGCAGCCGCAAGTCGACGCCGGTGCGCCGCCACCAGCCTGGTGTTTGGTTGCTCATTTTTTTGCCCTCTCGAAGGTACGGGTGCGCGCCGGCTCTCCGGCCGGGCCCGCTGGCCGGCCGGCGCAGTGCTGCGCGGATCAATTGCGAGCGGCTGTGTTCGCCGCTGTGGCTGTCGCTACTGTTGCTACTTGCAGGCCGCTGGCGCGCTGGCCGCCGGGACGCCCTTGCAGAGCTCGTCCTTCTTGATCCAGCCGGCCTTGATGACCACGTCGAGGTTGTCGCGCGTGACAGGCACCGGCGTGAGCAGGCGGGATGACAGCGAAATCTTCTTCGGCCCCGAATTCCACGGCGCGGCCTTTTCGACCGGCTTGCCTTGTGACAGCGCGATGGCGGCGCTGGCGGCTTCGCGCCCAAGCTCGCGCGAGTCCTTGAAGATGGTGGCGGTCTGCGTGCCGAGTGCGATGCGGTTGAGCGCCGCGAAATCGGCGTCTTGGCCCGACACCGGAATGCCGCGCAGGCCCTTGGCCGTGAGCGCGGCCACCGCGCCGCCGGCGGTGCCATCGTTCGCTGCCACCACCGCGTCGACCTTGTTGCCGACCTTGGTGAGGATCTGCTCCATGTTCTTTTGCGCGACCTCGGGCTTCCAGCCTTCGGTGTATTCGTCGCCGACGATCTTGATGTCGCCCTTCTTCACGGCGGCGTCCAGCACCTCTTGCTGGCCCGCACGCAAAAAGTCCGCGTTCGGGTCGCTCGGCGAGCCCTTGATGATCACGTAGTTGCCCTTGGGCTTGACCTTGAACACCTCGCGCGCCTCCATGCGGCCGACCTCGACGTTGTCAAACGTGATGTAGAAAACACCGGGCGCTTCGATCAACCGGTCATACGCCACCACGGGCACCTTCTGGCGCGTGGCCTTGGTGATGGCGGGCAAGATCGCGTCCTTGTCCATCGCAAGCACGATGAGCGCCTTGGCACCCTTGGACATCAGCCCCTCGATATCGCCCAACTGCTTTTCAGGCGAACCACCCGCATCGGCGCTGATGTACTTGGCGCCGAGCTTCTCGAGCTGGGCCTTGATGGCGGCCTCGTCCGTCTTCCATCGCTCTTCCTGGAAGTTGGACCAGCTCACGCCGACCACGGTCTGGGCCAATGCGCTCACTGCGGTGAGGCCGAAGGCCATGGCGGCCAAGGTGTGCTTGAGTTGCATCGATGTCTCTCCTGTGGTGGTGCCCGGCGAAAACGCCGTGTAAGAAATTAGTTAGTTTGAAGGGCGAACTAACTATCCCATTGGTGCAACCCGGTGGGCATTCGGGAATTCCCGTGAACGCGCAACATCATGTGTACGCGCGTTCACAACGCCATGGCTCAGGAGAAAGACCGATTCCCAGCAGTCTCGGATTCGCGGTGGGTACCGTCGTAGATTTCCCATGCGCGGCGCGCGTTGGTAGCCAATGACCAGCGCAGCCGCACCACCTCCAGGTTGACCCGTGCTGCCGATTCGACCAGCGCGTCGTCGGTCATTGCGCGCACGATCGCTTCGGCAATTTCGCGCGTGTCGTGCGGCGAGACCACAAGCCCCCCTACGCCATGCTGGAGCCACTCGCCCACGCATGCGGTCGAACTCTGAATGGGCAGTGCGCCTGTTGCCATAGCCTCGAGCACGGTCGTTGGCAAGCCGTCGGAAATGCTGATGCCGACCACCGCGCGTGCTTCCGCCAGCCGTGCCATGGCTTCGAGGTGGTCATCCGTATAAGGCAGCACTGCGACATCGAGCCCGGTCTCGCGCGATAGGCGGCGGGCAGCTGACTCGATCACAGGGCTTGCGGCGGCAATGCGAATCTTCACCCCCGCGAGTTGACGGCGCACGAGCGCAATGGCCGACAGGATCAGCATCGCCCGCCCCGCCCAGTTGTGATAGCCCTTCACCAGCAGCGTGCGCCGGCGAGAAGGCGGCAGCCTGGGCACGCCGAGCAGCGGCTCAAGATCCATGCCGCCCGAAGATGGAAGCACGGCCAGCACGGGGCCCCGATACCCAAGCCGGCGCGCAATGGCATAGTCGCGGCAACAGTCCGGCAAGTAGAGCGCTGCCCGCTTGACCACCGCTTCGAGCCGCTCCCGGTGCTCCGGAAACTTGTGATACAGCGCCGTGTCGCTTCCCCAGTTCGACATGATCCAGCGGGGAAAGCGGTGTTCCATGCGCCGCGCGGCTTCGAGACAGACGTAGCCGGCCATCTGTATTTCATGCGCATGCAGTATCTGCGGCTGGAATGCGTGGATGGCATCTATCAGGCACCCGGGGTCGAGCAGCAATGCCGGCGAGACGAAGTGGTGCGTCAGCGGACGATAGCCGGTCGAGTCATCCGTTCGCCGCGATGCTCCCGACAAGCCTTCGATATGCAGCATGTAGATGCCGGCAGGCAAATCCGGAGTCAATGCGGACAGCTCTACGGGCCGGATATCCGGAGGCAACTCATACCTCAACGCAACAGACGGCACGATGACGATGCACACATCCGGACGCGCGATCATCCGAGCCCAACGATGCAGGTGCGGACTGTTGGGTATGCCGACCAGCATCAGCCGGTGAACACGCGTGCCGCTCATGAACCCTGGCCAAGCAGCTCGAGCGCACGCCGCGCCAGAGCCGCGGTGTCATGGCCATCGACAGTCACCACGCCGGGAGGAACAGCCGGAGCGTCCGAACCACGCCGCAGCCTGAAGCTTGCGTCGCCGAACAATACGGTCCGCGAGGACGCGATGGCCCGAGCAGAGAGCGGATCATCGGGCCATTGCTCGGCCGTCACAATCAGCAGATCCATCGCATCGCCCTCGGTCCAGGGTTCGAAATTCACCTGGGTGTCGTGAGCGAGCAGATCCAGCGCCAGCCGCTCGTCGCCTTCCGCGCCTCCAATTGCCTGGCAAGCCACCGTGCCAAGCGACGACGCCATCAGCATGGCCGCCGCGGCGACATGGAAGCCACGCAGCGTGTCGCTCTCGCGAAGATCCAGCAGCACGCGACGCAACTCAGCTCCACCGATGCGCGACAGCCTGTCGCATGGTGCGCAGCACGGCCTTGCGCGAAGGCCGCTCGAAGCGCTTCAACTGAGCCGGCATTCCCGGCAGATCTTCCGGCATCAATGCGTAGGAGCGCCGCAGATGCAAGGCCGAACGCACCGGCGCCGTTTCCTGCAGCACCCAGCTGGCATACCAATGCGCACGGCTCAGGGCAGGCACCCTCAGCGGCTGCAGCGCGGCCGGCACCTCGGGGCGTCGGAAGTATGTCGTCGCGAGTTCGATGAACTCCTGCGCGCGCCGCAAAGACCGGTCGGCCACGGTAATGGAGCCTTCGTGCTGGCGCCAAGTCGCCAGCACCTTGGGAACTCGCGCGAAGGGGCCGATCAGCCCCAGCGTCAACCAGCACTCGAGATCCGGCATGTAGCGGTAGCGTGGATCGCGCAGCCGGGGCAGGTGTTGCAATGGCGCGCGCCGGATCAGCGCTCCGGGTCCTGGAAAAGTATGCAGCCACCCGACCATCGCCTCGAGCGTGTATTCAAAAGTGGTAACGACACTCACTGTCTGGGATGCCTTGTCGATGATGCGCCAGTCCGGGTAGCAAACCAGCACATGCGGATTCGCGTCCATGAATGCAACGCTCTCCTCAAGCCATCCGGGCAGCATGGGGTCGTCGGAAGACACGATGGCGGCGTAGCGCCCCCTGGCTTGCGCCCACCCGCGGTTGACGGACGCCGATTCGCCAGCGTTGGCATGGTGCAGATACTGGATCTTGTCGCCGTACGCGCGAGCGAGTTCGCGCGTGCCGTCGGTCGAACCGTCATCGACAAGTATGTATTCCAGGTCCTTGAAAGGCTGCGAGAGGATGCTGTCCAGCGTCTCTGGAAGCATGTCCGCGCGATTGAACGTAGGCGTGATGACGGAGACGGCAGGAGGCACCAGTGGCTGTTTAGAATGAATCGTGGCGGCCGAGGCTAAAGGATCGCCATGAGCACGTCAATCTGCTGCCACTGACGCTGCGCAGGCGTCGGCGGCGAAGGTGATGTTGGCGAATGATCTTGTTGAAGATGGCTCAGGCCGCGGTACACCACTGGCCGGCAACCCGGCCCGCCGCACGATTGCTGGCGCGAATCGTTCGGGCTTTTTTTCCAGATGCGTTAGGCCCGCCACCCAATGCCCGAACGCCGGCCTCGCAACCGTCCGAATCCCAAGCCGAACCTGTCGCTGAACCGCGTCCGCAGCTTGAGCCCACTGCGGTTGCCGGCGCGGAGCCGCAACCCGCCGCGCCTGCGCCAGATCGATTCGATGAACTCTGGCCCGCGCTTCGGGCAGATCTTGACGAACTGCGCGAAGTCGCGCACGTCCTCAATCCCAGTGAAGCCTTCCAGTCCATCGTGCGCGCCGGTCGGCAGCCGCCTCCAGCCGTGTTGCGCGGCCGCCTGATGCGCGACGCGCTGGCGCGCATGCCGCGCAAGGTTCGCCATATCGTTGCGCTTCCGTGGCTGGGCTTCAACGGCGGTTCCGAGCGGGTGAGCCAGAACCTGCTGCGAATGCTTGCCGAGCACTACGACGAAGATGAATGCTGCGTCGTTGCACCCGAAGCCATCTTCGATCTGCCTTTGAGCGAGCAACGCCGCTACGGCATGCCGATCCTGGCGTTCAACGATCTCGATACTCAGATGGATTCAGACACACGCCTGGAATTGTTCGATCGGCTGATGGTGCAGTTCCGCCCCGCCACGGTCCATACCGTGAACAGCACGGTGGCATGGCTGGCGTTCCGCTACCGCGGCGCGCAGTACAGCCGCGACACGCGCCTGTTCGGCAACGTGTACAGCGACATCCGCATCATGGAAGACATTCCGGTGGGCGCATTCTGGCAATACCTGCCCGACACGCTCGACGACATGGCCGGATTCATCGTGGACAACCGGCGTGTAGTCGAACGCGCCCGGGCCACGTATGCACTGCCGCACGAAGACCTTGCGCGCTTCCATCTGACGCCCACGCCCGTGGTCGGCTTGCGCGGCAATCCGCAAGCCGACATGCGGCCATTCCGGGACCCCGGGGTGCGCCGTTCGCTCTGGATGAGCCGCGTGGCCTGGGAAAAACGCCTGGACGTTCTTAAGAACATTGCCGAGCGCTGCCCGGACCGCAGCTTCCACATCTACGGCGACCGCCAGGAAAAGGGATCGCTTCCGCTCGACCTGTCGTGGATCGATGCCGCTCACAATGTGCATCGGCACGGCGCCTTCGGCATCCTGGCCGACATACCATTCGAGCAGTTCGACTCTTTCGTTTTCACCACCATGGCCGAGGGCATGCCGATTGCGGTGCTGGAGGCGGTCGCGTTCGGCCTGCCGGTGGTGGCGCCGGATGTAGGAGGCATCGGCGAACTGATCGACGAGGACACCGGCTGGCTCGTGAGCGGCCCCGACGCCGTCGAGGAATACATCGCCGCGCTCGACGAAATCCGCGCCCGGCCCGATGAAGCACAACGGCGCGTTGCGGCCGCGCAAGCCCGCCTGGCGCAGCGACACTCCTGGGAAAACTTTCGCCGCAGCTTCCACGCCATTCCAGGCTATCTCGACACAGGAAGAGCATGACGCCTTTGCAGACTCCGGATCTCTCTATCGTCCTCTTCGCGTGCGATCACGTGCCAACCTTTCATGGCTGCGTGCACGCCGCGCGGCGTGCACGTGGCCTTGCGGAAAGCGCGGGCTTTTCGGTGCAGTCGCTGGTGGTGATGCACGCCCAACAGGCGCGCGTCGCCTCATGGTGCAGCGACAACCTGGACGCGTCCTGGGAAATTCTGACAAGCGGCGAAACCATCGGAAGCGCGTTGCGCAATGCCGCCGCTGGGGCGGCGCGCGGGCGCTACCTGGCATGGGCCGACGGCACCGATCTGTGGAGCGCCAACTGGCTGCTGGCGGGCCTACGCGGCGTCATTTCCGAAGGCGGCATCTGGCATCCCGAAATGCTGCTTACCTATTCCGGCGACCACTTCTCCACCGAAGGCATGACTTTTCGACTGTTCTCGGAGGCCGACGGCGAAGTCGAGGCTCTTCTGTCGGCCGATACGCTGCCAACCGGCTTCCTGTGCGAGCGAGAGCTGATGGAATCGTTTCCTTTTCCGGAGGAAGACGCGGCGCGCGGCCTGGGCGAAGTCGAACGCTGGTGGCACTGCAATATTGCATCGGCGGGACAGCGCCATCGAATCATGCCCGCGACCTTTCACTACCGCCGGCGCTTCTGGCATGAGCTTGCCAAGGGAGAGACGCATTGGCGCATGCGCGAGCGCATGGGCTCGATCACATGGCCGGCTGACCCATCTCCAGCGCGGAGGGCTGCCGGCGCGACCGCCACAAGCGCTGCATCTGCTTGAGCCACTGCTGGAGCCTGAACTCCCACCAGCCGAACAGCATGGAAAGAGGCAAGGCGAAAAGCGTCAGCACGACAGCCGCCGTCGCATAGCTCATTGCAATGCCGGTGCGGGCAATCAGCCAACCGCCAATGAACATGACAGCAATGTGGATCAGGTAGATGCCGTACGAGAGATCGCCGAACATGCCGAGCATGCGGCCGCCCCATCCGGTGGCACGCCATAGAACCGCGGCCCGCAATGCAAACGCTGTCCCGAGGAGAAGGTAGAGCATTCCGATGTCGGGTCGCAGGAGGTCGGGCAGCAGGATGTAAGGGCGGGCGTAGAACAGTTCATGCGCCCATGCCATCTTCGTGAGCCCGGGAGTAGCGAAGCACACCATCGCTAACGCTAAATTCATCAGCAGCATCCATTGCCGCCGTTCCGGCGCAACAGGCCAGCGGGAGCGCCATGAGACGAGAACCCCGACCCCGAAGAATCCGGCAAACACCGGGAACGCCATGTGATACCACGTAGGGAACAGATAGTGTCCGTTGCCATAGGGCCTGTCCTGCCAGACCCAAGCCACCACGGCCCACACCACGATGAACGGGCCCACGAGCCGAACCGACACACGCGCAACGACGAAGATGAGCGCATAGAGCAGTACTTCGTAGTACAACGTCCAGTACGGCACGCTGACTGAGGGCACATCGCCCAGCGGCAGGAAGGCGAAGAGCTGCCAACTCAACCCATTCGTGCCGATCCGCACGTAGTCCAGTAGCGCGGCGAGCAGCAGCGCGACCCAGAAGCCCGGGACAACTCGCCGGAGGCGCTCGACCACGAAGCGAAGCGGCGGATCGGAGGCCTTTGCCGAAATCAGGAACGCAGACAGTGCAAAGAAGCAAAGAACCCCGATGCCGCCGAGATTGAAGGCGTACAGCAAATCGACCGGACCTGGAGAGATCAGGTTTGCCTGCCAGATGATGTGCTGGAAGAAAACAAGCAAGGCGGCCAGGCCGCGCAACGCGCGCAACCCTTGGTTCTGTTCGCTGGGTGCTATTGGCATGCGGTCTCCATGGGGGCGATCTGAACGGCGTTCGCATATGCCCGAGCTGCGCTGGACACACACACGATCACACTGCGAATGCACTGCCCGGATTGTTGATATGGATCTGTGTGGTTATAAACTGTTCCGGCGCCGTTCGAACCACTGGAGACAGAACATCGATGAGCAAAGACTGCCAAGCGCGATCCGTCACGCAAGACAGGGATGTTGCGACGCCGCACGCGCCGGTGCCTGCATTGATTACCGGAGCCAGCGGATTCATCGGACGCGCCTTGGCGCAGCACCTGCATGCCAACGGCGCAGTCCTGACTTGCCTTTTGCGGCGGCCGCCCGCGGTGCCTTTGCCTGGCGCACAGCTGTTGTGCGCGGACTTCTCGGATGAGCCGCAGCTGCAGGCGCAGTTGCATCGCGCCGCACCCGAGATCGTGTTCCATCTGGCGGGCTCGACGGCCCCCGTGTATCCACAGACCTTCGATACCGAACTGCGCGCGACGGAAGCACTCTTGCGAGCCGCCGCTGCCATGGAGCGGCCGCCGCGCATCGTCCTGATCGGTTCAGCGGCGGAGTACGGCCCGCTGACTACGGCAGCCCTGCCCGCTGGCGAGCACACGCCTTGCGCGCCGGTAACGCCCTACGGCGCGGCCAAGCTGTCTCAGACCCGTATGGCGCTTGCAGCCGCCGCTGCGGGCGTACCGGTCGTCGTGGCACGGTTGTTCAACATCATCGGGCCCGGCATGGGCCCGCACCTAGCCATGGGACGATTCGCGCGCGCGCTCGCGGCACTGCCATCGACGGGCGGCGTGCTGCGTACGGGGCATCTGGGTGCGCTGCGGGATGTGGTCGCCCTCGGCGACGCAGTGCGGGTGCTTTCGGAACTGGCCGTGCATCCCCACGTGGTCGGCCGCGTGGTGCCGGTCTGCACGGGACATGCCGTGCGCATGGATGAGCTGGTTCAAATGCTGATCGATGCATGCGGAATGGATGTGCAGGTCGAGATCGAGCATGCCCAGCGCGGGGTCAGCTCCGTGGATGTGATGCTCGGGGACACGTCCTGCCTGCAAGCGCTGGGCATCGCGGTGCCGAGGGTCGACCTCGGCGCCTGCATCGAGGCTTTGTGGACGGCTCAGCGCCTGGATTCGCCCGCATCCGCCAGTGCCGTCGCCGACGCGAATGCGGTGGCGCCGGCTTTCGCCGGGTGCGTCGCGTCGGCGCCCGGCGCCCGGCTCAAGATGCAGCCAACGGACGCAGGTATTCACGCTCGTAGAAGTGCGCCGACAGCGGCGGCAGGTGATTGACGGGCAGCCATCGTGCGGGCGTCGCCATCCGCTGACGTTGCAAGGCCTCCAACCGGTTCACGATGTTTTCCGCCGAGACTTCTTCCGGCGTCAGCACCCAGCTGGCCGGCCGGCCGAACAGCCGCTCGGCGACAGCACCCAGGCCCGTGCTGAGGATAGGAAGGCCCTGCAGCATCACCTCCGACAAAGCAAAGCTGTGCGTCTCGGGTGCACTGAACGGCAACCATGCCAGGTGCGGACGCAGCCGGCAGACCCAGGCGTTGAGTTCGCCCTGCCGGTACTCGCCCAGAAGCCGCACGTGCGGGTTCATCAGCATGTCCAGTGGAGGCGGTGTCAAGATGCCGCCGAGCCAGTCGATCCGGATGCGCAGCCCTCGTGTCCGCAGCAGTTCAGCAACATCCATGACGATGCTCGCACCCTTGTGCGGCGCGAAACGCCCCAGGCACAGGACGCGCAGCTCCTCGCCATCGGCCAGCGGCGGGGCATGCAGGGCAAATCGTTCGGGATTGCCCGGTTCGGGGAGCCGGACAGCCAGCACGCGCAGCCCCGGCGCGAGCCGCTCGATGCGGCTTGCAAGGTCGCGGCTGCATGCGATGAGACGATCGGCCGCCCGAAGGCGTTGAAAGCGCGCGCTGCGCTTGAACGGCCACTCCTCGCCGGCCAGTGCGTCGTCGCCTACGAAGACGCCGGTTTCATCCACGAGATGCGGCTGGGTTGCGACCTGGTGATAGTCCAGGAAAGTGAGATCGAAGGGCACGCCCAGCCGATCGATGAGGGCTTCGAGATGCGTGTCCATGCCGATGGTGTGCATCACGTCGACGCGTGCGACCTGAAGGTCCCGCAGGTCGGCGCTGAGCTGGTTCATCTCGGCGGGCATCCGGTAGGCGATTTCCGGAGCCTCCGCGCCAACGGAGGAAAGGAAGAACGTTTCTTCGGCGACTCCCCACCCGAACAGCACATTGACCTGAGCGCGATGCAATTGCGCGAGAGTCTCGGCATAACGGATGGTGCCGCCGCCCCAGCCGTGCACGACGATCAGCAGCGTGGGACAGGTCGGCCGCAACGCCACGCTCAGGGGAAGGCGAGCCTGCCCGACTGCGCCGCGCTCGACGGCCGGAGGCAAGGCCCGCGGCGGAACGCCCACAGTACCGGAGGGGGGCGACGATGGCGCGAGCCTGGACAGCAGCGCCCGCATGGCAGCTGCATCGTCGCCGATCTGCATGCATTCAGCCGCGGCGTCCCTGTCGATCACGGCAGCTCGCAACGGTCCCAACCAGGAAGAGCCCGGCGATGCCACATCGCCGGCGTTGGCGCTTTGCACGGCGCCGCAATCCACCGCCAGCAGCGCATCCCGCAGCATTTGCGCATCGATCGGTCCGAGGGACAGGTCGAGAAATACCAGCAAGCGCGCACGGCTGTGCCGCAGCGCGGCACGCACCGCGCTGGCCGCATGCGCAGCCGCACCCGGAAGACGAATGGTCACGGCCGAGATAGGCCACCGCGTCGCTGCAATGCGCAATGCGGTGTCCGCGTCGGCCGCTCGATCGATCAGCATCAGTTCCTTGCAAGCGCCGCCAGCCGCGGCAAGCGACTGCAGGGCAGCGCCCGCGCTGCCATCATCGGCTGCGCACACCAACGCCACGGGTGCATCTGCCAACAGCTCGCCCAACCGGGCTTCGACATATGCACGAGCGCCCGCATACGAACTCACGCGCAGGAACTTGAGCACGCGATACAGCCGTGCCTTTCGTACCGCCGGCGTACTGTCTTCCGCGTCCAGGCACTCGAGCATCCAGACCCAGAGCAGATTTGCCTCTTCGAGGTGCCGTGAATGCCGCGACCCTTGCTCGCTGTGCACCCGCCCGCGTACAAGCGCCTCCCGCACTGGTATGAGCGGATAACGGCTCGCCATCCGGAACCAATACGCATAGTCCTGCGTAGTCGGCAGGGCTGGATCGAATGGTCCGCAAGCCTCCAGGCAGACGCGCGGAATCAGCATCGCACAGCCGTTGATGCGACCTTCCAGCACATTCCAGCGCGGATCGTCCTGCGCGCAAAATCCGCGCGTGAATTCAGCACGGTGCAGCAACTCGCCTCGCCCGTCGATGTACTCGGTATCGCCGAACGCCACGGCACCCTCAGGCGCTGTGGCGAGCACTTCCATGTAGCGCTCGATCTTGCGGGGAAGATACAGGTCGTCATGACTCAGCCAGCTGAACCACGCTCCCCGCATGGCGGCAATGCCGGCATTCAGCGCCGTGGCAACTCCGCCGTTGGGCTTCACGATCACGCGCACTGCGGTACCGAAGCTTTCGATCACACGCTGCGTCGCACCGCCGTCGTCCGATCCATCATTGACAACAATTACTTCCACTGCCGGCCAGGTCTGGCCAAGCGCACTGCGGATGGCTTCGCCCAGGTAGCGCGCGCCGTTGAAGACCGGTATGACGATCGACACCAGTTCGTGATTGCCTGCCACAGGCGAACCTGCCCTCGTTTCCGAGCCTTGCATTCGATCTTCTTACTCCAGGCGTTGGCGAGCGGTCTTCTCTTGCGGTAGAGGGTGTCACCTCTTCCGAGAGCGACACAAATGTGGATACATTGCCGACTAAACTTTAAACCAACGGCAGGATAGGCGAAACGTCTGTCCGGCCGCAACGAAGGAGATGACTTTGCGAAACAGGCAAGTTCTTGTGACCGGCGCAGGCGGTTTCATTGGCAGTCACCTCGTCGAGGCTCTTGTGCGGGAAGGCGCGAACGTGCGCGCACTGCTGCGCTACAACGCGGCCGCTAGCATCGGCAATCTCGCGCTGACCGCTCCCGATGTCCTGTCGCAGGTCAAGATCGTTCATGGCGATCTCAACGACGGCGAGTTCGTCAAGAATCTGGTCGACGGCTGCGAAGCCGTTTTCCATCTGGGCGCGCTGATTGCCATCCCCTACTCCTATTCGGCGCCGAGAAGCTATCTGCACACCAACGTGGGCGGTACGCTGAACATCCTGGAAGCCGTGCGCGCGTGCGGTCAGCCGCTGCTTGTGCACACCAGCACATCCGAGGTCTACGGCAGTGCACAGTATGTGCCGATGGACGAGGCACACCCGCTTCAGGCGCAATCGCCGTATGCCGCCACCAAGATCGCAGCCGACAAGCTGGTGGAGTCGTATGTTCGGAGTTTCGGGGTGAGGGCCGTCACGGTACGGCCATTCAATACCTACGGCCCCCGCCAGTCAGCGCGCGCCGTCATCCCGGCCATCATCGGCCAAGCTCTTGGCCGTCCTGAAGCCATCCAACTCGGAGCGACCACGCCTGTGCGGGATCTGACCTTCGTGGAGGATACGGTGGCCGGCTTCATTGCGGCAGCCAGCAACGAGTCGGTGGTCGGGGGTGTCTACAACCTCGGAACCGGGGAGAGCATCTCGGTTGGAGAACTGGCACGGACCATCCTGCGCGTGATGGACGTGCCGGCGCGAATCGAGTCCGATGCACAGCGCCTCCGGCCGGAAAACAGCGAAGTCGACCGGCTGGTGTCCTCCAACGCCGCCTTCACCGCTGCAACTCCCTGGCGCCCCCAAGTGAACATCGAGGAAGGCATCCGCCGCACAGTCGAATTCTTCCAGGCGCATCCGCAACTGCTGCCGCGCGGCAGCTACGTCCGGTGAACGGCGGGCCCATCGAGGCCATCGTCATGGCAGGCGGCAAGGGCACACGCCTCATGCCTTACACGACGGTGTTGCCCAAGCCACTCATGCCGCTGGGCGACGCGCCCGTGCTCGAATACCTTCTGCGCAAGTTGCACGCGCATGGGGTGCGACGCGTGTGCCTCGCGGTCAATCACCTGCACCACCTCATTGAAGCATTTTTCGGCGACGGACGGGCGTTGGGGCTGTCGATCGAATACGCCGTCGAAAATACGCCAATGGGAACCTGCGGCCCGGTGTCGCAGGTGCTCGATCGCATGGCGGACCGTTTTCTATTGCTCAACGGCGACCTTGTGACCACCTTGGATTTCAACGAAGTCGCCGCGCAGCACCTCAAGCGGGAGGCCGATGCCACCGTCTCTGTGCTGCGCAGAAGCATGCAGATCGAGTATGGCGTCATCGACATCGACGCCGAGAGCTGCATCACCAGCATCCGCGAGAAACCGCGTACGGACTATCTTGTCAGCATGGGAGTGTACGCATTGACGCGTGACAGCCTGCGCGAATTCGTGGTGCCGGGGCAGGCACTGGACATGCCTGATCTGCTGAGCGCAATGATGGCCGCCGGCAGGCGCGTTCACGCCTATGAAGCAGATTGCGAATGGCTGGACATCGGCCGGCCCGAAGACTATGCGCGCGCGCAAAAAATGGTGTCGCAGCAGCCTGCCAGTGAGGTCGCCTCTTGAGTACAGCCGGCGATCAAGCAGCCGGGGCCCTTGCCCTGCAAGGCCTGCTGCCGCTCTTCGCTGGTCCCCCAGGGGGGCAACGCGCGCGAATGCCGTGGCCGCAAGCACCTTTCGCGTTCTGGGTCGCGGGCATGCGCCCGTTCTGGCGTGTGGGAGGCAAAGGCCCCGCTTGCGACGAAATGCAGGCACTGATCCTTGAGTCCGGCGGTTCTTTCGAACGGTGCCTGTTTCCCGACGGCGCAATCGATCTGCTGGTGATCGATGCCGCCCTTGACGAGGACGAGGCACAGCCGCAGCACTGGCAAACAAATCTCGCCGATGGTGCCGTCGTGCTGGTCCATGGAATTCACTCCGGGCAGCGCGGGGCTTTGCTGTGGCGGCGCTGGGACGGCAAGGTCGACCGGTCGTCCAGCATGACGCTTTCAGCAGGCGCGGGACTGGGTTTGGTGATTGCGGGGCAGGCAGCAGAGGCACCGCGGCCCCTGCGCGCCCTGTGTGAGTTGGCACCCGAACAGGCCACGGCATTCGAAACCGCGTTCGCCATGGCAGGCGCAAGCTGGGACGCTCGGCAACAAGGCACGCAGGACCGAACCGCCCTTTCACTGCTGCAGCGCCAAGTCGTTACCCTGCAACACGCGGCCGTACGCAGCGAGCAGGATTTCGCCCGATGGGCTGCACGCGTGCAGGAGCGTGAGCGGTTGCATACAGCTGTGCAGGCCCAAGCCGATGCGCTCTCGCATCGGATGGCAACTATCGAAGCCAGTACCGCATGGCGCGTCGCTTTGCTGCTGCAACGAATTTCCGCGCGGCTTCCCACGCCATTGCGAACCTTGCTTCGCCGCTCGGCCAAGCTGGCTTGGTGGACGTTGCGTGGACGGCTCCTCAGCGGACTGCGCGCCCGGCGTGAGTTTCTTCGGAAGGCCGCGATCGCCTCCGCTGAGCCGCAAGCCAACGCCGCGCCATCCGCGATCGCTGCCACGCCGCAACCTTCGTTGGTGGCTGACTTGCAAGCCGAAGTGCAGCGCCGTGACGCAGCAGGGTGGAACCTGTCTGCGACGACGGTGCTGCCATTGGCGGCGGGCGTGGTGGCCGCGGATATCGCTCTCGGGCAATTGCAATGCGCGCTCGGCGGTGCCCTGGCTGCTCTGAGCGCAGCAGGCCAGAAAGAACGCGGGAGTTTGCTGGTCGCCGATGACGGCTTTGCGGTTGCGCTTTCACAAGTCGTTCCGCCGGGCATTGGCTGCCTGCCCCGGCGCGGCGCGGCAGGCGCAGCGGCAGCTCACAACAGAATGATGGATGCCGCATTCGGCCGCGGCGCGCAGGCTTACCTGGCGCTCGATGCCGGTGGCGTGCTGGCGCCGGACGCCGTATCGGAAATGGCTCGCGTGATGCGAGCACAGGGCGGCGAAACGCTCGTGCAACCGGCACTTGAGCAGGTCGCGACCGAGGAAACTCCCTTCCCGGTCGAACAGCCATGGGCATCGCCGTTCTGCCTGGCAATTTCGCGATCCGTCTACGACAGGCTGGGCCCCTTTGACGAGCGGATGGATATGGCTGCGGCAGCAGCCGACTATTCGTTCCGGGCACATGCATGCGGCATTCGCGTCCTGCAAGTGTCGGCTGCGAAATTCCGGCTGATGGGCATGACATTCGAGCGCACTCTGGCACAGCCGCCTACGGCAGCCGTCGCGTCCGGCTGGATCCTTGCGCACAAGTGGAAGGACCAGGAGTTGGCTCACCGCCTGGGCATCATGCTCGACGAAAGGGCGAGCCCATTGCCGGAGCACCCCGCATGCGTAGACGAAGCCGGACGAGCGGGCGCTGCGAACACGAACACTGGCACGCCGCTCACCGCTTGGTGGGAGGAACAGCAGGCTCTCAGGACCAAGCGAATGCAGTTCGATGCCGCCGTGCCCGGGCCGGCCGATCGCGCCGTTCTGCCAGACCCGCAGCTCGACGGCTTCCTGGCCGTCCCGTTTGGCGAAGCGGCGAGGAACATGGCGCTGCCACCGTTTCGCATAGCAGCGATGGTGCACCTGTTCTACGAAGACCTGGCAATCGAAACACGGGATGCACTTCGTCATCTCCCGCTCGGAAGCAGCGTGTTCATTACCACCGACACCACCCACAAGCGGCTCGCCATCGAGCAGGTTTTTGCAGGCTGGACTTTGGGGGCGCTGGAAGTACACGTGGTCCCCAATCGCGGCGGCGACATCGCACCGCGGCTGCACCAACTGCGCGAGGCGCATGCGCGCCACGACATCGTCCTCTACCTGCACGGAAAAAAATCCTCCCATTGGGGGCACGGTGAAAGCTGGCGGCACTACCTGTACGAAACCTTGCTGGGCTCGCCTGAGACCGTGCAATCGATTCTGTCCGCATTTGCACACGACGCCAGGCTGGGGGTGGTGATGCCGCAGCATTGGGCGCCTCTGCGCAGTTCGCTCGACTGGGGGCGAAGTTTTGCAGATGCACAAATGCTGGCCGCGCGTATGGGCATTGACCTTCGGCGAGAGCAGCCACTGGAGTTTCCAACGGGCTCCATGTTCTGGGCGCGCTCTGCGGCGCTGAGCCCGTTGCTCAGCCTCGGCTTGGCCGCCAACGATTTTCCCGAGGGTGCCGGGGTGGGTTCGGGGGTGACCTATGCACATGCGATCGAGCGGCTGTTCCTTCGTGTCTGCGAGCACACTGGTCACACGTGGATCAAGATAGGCGTAGCCGCGCTGAGCGAGAAATCCAGTGGAATGCGTCAGGTGCCGGATGTTCCGACACTGGTCGCCGGACTGGCCGAACTCTCCTTTCTGCTGCAGGACCCGGCGCTCGCCGAAACCGGGCCGATGGGGCTGCCGCGTGAAACCCCGCCCTTCCGCTTCAGGCCGCAGGGTTCCAGCCGCGCACGCTGGACGTTGCTTGCACCTGAAGAGGGTGCGCAATCTTTTAACCACTCTGGGCCCGGCATCGATGAACTTCGGCGCCGCTTCGATCGCCTGTTAGAAGACGCGGGCACGCTGGTCGAGCGCCGAGTGGTCACGCTGCTCCCTCGCCGCGGCAATCTGCCACCGCCCCTGAGCGTCCGGCCCGGGGAGGTGTTCGTGGTTGCGGACGAGCGTTGCGCCGCCGCGGCACTGGAACTCGCGGAGACTCAGCGGCGCTTCTTTGGCACCGCGCACCGGCTTGTCCGGCTCGATGAGGCACTGGCATCCGGCTCGCCCGTGCTGCGCCCAGCCGACAACGCCCAATTTGCGTCGATGAACGCTGCGTGAAGGTTTGCCTATGAAAGTCCTGATCCTTGGCGCCACAGGTATGTTGGGCCACGCCATGCTGCGACGGCTCGCTGAGCTTCCCGGTATCGATGCTTATGGCACGGTGCGCGCCGGCAGCGCGGCGGACCGACTCCCCTCTTTCATAGCTTCGAGGCTTTTGGCAGGCGTCGACGTCACAGACGCCGACATGCTGTCCAGCGTGCTCGATAAGCTGCGCCCGGAGGTGGTCGTCAACTGCGTAGGGGTCGTGAAGCAGCAGGTCTCTGCCAACGATCCGCTGGTCGTCTTGCCGATCAACGCGATGCTGCCGCACCGCCTTTCGCGCCTGGCCCGGATGGTGGGCGCGCGTGTTGTTCACTTCAGCACCGACTGCGTGTTCGACGGCAGCCAAGGGCGCTACACCGAAGCAGACCGGTGTGATGCCCAGGATCTTTATGGCCGCTCGAAATTGCTCGGTGAGTTGCACGCCCCGCACACCATCACGCTGCGCACTTCCATCGTCGGCCCCGAACTGGCATCGGCCCACGGCTTGCTGGAGTGGTTCCTGTCGCAGGAAGGCCCCGTCAAGGGATTCCGACGTGCGCTTTTCTCGGGCCTTACCACGGTGGAGCTTGCTGACGTGGTGGGCCGATACGTCCTGCCGCGGCCAGATCTGCGGGGGGTATATCACGTCAGTGCGGCACCCATCAGCAAGTTCGACCTCCTTGCGCTGTTCGCGCGGACCTATGGGCACGACATCGCCATCGAGCCAGCCGACGAGCCGGTCATCGATCGGTCGTTGGACGGGTCGAGCTTTCATTCGGCCACAGGCTACATCGCCCCGTCGTGGAAAGACATGATCGAGCAGATGAGAAAGGTTTTCCCATGACCATCGAAGCCCTCTCCGGAAAGACCATCGTGATTACGGGCGGCACAGGGTCGTTCGGCGAAACGATCGTGCGCCGGGCCCTCAACACCAACATCGCGGAAGTTCGCATCTTCAGCCGGGATGAAGCCAAGCAGCATCAGCTGCGCATCGCGCTTCACGACCGACGAGTGAAGTTCTATATTGGCGATGTTCGCCAGTACGAGAGCGTTGCTCAGGTACTTCGAGGTGCGCAGCTCGTGTTTCATGCAGCGGCGCTCAAGCAAGTTCCCTCCTGTGAGTTCTACCCTATGGAGGCCATCCGCACCAACGCGCTCGGAGCAGAGAACGTCCTCAACGCAGCAATCGCGCGCGACGTGGACCGGGTGGTGCTGCTCAGCAGCGACAAGGCCGTCTATCCCATCAATGCCATGGGGATGACCAAGGCGCTCATGGAAAAGCTGGCAATCGCCAAGGCCAGGCTGCACGCCGATTCGCGCACGATCATCTGCGCCACCCGTTATGGCAACGTTATGGCGTCGCGCGGATCCGTCATCCCGCTGTTCGTCGAGCAGATCAAGGCGGGCCTGCCCCTTACGGTGACTGATCCGCAAATGACGCGGTTCATGATGTCGCTACCCGACTCCGTGGACCTGGTTCTGCACGCCTATGCGCATGGCCGCCAGGGCGACATCCTCGTCCAGAAAGCACCGGCCACCACCGTGATGGAGCTGGCGCAGGCGCTGTGCGAGATCTTCGAGAGCCGCAGCGAGATCCGCATCATCGGGACGCGGCACGGCGAGAAGCTTTACGAAACGCTGGTCGCACGAGAAGAGATGGCTCGTGCCAAGGACCTGGGCCGCTACATCCGCATTCCGGCCGATGGACGGGACTTGAATTATTCGGAGTTCTATACTGAAGGTGGAGTCGATATCGACAAGGCTCAGGACTACACCTCGCACAACACCCAGCGCCTGGAGCAGGCCGCGCTGATCGAAATGCTGATGGGCCTCGACTACATCCAGGCGCAACTGGGGCGCACACAAGCCAGGCAAACGGTTGCACCATGAAGCGCAAAGTCATGACCGTGATCGGCACGCGGCCCGAACTCATCAAGATGAGCGCCGTGATCGCCAAGCTCGATGAGGCCTTCGAGCATGTGCTTGTTCATACGGGGCAGAACTACGATTACGAACTCAACCAGATCTTCTTCGACGACCTGGGAATCCGTCGGCCTGACCATTTTTTGGAAGCAGCCGCCGACAGCCCCGCCGCGACCATCGCGCAGGTCATTGCGCGCAGCGATGCGATTTTTGACAATGAACGGCCGGAAGCGCTGCTGATCTACGGCGACACCAACTCCGGCCTGTGCGTGATTCCCGCCAAGCGAAAGAAGATTCCGGTCTTCCACATGGAAGCGGGCAACCGCTGCTTCGATCAGCGTGTACCGGAAGAGTTGAACCGCAAGGTCATCGATCACCTCAGCGACGTGAACATGGTGCTCACCGAACATGCACGCCGTTATCTGCTGGCGGAAGGATTGCCGGCCGATCGCATCTTCAAGGTCGGCTCGCACCTGGACGAGGTGCTGCGTCTTTATGCGAACAAGATCGGTCGCTCAACCGTTCTCGAAACGCTGGGGCTCGCACCTGACGCTTATTTGGTGGTCAGCCTGCATCGCGAAGAAAACGTCGATGCACCGGAAAAGCTCGCACAGCTGGTGGAGACCGTAGGGGCTCTTTCACGCGACCACGGTCTGCCGGTGATCGTCTCGGCCCACCCTCGCACCCGCGCCAGGCTGGAAACCACCGGATTGCAAATGGGTTCCGCCGCCGTGCGGCTGCTGCCGCCGTTCGCATATACCGACTACGTCCGGCTTCAACAGGAGGCCTACTGCGTCATATCGGACAGCGGGACAATCACCGAAGAAGCCGCACTGCTGGGCTTGCCGGCGGTTTCCGTGCGCGATGCGCATGAACGTGCGGAGGGTGTCGATGGCGGGACCCTGGTCTTCAGCAGTGCGAGCGCCGAGCGCGTATTGGAGGCAGTGCGCCTCGTGCGTCTCGCGTACGACCCGGCATACCGGCGACCGTGCAACGTGCCCGACTACCTCGCTCCTCACGCGTCCGACACCATCGTCCGCATCGTGGCCAGCTACATCGACATCGTGAACGACACGGTCTGGCGCAAGCCCCGTCCAAGCTGAAGCCGCGACCCTCGCAAGACACGGCCGAGGCAACCGAGACGCGTCGGGGGTAAGCCCCGTGCCGAAGGCTCGTCACGCTTGATACCATTTTTTCCCATGCGCCCGCATCACCGGCGCTGGAGACAAAATGGTTTCGAGCAATTCAAACGCCACGCCAGAAATCATCGGCGAGGCGCTGTACCGCACCATGGTGCGCATCCGGGCCTTCGAGAACGCCGCCGAAGCGGCCAGCCAGGGTGGCGTGAGCGCCTATGGCCAGCAGGCCGCCGGTTCCGCCAAGGTGCGCGGGCCGCTGCATCTTTCAACCGGGCAAGAGGCGGTGCCGGCAGGCGTGTGCGCCCATCTGCGCGTGAGCGATTACCTCACCTCCACGCACCGCGGCCACGGCCACACGCTGGCGAAGGGCGCTGACCTGGTCCGCATGATGTGCGAGCTGTTCGGCAAGGCCACGGGCTTCAACGGCGGCAAGGGCGGCTCGATGCACATTGCGGACTTTTCGGTCGGCATGCTCGGCGCCAACGGCGTGGTGGCGGCCGGCCTGCCGATTGCCGTGGGCGCTGCACATGCGCAAAAGGTGCTCAAGAAAAACGGTGACATCACGGTCTGCTTTTTCGGCGACGGCGCAATCAATCGCGGACCCTTTCTCGAGGCGCTGAACTGGGCGCGCGTGTACGACTTGCCGGTGCTCTTCGTCTGCGAGGACAACCGCTGGAGCGCCACCACCGCAAGCGGGCCGATGACGGCGGGCGAGGGTGCATCGGCGCGTGCTGCCTCCATGGACATTGCGGCCACGCAGGTCGATGGCAACGACGCGTTCGCGGTGCATGAAACCGCTGCGCGACTGGTGCGCGAAGTGCGCGACGGCGGCGGGCCGCGCCTGCTGCATGCGCTGACCTACCGGGTGAAGGGACATGTCTCGGTAGATCTCGCGGCGTACCGCGATCCGGCCGAACTCGCCGCTGCGCTCGAAACCGATCCGATTGCACGGGCACGCGGGCACCTGCTGTCGCACGGCGTCAGCGCTGCCACGCTCGACGCGATTGAAAACGCTGCCCGCGACGAGGTCGATACCGCCCTGGCCATTGCCGATGCGGCACCCTGGCCCGACGCCACCGCCGCTTTCAGCGACGTGCAGACCATCGGAGCCGGCCAATGGCACTGAACAAGGATTTCAAGGATTTGAGCTACTCCGAAGCCGCGGTGCTCGCGGTTCAACGCGAAATGGAAGCCGATGCACGCGTGGTGGTGCTCGGCGAAGACGTGGGCCGCGGCGGCATCTTCGGCCAGTACAAGGGGCTGCAGCAGACCTTCGGCGCCGAGCGCGTAATCGACACCCCGATCAGCGAGGCCGCGATCATGGGTGCCGGCGTGGGCATGGCGCTCGCAGGCCTGCGCCCGGTGGTCGAGATGCGCGTGGTCGACTTTGCGCTCTGCGGCATGGACGAGTTGGTGAACCAGGCCGCCAAGAACCGCTTCATGTTCGGCGGGCAGGGCCGGGTGCCGCTGGTGGCGCGCATGCCGGGCGGCATCTGGGACGCTTCGGCCGCGCAGCATTCGCAGTCGCTCGAAGCGTGGTTCGCGCACCTGCCGGGCGTGGTGGTGGTGAGCCCTTCGACCCCGCAGGACAACTACAGCCTGCTGCGCGCCGCCCTGCAGTGCGGCGATCCGGTGGTCTACATCGAGCACAAGACGCTGTGGGGCCTGCGCGGTAACGTGGACGAAGACATGGCCGTGCCGCTTGGCAAGGCGCGGCGCGTACGCGAAGGCAACGCCATCACGATCGTGAGCTGGAGCAAGCAGGTGCAGGCATGCGCGGCCGCCTGCGATGCGCTCGCGGCCGAAGGCATTGCGGCCGACCTGATCGACCTGCGCACGCTCTGGCCGTGGGACCGCGAGACGGTGCTTGCTTCTTGCGCGCGCACGCAGCGGCTGCTGGTGGTGCACGAGGCGGTGCAGGTGGCCGGCTTCGGTGCCGAGATTGCAGCCAGCGCCGCCGAAGCCACCGGGTGCCGCGTGGCGCGGCTCGGCGCGCCGCGCATTCCGGTCGGCTATGCGCCGGTGCTCGAAGCGCAATCGCGCGTCGACGCCGAAGCCGTGGTGGCGGCCGCGAAAAAGCTGCTGGGCTGATGCCGGGCCCTGAGGGGCCCATCAGTTCAGCCGTTCAGGCCGCGAAGCCGCCGTCGATGTTCAGGCTCGCGCCTGTCACAAAACCGGCCTCGGGGCTGGACAGGTACGCCACCATGCCTGCAATTTCTTCGGGATGCGCATGACGGGCGAGCGCCATCAGCCCGTGCATGGCGGCGGCGTTCGGGCCGTCGACCGGGTTCATGTCGGTGTTGACCGGGCCGGGCTGCACGTTGTTGACCGTGATGCCGCGCGGGCCAAGGTCGCGCGCGAGACCCTGCACCAGCCCCTTCAGCGCCGACTTGCTCATGGCATAGGCGCTGCCGCCGGGCCAGGGCATGCGCTCGGCGTTGGTGCTGCCGATGTTGATGATGCGTCCGCCTTCGCCCATGTGGCGCGAGGCCGCCTTGGCCGCGACGAACACGGCGCGCACGTTGATGTCGAGCGTCTTGTCGAAGTCCTCGAGCGAAAAGTCGTCGAGGCTGCCGCCGAGGAACACGCCGGCGTTGTTCACCAGCACGTCGATCTTGCCGAACGTGCGGGCCGCTTCGTCGATACCGGCCGTGAGCGCGGCGGCATCGGCGCTGTCGATCTTCAGCGCCAGCGCGCGGCCGCCTTCGGCTTCGATGCTGCGCGCGAGTTCGTCGGCCGGAGCGCTGGAGCTGGCGTAGCTGAAGGCCACTGCGGCGCCGTCGCGAACCAGGCGGCGCACGATGGCGGCGCCGATTCCGCGCGAACCGCCGGTGACGAAAGCGACCTTGCCGGCCAGGACGGGAGTGGTGGGTTGGGGGGTGGAGGCCATGTTGTTTCCTGCAGTTGTGAAGTGGAAGACCTTCAGTGTCAGGATTTCATTACCCTCGCGGTAGCCGTCAATTGGTGCAATCAAATTCAACCATTGGTTGAAAATGAGCGAATGGAACCGCTCAATCACCTCGATTCTTTTGTCCAGAGCGCGGAAAGCGGCAGCTTCTCGGCCGCCGCCCGAAGGTTGGGGCTCACGCCCGCGGCGGTCAGCAAGAACGTTGCCCGGCTCGAAGCGCGCCTGGGCGTCAGGCTGTTTCAGCGCAGCACGCGCCGCCTCACGCTGACGGAGGGCGGCGAGCGGTTCCTGGGGCAGATCGGCGGGGCGCTCACTACGCTGAAAGACGCGGTGGCCGATGTCTCGAAGGACGACGGCCAACCGGCCGGCACGCTGAAGGTGAGCATGGGCCAGGCGTTCGGCCGCGAGCATGTCTTGCCGCTGATGGGCGAGTTTCTTGCGCGCTACCCGTCGATCCTGCCCGACTGGCATTTCGACAACCAGCAGGTGGACCTGGTGGGCGAGGGCTTCGACGCGGCCATTGGCGGCGGCATCGAGCTGTCGCCCGGCATGGTGGCGCGCGAGCTGGCGCGCATTCACGTGGTGGCGGTGGCCGCCCCGGGGTACCTGGCGGGCCGCACGCTGCCCGGCCATCCAGCCGAGTTGGCGCAGTTCGATGCGCTGCTGCGCCGTTCTTCGCCGACAGGCCGGCTGCGCAGCTGGACGCTGCAGCACGCCACCGGCGACCAGACCACGGTGGAGCTGCCCCGGCCGCGCGCGATCTTCAACGATCCGGAAGCAATTGCGCATGCCGCGCTGATGGGCCTGGGCGTGGCCATGCTGCCGATGCCCTTCGTCGAGCGGGGCTTGCGCAGCGGCGAACTGGTGCGCCTGCTGCCCGAGTGGCATTTCGATGCGGGCGCGGTCTGGCTTTATTACCCGAGCAAGAAGCTGCTGCCGGCCAAGACGCGGGTGTTCATCGACTTTGTGCTGGAGCGCTTTCGCCGCGAGCGCTTCGCCGAGCGGATGCAGGTGGCCTAACCGGCATACCCGGCATACCCGGCGCACCACCGGGGTTTTTACCCGCGACGCGCGAAGCCGTTCACCTGTACAAACGCGCGCATGACTTCTTCAATCTTCAAAACGAATCGCCGGACTGCGCTTGCCGCTTCCGCAGCGGTGATCGCCCTTGCGGCTGCTCCTTCGTGGGCCCAGAACACCTGGCCGAACAAGCCGGTGCGCATCGTCGTGCCCTTTGCTGCCGGCGGCACCACCGACATCCTGGCGCGTGCTGTTGCGCCCGAACTCTCCAAGGCCTTCGGCCAGCAGTTCATCGTCGACAACCGCGCGGGCGCGGGCGGCAACGTGGGCGCCGAGCTTGTCGCGCGCGCGCCGAACGACGGCTACACGCTGCTGATGGGCACGGTGGGCACGCACGGCATCAACCGCGCGCTCTATCCCAAGCTGCCGTTCGACCCGATCAAGGATTTCGCGCCGATCACGCTGGTGGCGGCCGTGCCCAATGTGATGGAAATGAACGCCGACAAGGCTAAGGCACTGAACATCCGCAACGTGCAGGATTTCATCAAGTACGCCAAGGCCAACCCGGGCAAGCTCAACATGGCTTCCAGCGGCAGCGGCACGTCCATCCACCTGGCGGGCGAGCTCTTCAAGAGCATGACCGGCACCTACATGGCGCACATTCCGTACAAGGGCTCGGGCCCCGCGCTGCTGGACCTGGTGGGCGGCAATGCCGACCTGATGTTCGACAACCTGCCTTCGTCGATGGCTCAGATCAAGGGCGGCAAGCTCACGGCCCTGGCCGTGACCAGCGCCCAGCGCTCCCCGGCGCTGCCCGATGTTCCGACCGTCGAGGAAGCGGGTGGCCCGGCGCTCAAGGGCTTCGAGGCGAGTTCCTGGTTCGGCTTGCTCGCGCCGGCCGGCACGCCGCCCGACATCGTGAACCGCATCCAGCAGGAAGTGGCCAAGTCGCTCGGCACGCCCGCCATCAAGGAAAAGATGCTGGCGCAAGGCGCCATTCCGAGCGGCAATTCACCCGCCGACTTCACCAAGCTGATTGCCAGCGAGCATGTGAAGTGGGCCAAGGTGGTGAAGGACTCCGGCGCAAAGGTCGACTGACCGCCCCGGCCTGGTCAGGTGCCCCAGGTGACGTCTTTTTTCTCGGCCAGCGAATCCCTCAGCATGTGAAGCAGCGGCGCGGCGCGCTGGTGCAGGCTCACATGCTGCTTTTCGGCGTCATCGGCGTGGCCTTCGACGACGTGATCGTCGTGGTTGTGGGGGGCGTTGCTGGCCTCGCGTGCCAGCGCCGACTCGAGCGCCGCGATGGCGGCGGGAATCTGCTCGACGGTGATGATGCCCTGAGGCGCGGCCGGCTTGCCGACGATGTCGAGCAGCTGGCGCGCATGCACCTCCAGCATGACGAAGTCAGGCGTAGCCCGCGACTGAAATTTATACAGCATGGTTGTTTTTACTCACTTGTAGATGTAGTCACGGGCAAAAGGGTACACCGATTGCGAACCGCGCAGCGCACCGTGCTCCACCCTGCCGTCCGGCTTGGTGGAAAGCATCTGGTGCAGTGAGATCCAACCCTGCTCGAAGCTCATGGCGGAGCCCGCCAGGTACAGGCGATACGCCCGCAAGATGCGCTCGGCATTGCGGCTCTGGGGTCCGCCGGTGCGCTCCAGCACTTCGCGTGCGGTGCCGAGTTGCGCCTCGAGCGCGTCCGACCAGGCCCAGAGCGTGCGCGCGTAATGCGGGCGCAGGCTTTCTGTATCGACCATCTCCAGCCCCGCGGCAGCCGTTTCGCGCAGCACATGCGTCACATGCAGCAGCTCGCCGCCCGGAAAGATGTACTTCTCGATGAAGTCGCCCATGCCCGCGCCCAGCTGCCGGTAGTCGAGCTGGCCCGAGGTAATGCCGTGGTTCAGCACCAGGCCGCCGGGCTTCAGCAGCGAATGGATCTTGCGGAAATAGGTCGGCATGTTGGCCGCACCCACGTGCTCGAACATGCCGACCGACGCGATCTTGTCGAAAGGCGCATCGGCGGAAAGCTCGCGGTAGTCGCGCAGCTCCACGCGCACCCGGCCCTGCAGGCCTTTTTCGTCGATGAGCCGCTGTACATGCGCATGCTGGTTCTTCGACAGCGTGATGCCGGTGGCGTCCACGCCGTAATGCTCGGCCGCCCACATCAGCAGGCCGCCCCAGCCGGAGCCGATGTCCAGGAACCTCTCGCCGGGCTGCAGCAGCAGCTTGCGGCAGATGTGGTCGAGCTTGGCTTCCTGCGCCTGGGCAAGCGTCAGCTCGGGGGTGCGGAAGTAGGCGCACGAGTAAACCCGGCGCGGGTCGAGCCATAGCGCGTAGAAGTCGTCCGAAACGTCGTAGTGGAACTGGATCTGCTCCGCATCCTTGTTCAGCGAGTGCGAGCCGCGGGACTTGGCCAGCCGGGCCAGGCGGGTCCACCAGGTGGTGTTGGTCTCGGCGGGGTTGCCGGGCAGCATGCCGACCGTTGCGTCGATCAGGTCGCGCATTGCGCCTTCTATCTGGACCTTGCCCTCTACATACGCCTCGCCAATGGCGCCCACCTGGCGGGCGGCCAGCTTGGCCAGCGCGGACCACTCGCTGAACGCCAGGGTGACGCGGGACCCCGGCTTGGCAACTCTTCGGCCATCAGGCAATTCCAGCGCGATGGGCACGGGCAGCGACGCAAGCTGCGACTCGATCTTGGGTATCAAGCTTTGCATGGTGCGGCCATGGTATTGATTTTTTCAGTTTTTTGCATGACATCGCACAACCTGCAAGGTACCCCCTGTGGTAGTGGTCCCGTTGACAGCACATTGTTTATGCTTAAACTATTCAATCATGAACAGCCTTACCGCCGGCGCTTCAGCCGCACCCGCCATGGACCTTCAACGCATCCTGTGCATCGGCGGCGGGCCCGCCGGGCTGTATTTCGCGCTGCTGATGAAGGCGCGCAACCCGGCGCTCGACATCACCGTGGTCGAGCGCAACCGCCCGTTCGACACCTTTGGCTGGGGGGTTGTGCTCAGCGACCAGACGCTGGCCAACTTGGCGGCGGCGGACGGCGAGACCGCGGCGCTCATCGGCAACGAGTTCCACCACTGGGACGACATCCAGGTGTTCTTCAAGGGCCGCCAGGTGCGCTCGGGCGGGCATGGCTTCTGCGGTATCGGCCGCAAGCGGTTGCTGAACATCCTGCAGGAGCGCTGCCTGGCGCTGGGCGTGAAGCTGGTGTTCGAAACCGACGCGACGGACGACCAGGCGATTGCCGCCCAGTACAACGCCGACCTGGTGATTGCCAGCGACGGGCTCAACAGCCGCATCCGCCAGCGCTATGCCGATGTGTTCAAGCCCGACATCGACCTGCGCAACTGCCGCTTCGTGTGGCTGGGCACGAACCAGACCTTCGACGCATTTACCTTTGCTTTCGAGCAGACCGAGCACGGCTGGTTCCAGGCGCACGCCTACCAGTTCGACGACAAGACATCCACCTTCATCGTCGAAACACCCGAGGCGGTGTGGAAGGCCCATGGCCTCGACCAGATGGAGCAGCCCGAGGCCATCGCCTTCTGCGAGAAGCTGTTCGCCAAGTACCTGGGCGGGCATCCGCTCATCAGCAACGCCACGCACCTGCGCGGCTCGGCCAACTGGATCCGCTTTCCGCGCGTGGTGTGCGAACGCTGGACGCACCGCATCGACGTGCAGGGCCGCTCGGTGCCCGTGGTGCTGATGGGCGACGCGGCGCACACGGCGCATTTCTCGATCGGCTCGGGCACCAAGCTCGCGCTCGAAGACGCGATCGACCTGGCGAATGAATTCGAGCGCGGCGGCACTGTCGACCACGTGCTCGAAGGCTACGAGGCACGCCGCAGCGTCGAGGTGCTCAAGATCCAGAACGCGGCGCGCAACTCTACGGAATGGTTCGAAAACGTGCCGCGCTACACCGGCATGCAGATCGAGCAGTTTGCCTATTCATTGCTCACGCGCTCGCAGCGCATCAGCCACGAGAACCTGCGCGTGCGCGACACCGAATGGCTCGGCGGCTACGAGCGCTGGCTTGCGGGCGGCAAGCCGGTGGCGCCCATGCTGATGCCGCTTACCGTGCGCGGCCTCACGTTGAAGAACCGCATCCTGGTGTCGCCGATGGCCACCTACAGCGCGGTCGACGGTGTGCCCCAAGACTTCTTGCTGGTGCACCTGGGCGCACGCGCACTCGGCGGCGCCGCCATGGTGTTCGTCGAAATGACGAGCCCGACGCCCGAAGGCCGCATCACCCCCGGCTGCACCGGCCTCTACAACGACATGCAGCAGGCCGCGTTCAAGCGCATCGTCGATTTCGTGCACACGCAGTCGAGCGCGAAGATCGCCATGCAGCTCGGCCACAGCGGGGCCAAGGGCTCGACGCGCGTGGGCTGGGAAGGCACCGACGAGCCCCTGGAGAGCGGCAACTGGCCGCTGCTGTCCGCCAGCGCGGTGGCCTATGGCGAGCAGAACCAGTTGCCGGCCGCCATGACGCGCGAGCAGATGGACGACATGCGCGAGCGGTTCGTCGAATCCACCCGTCGCGCGGCCGAATGCGGCTTCGACTGGCTCGAGCTGCACTGCGCGCACGGCTACCTGCTGTCGGCCTTCATCAGCCCGCTGACCAACCTGCGCACCGATGAGTACGGCGGAGGCATCGAAGCGCGCTGCCGCTATCCGCTCGAAGTGTTCCGCGCGATGCGCGCCGCCTGGCCTGAAGACAAGCCGATGAGCGTGCGGATCTCCGCGCACGACTGGGCGCCCGGCGGCAACACCGACGCGGACGCGGTCATCGTTGCGCGCCTCTTCAAGGAAGCCGGCGCCGATTTCATCGACGTGTCTTCCGGCCAGACCACGCGCGCCGCAAAGCCCGTGTATGGCCGCATGTACCAGACGCCGTTCTCGGACCGCATCCGCAACGAGGTCGGCATCTCGACCATTGCAGTGGGCGCCATCACCGATGCGGACCAGGCCAACAGCATCATTGCGGCCGGACGTGCAGACCTCTGCGCCATCGCGCGCCCGCACCTTGCCGACCCCGCCTGGACGCTGCACGAAGCCGCGAAGCTGCAGAGCCGCGATGTCGATTGGCCGAAGCAGTACCTGAGCGGGCGCGACCAGATGTACCGCGAGATCGCCAAGCAGCAGCAGATGGCCGCGGCGGCCAATGCCGCAATGGCCGCGCAGAACAACGAGGAGACGCACTGACATGGACCTCGAAGCGCGCGCCCACAGCGAACACCCCGAGGCCCTGCGGCTCTGGCTGCGGCTCCTCACCTGCACGCAGCTGATCGAGAAGCAGGTGCGCAACGAACTGCGCTCGCAGTTCTCGACCACACTGCCGCGCTTCGATCTGATGTCGCAGCTCGAGCGCGCGCCCGACGGCCTGAAGATGAACGAGCTCTCGCGCCGCATGATGGTGACGGGCGGCAACGTGACCGGCATCACCGACCAGCTGGTGACCGAAGGGCTGGTGGAGCGCGTCGACGTCGAGGGCGACCGGCGCGCCTGGCGCGTGCGTCTTACCGCGCGCGGCCGCAAGCTCTTCAACGAAATGGCGCAGCAGCACGAAGACTGGATCGTCGATGCCTTCGCGGGACTCAGCGCCAAGGAGATCGCGCAGCTTCACAAGCTGCTCGGCAAGGTCAAGCAACACTCACACAGCCAGATGGCGGAGGCCGAATGAAGCACTACATCGGAGCGGGCAATCCCATGCGCGCGCAATTCGAGGCCAAGGCGCCTTACGAGGCCAAGCACTTCGCGTGGAGCTATGAAGCCGGCGTCGGCACCGTCACGCTGAACCGGCCCGAGCGCAAGAACCCGCTCACATTCGACTCGTACGCCGAGCTGCGCGACCTGTTTCGCGCGTTGAACTACGCCACCGACGTGAAGGCCATCGTCATTACCGGCGCGGGCGGCAACTTCTGCTCGGGCGGCGACGTGCACGAGATCATCGGCCCGCTCACCGGCATGCGCATGCCCGAGCTGCTGGAGTTCACGCGCATGACGGGCGACCTCGTCAAGGCGATTCGCGCATGCCCGCAGCCGATCGTCGGCGCGATCGACGGCGTGTGCGCCGGCGCCGGCGCGATGATTGCGCTGGCCTGCGACCTGCGCTACGGCTCGCCCGCCACGCGCACTGCCTTTCTTTTCACACGCGTAGGCCTTGCCGGCGCGGACATGGGTGCCTGCGCACTGCTGCCGCGCGTGATCGGCCAAGGCCGTGCATCGGAGTTGCTCTTCACCGGCCGCGCAATGACGGCGCAAGAAGGCCATGCCTGGGGCTTTTTCAACGCGCTGCACGAAAGCGATGCGCTGCTCGAAGCTGCCACCAAGGTGGCGCGCGAACTGGCCGAAGGCCCGAGCTTCGCGCACGGCATGACCAAGACGATGCTTTCGCAGGAATGGTCGATGACCATCGACCAGGCCATCGAAGCCGAAGCGCAGGCGCAGGCCATCTGCATGCAGACCGAGGACTTCAAGCGCGCCTACGAAGCCTTCGCCGCCAAGCGCAAGCCGGTGTTCGGTGGGGACTGACGCCATGATGACGAAGATTCCCGCTCCACCTTCGACGGCGCATCTCGCGCTGCCCTTCTTCGACGAAGCCCATCGCTCGCTCGCGCGCGACCTGCTGCCCTGGTGCGCAGCGCAAGAGATCGATGAGCGCGACGACCGCGCAGCCTGCCGCGAGTGGGTAAGGCGCCTCGGCGACGGCGGCTGGCTGCGCTATGCGGTGCCCGGCAGCGCGGGTGGTGCGCTCGATCGCCTCGATTCGCGCGCGCTCGTGCTGCTGCGCGAAACACTGGGCTACCACTCGCCGCTGGCCGACTTCGCTTTTGCGATGCAGGGGTTGGGCAGCGGTGCGATCACGCTTGCGGGTACTCCGGAGCAGCAGTCACAGTACCTCACGGCCGTAGGCAAGGGCGAGAAGATCGCGGCCTTTGCGTTGAGCGAACCCGATGCGGGTTCGGACGTGGCCGCGATGGCGATGCGCGCCGAGCCCACCGCCGAGGGCTGGCGGCTGAACGGCACGAAGACCTGGATCAGCAATGGCGGCATCGCCGACTTCTATTGCGTGTTCGCAAAGACGGACCCAACGGGCGGTACGCGCGGCATCACGGTGTTCATCGTCGATGCGAAGACACCCGGGCTCGACACGTCCGAGCACATCGACGTGATGGCACCGCATCCGTTGGCTACGCTGCGCTTCGACAACTGCGTTGTGCCGCGCACGGCGCAGCTGGGTGAGCTCAACGGCGGCTTCAAGCTGGCAATGCGCACGCTCGACATCTTTCGCGCCTCGGTGGCATCCGCCGCGCTGGGCATGGGACGCCGAGCACTCGCCGAGGCCGTCGCGCATGCGAAGAGCCGCCGCATGTTCGGGCAGACGCTCGCCGACTTCCAGCTCACGCAGGCCAAGCTGGGTGAGATGGCTGCATTGATCGACAGCGCCGCATTGCTCACCTATCGCGCCGCGTGGATGCGCGACGACGCCGAGCAGCGCGGTGCAGCCGCAGTGGGCGATGTGTCCGCTGCGGCGGCCATGGCCAAGATGTGCGCCACCGAGAACGCGAGCCGCGTGATCGACATGGCACTGCAGATGCACGGCGGCCTTGGCGTGAAGGTTGGCACGAAGATTGAAAGCCTCTACCGCGACATCCGCTCGCTGCGCATCTATGAAGGCGCGACGGAGGTTCAACAACTGATCATTGGCAAATCCGTTCTGCGGGGATAAATACCGTGTCTGCCCAAGTCGACCGCTTCGTTCACGACCGCCTGCCGCCCGCCGAGCAGTTGCCGGTCTTTCGCTACGACCTTCCGGAGTTGCAGCTGCCCGATCAGCTGAACCTGGTCGAAGAGCTTCTGGACAAGGCGCCCGCCAAGGGGTTCGGCGACAAGCCGATGCTGCGTTCGCCGACAGGCACGCTGACCTACTCACAGGCGGCCGTCGAGGTCAACCGCATCGCGCAGGTGCTCACCGAAGATCTGGCGCTCGTGCCAGGCAACCGTGTGCTGCTGCGCGGCGGCAATTCGGTGGCCATGGCGCTGGCGTGGCTCGCAGTGGTCAAGGCCGGCCTGATTGCAGTGGCCACCATGCCGCTGCTGCGCGCCAAGGAATTGGGCGACATCATCGAGAAGGCGCAACCGGTGGCGGCGCTGTGCGATGGCCGGCTGCTCGACGAACTCTCGATTGCGCAGCGGGAGCATCCGGTGCTCGCATCGGTGATTGCCTTCAACAAGCCCGATGCGCCCGATTCGCTGTCGGCACGTGCGGCGGCCAAAAGCGGTGTGTTCACGGCGTGCCCGACGGCGTCGGACGACATCGCATTGCTTGCATTCACATCGGGCACCACCGGCAAGCCCAAGGCACCGGTCACCACGCACCGCGACGTGCTCGCCATGTGCGAGACATGGCCGCGCCACGTGCTGCAGGCGCGAAGCGACGACATCGTGATCGGCTCGCCGCCGCTGGCCTTTACCTTCGGACTTGGCGGGCTGCTGGTGTTCCCGATGTGGGCCGGAGCCTCTGTGTACTTTGCCGATGCGCCGTTCACGCCCGAAGGGCTCGTGAAGCTCATCAATGAGGTCGGCGCGACCATCTGCTACACCGCGCCTACGTTCTACCGACAGATGGCGCCCTTCGTTCGACAGCACGGCGCTCCGAGCCTGCGCATCTGCGTGAGCGCCGGCGAAGCGCTGCCTGACGCGACGCGGCAGCTCTGGAAGGAAGCCACCGGCATCGAGATGCTCGACGGCATCGGCGGCACCGAGGTGTTCCACATCTACATCTCCGCCGCGGGCGATCAGGTGCGCCGCGGTGCGGTCGGCAAGGTGGTGCCCGGTTTCACTGCAAAGGTGGTGGACGACGCGGGCAACGAAGTGCCGCGCGGTACGGTCGGCAAGCTGGCGCTGCAGGGCCCGGTCGGTTGCCGCTATCTGGACGATCCGCGCCAGGCCGACTACGTGAAGAACGGCTGGAATTACCCCGGCGATTCGTTCGTGCAGGACGACGACGGCTACTTCTTCTATCAGGCGCGCGCCGACGACATGATCATCACGGCCGGCTACAACGTAGGCGGCCCAGAGGTGGAAGATGCGCTGCTCAAGCATCCGGCGGTGGCCGAGTGCGGCGTCATCGGCAAGCCCGATCCGGACCGCGGCATGATCGTGAAAGCCTTCTGCGTGCTGAAGCCCGGCCATGAAGGCGACGACGCACTGGTCAAGGCGCTGCAGGACCACGTGAAGGCCAGCATCGCGCCCTTCAAATACCCGCGGGAGATCGAGTTTGTGACGGTGCTTCCGCGCACCGAGACCGGCAAGCTCCAGCGATTCAAACTGAGACAACTCAACAGCACAACATGATGAACAAACTCTTGCAGCCACCGGGCTGGCTACCCCCCAAGGGCTATGCGAATGGCGTGGCCGCACGCGGCACCATGGTGTTCGTTGGCGGACAGATCGGCTGGAATGCGCAGCAGCAGTTCGAGTCGGACGACTTCATCGACCAATGCGGCCTGGCGCTGCGCAACATCGCCGAAGTGCTGCGCGAAGCGGGCGCCGGCCCAGAGCACATGGTACGCATGACCTGGTACGTGACGGACCGCGACGAATACAGCCGGCGGCTGGCCGAACTCGGGCCCGTGTACCGCGAAGCGATGGGGCGCAACTTTCCGGCCATGACCTGCGTGCAGGTGGCGGCGCTGGTCGAGCACCGTGCCAAGGTCGAGATCGAAGTGACGGCGGTCATTCCCGACTGACCGGCAGAGCAATAAAAAAGCCCTCGCGAGAGGGCTTTTTATTTGGATTCATCGACCAAAGAAAAAGGCCCTTTGAATTTCAAAGGGCCTTTTAAATTGGTTGCGCGAGCAAGATTTGAACTTGCGACCTTTGGGTTATGAGCCCAACGAGCTACCAGGCTGCTCCATCGCGCGGCAAGATGGAATTATACCTTATTCGGCAGCGCCTTGCTCGGCGGCTTCTTCTTTAATTTCAGGACGGTCCACCAGTTCGACCAGAGCCATGGGTGCATTGTCGCCAACGCGGAAACCCATCTTCAGGATGCGGGTGTAGCCGCCCGGACGCGCTGCGAAGCGCGGGCCGAGTTCGCCGAAGAGCTTGACGACGCTGTCGCGGCTGCGCAGGCGGTCGAAAGCCAGGCGCTTGTTGGCAAGCGTGGGCTTCTTGGCGAGCGTGATCATCGGTTCGATAACGCGGCGCAGTTCCTTGGCCTTGGGGACCGTGGTCTTGATGACTTCGTGCTCGATGAGCGAATTCATCATGTTCTGCAGCATCGCAAGGCGGTGCGAGCTGGTGCGGTTGAGTTTGCGGAGTCCGTGTCCGTGACGCATGGTGCTTTTCCTTTACTTTATTAAACAGGCAGCCGTATCAGGTACTGCCCGGGCACGAGCCCTCATGGGCTCAATTCAAAAATCAACGCTTGTCGAGACCGGCCGGCGGCCAGCTTTCAAGCTTCATACCCAAGGTCAGGCCGCGCGAAGCGAGGACTTCCTTGATTTCGTTGAGCGACTTGCGACCCAGGTTCGGGGTCTTGAGCAGCTCGTTCTCGGTACGCTGGATCAGGTCACCGATGTAGTAGATGTTTTCGGCCTTCAGGCAGTTGGCCGAACGCACGGTGAGTTCGAGCTCGTCGACAGGGCGCAGCAGGATCGGATCGAATTGCTGAGCGCTGCGCGGTGCCGGCGCATCGAATGCAGCCAGTTCGCCGCCTTCGAGCTGTGCAAACACGGCCAGTTGCTCGACCAGGATTTTAGCCGAGGCGCGCACGGCGTCTTCAGCGGTGATCGCACCGTTGGTTTCGATCTCGACCAGCAGCTTGTCCAGGTCGGTACGCTGTTCGACACGAGCGCTTTCGACCGTGTAGCTCACGCGCTTCACGGGCGAGAACGAGGCGTCCAGAACGATGCGGCCAATCGACTTGGTCGGTTCGTCGGCGTAGCGGCGCATCGTGCCGGGCACGTAGCCGCGACCCTTTTCAACCTTGATCTGCATGTCGAGCTTGCCGCCTTGCGACAGGTGCGCGATCACGTGGTCGGGGTTGATGATCTCGACGTCGTGCGGGGTCTGGATGTCAGACGCCAGGACCGGGCCTTCGCCGTCCTTGCGCAGGCTCAACGTGACTTCGTCGCGGTTGTGGAGCTTGAACACCACGCCCTTGAGATTCAGCAGGATGTTGACGACATCTTCCTGCACGCCGTCGATCGACGAGTACTCATGCAGAACGCCGGCGATCGTGACTTCAGTGGCCGAATAACCGACCATCGACGACAGCAGAACGCGACGCAGCGCGTTGCCGAGCGTGTGGCCGTAGCCGCGCTCGAAAGGCTCGAGCGTGACCTTGGCCTTGTTGGCGGCAAGTTGCTCGACCTGAATGGTCTTGGGTTTCAGCAGGGTGGTTTGCATGCAGACTTCCTCTCAATACCCCCGGCTCGTTACACCGGTAAGGCTGGTGAAGCACCCATCGGAAGTGCCTCCCGATGGGAACAAAAAAATCAAATTCGGGCCGCGAAGGGCGGCCCGTTATCGTCTGTTTAGCGCGAGTACAGTTCGACGATCAACGATTCGTTGATGTCGGCTGCGAATTCGTCGCGATCGGGCACCTTCTTGAAGGTACCTTCGGCCTTGTCGGCATTCACTTCGACCCAGGCCGGAATACCGACTTGTTGGGCGAGCTGGAGCGCTTCGGCAATGCGGGTCTGCTTCTTCGACTTGTCGCGCACGGCGATCACGTCGCCGGTCTTCACCAGGTACGACGGGATGTTGACCGACTGGCCGTTCACCGTGATCGCCTTGTGCGACACGAGCTGGCGCGCTTCGGCGCGCGTCGAGCCGAAGCCCATGCGGTAGACCACGTTGTCCAGGCGCGATTCGAGAATGAACAGCAGGTTGGCGCCGGTGTTGCCACGGCGACGATCGGCTTCTTCGAAGTAGCGGCGGAACTGCTTCTCGAGCACGCCGTACATGCGCTTGACCTTCTGCTTTTCACGCAGTTGCAGACCGTAGTCCGAGGTGCGCTGACCCGAAGTGCGGCCGTGCTGGCCGGGCTTGGAGTCGAACTTGGCCTTGTCTTGAATCGAGCGGCGGGCGCTCTTCAGGAACAGGTCGGTGCCTTCGCGGCGGGAAAGTTTGGCCTTGGGGCCGAGGTAGCGTGCCACGTGGTTTCCTTTGTGTCATCTGCCGCAGTTGCCTGCGGGAGCCATCGGCGAAAATGCGGATGGCGGTGGGCTTAGTTAAAAAACAAATGCGCAGCCGCTCAAGAGCCGGCTGCGCCTTGCGGACTGACGATCAGATGCGGCGACGCTTCTGGGGACGGCAGCCGTTGTGCGGAACGGGCGTCACGTCGGCAATGGAATTGATCCGGATGCCGAGCGCAGCCAGTGCGCGCACCGACGATTCGCGACCGGGGCCGGGGCCCTTGATCTCGACGTCGAGGTTCTTGATACCTTGTTCGACAGCAGCACGGCCGGCCACTTCGGAAGCCACCTGCGCAGCGAACGGCGTCGACTTGCGCGAGCCCTTGAAGCCCTGGCCACCCGACGAAGCCCACGACAGGGCGTTGCCCTGGCGATCGGTGATCGTGATGATGGTGTTGTTGAACGAGGCATGCACGTGGGCGATACCGTCCGCAACGTTCTTGCGAACCTTCTTGCGAACGCGCTGTGCGGCGTTGTTTGCAGGTGCTTTAGCCATGCTGGTCTATCCTTATTTCTTCAGGGACTGCGCAGCCTTGCGCGGACCCTTGCGGGTGCGGGCATTGGTGCGCGTGCGCTGGCCGCGCATCGGCAGGCCGCGACGGTGACGGAAGCCGCGATAGCAGCCGATGTCCATCAAACGCTTGATGTTCATCGTCGTCTCGCGACGCAGATCGCCTTCGATGGTGAACAAGGCGATCTGGTCGCGGATCTTTTCGAGATCGGCGTCAGTCAGGTCCTTGATCTTCTTCGAATATTCGATGCCGCTCGCTTCGCAGATTTGACGGGCGCGCGTGCGACCGATGCCGAAGATGGCGGTCAGGCCGATTTCAGCGTGCTTGTGCGGCGGAATGTTGATGCCAGCAATACGTGCCATGTGCGTCCTCTAATACTCTTCAATCAACCCTGGCGCTGCTTGTGGCGCGGGTCGGTGCAAATCACACGCACCACACCTTTACGGCGGATGACCTTGCAATTACGGCAGATGGTTTTGACCGAAGCCGAAACTCTCATTTCATTCTCCTAAAACTGTTTAACGTGGCGGTACACCGCCCACACCCAATATTCTCAATACTGAAACTCACGGCCCTACGATGTCTTGAAGTTGGCCTTCTTCAGCAGCGATTCGTACTGCTGGGACATCATGTAGTTTTGCACCTGGGCCATGAAGTCCATCGTGACGACCACGATGATCAGCAGGGAGGTACCACCGAAGTAAAACGGTACGTTGTACTTCAGGATCAGGAACTCGGGCAGCAGGCAGACGAAGGTGATGTACACCGCGCCGGCCAACGTCAGGCGAACCAGAATCTTGTCGATATAGCGAGCGGTCTGGTCACCCGGGCGAATGCCAGGAATGAAAGCACCACTCTTCTTCAGGTTGTCGGCCGTTTCCTTGCTGTTGAACACGAGTGCCGTGTAGAAGAAGCAGAAGAAAACGATCGCGGCAGCGTACAGCAGCACGTAGATCGGCTCGCCCGGGCGCAGTGCGCTGGCAATGTCCTTGATCCAGCGGAAACCGCCTTCACCGGTGCTGAACCAGCCGACCACCGTTGCGGGCAGCAGGATGATCGACGAGGCGAAGATCGGCGGAATCACACCGGCCATGTTCAGCTTCAAGGGCAGGTGCGACGACTGGCCGCCATAGACCTTGTTGCCGACCTGACGCCGCGCATAGTTCACGAGGATCTTGCGCTGGCCGCGTTCGACGAACACCACGAAGTAGGTGACCAGCACCACGATCGCGATGATGAAGAGCGCGATGATCGGATTCATCGCACCGGTCGTCACCAGCGACGCAAGGCCGCCAATGGCGCTCGGCAGACCGGCCGCGATACCTGCAAAGATCAGGATCGAGATGCCGTTGCCCAGGCCGCGCTCGGTGATCTGCTCGCCGAGCCACATCAGGAACATCGAACCCGCCGTCAGGCTCACCATCGCGGTCAGGCGGAAGCCGAAACCGGGGGAGTTCACCAGACCGGCCGACGACTCGAGAGCCACCGCGATGCTGAACGACTGGAACAAGGCCAGGCCGAGTGCACCGTAGCGCGTGTACTGCGTGATCTTGCGACGGCCAGCCTCGCCTTCCTTCTTCAATTGCTCGAAGGTAGGAACCACGTAGGTCATCAACTGCATGATGATCGACGCCGAGATGTACGGCATGATCCCCAACGCGAACACGGTGAAGCGCGACAGCGCCCCGCCCGAGAACATGTTGAACAGGCTCAGAATGCCGCCCTGCTGGCCCTGGAACAACGCAGCCAGCTGGTCCGGGTTGATGCCCGGCACAGGAATGTGCGCGCCGATCCGATAGACCACGAGCGCGAGCAGCAAAAAGACGAGCCGGCGGCGGAGGTCGCCGAACTTGCCTGTTTTTGCGATCGTTGCCGCGTTAGTTGCCACGAAGAACTTCTTTCAGTCCAGTGTGATCAGGCGATGCTGCCGCCGGCTGCTTCGATTGCAGCCTTGGCACCAGCGGTTGCGCCCACGCCCGTCAGCTTGACGGCCTTGGTGAGTTCACCGGTCTTGACGACCTTGACGACCTTGGCGAGCTGGCCCACGAGGCCGGCTTGCTTGAGCGCCAGGATGTCGACTTCGGCCAGGCCGAGCTGCTCGAGGGCAGTCAGCGTGACTTCGGCGTTGAACTTCAGCAGGTGCGACTTGAAGCCACGCTTCGGCAGGCGACGCTGCAGCGGCATTTGACCGCCTTCGAAGCCGACCTTGTGGAAACCGCCTGCGCGCGACTTCTGACCCTTGTGACCGCGACCTGCGGTCTTGCCGATACCGGAGCCGATACCGCGGCCAACACGGCGCTTGGCGTGCTTGGCGCCGGCTGCCGGCTTGATGCCATTGAGTTCCATATCAGTCTCTCTTATAGAACTTTGACCAGATAACTGATCTTGTTGATCATGCCGCGCACCGCGGGGGTGTCTTGCAGCTCGCTCACGCTGTTGAGCTTGCGCAGGCCGAGGCCACGCACGGTCGCGCGATGCGATTCCTTGGTGCCAATCGGGCTCTTGACCAATTGCACCTTGAGGGTTTGTTGTTGCGTCGTCATTTGAATGCTTCCTTCAGCCTTGCGAGAGCTTGCGCTCAGGCGAAGATTTCTTCGACGGTCAGGCCGCGCTTGGCAGCCACTTCGGACGCGGTCGTCGAGTTCTTCAACCCGTCGAGCGTGGCGCGAACCATGTTGTAGGGGTTCGACGAACCATGGCTCTTGGCCACGATGTCGGTGATGCCCATGACTTCGAACACGGCGCGCATCGGGCCGCCGGCGATGATGCCGGTACCCTTCGGGGCGGGGATCATGACGACCGAAGCGGCGCCGTGATGACCCGTCACGCGGTGATGCAGCGTGCCGTTCTTGATCGAGATCTTGGCCAGGTTGCGACGGGCTTCTTCCATCGCCTTTTGCACGGCGGCAGGCACTTCCTTCGACTTGCCCTTGCCCATGCCGACGCGGCCTTCGCCGTCGCCCACGACGGTGAGTGCTGCGAAACCGAGGATACGACCACCCTTCACCACCTTGGTGACGCGGTTGATCGCGATCATCTTCTCGCGCAAACCGTCTTCAGGGCCTTCGTTCTGCGTTCTTGCTTGAATCTTTGCCATTTTGAATCTCGTGTCCGGTTAGAACTGCAGACCGGCTTCGCGGGCCGCCTCGGCGAGCGCCTTGACGCGGCCGTGGTATGCGAAACCTGCGCGGTCGAAAGCGACCTTCTCGACGCCGGCAGCCTTCGCCTTTTCAGCGATGCGCTTGCCGATGGCCGTTGCAGCGGCGGCATTGCCACCCTTGCCCGAGCCGCCGAGTGCAGCGCGCACTTCGGCTTCGGCCGTCGATGCGGTGGCGATCACCTTGGTGCCGTCGTCGGAGATGACGGTGGCATAGATGTGCAGGTTGGTGCGGTTCACCGTCAGGCGAGCCACGCCCTGCGTCGCGATGCGGATGCGGGTCTGGCGCGAGCGGCGAAGACGCTGTGCTTTTTTGGTCAACATCATTTTGCTGCCCCTTACTTCTTCTTGGTCTCTTTGATCACGATCTTCTCGTCCGAATAACGGATGCCCTTGCCCTTGTAAGGCTCAGGCGGACGAACAGCGCGGATCTCAGCGGCGATTTGACCAACGCGCTGACGGTCAGCACCCTTGATCACGATTTCGGTCGGGGTCGCGGTGGCCACCGTGATGCCTTGCGGCATGTCGATGTTGACCGGGTGCGAATAACCGACTTGCAGGTTCAACTTGTTGTTGGACGCTGCGGCCTTGTAGCCGACGCCGACCAGGTTGAGCTTCTTCTCGAAGCCCTTGGTCACGCCAACCACCATGTTGTTCACCAGCTGACGGATCGTGCCGCTCATTGCGTTCGCTTCACGCGATTCGTTGGCGGGTTCGAAGTTCAGCTTGCCGTCATTGCTGACGATCTTGACCAGCGCGTTGCGTGCGAGGTTGAGCGTGCCGCCCGTACCCTTGACGCTGATCTGGTCTTCCTTGATCGACACATCCACGCCTGCGGGGATGGTGATCGGCATTTTTCCTACTCGGGACATTTCAGTTACTCCTCGATGTCTCGGTTAGGCGACGTAGCACAGCACTTCGCCACCGACACCGGTAGCGCGCGCCTTGCGGTCGGTCATCACGCCCTTGGGGGTCGTGACGATCGCAACACCGAGGCCGTTCTGGACTTGCGGAATGGAAGCACTGGCCTTGTAGACACGCAGGCCGGGACGGCTCACGCGCTCGATGCGCTCGATGACCGGACGGCCAGCGTAGTACTTCAGGGTAATGACGAGTTCGGACTTGCCGTCTTCGGTCTTGACCTGGAAACCGTCGATATAGCCCTCGTCCTTCAGGACCTGCGAGATCGCGATCTTCACCTTGGAAGACGGGACCGACACAGTGGGCTTCGCCACCATCTGCGCGTTACGGATACGCGTCAGCAGGTCGGCAATGGGATCACTCATGCTCATGTTGTTTGCTCCTGCCTGGCTTACCAGCTGGCCTTGGTGACACCGGGGATGTCGCCATTGAAAGCCAGTTCGCGGATCTTGGCGCGAGCCAGACCGAATTGACGGAAGGTGCCACGGGGGCGACCGGTGATTTCGCAGCGGTTGCGCTGACGCGTGGGGTTCGCGTTGCGCGGGAGCTTTTGCAGGCCCAGGCGGGCAGCAGCGCGCTCTTCGTCGCTCTTCTTCACGTCGTTGGAAATTGCCTTCAGTTCCGCGTGCTTCGCAGCGTACTTGGCGACCAGCTTGTCGCGCTTGAGTTCGCGCTGGATCAAAGATGCTTTAGCCACAGATCACCTCAGTTCTTGAACGGGAAACGGAAACCAGCGAGAAGCGCCTTGGCTTCTTCGTCGGTCTTGGCCGTCGTCGTGATGCTGATATTGAGACCGCGCAGGGCATCGACCTTGTCGTATTCGATCTCGGGGAAAATGATCTGTTCCTTGACGCCGATGTTGTAGTTGCCACGGCCGTCGAACGCACGGCCGGAGATACCGCGGAAGTCGCGAACACGCGGCAGCGCGATGGTCACGAAACGGTCCAGGAACTCATACATCTGCACGCCACGCAGCGTGACCATGCAGCCGATGGGCTGGTTTTCGCGGATCTTGAAACCGGCGATAGCCTTCTTCGACTTGGTGACCACGGGCTTCTGGCCGGCGATCTTGGTGAGGTCGGCGACAGCGTTGTCGAGAACCTTCTTGTCGGCGACAGCTTCGCCCACACCCATGTTCAGGGTGATCTTGGTGAGGCGGGGGACCTGCATCGGCGACTTGTAGCCGAACTTTTCCGTCAGGTCTTTCGCGATCTTTTCGCGATAGTGTTGTTGGAGACGTGCCATGTGAGTACCTCTTAGGCGAACTTGATTTCGTCGCCGCTGGACTTGAAGACGCGAACAGCCACGCGCTTGCCGTCAGCACCCTGGGTGATCTTGATGCCCACGCGATCGGCCTTGCCGGTCGCGGCATTGAAGATCGCCACGTTGGATTGGTGGATGGGCATGGTCTTCTCGACGATGCCGCCGGTCGTACCCTTGAGGGGGTTCGGCTTGGCGTGCTTCTTGACGATGTTCACGCCCTCGACGACGAGGTGCGAATCGTCCTTGCGCAGCGACACGACGCCGCGCTTGCCTTTGTCGCGCCCGGCCAACACGATGACCTGGTCGCCTTTGCGAATCTTGTTCATGGCGTTGTTGTCCTTACAGAACTTCGGGGGCCAGCGACACGATCTTCATGAACTTTTCGGTGCGCAGCTCGCGCGTCACCGGTCCGAAGATGCGGGTGCCGATCGGCTCCAGCTTGGCGTTGAGCAACACAGCTGCGTTGCCATCGAATTTGACGAGGGAGCCGTCGGCGCGACGGATGCCCTTGGCGGTGCGGACCACCACTGCGCTGTAGATCTCGCCCTTCTTGACGCGACCACGCGGAGCGGCTTCCTTGATGCTGACCTTGATGACGTCGCCCACGCTGGCATAACGCCGCTTGGAGCCACCGAGCACCTTGATACACAGGACGGACTTCGCGCCTGTGTTGTCGGCCACTTCGAGCCGGGATTCAGTTTGGATCATTGCTAGTAGTTCCCAACTTGTACCGATGCGCCTCCAGGAGGGAGACGCTGCGGTCAGTCTTGGGCCCGTCGTCTGCACCTCGAACCACTCGAGGCACTTCCGCTTTGGGCTGAAAGCTTCGCCTTTTTTGAAGCGAAGCCAGCGATTGTGGCACGCAGGCAAAAGGCTGTCAACTGCCTTCTGGCCCGGAAATGCGCTGGAACTAGACTTGGCGGCGTGCGCACCGTTATTCCAGCCCTCCAGGAAGCCCCTTCACCCGCGCGTCGCCGGCTGCTGCTGGCCGGCGGCGCCGCCGCTTTGGCAGGCTCGGGACTGTGGGGCTGCGGGAGTCCGGCGGTGCCGCTGCCAGGGGCGGGACGACTGCGTCGCATCGCGGAGGCCCACTGGCCGCACCGGCTGAATATACAGGGCACGACGGCGGGCGGCCTTTCCGGCGTGGACTACAACGTAGAAAGAAGCGAGTACTTGCTACTCAGCGATGATCGATCTGACTTGAGTCCGGCACGTTTCTATATCGCCTCCTGGCCCGCACCCTGGACCGAGGCGCCCGCCCCGCGAGATGTGGTTCAGCTGCAACGACCCGGCGGCGGCCCTTGGCCCGACCGGCGCCGCGCCGAGCCGGGCACCCCTGTGGCAGACCCCGAATCGCTGCGCCTGCGGCCAGGGGCCGGCACCCTCCTCTGGGTGAGCGAAGGGGACGTGTTGCGCGGGTTCGGCCCGAGCTTTTATGAATCGGCGCGCGATGGCCGGCTGCTGCGTGAATTCGCGCTGCCCGCCATGTTCAGCCCCGATCCGGCCCGGCAACGCGGTCCGCGCGACAACCTGGGTTTTGAAGGCCTCGCAGTGACGCCGGACGGCCGCCATGCCTGGCTCGCGATGGAGAACGCCCTGATCCAGGACGGCCCGGTTCCCACCACCCAAGCGGCCGGGGGCCCTTGCCGGCTGACCCAGGTCGACCTGGAAACCGGTCGGGCCGTTCGGCAGATCGCCTATGTTCCCGACCCGATTCCGCTGCGGCCGCTCCTCCCCGGCGGCCATGCGGACAACGGCATCAGCGAGATCCTGATGCTCGACAACAAGCGGATGCTGGTGCTCGAGCGCGCCTACGCCACTGGCGCCGGAAACTCGCTGCGCCTCTATGAGATCGAAACCCGCGACGCGACCGATGTGCTGAATACCGACGTGCTCGCCACAGGCAACCACCGGCCGGCGCCAAAAACGCTGGTCGCCGACTTCGCCTCGCTCGGCCTTTCGCGCCTGGACAACACCGAAGGCCTTTGTTGGGGCCCGGCATTGCCGGACGGCAAGCGCATGCTGGTCGTGGTGAGCGACGACAATTTCAACCCGCTGCAGACAACCCAGTTCGCGGCATTCGAATACACCGACCGACCATGACCATCGCAGTCACTTTCCTGCCCCGCACCGCGCCGGCCCCGCTTCCTCCCGTCGCCTTCATCGGCGGCGGCAACATGGCCAGCGCCATCATCGGCGGGCTCATCAAGCAGGGCACGCCCGCCGACGCTTTCGAGGTGGTCGAACCCTTCGAAGAAGCCCGCCAGAAGCTGGCGCAGTCCTTCGGCATCACCGCGCAGGCCGAGGCGAGCGAGGCCCTCTCGCGCTGCGCCGTGGTGGTGTGGGCGGTCAAGCCGCAGACCTTTGCGGAAGCCGCCCGCCCGGTGCGCGCCTTTGCTGAAGACGCACTGCACCTGAGCGTCGCGGCGGGCATTCCGTCGGGCAGCATCGCGCGCTGGCTCGGCAGCGAGCGCGTGGTGCGCGCCATGCCCAATACGCCGGCGCTGGTCGGCCAGGGCATGACCGGTCTCTACGCGCGGCCCGGCGTGGACGCTGCCGACCGCGCACTGGTCGCGCAATTGCTGGCGCCCACCGGCGAGCTGCTCTGGGTCGACGACGAGGCCGCGCTGGACGCGGTCACGGCCATGTCCGGCTCGGGCCCGGCCTATGTGTTCTATTTCATCGAGGCGATGGCCGAGGCCGGCGTCGAAATGGGCCTTTCGTCCGACCAGGCCCTGCGGCTGGCGGTCGGCACCTTCACCGGCGCCTCGGCGCTCGCGCACAGCGCAACCGAGCCGCCCTCGGTGCTGCGCGAGCGCGTGACGTCGAAGGGTGGAACCACCTATGCGGCCCTCACATCGCTCGAGGGCGCCGACGTCAAGGCGAAGTTCAAGACCGCCATTCGCGCGGCCCAGCAGCGCGCCGCCGAACTGGGCGACGAATTCGGCCGCGCCTGAACCTGGTCAGGCCGGCAATGCGCGCGGTCCGAGGAAGACCAGCCACTCGGCCGCGAGCGTGACGGTACCGTCCTCGAGCGCGAGCAGCACCTCCTCCTTCAGCAGAAAGCTTTCGCCAGGCTTGGGCGTCACTTCGAGAATGCGCACGCGCGCCCGGAAGCGCGCACCCACCGGCATTGGCCGAACGAAGCGCAACCGGTCGAATCCATAGTTCAACGCGTGGTTCGCATCGAAGGGCAGCAGCGTCCGCATGGCCTCGCCGGTCAGCCGGATCAGGTGCGACACCTGGAAGAAGCCCGGCACGATCGTTCCGCCGTAGTTCGCCTCGCGTGCGGCGCGCTCCGGGTCGAGATGGATCCATTCGCCCTCGCCGTCCCCCGACAGTGCCGCGTACCGGTCGACCATCTCCTGCGTGATGAGGTGCCATCCGGACAGGCCTTCCTGGCCGACCTTCTGCGTCAGGCGTTCGAGCATGGTGCGTCCTGTCTGTCTAGTGGATGGCATAGCCGGCCGCGATGCCGGCGAACACCGTGAAGCCGAGCCAGTGGTTCAGCCGGAAGGCCTTGAAGCAGCCGTCGCGCGTGCGGTCGCGAATCAGCCGCCAGTGCCAGCCCGCCTGCGCCGCGGCAATGGCAATGGCTGCAAAAAACACCCCGCCCAACCCCCGGCTGGCACCGGCCCAGGCCCAGACCACCAGGAACAGGCCGTAGCTCGCCATGACCGCGGCCACGTCGAAGCGTCCAAAAGTGATGGCCGAGGTCTTCATGCCGATCTCGAGGTCGTCGTCGCGGTCGACCATGGCGTATTCGGTGTCGTAGGCCAGCACCCAGAACAGGTTGCCGGCGAGCAGCCAGGCGGCGAACACCGGCACGGTGGATTGCACCGCCGCAAACGCCATCGGAATACCGAAGCTGAAGGCAATGCCGAGCACCGCCTGGGGAACCGAGACGAAGCGCTTGGCAAACGGATAGACCAGCGTGATGGCCAGCGCCGCGAACGACCACAGCACCGTGACGCGGTTGGTCGTGAGCACCAGCGCAAAGGCCAGCAGCGCCAGCACCGCACCCAGCGCCAGCGCCTCCCTGACCGAGACCGCCCCGCTGGTGACCGGCCGCTGCGCGGTTCGTTTCACATGGCGGTCGAAGTCGCGATCGGCCACGTCGTTGACGCAGCAGCCCGCGCTGCGCATCAAGATGGTGCCCAGCACGAACACGGCCAGCAGGTGCCAGCCCGGCCATCCCTCGGCCGCAAACCAGAGGGCACCGAGCGTGGGCCAGAGCAGCAGCAGCCAACCGGCGGGACGGTTCCAGCGAATCAGGTCGAGATAAAGCGCAAAACGGCGGGCGAGCATGCGGCAGGCAAAAAAAGAGCGGCCATTGTGCCGCTCTCGGGGTTCGGGTTTGCGTGCCCGCTCAGTCTTCGAGCAGCGAACGCAGCATCCACGCGGTCTGGTCGTGCACCGTGCAGCGCGCGGTCAGCATGTCGGCCGTCGGGTCGTCGCCGGCCTCCTCCGCCACCGGGATGAACTCGCGCGCGATGCGCGACACGGTTTCGTGGCCCTTCACCAGGATGCGCACCATCTCCATTGCCTTGGGCGGGGTCTGCGGCACATCGGGCACGGTGGCGATCTTGCTGAACTCCGCATAGGAGCCCGGCGCATAGTGGCCGAGCGCGCGAATGCGCTCGGCAATGATGTCGGTCGCGCCCCAGAGCTCGGTGTACTGCGTCATGAACATGGCGTGCAGCGAGTTGAAGTGCGGCCCCGTCACGTTCCAGTGAAAGTTGTGCGTGGTGAGGTAGAGCGTGTAGGTGTCGGCCAGCACGCGGCTCAGGCCCTCGGCAATGGCGGCACGGTCCTGGCGCTCGATGCCGATGTTGATGATCGGCGCATTGCGGCTGCCCGACTCCTGGGCCACCAGGGCATCACCCTTCTTGGGCACCTTGCCCGATGAAGAGGACGACGACGCTTTCTTCGAATCTTTTGCCATGGCGTGAAACTCTTTCTTCAAGTTTTAGGGACACCGTTATTCTGAAAGCCGGCCCGCGGCTTCGCAACAGCGTCACTCTATCCCAGCGATGAATGAATTCGAATGGCCTCCACGTAGGCCAAGTTCGCGAGTTTGCTCTCTCTTGCGGCAGCCTTATGACAGGCGCTTGACGCCCGGCAGCTCGCACGCATAAATGGCATTGCGCAATGCGGCGATGGCCTCGTAGCGCGTGAACGTGCGGCGCCATGCCAAGACCACGCGCCGCGTGGGCGGGTCGCGGTCCTGCGCGTCGCGCACCGGCAGGTAGCGCACCATCTGCTCGGGCTCCCTGCGGCCCTTGACCTTGGGCTTGAGCGCCTCGGCGGGCACCGAGAGGCGCGGCACCAGCGTCACGCCCATGCCCGACGCCACCATGTGCTTGATGGTTTCGAGCGACGAGCCCTCGAAGCTTTTCCGGATGCCCTCCGCATTGCTCGAAAAGCGGGCGAACTCGGGGCACACCTCCAGCACATGATCCCGAAAGCAATGGCCGGTGCCCAGCAGCAGCATGGTTTCGTTCTGCAGCTCGTCGGAGGTCACCGATTCCCGGTCCGCGAACTTGTGCTTCACGGGCAGCGCCGCCATGAACGGCTCGTCGTAGAGCGGCGCCATGGCCAGGCCTGTATCGGGAAAAGGCTCGGCCATGATCGCGCAGTCGATCTCGCCCGCGCGCAGCATTTCGAGGAGCTTGGCGGTGAAATTCTCTTGCAGCACCAGCGGCATCTGCGGCGTGCGCGAAATCACCTGGCGCACCAGATCGGGCAGCAGGTATGGGCCGATGGTGTAGATCACGCCCAGGTTCAGGGGCCCGGCCAGCGGGTCTTTTCCGCGCTTGGCAATTTCCTTGATGCTGGCGGCCTGGTCGAGCACGCTTTGCGCCTGCTGCACGATCTGCTCGCCCAGCGGCGTGACGGTCACTTCGCCCGCGCTGCGCTCGAAGAGCTTGACCTCGAGCTCGTCCTCGAGCTTCTTGATGGCCACCGACAGCGTCGGTTGGGAGACGTAGCAGGCCTCTGCCGCCTTGCCGAAGTGCCGTTCGCGGGCTACTGCGACGATGTATTTGAGTTCTGTGAGAGTCATAGCTTGCGTCAATTATGCGCAAGGGTGTGTGACCGGGCGCGGTCTGGGGTTAGAAGCTCCTTACAGAGTGTCAAATTTCCTAACAGAGAGTCAAAATTCTCTGCGTTAAAGCAAACCCCGCCCAAACAGAGTGTCAAAAAAATCTGAGGAGGACTGGGGCCAACTTCAACAGCAACTGCTAACAACAAGAAGCTTTGGCGACCAGAACGTCAGCCCTCGCGGCGGTTCGAGATCGGTGAGCAAACGTTCGGAGGGCGCTTGTCTGTCGCTGACTTGGTGCCGATACGCGACAGACGTTCAGAGCACCCGGACACCTCCCACGGATTGATAGAGCTTGTCGGCCTCATTCAACGTGAGCTCCGAACGACCCACGACCTTTGCTAGCAACGAGGTCGCTCGTCTGCTCAGCGATGACCGCATTGCTGCGCGAAAACGGGCCGCCTTCTTCACTTCAGCGTGGTTAAACGCTCCACAACCTCGCGCGCACCCAGGTCCCTTGCTGCCGCAAGGCTTTCGAGCTGCGCTGCCCGCGGGCGTGCCTTGCCTTGTTCCCAGTGGTAGATCGTCTGCCCGGAAACGCCCACCAGCCGTCCATAGATCGCCGCGGACAGCCCGAGCTTGGCTCGATGCGCAGCCAACCTGGTTGCACTGAATCGGCGCTTCGTGCCTGCTGCTTCAGCGTCTGACTCAGACGCCGCACTGGAACGCGCCGCGCCGTTCGCGACACGATGCAGCTCCTTCTCAAGCGCATTCACCTGACGCCGCAATTCGGCAATCGAGGCGCGATGCGTAGCAGATGCTTTCTTGAGGGTTTCGATCTCGACGCGCACTTCTTTGCGAGCGACGCGGGAGATCTCGGCTTTGAGGATCGAGGCAATGTTTGGCATCGGCGCATTGTGCCGTTCCGGCTATCTGGCCTCCCCTGGCGTCATCACCGGCTCCAGCCATTTGAGCGCGGCGGCCCTGGGCGACAGCGTGCGCAGATGCGCCTCGCACGCCAGGTCGGTGGCCAGCTCCTCGAGCTGCTCAGGATCCACCGTCCGCCAATGGCGCTTGAGCTGCTGCGCACAGTAGTAGATCCATAGATCGGTCGGAATGTCGTCTTCCATGGCGCCATACTACTGTATATTCATACAGGTGTACTGCGAAGTGTTTAGATACCGGTTCGAGGGCCAGGCGCTTTCCACCAAGGAGGCGGTCAAGCACACGCGCCGCATCGGAGAGCTGCTCTACGTGCCGAGGATCGATGACCCGCGCCCTGGTCGCAGCCTGATGATCGCCATGCTGCTGGCCGACGACCAGGAGAGCTATGTGATCCCGCTGCTCAATCGCGCTTACATGCTTGAAGTCCGGGGCGGTTTCTTCATCGAAGGGACCGAGATCAATCCGCGCGGACAGGCGCTCAAGAACATCAAGGCGGACACCTACCCGCAGCGCTGGTTCTGCCGGCCGGTGCCGACGCCCGCCCCTCCCGATGCGAAGGCCGCCCGCCTGGAGGCGCAGCGCCACGGCGAAATGATTGCGAAGGCGCTGCAGCGCTGGCCATCGCGCCGCGGCGGTTCCAGCCTCGGCGGAAGCGCATAGCGCGTTTGCGAACTTGCTCAAGGAGATGACCGTGGACCAAGCTGAACTCTTCTTCCCGCAGCCGGTAGCCGCGGCGCCGGTCGACGTCGCGCCGCAGGAGGCCAGTGATGACGACCTACCGTTTCGGTTTGAAGAGGTGGAACCGGAACCTCGCGTCGCCTACCTCGTGCGGCTCTCCGACTATCCGCATCCGGCGGCCGATGCGGCCAAGGTGGCGGAGCAACGCTTCCGGCGCGAGCTTGACCGGCAACTGGGCCATGACGTGGTGCCGGCGCTTCGCGCGTTTCAGAACGCGAGTGTGTCGGGCGAGAGCGATCTCACCAAAGGCGAGATCGCACTGTCCAAGCGCTGGATCAAAGCCTTCGATGTGGCCAGGACTGCGGGCTTCCGTGACCTGGGCGATACCGACGAAGCCTATTTCGCCGTTCGTGTTCTGTGAGGTGGCAGCAGCTACGATTTGGTCATGACGAAAGAGATTGCTCGCCTTTCTCCGGCAAGCTGCGTCCAGCTACTCGATGCCCTGCAAGCGTTGGGGTGGGAGTTCGAGCATCCCGTCAGCGCCGAGATCACGGGCTGGAGCAATCTAGGTGAAGAGATTGGCCTCGTATCTACTGAGGAGGCCTTCGGTTTTCTTACAGCGGCGATTGGACACGGTGTCCAGCTTTGGGCTGCTCCGGATAGAGATCTATTTCTGAGCTGCGGGAAGACGCTGCAGATCTACTTCGATGGATTTACTCCTGAGGAAAGCACATCGCTGCAAGCCGCATTGCAAGCCCGCGGATTGAAGTTCGATGTGAGCGACGACGGCGCCTAACGGAACCGATGCACAAGTACGCGCTCGCGTCCCCCGGCGGGGTTAGGCCCCTGGCCCTGTCTGCGGCAACAACGTTAACGCTCTCTAAAGGAAAGACTCTGGAATCAGCAACGATTGCATGTAAAGTTTTAGACGGGTCCAGACATCCGAGCCGGGCTCGGAATCAATCGTCTTTTGAGTGTTACTCTCGACAAACAACCACTCCAAATCGCGCTCCGATCCTTGCTTCAACCGAACCTGGTATGAGGCATTTTTCTTAAGCAGCTCCATCAGGCTAAGCGCCTCCGCAGCCAGACTAGGGCTGCGTATGAGAAGCCCGAACTCGGTGTTTAGCCCTTGTGAGCGAGGATCAAAATTTACCGATCCGATGAACATCTGCTTGCGATCGATGACCGCAGCTTTGGAATGCAGACGCAAGGGTGCGTTGGCAATCTCACCGGGAAGCAGCAATCGCTGGCCAAGTTGTGGATGCAACTCGTATATTTCTATCCCAGCACGAAGCATATTGTCCCGGTAACGACGGTAGCCGGTGTGCACGACGGGCTCGTCAGTGGCCGCCAATGAGTTGGTCAGCAGGCTAATCCGGACACCGTCTCTGCGACTAATGTGCGCGTGCTCCAGAGCCTCTGGTCCGGGAACTAAATAAGGGGAGGAGAGCCAGATCTCACTTTGTGCGCCACGAAACTCAGTCGCCAGCAATTGATGACTGTTGTCCAACAGTGCCCCGCTTGGCAAACGATAGCTTTGCTGCTCGCCCCGGGCCTTTGCAGGCGAGTCGGCAAAAGCTTGGGCAGCGCCATATACCATCCGTACCGACCCGGCATTTATCTCGTCCACTACTGGCAAGCGACCCATTCGGTCCAGGCCGCGATACGGCGAGGGATTAGGTGTGTCAATTCCGTTCACGCGCTGGTCGAAGGCACGCCGCAAAGTCTCAACTGATGCAACTGGCTTCAACACTGATGGTGCCGTCCTCACCTGAGTCGAGTTCCAGTACTCGTCAAAAAGGCTGGACATCTGTGGAACCACGGGGCCGGCAACGAGTACCTCAAAATCGAAGAAGTTCGATTGCGTGCTTCGCATGAAATACTGGTCTCCAATATTTCGCCCTCCCGTAATAGCCAGGACACCGTCAGCGACGAACATTTTGTTGTGCATTCGTCGGTTGAGTCGCGCGAAGTCCAGCAGTGCAGCCGCAAAACGGCTTGCGATGGCGCCGCGCGTCGGGAAAGGATTGAAGAGGCGAACTTCAACGTTCGGAAATGCGCCAAGTCCGTTGAGCAACGTTTCCAGATCCTCGGTGTACAGGTCGTCCAGCAACAGCCTCACGCGAACACCACGCAGTGCGGCGTTGCGCAGTTCACGTAGCACCAAGCGCCCGGTTGCGTCGTCGTGTAGGTGGTAGTACTGGAGGTCAAGCGAACGCTGTGCGCCACGCATGAGTTCCAGCCTTGCGTCGAGGCCGCCTGGGCCGAGCATCATTCGAAAGCCGCTTGCCTCGGGCGGTGCTTCACTGATCGAGGACCGTGCAATGTTGTCCAAGCGGGTGAGAGGCCCTTGAACTGCAATTGCAGTGGTCGGAAGGCGAGGATCCTCTTCGGGAAGAGTAGCGCAAGCAACGAGTCCAAGCGCTAGTACGACGACGCCAGCAAGGCGTGCTGTTCGACCATGGCCAAGGATGGCCAGACAGGTAGCAATGACATCGCGCCGAATTGGTGAGATGAGCGCGCTAGAGCGGAAGCCATGTGAGTGTCGCATACTAAGATCTCTCAGGCGATTGATCCTCCAAACATGGCGCCGGTGATCGCGCTTGCAGCTGATTCAGCCTTCACAATCGATTGCCGGTAGGTGATAGCGACGTCGGCGCCCTTATCTGCCAGCGCCAGCGCGATTGCAGCGCTGATACCTCGCGATCCTCCAGTGACCAAAGCCCGTTTCCCCGTCAAATCAATCATTGCGTCCTCCCGCTCTGGTGTGGTTCTCCGTGTTCCCACGAAGAGACATGCACATTACGCCGTCCCGACGGACGGTTTTAACCGTGACGCACGCCATCGTCAGCGCACTCAGAGATGTTGCCGAGGCCAACGTTGCCCGTCACTGTCGGATTTTGCTGTGGCCAGTTTGAAATCATCATTCGTCTGAGGGCAACAGACGTGCGTTATTCTTGACTCGGTCCGGCACGAGCAGGTGTCGCCGCTCTTCCCTTCGCCCTGGGCATCGTTTTCGGGGCTGGCCTCAGCTCCAAGCTCGTGGCGAAACTCGCTCCCCGCTTCGTCGTGGTCCCCGATCTGCTGGTCGGCGCCGTGCCATGCTCTGGCTCTTGTGCCTTTCGTCGGATTCGAGCTATTTCGCGCATGTGATGCCCGGTGTCTTCGCGGTCTTGCTTTCCGCCTCTGGTGGGGGTGGCGATGGCGACACCCAGCCAGCACCAGCACCTCCGGACTCGCTCGCGACCTATCGGGAACAGACTATGAAATGGGAGGCTTGTGACATCAGCGATCCTCGGGATCGACGATGAGGTCACCCGCGCCAGATGGCGGGCGCTAGGCGACCGAGTTCGCTGTACGAATGTGCGTGTCCCGTTGGACTACGAGAACACTGCGCGAGGCGATGCCTCAGTGGCCATGCTGCGTGTGAGCGCTGCCCAGCCGTCCCAGCGGCACGGTGCAATTTTCTTCAACCCGGGTGGCCCGGGAAGCTACTGCGATCCGGGCGAGTTTTTCAACACACTCGGCGGCGGTTCCGGCCATTAATCGCTTTTTGCCGTGACCAAGACCGGCACAACGGCCCCGCGATCAGGCGCTCTTCAAGGTTCTTCTGCATGCGCGCATGCTCTCCATGGCGGGCTGCCGTTTGTCGAGAGTTGCGCACAAAGTGCGAGGCTGGCCAGTAACAAAAGCGATCTGGTCATTGCGCCAGCAGCTCTTCCGCTAGTAGCTGCACCACTGCGTCGCGGACCCAGCGCTGAGCAGGGTGGCCGTGGCTGCGCTCATGCCAGACCATGCTCACGTCGAAGCCTTCTACCGGGAACGGCGGCGAGATGCAAATCAGTCCTGCACTGCGGCGGCCTTTCAGCAGCCGCGACGGCACCAGAGCGACAAAGTCAGACTCCTTCAAGATGTCCGGCACCGTAAGGAAAGATGCTGCCGACAGCACCACTCTCCGGCCGTACCCCATCGCTTCTAAGGCATGGTCAACCGCAGTGACAAAATTGCCTCCGCGCAGTGACACCACCACATGCTCGAGCAGCGCGAATTCCTCGACGCTCAGTCCTTCCCGCAGCACGGGGTGTCCCTGGCGGCCGGCCAGCAGGTACCGTTCGCGAAACAGCGGGCGGCTTCGCAAGCCAGATGGCGCGGTGTGGGCAGTCATCAGTGCCAGATCGACCTCCCCCCGCATCATTTGATTCTCTAACTGCGGCACGTCGAGGTTGCGTACACCCAAGCGCACGCCAGGCGCATCGCGGCGCAGCCGAAGCGCTAGGGACTGCACGGCCGCGGCCTGGAGGTAGTCGGTGCATGCAATATGAACCACCAGCGCTGCCCTGGCCGGATCGAAATGCTGGTGCGTGGCAACGGTGGCCCGCACCTGATCCAGTGCCTGGCGCAAAGGCGCAAGTAGATCCAGCGCCTTGGCGGTCGGCGTCATGCCGCGCTGAACAGGTATCAGCAGGGGGTCGTCGAACATCTGACGCAGCCGCGCCAGCTGTGCGCTGACGGCAGGCTGGCTCAAGTGCAGGCGGGACGCTGCGCGGGTGACGTTCTGCTCGGCCAGCAGCGCCTCCAGAGTGACTAGCAGGTTCAGATCCAGGCGTTTTCTGCCATCCATGGCTTGGATGATAGCCATCTCATTTCTCGATTTCACTGATAAGACCAAGTTGGCCAAACTGCAGCGCTGCCTCTCCATCTCTCGGACGGCCCAACCCCCTGGAGCACCATCTCTCATGTCCAAGACTGTTCTGATCATCCATGCCCAGCCCGAGCCGACCTCGCTCACCCGGCACCTGGTGGGCGTATCGCGTCAAAGCCTTCAAGCCCAAGGTCACACGGTGCTGGAGTCCGACCTGTATGCGATGCGCTGGAAGGCGGTGTTCGACGCCGATGACTTCCCGCAGCGGTCCGATCCCGAGCGCCTATCTTTCGGCGCCGAATCGGGCCACGCCTATGCCACGGGTCAGCAGACGGCCGACGTGGCGGCCGAGCAGAGGAAGGTTCTGAGGGCTGACGCCGTGATTTTTCAATTCCCGCTCTGGTGGTTCGGCATGCCGGCAATCATGAAGGGCTGGATCGACCGCGTGTGGGCCGCTGGCCTCGCCCACCAGTACAAGAACGCGGGTAACGCATACCGCTACGGCGCGGGCGCTTTCCAGGGCAAGCGCGCACTGCTCGCGGTGTCCACAGGTGGCCCCGAGACCGACTACGGGCAGCGCGGAATCAATGGGCCGATCGAGCAACTGCTGTTCCCTGTCACCCACGGCTCGCTGCACTTTCCGGGCTTTGACGTGCTGCCCACCTTTGCCGTCTACGGCGCCGGCCGGATGGAGGCCGACCAGCTAGCCCGCGCCGAAGCCGCATGGCGGCTGCGCCTGGATGGCCTGTTCACTGATGCGCCTATTCCGTTCCGGGCCCAGAACAGTGGCGATTACACCAACCGCAACGAACTCAAGCCGGAGATCGCGCCTGGTCAAACCGGCCTCATGGCACACATCGAGAACACGAACGATGACATGGTGGGGACTACCGCGTGAAAACGCTGGCCATCCTGACCCGTCGCCAGGACGCTGGCGCCGGCGATTTCGAGCGACTGGGCGAACTGGAAATCCAGGCTGTGTGGCGGGGCATGGCTGCTGGGATCGTGCGCGCTGTGCACGGGCTGGCCGACGGTCCAGGAGCTGCGCTGGGGCTGGAAACGGTTCCGCGGAAGAAGCCCGCGACTATGTCGACGCATTGCCGCTTGTGGCTGAGAACCTGTTGCACCTGCAGATGGTGCCGTTGAAGCCGTTCCCTCGGTTCGCTGCGCTCGCACAGGGCCGCTGCATCCGATCGCGAACATGACTGAACCGACCCTGGAAGAGACCTCGAAATGCCTTTGCAATCCATCCAGCCTGCGAACCTGTGGGACTCGTCGCCATACCTGTTTAGCCAAGTCGTCCGAGCAGATTCCCCCCGAGGGTTGGTCTTCATCGCTGGCCAGGTCGCGCTAGCTGCCGACGGCACGCTGATCGGTGTGGGCGACATTGATGCTCAACTCAAGCAAGTCTTCGCCAACCTTCGGGTAGCGGTTGAGGCGGCGGGCGGCACGCTGAAGAACGTTGCCAGTTTGACGGTGTATCTGAGGGACATCGCTCATCATCGCAACTACCTGCACGTGCTGGCCGAGGAGTTCGCCGGAGCTCGGCCCGCAGAGACGCTGGTGCAGGTCTCAAGGCTCGGATTGCCCGAACTACTCGTTGAGATCCAGGCCATCGCTGTCCTTCAATGAAGCGTCAGGAAAAGCGCTTCCCGTTCGTTGTCAGAAGCGACGAAAGTCCGCTTCTGGGCCGGATTCTGACGTACCGGGGCCAGGTCGTGCGATGGGGCGCAGCGCTGCGCTGTGCGTTTTTTCGGCCGATCGCGAGCAGGGCATTGGCGTGGCCGCACCATCGAGGCTGTCGGATATTGTCGAACTCTGGTTCTTCATGCACGGTAGAGTAGCAGGCAGTTTTTTTGAACTCGATTTGCCTGCTTTGAACTCCAATAGCTTCGACCAGCTTGAGGTTGAAATGGCAGTTGCCCGTGCCATCGCTGCGAACGTGGTTTGGGTCAAAGTGACGCGCTCAAACGCTTCTGCGATGGAGTGCGCCAGCTTATACGGCCTCTTTGACGTGCGCCCAAACGCGCGAGATCACGACCGATCCCTCGCCGACAGAAGAGGCAACGCGCTTGACGGATCCCGCACGCACGTCGCCTACGGCAAAGATGCCACGGCAGGAGGTCTCGTAAGGGGAAGACGCGTCCACATCGCTGCCCGTCAGTACAAAACCATTGTCATCCAATCGCACGAGTCCAGCGAGCCAGCTGGTATTCGGCACTGCACCGACCATCACGAACATGGCACAGGTGTCCACTCGCTCATCGCGGCCTTCTCGGCGGATCGTGACAGCTTCAAGCCGATCGTTGCCGTGCGCGGCTGTCACTTGCGCACCGTACTCGATAGTGATGGACGGTTCAGCTTCCAGCCGGGTCGAGAGGTAGCTGGACATCGAGGCAGCCAGCGTATGGCCACGAACGAGCAACCGGACGCGCTGCGCAACGCGACTGAGGAACATCGCGGCTTGACCTGCAGAGTTGCCGCCGCCCACGACGATCACTTCGGCGTCGCGGCAGAAGCGCGCTTCGTTCTCGGTCGCAGAATAGTAAATTCCTGCGCCCTCGAAGTCCGCCAGCGAATGAATCGGGGGCCGGCGATACCGAACGCCGGTGGCGATCACGCCTGCGCGCGATCGCACGCGGTGTCCATTGCTGAACGTGGCGCAAAAAGAGCCGTCCTCCAGCCGCTCTAGTGCGTCGACGCGAAGCGGCATGGCGAACCTGGTTCCGAACTTCATGGCTTGCACCTCCCCGCGCCACACCAGGTCGGCACCGGAAATCCCGGTTGGAAAGCCCATGTAGTTTTCAATCCTGCTCGACGTGCCAGCCTGACCACCGATCGCGATGTCCTCCACAACGAGCGCGCTGAGCCCCTCGGCCCCCGCGTAAACGCCTGCGGCGACGCCGGCGGGGCCAGCCCCCACGATGAGCACGTCAACCGCTTCGTCGTCTACCAGGTCGCGGTTCATGCCAAGAAGCCGCGCGATCTTCTCCGGGGTCGGATCGGTGACCACTGTGTCTTTGCCGAAGATGGCCACCGGCCGGTTCGGCGCAGCGGAGCAACTCTGCGCGATCGCCTTGGCCTCGGCGCTTCCCAGCGCATGGGACGCACAGGGCAGTCGGTTGCGACCCGCAAATTCGGCGATGCGCCCGATGTTCCTGTCGACTTCCTCGCCGATTAGCACGAGCGAGCTGGCCCCGGACTCGAGCTGTTTGCGACGACGGGCGGACAGGACTGTGATGATGATGTCAGACATCTCGGGCATGTGCGCCATGAGCCTGAGCATGTCCCCGCGATGCACCTGAAGCACCTTGGTATCGCGGACAGCTCGGAACGCCATTGACCAGCTCCCACCTGAGAGGAGGGAGATCTCGGCCATGAACTGCGATGGCCCGAGGGTTGCAGCCACGAGTCGATCACCGGTGTAGGCGTTCATTACCTCGATCTCGCCATCCTCAACATAAACAAAGTGCTCTGCGGGATCGCCAGGACGAACCAATACTGTGCCGGCGGCGTATCTCATCTCGCTGCCCGCCGCGCGAATCGCTGCCACGTGCGATGCTGCCAGCGGCATGCGCTGCATTTCAGCGAGGTCTCTCCCAATCGTTTCCAACGTTGCTCTCCCATATTGAACTTCGACGTCACACACGCGACGCCCGCACTGCTCGGACGAAGCTTTATTACGGCCCGGCCGTCAGTTGCCTGCTGCCTCCCGGATGAGCGCTGCCACATTCGCCGGATGGGACACCATCAATGCGTGTGAGCCATCCTTGATCACAATGGTCTTTCTTGCCTTCGCACGCTCTGCCATAAAGCTCATTGCCTGAGGCGGGATATTCAGGTCTGCCGTTCCGTAGATGGCCCAGCTGGGAATGGATTTCCATGCAGGGTCATGCAATGCTTCCTCCAAGGCGGCTGCCCTGATCGGCCGTTGGGTGGCCGCCATAGCCTTCGCGTGTGCGAGCGGAACGTCCGCAGCGAACTGTTGCGGGAACTTGGCCTGCTGGAGGTACAGGTCTTTGCCACCGTCAGGCAACTCCACGGGCGCAGCCAAAGCCGCTCCGAGCGTCGATCCAGGAAACTTTCCTGCCAGTGCCAGCGCGGACTCGCCCTGGTCCGGAGCAAAGGCTGCGACGAATACGAGCGCCTTCACGTTGCCTAGGCCGTTGGCTGCGGCGGAAATGACCGCGCCACCGTATGAGTGGCCGACAAGTACGACCGGTCCGGCAATCGATCGTGCGAGCGAAGCCAAGTACTCCGCATCGCTGGCGACCCCTCGCAACGGGTTGGCGGCGGCGACAACAGTGAATCCGCTGCCGGTCAGTAGCGAGACCACCCCGTTCCAGCTGGACGAGTCAGCGAATGCACCGTGAACCAAGACGATCGTCGGCTTGGCTTCGGTAGCGCCGGCCTCGGATGCAACGGATGCAACGGATGCAACGGATGCAACGGATGCAACGGATGCAACGGATGCAACGGATGCAAGGATATTGACCGCAAGAATGCGCGAGATGAACTTGAGCATGGTTTACTTCGGAGCGTACGTTGAGTTGTCAGCTTGATCGGATAGCGTCCGGCAGGGCTAACCGACAATTCCAAACGGCGGATGCTCTAGCGCTGCCTGTTGCCGTAGGAGTCGCCATAGTTCGGGAGAGCACCCGCCTTGTTTTCTGCCTTCAGTTCCGCTCGTTTGGCGGTGCGCTCGGCCCTCCGTTCGGCCTTTGGGGATCGCGAGACCGCACTACTTGGTTTGGGATTACCTTCCCCCGGCGCGAAGGCGCGTGCCGCTTCGCCTCCCGCGGTCTTGCGGACTTCGCGCGCTTTTATCCGGTCTGAGCGCGGCACCTTGGGGCGACTTTCAGGAACTGGATCACCTTCACCAGGTTTGAACTCACGAGCAGCCTCCGCCGCCTCGACTTTTCGCTGCTCGTGAACCTGCGCCGCTTGAGGCTTGATCTCAGCCAAACAGCTCAAAGAGAATCCTAGGAACGCAACTCCGATGACCGACACGTTGGCGATTGGTTTCATGATTGTCCTAACTGGGGGGTGGAAGAAGGAGGATGCCCCCATGACCTGTGAAAACCAAGTCTGAGAGGCTTCCAATCATTGGTCAGCAGCGCTTTGCCGGCAACGTTCTGAAGGCCGATGCCTTATCCTCCTTAAGAGAGACGCTACCGATTCACGAAGCGATAGCTCACGCGCGAGGTCACCTTCAAGTCCACCAAGGTCGACCAGCTCACCCACGAGCTCGCGCAATACAAGCGCCTGCGCTTCGGCAAGAGCAGCGAGAAGCTCGATACGGCGCAGGCCAGCCTTCTGGAGGAGGCACTCGACGCCGACCTGGCTGCCTTTGAAGAACAGTTGAAGCAGCTCCGCCCACCTCCCAAGGCCGAGGACAAGCAACAGCCGCGTCGCACGCCGCTGCCGGCAGACCTGCCGCGCGTCGATGTCCCCCATGAACCCGAGTCGACCACCTGCACATGCGGCTGCGCCCTTAAGCGCATCGGCGAGGACGTGGCCGAGAAGCTCGACTACGTTCCCGGCGTGTTCACCGTCGAGCGGCATATCCGCGGCAACTGGGCGTGCCGAAGTGCCAGACGCTGATCCAGGCGCCGGTGCCCGCCCAGGTAATCGACAAAGGCATCCCCACGGCCGGCCTCCTGGCGCAGGTGATGGTGGCCGAGTACGCCGACCACCTACCGCTCTACCGGCAGGAAGCGATCTTCGGACGCACTGGCTTGGCCATTCCCCGTTCAACGCTCGGGACCTGGGTCGGCGCATGCGGTGTGCGCCTGCAGCCGTTGGTCGATGCACTCAAGCACGCCATCCTCGCTCACCGCGTGCTGCACGCCGGCGAGACCCCCGTGGCCATGCTCAAGCCCGGGACCGGCAAGACGCACCGCGCTTACCTGTGGGCCTACACACCAGGCGCCTTCGAAGGCATGAAGGCCGTGGTCTACGACTTCGCCGACAGCCGGGCCGACCAGCACGCGCAGGACTTCCTGGGCGAATGGCGAGGCGCACTCGTGTGTGATGACTACTCGGGCTACAAGGCCCTGCTGGCCAAGGGTATCGTCGAAGCTGGCTGCCTGGCCCATGCGCGGCGCAAGTTCGTCGAGCTGCACACGGCCAACAAGAGCCAGATCGCCGAGGCTGGCATCCAATACTTCGCTCGGCTCTACGAGATCGAGCGCGAGGTAAAGGACTTGGACTCGGATGAGCGGCAGCGGATCCGGCAAGCGCGGGGCCGGCCGATCGCGGAGGCGCTGCATGCCTGGATGATCGCCCAGCGGCTGAAGGTTCCCGGAGGCTCAGGGACAGCCAAAGCACTGAACTACAGCCTGAAGCGCTGGACTGCGCTCACACGCTACTTGGACGACGGGATCCTGCCCCCGGACAACAACTGGGTGGAGAACCAGATCCGGCCCATCGCTGTGGGCCGAGGCAATTGGCTGTTCGCCGGGAGCCTGCGCGCCGGTCAACACGCCGCTGCCATCATGAGCCTGATCCAGTCGGCGAAGCTCAACGGACACAATGCGTATGCCTATCTGAAGGATGTGTTCCTGCGCCTGCCAACACAGCCGCACAGCCGCATCGACGAACTGCTGCCACATCACTGGCGGCCAAACCTTACGGCGTGATCGTCGGCGCGAACGCTTGCCTTACCATTGGCCCTGCGCGGCCATCGGCTCGCAGTCAGGCGCGATCGTCAGCGACCGACGAAGTTCGAATCAGAGTGCGCTCATGACTTACCGCCCGATGTTCCCCGCTGTGCTATGGCCAGCCGCATCAACGCTGCTACTCGCGCTTCCCGACGCGGAGCTTGCACCAGCCACGGACGGGTTCACCGTCCTCGTGCAGGGCGAGCAGTTGTCTGTTCCATACCGCGTCTATTACGCACCGCAAAACCTTCAATCGGTCATCGCGCGTTCGAGTGGCGACACTCGAATGCTCGCGCTCTGCCTCGGCACCAGGCATTGGAATGGCTATCTTCGCGAGGATTGCCTGCGACAGCTCATCGGCAACGATCGACCATGGGTTGTTCCATTCGTCGTTCAGCTTCTGGGTGAATATGTCATCGAGATCGTGGAAGCCATTGCTGCCGCTGTCTCTGACGCTGACCATGAGCCGCTCTCTGCGTTCGCGCGCGAGAACCCCGACTTTATGGCGACCACAAGACGGCGGGCTACAAGCTATTGGGACTGCTACTACCGCAGGCGCTTCCCAACGCTGCAGTCCTATCCGGCCTTCGTTGCACTCGAAGCAATCGAAAAATGGGCACGCGCTTCGTAGTCATCTCGTGACGTCAAGATGTGTTTGCAGTACGCATACATGGTGCTCATGTTCGAACAAGGTCCAAGTGGGCATTTGGTACCTCCGCGATGACCCGAAGTTCCGCAACCAGCGCACTCTCGTAGTGACGGGTGAGCGCGCCGAAGAGTCAACCTCGCGCGCTCTACGCGGAATTCGAGCGGCATCGCGCCGACAGTCGCCAAGGTGAGAGCGCGCGGCACACCGATCACTGGCGCGCGGTGCACGGTGGTCGGAGGAGCAGGTGTGGGCGATCATTGCGCACCGCCGCATACGGTCACAACTTGGACCAAGACGAGCTGCTGTGCAGATGCAAGCCGATCTGGTCGCGCTCGGCTACCAGGGCTCTTACAACCGCGTAGTGGCCTTCGAGCGCCCGTGACCTCGCGCCCCGCCGGCGAAGCCAGACCAGTTGCGCCCGAATTGCGGATGCTGCTCCGACGCTCCAGACGCTCACGATCACGGTCTACGAAAGACGTGCGCAAGGAGATCGCCGCCCGGCAAGTCCTGCGGTTCACCCTTCTGCCGTACACGGACGTAGCGCTCCGTCGCGACGAGAGCCTTTAGGAGCTTCGAAGATTCGCTTTCCGTCACCGCGCTCAATGCTTACCGCGTGCCTCGCCTGTGTTCGGGCAGTGCCCACCAGTTGCAACCCAGGCCTTCATCAGTTCACCGAACTCCTTCTGCGTGCCCGGCGGTGATGCAGGCCCAAAGTTCCAGCCCATGCCGATCACTTTGTCTTCGACGCTATGCTTAAGCATCTTGTCCGTGTCGGACTTGCCACGTCTATCCTTGAGCTGCGCGCATATCTGCGGCAGGGTCAGCCCTTGCCACGCCATTTTGGCCGGAGCCACACGCCAGCGAATGTCGTCGAAACTGCCACCCGTAGGTCCACTTACCGACGAGTGGCAAGCGACGCAAGTCATCGCGTTGCTGGCACCCCAGCCACCCGCGCCGCGCACTACCAGCGGACGATGCAACGTCATCTCATCCCGCTGCGTCGGCGAGTCGCCATTGGGATGGCAGTTCAAGCATCTCGGGTGCTGAAGCACCTTGCCGGCCTCAATGAAGAGGGCCGCCGAGCGCGCTCGGGGATCTTGAATGGCATCGAATTCCGAGACTGCCTTCAAAGGTACCCCCGATGGCGATTCGGCCGCCTTGCTCGACTGCGGCGGTCCGGAGTCGGCCTGGGCCAGCAGCAATCCGGACAATGTCGCCACTGTGCAGACAGCGCGGCCAGCCGTCAATAAACGACACACAGCCATGGTCACACTCCTTGCGCGAAAGGCAGCCGTAACGGGCGCGCCTTCCCCAGCCGTGCCAGCGCATTGGCCACCGCGGGGGCGATTGGCGGCACGCCAGGCTCACCTACTCCGCTCGGCGGTGCGTCAGACCTGACCAGGCGCACGCTCACTGTGGGCATTTCGTGAATGCGCAGGGACCGGTAGTCGAAGAAGTTGCGCGAGATGCGGACACCCTTGTCGAATTTGATCTCGCCGTACATTGCCACGCCCAGCCCGAAGCCGATGCTGCCTTCCATCTGCTGACGGACGATGTCCGGGTTGACGACCTGGCCGCAGTCCACCGTGCACCAGACCCGGTGCACGACCGGCTCGCCTCCCTTGCCCAGCGAAACCTCGGCGATCTGCGCGACATAGGTGCCGAAACTCTTGATCACGGCCACACCCATCGCGCGGCCTTGCCGGGGCTGGCCGCCACGCCAGTCGGCCATCTCCGCGACCAATTGCGTCACCTGCCTCAGACGCGGTGCGTCTTTGCCGGCGAACAGCCTCAGCCGCGCGGCAACGGGGTCATCGCCGATCAACTCGAAGCAGTGGTCGAAGAACGTCTCTGTCACGTAGCCCGTGTGCATGTTCGCCACCGATCGAAGCGTGGCGACCGGAATCCGGTTTGTGACCGGATGCAGCACGCAGCGCACGTTGGGCACGTCGTAGGGCAGATCCTCCATTCCTGCGGCCATCAGCTCCACTGCCACGGGAGTCACCTTGCCGCCCGGATCGGTGATCGGCAGCGGCAGCGGCATCTGCGTCGACACATGCGCTTCGAGCGCCACGATCTTGCGGCTCTCAATCACGGCTTGCCAACGGTGCGCGACCATCGGGCGGTAGAAGCCACCCTGGATGTCGTCTTCGCGCGTCCACACCAGCTTGACAGGCCTACCCGGGCCCATCGCCTTGCATACCTGCGCCAGCTCGCCCACCATGTCGCCTCCGGTGTCGATACGGCGGCCGAAGCTGCCGCCGGCCATCACCACCGTCTGACTGACGGCCGATGGCGGAACGCCGAAGATCTTGCCGATCTCGATCAGATCCGTTGTCGGTTGCTGAGCGGCAAAGCGGCAGCGCACCGAATGGCCGTCCCATAGCATCCAGCCGTTGAGCGGCTCCATAGGCGCGTGCGCCAAGTACGGAAATAGGACTTGCGCTTGCACGCGTTGGCCCGGGCCGGAAACCCGTGCCGGGTCACCGCGGCTGCCGACATCCAAGCCTTCATCGTCCAGCGCCCCGACGAATTCCGCATAGAGCTCTTCGTTGCCCCGAGACTCCGCCTCGCTGTCGTCCCACGTGGCTTGCACCAGCCGGCGTGCCTTGATTGCGGGATAGGTGCTCTTTGCGTAGACCGCAACGCCGCCGGGCACCTCCCTCACATCGACGACGTCGCGTACCTCCCTGGCCTTTGCGGCGTCGAAGGATTTCAGCTTGCCGCCGAAGCGCGGCGAGCGCAGGAGCAGAGCGACCAGCGGCTCGCCTTCGTCGATGTCTAGGCTGAATATGGCGCGGCCGTTGGTCTTGTCGTCGATATCCAGTCGAGGCGTAGCGCCTTCGACACCGATCAGCCGAAACTGCGATGGCGACTTCAGCATCACGGTGGATGGCGGAGCAAGCTTGGCAGCGGCATCGACGAACTCGCCGAACCCGCTGCGCCTGCCGCTGGCAGCGTGCACTATTTGGCCACGCTCGGTGCGCAACGCTTGGGCCGGCACCGCCCACGCCGTCGCAGCCGCTTGTAGCAAAACTGCGCGGGCTTTGGCCCCGGCTTCGCGCATCAGCACGAAGCTATTGGCGATCGAGCTTGAGCCGCCGGTGGCCTGCAGCGGCGATTCCGGTGAAGACAACATCGGATTGCTGAAATGCTCGATGTCAGCCGGCGCGAGCCAGACTCTGACCTGCTGCCAATCGGCGTCGAGCTCTTCGGCGACCAGGGTCGCCAGGCCGGTGGCCACTCCTTGCCCCATCTCGAGGTGTTTGCACACCACGTGCACTAGGCCGTCTCGGCCGATGCTTACGAACGCATTGGGCGTGAACTCCTTTGCAGCGAGCGCTGTCGGCACGATGCCGGCAGACGCCGTACGAGCGGTGGCCGCCGCCGCGGCCCAGGCGCGGCGAGGCGCGGCGAGCGCGAAGGCGCCGACGAACAGGCCCATAAGGGCCAACATGTCGCGACGCGAAAGCTTACCGATGCGCCGCGCATCATCGTTGCGGAGGACATCCGTGTCATCGAGCATCATGCACTTCTCCTCTTGCGTTGCAGCGTCCGCGCGGCGTCATGCATTGCGGCGCGGATGCGGGTGTAGGTCGCGCAGCGGCAGATGTTGCCGGCCATCGCCAGGTCGATGTCTCGGTCGGTCGGCCACCTGTTCTCCTTGAGTAGAGTCACGGCGCTTACAACCTGCCCGCTCTGGCAATAGCCGCACTGCGGCACGTTGTGGTTGATCCAAGCCCGCCGCACCGCGGCCGCTTCGGGGCCTTCGAGCTGCTCGATCGTCGTCACTGCCTTGTCGCCGACATTGGAAACTTGCACGGTGCATGAGCGCACCGCCCTGTCGCCAACGAGCACGGTGCAAGCGCCGCATTGCGCCACCCCGCACCCGTACTTCGTCCCGGTCAACCGAAGTTGATCGCGCAAGACCCACAAAAGCGGCGTGTCGGCGTCGATATCGAATTGGTGGACGTTTCCGTTAACGCGCAAGGTGTAAGGCAAGTCACTCTCCTCGTAATCATTGGATGCGCAGCCTCGGATTGAGGCAGGGGCATGTGATGACAAATGTCCATCGCACGGCCGTGTAACGCATCATCCTTTGGGACGACCTCGTTGCTGGTCTTCGGGTCTGGACCACGCCTGTTCTCACCAACTTCCTTTGGCGGGCGCCACCCCTAGGCTCCGAACTCGCGCTAGCTGTGGTGCTCGGCGTAGAGTGAGCGGGCGAGGTCCCCTTCAAGATCAAGGGCATCTGCGCCCGACAGCAAGCGGCGTCGACGCGATCAGCTCGCCCGTAGACTTGCGCTTCCGTGACCGGAGCCGCGTCGGGAGCTCATGCTCAGCCACGGCGCCACGAGGACAAGTCATGCGTTACACCCTTGGCCGATAGGAGTTGCAACCTGCCAGCCTAAGGTTGCTCGCCGAGCGTGACCCGTCCACCATTGATGCTATGCGTGGACATGCTGGTGGCGCTTGCGCAACCAGTCGTGCCCGCCGGCCAGTGAGCGGCGCTGTTCATGGTTTCTGCAACTCTGCGCGCTGTGGGCAGCGCCCGGCGGTTCGTCTCGCGGCTCGCGGCAGTGACCCTGCAGAAGCGCCTATAGCATGGGGCTGCTGAACGGTCTCGGAACAGCGGCGGCTTGGAGGGCTCCCGCGGTCGCCGACGACGTGTTGCAGGCTAGGCCCACCGACGTCGTCAAAGCGCTAACGGTAAATCCAGTTGCAATGTGCTCTGCATCACGTGGAGCCGTACGGCCTGGCTGCGGAATTTCATTTCGGCGTTTCGGCGACCCTGGCGCCACCACACAGCGGGCGACTGCGGCAACCTGACGCACTCCTCGCCCATGGTCCCAGCCGAACGGTGGCCTCAAGGTACGCGGCCGCAGCCCTGTCGACGGCCCCCGCGAAGACTGAGCAACTGCGCCGCATGGCTTAAAAACATTGAGCTATGTGCACTAACCGCGCCTCACGGCAGCAAGGTAAGTCACTTACCTTGTGGCCGGGCGAGTGGTGGAGGCTTGGCCACTTGGGTCTAGTGCCTTAGTTGCTAAGTCTCGCGTTTGCTGCTGCGCCAATCGAGAGGCCTTCGCGTCCCTCTTGATTCGCTTAGGGAAACAGGCAAGGCGGTTCCTTAAGCAGGGTCTTTATGAAACGCGGTCCTTACGCCATGCAGATGGGGTTGCCCCCGTAAGCTTTTTGAACGTGCGTGCGAAGTGCACGGCATCTGCAAAACCCGTTGCTTCGGCCACATCGTCGAGGGACATCTTGGTTGATAACAAGAGAGCTTGCGCTCGCTGGATTCGCGCCTGCAGCTGCCATTGGTAAGGCGCCAGACCGGTCGCCGCCTTGAAAGCGCGGTTGTAGTAAGAAGGTGAAAGTCCCGCAAGCGATGCTAGCGTGTTCAGGTCAACGCGAAGAGGCATATTAGCTTCAAGAAAACTCACTGCGTTCCTGAGCTGCATTGGTGACAGTTTCGTTGCGCTCTTTGCCTCGGAATCTGCTCGCCCGAACATCCGAACTGCCAACGCCGCTATGAGTGCGTCGCCATACAACTGAACAGATGGATCCGGATCGTCAATGACGTCGGCGAGTAGCTTCATCAACGTGGCAATATGATCATCAGAGAACCGCAGAAGAGGAACGTCTCCAGCATTCCGAACTCTTTCCAGTTGGCATGCTTCGCGTAGCATTGCGGAATCGAAACATAGCCTAACGTCCCTTGCATACCGAATGTCGCTGCTGTATCCCCATATAGTCATTCCCGCTGGAACGAAATTAATTTGACGCGGCTTGTAGTCGACGCGGCAAGGAGCATCCCGATTCAATCGTGGTTCTGATCGATATGACCCAACTTCTTCCAGTATTAGGCCAATCCGGGATTCGTCCTCGAATGGAACTTCATACATTACACGACCCGCACAGGTGAACTCTGCGTGAATGACGGTCACACCCGACCACACGCGTGTCGAACCAGTTAGGTTGAGTACATTCTCCGGCAAATCGACAGGGGTTTGCATCATTGAATCGGTGGTTTATCTTCCACTACCACGCAATTGGGTTGCAGCGTCATAGCCTTGATAGATTGCATGAGCACGAGAATGCGCCCAAAGTTTTCCAAGCTAGAAGGCGCCCCAGCTCATAGCGACCGCAACGCTCTCCGAACAAAGGGCAATGTGCAGGTCGTGCCATCGGCACCCTGATGGATCACTGAACGATAGCTGTGACGCGGATTTCGAAGCGCATCGTCGGAAGCCCAAGTTCCTCAATGCCCACTTGTGTCCAAATCGGTGCATGGTTCGGCATGTACTGTCTGTAGAGCTTGACTATCGTTTCGTTCACGATCGGCGGGAAACCGCCGACGTGATACGTGTTCACGTGAACGACGTGCGCCCAAGTTGCTCCTGCAGTCTGCAGCACGAGCTCGACATTCCGAAACGCTGCCGCGATTTCATCCTCGATCTTTTCTGGAATCTGCAGTGAGTCATTCCAGCCACCTTGTCCAGACGTCTCAATTCGATCGCCAATCTTGACCGCACTTGAAAAGTGCAACTCTTTACGGAAGATATCGCCAGCGCCGGGCACGACAAAAAACTCAGGCTTGCTCATGTTTCGCTTTCCAAAATTGAAAGGTCAGTTGGTGTGAAGTCTTCTGATCGTGGCGTCGACAGCTACTCTCGAAGCTTCTTTCTTTCGCGGAAGGCTGCGACCTTCATCCGGTTTCCACAAAGGGCCATGCTGCACCAGCGACGACGGTGTGACTTTGTATGATCATGAAACATAAGCGTGCAATCGTGGGCCTCGCACTGCTTCACTAGGTCCAAGGAGGTACTAACAAGCAGGTCTACTATCGCTTGCGCGACCGGATACAGCAGACTGGCGGCGCCGTTGTCTCGACGTCGTGACTGCAAGTGATAGGTCTTGCTGCTGCCGCGCCACGCCAGCTCGTGTAAATCCCGCCCCATCTCAAGCACGTGGTTGATAGTTCGGGTGTCAGCGTGCTCCTTTGCCTTTGCCGCTTGAATAAGCGCTCTCGCGCTTTCCCGGAGGACGAGTGCGAGGCTCAGTAAACCAGGCGGCGCTCCACGGAAGTCGTCAGTAAGCACTGCAGCCTGCTTCAGCCACGCCACCACACTCGCATCGTCCACAAGGCATTCGCGATGCGCTGAACCTGTTCCATAGCGGGTATTTAAAAAGTCGAGAGCGAGGTCATCGCCGATGAGTAGCGCCGGGCGATCAGTCTGCGAATAGCTTTGCATTGCCCCAATGTAACCCTTTAAGCATGTATTGACAAGTTACATCGATCTCGGGTAACCTCTAAAACAGCTCAAACAGGTTACAAAGGTGTGCACATGTCCCATGTATCTTCCGCAGCCGCAGCCGCAGCTGGGCCAGCTGCAGTTATCGCATACGGTGCTGTAAATGCAGCCGATCTCCAGATCCACCACCGCTTCGAGCAAGTGGGCGATGTGAAGGTGTTCTATAGAGAAGCAGGGAATCCGAACTCGCCCAAGATCCTTCTTCTGCACGGCTACGCAGCATCCTCGTTTATGTACCGCGGACTGATTCCGCTGCTCGCAGACAAGTATCACGTGATTGCGCCCGACCTTCCGGGCTTTGGGTTCACAGAGGCACCCGCCAGTGGCTCGTACTCGTATACCTTTGACCAACTCGCCAAGACCATTGGTCAGTTCACCGAGCAGCTGAGGCTTGACCGCTACGCCATGCAGGTGTTTGACTACGGCGCCCCAGTCGGATGGAGGCTCGCTGTAGCAAACCCATCACGTATAACCGCGATCATTTCTCAAAACGGCAACGCGTACGAGGAAGGGCTTGGCAATGGCTGGGCTCCGATTCAGAAGTACTGGAAGGAGCCTACGCGGGAAAACCGCGAATCCTTGCACGAGTTCCCAACGCCGTCTTCGATCAAGTGGCAGTACCTGGAAGGTGTGCCTGATCCGAGCCTCGTGCCGCCCGATGCCATCGCCCTCGAAAGCTATCTGGTGTCGCGTGCCGGTAACGCGGACGTGCAGTTAGATCTGCTGCTCGACTACAGGACCAACGTCGCGAAGTATCCTGAGTTCCAAGCCTACTTCCGCGAGCATCAGCCACCGCTGTTGGCTGTTTGGGGGAAGAACGACCCCTTCTTCCTCCCAGCGGGTGCCGCTGCATGGAAGCGCGACATCCCTGGGGCTGACATCCGGTTTTACGACACTGGACACTTGGCACTTGAGACCCATGGCGCCGAGATTGGTGCGGTTATCCGGGCGTTTCTCGATGCGCACGTAAAGTGATGAAACTGGGGCGGGTATGCCGATCCACCGCTCGAATAGCGCCAAGTACACCTCGGGTGCAACGCATTTCGCAAACTTGCAGGCCTTATCAAAAAGCGCGCTGCGGCTTGACGCGGCGCGCCCGATCACGGTCATGAGCGAGCCCGATCAAGCGTTGACCTTGCCTCCGCAGCAAAGCGTGCTCACCAGAGGTTCCAGCTGCCCGCAAGTGCAAGCTTCAGCAGGGAGGATCCAGCACATTTAGAGAATGCTGACTCGCCCGCGCAGCGCAGGTGTCGTTGCATGTCGCGCGGGCATAACTGAAGGTGGCGCAGCATTCGGACATTGGTCGGGCTATAGGTGCCAACCAATCTAAACTGCGCACCGTCGGCTCACTCAGGCGTGGACGAGGACGTTGAGGCACTTTCAAACAGCTTCAACTGCCTACACGTACACAGCCCTTGTTACCGGAACACAGCGATTGATTGGAGGGCGATCTTGCACAGAGGGTGAGGTCAAACGCCCTTCGAAGCCGTCTGCCCCGCCGAGGCTAGGAGCTGAATCTCCCAGGCCAACGCGATGCCACTGCCGCCGCCATGCTCCAGCAACACTTGAGACAGCCCCTTGGCCGTTTCCTCTCGTGCCCAGTCACGCTGCCACTCAGCAAGCACGGCTAGCCATGTGATGGGAACCACGCCAGTTTGCACCAGTCGTCGCACAGCCATGTCATGTGCTTCAGCGGATACGCCGCCAGATGCATCTGTGACGACGAACACGTCATATCCCTCACCAACGGCTTGAATTGCCGGCATAGCAAGGCACACTTCACTCCAAAGCGCCGCCAGGACGAGCTGTTTACGACCAGACTTTTTAACGATGTCTGTGACCGCGGGATCCTCCCACGTGTTGATAAATGTCCGATTAATTGGCTTCTGTTCCGGGAAAACATCTTGCAAGCCCTTCAAGAGGTAACCCCCTCGCTCCTCAAGCACGGTTGTAAGAATCGTTGGGACGTTGAATGCCTTGGCACCTTTGGCCAAAGCAATCACATTATTCGCAATCATCGTTGGGTCATGACTGTGAAGATTTGTGAATTGGAAAGGCTGATGATCAATAAGAACAACTATGCTGTCTTGGGGACGGAGAAGTGCGGGAAGGCCGGCTTTAATCATTCGAAACTCCTGGTCAGGCGTGCGCGATGCAGTGGATTAGGGCAGCTGACGCAAACTTAGCTCATTAGTAAGCCGAGTCTGCATTCCGTCCGGCAAGCATCGCAGCCGCCGGCGCCCGATCCCGATGGTGCCAACACTTCCAGTGCCATGCACTATCTAAAAATGCTTGCCCGGGCTAGTCCTAAAGACAGAGCGACGTTCTGAGACGCAACCTTACGGTCAACTTTCGCCGGATTGAGGCAATATTGAACAGTGCTTTCCACAAGGTCTCGTTAGATACTGCGGCGGCCGATTCGAAGGACTTAGCACATCAGGCACCCGTCATCGGTAATGCCCTATCCAACACGAGTCTGGAACATTAAGTTGAGAGCACTTAATCATCACATTCTCAGAGACATGGATGGAAATTTCGTCCTCACCAACAGTTGAACACCAAGCCCCTCGCTCTAGAGCAAATTGTCGAAGGAATCTTCGACGAAATCGGTGTCCACTTTGAGCAACTAAGAATAACGCTGCGCAGGGCTACAACATGTGTTTCGGGGATCCGATGCGGGCGCCGCTGGTCGTCCAACGCAGTGCCATAAATTCGCAAACCAAGGAACTTCTATGATTGATTTAAACGGGAAACTGGCGCTGGTTACTGGCGGATCGCGAGGCATTGGTGCAGCCATCGCCACAACGCTAGCCGAAAATGGCGCTGACGTTGCCTTCACGTATCGCAATGCCCCAGAGAAAGCTCTATCTGTCGTTAAGCAAATCGAGAGCTTGGGTCGCCGTGCTTTCGCTATCCGGGCCGACAGTACTGATCCGGAAGCAATCGTGCGCGCAGTAAAAGAGGCGGGAGCATCGCTCGGCGGCATTGACATTCTCGTCAACAGCGCCGCGATCGGCCACAGCGGCATGATTGCCGATCTGGAGTTGAAGGAGTATCAAGTACTTATGGATACCAACGTGCGGGCGCCCGTTTTATTTTCAAAAGCTGTCATTCCGTACCTTAAGGAAGGGGGGCGCATTGTTTCGATTGGCTCCGGGTTGGCGGAGCGTGTGCCTTTCCCTGGTGTTACGGCATACGCGATGACGAAGTCAGCACTCGTGTCGTTTACACGGGGACTGTCACGTGAGCTGGGCCCAAAGGGAATCACCGTAAACTGCGTGCACCCAGGCGCGACGGATACCGATTCGAACCCCGCAAACGGCCCGGCGGCTGACTTCCAAAAGGCACTGACCGCACTTGGACGCTTTGGCGAGCCCAAAGAGGTCGCTAACGCTGTGGTCTTCCTTGCAAGCCCTGCCGCAAGCTTGATCACCGGCGCGACCCTGCTCGCTGACGCCGGCGCTCTCGCCTAAGAATCAAAGAACGCGTTCACAGATGCTCCTCCAAAGGGGTATCCGACATCCAAGCAGCAAAGCAGCAAAGCACGCGAGATTCACCCTTCTCAGTTGTGTCGTTTTTGCACAGCGTGAACTGATCCAGGCGGCGTCTTGCGGCACTGGGATCGCATTCAAACGACTCACTGGAGTTCACATGGGAAGATGGTGCACGAAATGGCGGTGCTCGAGCGGCTGAAGCGCCAGCCAAGTCCGGTGGAGAGAATCAGACCCCGGAGGCGCCAGCGACTTCGCGGTGAGCCGCGCCGGGCACAACGGACGGCGCTTTCTTGGCGTTGCCGAAGAAACGGCAGCGGCGGCTGGCGAGGTACGCTGAACCTATTCATCAGGATGGACGGATATCGCCAAGTGCGGCCGGATTAAATGGCTGAGATGGCCAACGTTTGCCCGGGAGGTGTCAATGCTGCAAGTGCACACTAAGTCAGACTGACAAGCCACAACGCTCTCATGCATCGGGGATAGGAGCGGCGGTCTCGACATGGAACGCCGAGTGTTGACGCAAGAGGCCGCGGACTTCGTCAGCGCCGAAGAGAGTCTGGGCTCCAGAACTGATGTAGTTGAAGCGCAAGATGCGCAAGACTTGTTCGTTCGTCGGCACCGTCACTTGATGCGCCTGACGCGCTGATGCATCGCTCCTGCGGCCATGAGCGGCACTGAGGTGAAAGTCGTGCTCGGTTCCGCTCAAGCCGGTCGGCTTCTGACCGACTTCGGGCCAGCGTCCAGTGGGCATTTTTAGTCTGTTTGCCGCAATCTTAAACAGTGCTTGCATCCACCTCTGCGGGCATACTGACCCCATGCTGGCTCAAGACCGAATGGCAGATGATTCTCGCTGCAGCGTTCTCCCACGCTTTCTCCGAAACTACCGGGTAATTTAGACCAGGAGGATCTGCCGCAAAGGTAGAGGCAATACCGGGCCAGCTCCACTGGCTTCGGCACTGCGACAGACGTCGAAACCGGAAAAGCATATGTATGTTCTTTGCTGAAGCTTATGGGCTGTCCTAGGAGGCAGCACTCGGCGTCCCTTGGGTTCACCATAGCGACGAAGAGACGTCAAAGACTTCTAGAACCCGGGAGCCGTGCCAATCGGCGCCACGCGCCCGAGACTATGGACGGAAATTCGTTTCGACCTCCGACGACCCTTCGCGCTGCCGCACCGAGAGATCGCTTCGCAATGGATGCCATCCTTCGCTCTCGCCCCCGACAACGACCGGTCTTTGACGCTCGGCGGTCGCTCATACCTTGGGCCTGGTCGAGGGAACGCCAACAAGCCTCCGTACTTGGACAACCATCGCAGTCGCAGGATTGACATGCCATCTCTACCGAACGACCTGGACCTGCGCCAGCTCATACAGTTCTCAGCGGCGGATGGCCGCATCTGGATGGGCGGTCGGCGCATGGTCTTGCTGCATCTGTCGGCACTAGGCTCGCTTCGCCGGGAACTGCTTCTGAGCTTTGGCCGAGAGCAGTCTCGCCGTGTTCTCATGCGTGCTGGCCATGCGTCCGGCCGGCGCGATGCAGTGCTAGCTCGTCAGGTGCGCGGTGAGGCGGCACTGCTTGAGATGTTTTTGGTGGGTCCACAACTGCACATGCTGCAGGGCGCCGTGCAGGTCACCCCCGAGCGCTTCGATGTCGATATTGAACGCGGTCACTTCGACGGTGTCTTCCGCTGGGACCATTCATGGGAGGTGGAAACCCACATCCGTGATTTCGGCCCGCAGACCGAGCCTGTGTGTTGGATGCTGCTTGGCTATGCTTCGGGCTACACGAGCGAATTCTTCGGCCGTCCAATCCTCTTCAAGGAAACGGAGTGCAGCGCCTGCGGTGCTCCGTCGTGTCGCATCGTCGGCAAAGCGGCGGCCGCTTGGCCGGAAGCCGAAGCAATGGCGGGCGACTATGAGCCCGATTCGATGTTGATCCGGCTGGAAGATTTGCAGTCTCAAATAGAGAGCCTGCGCTCCACTCTGGAGGCCTCGGATGATTTGGGTCCGCTGGTCGGCAAGTCCAACGCCTTTGACTCGGCACTCGCGCTGCTGCGCAAGGCAGCAGCCACGCAGGTAACGGTTCTACTGACAGGCGAGACAGGCGTCGGCAAAGAGCGCTTCGCCCGCGCGTTGCACGCGATGAGCCCCCGTAAGGACAAACCATTCGTGGCGATCAACTGCGCTGCCTTACCGGCTGAGCTGATCGAGAGCGAGCTATTCGGCGCCGAAAAAGGCGCCTTCACAGGCGCAAGCGCCCCACGCGTTGGCCGCTTCGAGCGGGCCGATGGCGGCACATTGATGCTCGACGAGCTAGGTGAACTACCACTACCCGCGCAGGCCAAGCTGTTGCGCGTGCTGCAGCTTGGCGAGCTCGATCGCTTAGGCGGCACCCAGTCGCGCAAGATCAACGTGAGAGTGGTCGCTGCGACCAATGTCGACCTTGAGGTCGCAGTCGCTTCGGGTCGCTTCCGGCGCGACCTGCTGTACCGTCTGAACGTTTACCCGATTCGCGTTCCGCCGCTGCGCGAGCGCAGCGACGACATCGAGCCGCTCGCGATGCACTTGCTGCAGCGCTTTGCGGCGCTCCATAGCAAGCGAGTGGCCGGCTTCTCCGACCGCGCGCTCGACGCGATGCGCCGCCACGCTTGGCCCGGCAACGTGCGCGAACTTGAGAACCTTATCGAACGCGGCGTAATTCTTGTCAGTGACGGCGAGCCAATCGATGTGGATGCGCTTTTCCCCGGGTTGCCGGACACCGGCGCCCTGACAGTAACGGCAGTGGGCACACTGGAGCCGCCGTCCGTGGCCGCGTCCGATTCTCTCTTTGATGAAGTATCACGGCGAGGCCTGACGCTCGACGCGATGGAGCAGCTGCTGATTAAGGAAGCCGTCGCTCGCTCCGGCGGTAACCTCGCGGCGGCAGCACGCGCGCTGGGCCTAACCCGGCCGCAACTGAGCTATCGCGTGCAGCGCCTCCGCAGCGGCGACGTGCCTCAACCCTAATCGCAAGAGGCCGTTGGCGCCAGCAGACAGCCTTCATCAAATGATGCAAACGATGCAGGCTGCTTGACGCTTTGATAACCCTGCGTCGAAGTGCGGTCGGATTCCGACCCTCTAAAAAGCTCTGAGCCAGCCCCAAGCGGTCGTCCAACAGCCCCGGAGGCGATGTTTGCTGGGGAATTGCCCTTGTGCGATCGAGACCGCACTTATCTGGCATGGCGCGTGCAACAGACATAGCAACTCCCTCCGAGATCACGAAATGGAGATGCACGCAGATGACCTCGACCACATGTGCACGACCGGTTCGCCATCCTCAATGAGAGCAACCGCATGCGCTATCGGCACAGGCGCCCCTGTCTATCGCGAAGCAGCATTACAGGTATTTCCATCAGAACTTCTCACCTGAGATTCACTATGACAACCCTTACTAGAGCTCGCATCCTCGTGATGCACGGCGAGCACCTGGTCGATGCCGGGCTTACAGCCACACTATCACGCCATAGCTACATCGAACTTCTCGAACCCTGCACCGCAGAAAGAGTTGAGACGCTTTTGCATTGGCTGTTTGCGCAGCGAGTAGACGTTGTAATTACCGATTACGACCGTGGGTTGTCACTGGCCGCTGCGCTGCATCGAGCAAAGGTTTCCTCTGGTACGCGAGGGCCGCACGTCATGGTGGTCACAAGTCGCGCGACCCAGTCCGAGATCCGAACTGCGCTGGAGCAGGGCGTTGCTGGTTATCTGACCAGCACTAGTCCGGCTAACGAAGTCATGGATGCAGTGTTGAACGTGCAGATGGGCATCCGTCATGTCAGTGGATCACTGGCCATAAGCCTCTTGGACAATGTTCTCAATGAACAACTCACGCCGCGCGAAACTGACGTCTTGCGCCTCGCTGCACAAGGCCTTGCCAATAAGGTGATCGCTGCGCGGCTGCAGGTCGAACTCGGGACCATCAAATGCCACATGCGCGGGATCTTGGAAAAGCTAGGCGCAAGTAATCGCACAGAAGCTGTGGTGATAGCGCACGAGCGGGGTTTGCTAGCACCAGCGCCAGTGCCATTCCTCGCGCGCCCGGGCGTCAAGTCAAGTTCGGCTTCGCCGGCCTGCTTTCGCGTTGCAGCTCCTTCCGTGGCGAACGGAGTCGGCTCGGAGCAAGCGCCTCTACGCTCAAAGCCGGTCTGGGGAACGGCGTATCAGTAATCTCACTCACAGGGCCGCGCTTGGAAGGAAGTTGCCTATGTAGTACCTCTCTGCCGCCAAAAAACTGCTCCTTCGTAGCCCTGGTCGTCGGAAATGGGTTGGCGCTTCATGACAATGAAGTGGATCAATTTCGAAGATTCGGGGGTCAAACCTTCTTGAAAACTAGGAAAGCACCACTTCATGTCCAACATCGCACCCACGCATCGCAATCCCGCCGCAGCGGCGGCGGAGACCTCAACTGTCGGCACTACCGATGCGCAGGTCTTTTCCACAACCAAGCCCATTTCGAACGTTTCGCCATTGGCCGTACTGCAGACGATCTTGTCTAGCCCGACCAATCTGGACTTCGTCAAACAGTACACCACCGATGACTTCATCTATGTCTCGCTGAATTATGGGAAACCGGAAGTCAAGCAGGCTCTGCCTTGGGCCGGGACGACCAAAGGCGTCAAAGGTCTGGTTCAGACGTTTATCGATGTGCATCGCTATTGGAAGGTCGACAACTTCCAGATCCAGGACAGCTTTGAGAATGAGGACGGCGCCGCGATCTTCGGTACCTTCACCTATACGTCAACCACCCTGGGCAAGACCGTTACCTCGCCGTTTGCGGTTTTGGCACGGGGAAATGGCGGCAAGCTTTCGTACGTTCAGTTCATGGAAGACACCTTTGCCACGGTCCGCAGCTTCCGTGAAAGCGGGCAATACCACATCAAGGCCAACCCGGACGGGTCAGAGACCGACATCTGAGTGTCTGGTGCTGTTTGAGCAAGTCACCTAGTTCGGCGAACTTGCGGGCGTGGATACCGGTCTCGTCCTCGAGCGTCGCGAACACCCCGCCGTTCGCGGTGCTCGGCCGCTGCCGTGAGTGACGATCCCACTCGCGCACACCACCTGGTGGTCCTTGGCCGAGCGCCGCAGTTGCTCTGCGGTCCTGATGCGCCACTTCGCGAGTTGAGGGCGAACCAGGGCCACCGGATGGCGGCAAGGCTCAGGCCCACGGTCGCGTAGTCGTCCACGACGCCATCGCGCTCCTCCGGCGCGGCAAACTCGACCGGGTCTTCGAACGTGCGAGCTTCCCGAAGCATCTTCGTTGGTCGCGTCTCAATGGCATCGGCCGCCTCGCCCTAGTCACGGCGCCGATTTCGACACCACGGGTCTCGAGCGCTGCTGTTGGGCGAACGCGCCACAGGTTCATGGCGAAAATGTATGTGCGCTTCATGTCGCCTCCTTTGGAGTTATGCAGGGTTGAATGCGCCTGCTTCAGCTGAAACGAGGCGGCGGCCGATCGATGACACGACTGCCTTAAACACAGCAGAGTGCATGCCACGGACGATCACAGTTTTGTCCGACAGCGAGTGAGATGCCAGCGGAGGGGTAAAGCGTCGATCAAACCAGGCGAACTGATCTGGTACCTAAATAACCCAATGTGTACCGGCATCCTGTCTCCTACAACCGCCACATCATTGCCCTTTGCGTGATCGCAGCAAAGTTGAGAACCCGCGGCGGACGGGAGGTTCCGCAGAGTCCACAAGCGCCAGTCTGCGCCTTTCCGGGTATCGAGCTACCTTCTCGGGAAGATCGGCAAACCGGCCTCGACGTGAAGGTGCCCCGACTGGACGACGCTATCCGCGTCAACGATTCCAAGCTTCTTGAAGATCTTCGAACTCGTATCCGGCAGCAAGGGCACGAGGCACCTCGCGATCGTCCACAACGCGAACATCAGGCAGGAGAGAACTTCGGCAAGTTCCGCTGTGTTCTTGGTGGCGGCTGCGGGGTCGGCCGATCGAGAGCCTTTGGCCAAGACCCAGGGCGCGCGCTCGGCAACGTATCGGTTGCAGTCCGCCACGAAACCCCAGACCTGATCGAGCGCGCGATCGAAGGCAAAGGCCTCTGAATGGGCCTGTACAGATGGCGGCAGCTGCTTGGCATTCTGGAGCAACCAGTCGCTCTTACTATGGGCGACCGAAGGCCACGGCCCAATGCCCGCGAGATACTGAGCGACCATGCTCAAAACTCGGTGTACTAGGTTGCCCAATTGGCCTGCCAGTTCGGACTCGTAGGCTTGCTGGAATCTTGCATGCGAGAAGTCACCGTCACTTGTCGCTCGAATATGGCGCAGGAGAAAGTAGCGCAGGGCATCCGATCCGAACGCTTGTGCCAATGGTGTTGGATCAACAGCATTGCCCGTTGATTTGCCAATCTTGCGTCCCTCGGCGGTAACGTAGCCATGGACGAGGATCCTTGTGGGCAAGGGCAACCTCGCAGACAGCAACATCGCCGGCCAGTAGATCGCGTGAAAGCGAGTGATGCCCTTGCCGACAACGTGCTCGCGTGAAATGGCGAGATCCCACCATTGAGAAGATGTGTCTCCCTGAGTTCCAAAGCCAAGGGCAGAAATGTAGTTCACAAGGGCATCGAACCACACGTAGATCACTTGGCTAGGGTCTCCCGGTACCGGGATGCCCCAGCCACGGGCGCGAGTGGCACCACGCGATATGCTGAAATCCTCAAGGCCTCCGTCAAGCCACGAAAGCACTTCATTGAGGCGGGATGCGGGGACGATGTCGATCTCGCCGTGTGCGTAAGCTTTGCGCAGTTGGCTTTCATAACGCGAAAGGCTAAAGAACCAGTTTTCCTCTTCGATCCAATCCGGTCGCGTGCCGTGCTCGGGACAAAGGCCGCCCACAAGATCAGCATCCTTGTAGAACTGTTCGCAACCGGTGCAGTAGAGGCCTGAGTACACCCGCTTGTAAATGTCGCCCCGCTCAAAGCATTTCTTCCACAAGGCTTCAACGGCCGGCCGATGCCGCGGGTCGGCGCTGGTGCGGATGAAATCGTCGTAGGTTAGATTGAGCGTCGTTCCAAGCTCTGCGAAACGACCTGCGTTCCGAGCCACCAGATCCGTGACGTGGATGCCGGCGGCATCTGCCGCACGAACATTCTTGATGCTATTTTCATCGGTGCCGGCTTGAAGTCGGACCTGGAAACCTTGCTGACGATACAGGCGTGCAAGCGCGTCTGCCTGCACAGCTTCGAGCGCGAACCCGATGTGTGGGGCACCGTTGACATATGGAATCGCGGTGGTGACGTAGCGGCAGGCGCCCGCGCCCGGGGCGATATTCTCAGTGGACATGTGAAACTCCTCAAAGGTGGCGAGGCGGTTTCCCAATGAGAAAAGCCGCCCCAGGTGGAAGCGGCTTTGGCGTTGGTAGTGATCAGGTCACGCGCAGCAAATGTCCGCTTCCGGTGGGGAGCGCGACATCTTCATCGACACAGAGGTTGCTGAGGCTTTGTTGACCATGATGGGATGCTAGCCGATGCGTTGATTGATCGCAATGCGAATGGAAAAGTGACCGTAGATTGTCTTGGCGAGGGACGAGCTGGCGGGCAAAAACTTCTGCGAGCAAGGCCCGTTGAATTCCACCGATCTCTGACCCGGGATTGGAGGCCGGACTTCGAGGCTCGATGGGTTCACCGGGCAATCCGTATCACAATGCTCAGGCTGAGAGCTTCATGAATGCGGATTCCGTTGCCAGATGACATACCGCGCGCTTCTCGTCCATACCGCAAACGGGCAACTCGCTTCGATGTCCTCGCGTGGTCGCGTGGCAAGCTGGCCGCGGTCACTCACATAATGTTGATACCCAAGCGGCGACGGTCGATCAGGTCATAAACGGTCTGACACGATCGAGGAAATTTTCCGACGCCGCGCGCGAGGGTAATCACCGCTCAGAAAAGAACAAGGTCCCTTTGCAAACGTCTCGCCCGCAGCAAGGCCGTCGTTCAAGGCAGTTCTTGCGGCACCCGCATCCGGGTCAAATAAGGCACTAAGACGAGAAAACTGTGTGGATCTGCCGCAGATTGCGCCGCTGTTTCCGCGATTTGGTGGCCTCGATTGCGAGCCAGGTCGCGAGCTTGTCGGCATAGGGATCGAGCTTGCTTGAGCTCGCCCGCTTGGCGTAGCGCGGCGCTTCTTCGCCCGCTCGCAGGTACTTCTTTACGGTGTTGCGAGACAGGCCTGTACGCCTGGCTATCTCGCGAATGGACATCTGCTCGCGCAGGGCCCAGCGTCTGATGACACTCAATGTCGCCACGTCTATCACTCCTAGGATCCCCTGCCTTAAAAATGAGCAGGGTAGAGTTTTACGTGGGTCAGTCTTAGACGGAAATTAGTGCGTTAGCCGGGTCAATTTTCGGTGGCAATCAACAGCGTTACGACCTGCCGACCCAAGAGGATGCGCTCGCTGCATGCGAGCGGGAGCTCTCTTCTGGGCTCAGCGACGCGATTGAGTACGCGCTCGTCTACGACGCATTGCTCAAGAGCAAAGAGGGCACCACGCCAGCGCTAGTCTTTCGAATGGAGCGCAGGAGTGGCGCAGGTGCAGCCCAGTTCGCGCAACGTTATCAACTCAAGAAGAAGCTGCTTGTGCGTTCAGTGTCCTACGTACCACTCGAGGACTTTCAGCCCCTTGGTACTGGCCCGGCGTGGCTTGTCTAGGTCTCACCGCGACAGTTGTCGGCCAGTAGCCGACTCTGAGGGCAGGTGCAGAAAACGCATGCGCACTGGTCCCAAATCAGGTCAGAATTTCCCCGCAACCATCAGCCAGTACCGCAACACACCCGTATGCTGACAACCCCAGAGTTCTTGCTCTCGATCGTGGGGGGCATCCTTCTCTTATTTTTCGGAGAGGCGATTTGCCACATCCTTGGTCTCGTGGTCTTCGGCGTGTTCACACTCGGACAGATCAGGGTTCAAACCGATGACGATAAGACGCTGACTTTTCCTTGGCACGGCTTTGCAAGGGATCAAAGAGGGCGGCTTGTGGCCCAGATGGAAGTTGCAGGGGCCATCGGCATGTTGACTGTCATCATCGCGTTCGTCTTCTTTCTCGCTTGGCGAGGCGGCGCCTTCCGCACATAGAGACCAAAGACGAGCATTGCTGTTCCTACGGAACCACCACTCTTTCTGGCGTCTTGCGAATGCGCTGACTTCGCTCGGGTGCAGCATGACCTACAACGGCCCCGGCGACTTCCCGCAGCACAAACATCAGCGGGGTGAGCCCTTGTCGCAATACACGAAAGTACGCTCGCTATTGGCGATGACGGAGGACTGCTTTGGGCGAAACTGAACTTCGGCTTGGGCCGTTTCGCGACGGCAACGCGACCGGCTACAGTCGGCCACAAGCCGTCGTTCCCGGTGGAGGCTCAATTCGCCCGCTAGCAGACCTTCACGGCGTGTTTGGTGACGGATGGGTGGGAGCCTGTGGCATGCTGCTCCCATGAAACAAGACTGCCCTGCCCGGAAGAGGCCATGCCAATGAGGAATTCTGTTCTTCGCGCAATCAAGTGGCTTGTACTCGGGGCGGTTGTGCTTTTCGTTGCCTATGGAGGGTGGCTTTACTGGCTCTTTCATGGCGGTGTCTTCGCCACCTCGCGCTTCGATTCGACCGCTTGGTCCACGAAACAGACGAATGAATCCGTTTCCCACTGCTATCGAGGCGGCATGGCGAAGCACGTCAAGGAGCAAGTGCTTCGACCTGGGCTCAAGCGCGAAGAGGTTCTTCGCATCCTCGGGCAACCTGATTTTGAGAAGCCGGACGAAGTCCACTACGTGCTTGGCATGTGTAGCGGTCTCCGCATCGACTTCGATGGCCTGCACGTGTACTTCAATTCGACGGGAGAACTGGAGCGGGTCGCGATACTTCAGCACTGAGCCGAGCGCTGGCTCTTCCACCTTGCGATGCGTCGCCGACGATGTACCGCATGTGGCAGGATGCGGCCAGAAGCCGACCTTCCCGATGACCTCCCAATCCGACATGCGCAACATCAGGTCAATGCGGGAGCCCGGACAGAATCTGGCCAAGGCTGCGCGGAGGCGCTGAAGCCGATGCCGATGCCGATGCCGATGCCGATTCCTTCAGATCCTGAACCTTTGTTCATATGATCGTCCGCCACAAGGCGATCAGACAGCTCAATCTCGGCCGACGATTCCGCTGCGCCTTTTTTTGCATCTCCAGCCCTTTTATGATGATTCTTGGCAAAGTGACCTTGGCGAAGGCATTGATTCTTGATCGCGCGTCAGGCTGGCAAGCGCTGATTCGACGTTCAACACCGTTGGCTATCTGCCTGTGGTTGCTGGTACACGGGCAACTCGGGCATGCGGGACCGCCCACCCTGGGCTTCATGCGGTTGCCGCAGCCCGGCGGGGGACTGGTCACCGTCTTTTATCCGTCCTCCGACCCGGAGTTGCCTGCCGTGCAGGGCCCGTTCAGGTTCTCGTGGGCCGCTAACGGACGCGTGTTGAAGGGCAACGGGCACCTCGTTGTGATTTCTCATGGATCTGGCGGAAGCCCTTGGGTGCATGTGGACCTGGCGCGCGTGCTGGTGGAGCGGGGATTCACTGTGGCCCTGCCTCAGCACGCAGGCGACAACTACCTCGATCCCTCGGAACCAGGGCCTGAGAGCTGGATCAAGCGGCCGAGCGAAGTATCTCGAGCGATCGATGTCGTAGCCGGTAGCCGGCAACTTGGGGCTACTCTCGGCTTTGAGTCAGTAGGCTTGTTTGGAGGGTCTGCTGGCGGGCATGCGGCCCTGACTATGGCTGGCGGAAAGTGGTCCAAGCGGCGCTTCAGGGACCACTGCGAAGCGCACATCAGAGAAGACTTCTCTTCCTGCGTCGGCTTTTTCACCCTGCTGAAGGGCAACTGGCTGGATGGCCCAAAGCTTTGGCTGGCCAAATTTGTCATCGCCGCACGTTTCTCCGACGATACGGTTCAAGCTGGATTCGACCCGCGCATCAAATCGGTGGTCGCGATGGTTCCGTTCGCTGCGGACTTCGATCCAGCGTCCTTAATGCAGCCTGTGACATCGTTGGGGCTTGTCATTGCCGAACGAGACATCAACCAGATCCCCCGCTTCCACGCGGAAGCTGTCCTTGCGGCATGTGAGCCTCGTTGCGAAGTTGTGATGCGACTGCCGGAAGCTGGCCATGGTGCGATGCTCGCACCGACGCCACCGCTCGAACTCGGCAGCGTGGCGCACCACCTCTTAAGTGACCCTGCAAATTTTGATCGGGGACTGCTCGTCCCACAGCTCAATTCTCGGATTGCCGATTTTTTCCTCCGCACCTTAGCTGTCGGCTCGTGACTTCTCGAAATGTGAGCCGGAGCATCTCGGCGCAGCGGCTTGGCGCGCTTAAAGTCAGTTCTGCGCCGCTTGCAAGGGCTGCTTCGGGCCCGCCGGCGCCCTCGAAGATGTGACAGGTGCGGCCAAGAGCGGCCCTTCGCCAGTGGGGCACAATTCACTCATTCGAGCTCACCCGCTCACTGAGCAGCGTTCCGCCTGCTCATCACGTCTCCAGGCTTCACGAGGACTGGCGACACGTTGACTCCTGTTGACCCAACGCGAGCAGATCGAGGCCGTGCAACCGCACCGTCTTCCGTGATCAGGTCATCCCGGCTCTCTGAGGAGATCGAGAGCCCCGCGCCAAGGAGTTCAACAGCAATGCACTCGCAAGCCCAGGAAGCCCCGTCTCTTTCGGTCTTGATTGCTCTTTCTGCACTCGCGGTCCTGCCGGTCAACATGTTCGTGCCCTCATTGCCGAGCATCGCCAGGGACTTCGACGTGGAATTTGCTGTGGTCAACGTCGCCATCGCCGGGTACGCCGTGGCCACCGCGCTCACACATCTGATTGCGGGCGCCCTCTCGGACAGGTTTGGACGGAAGCCTTTGGCCTTGATTGCAATGGTCATTTTTGTGGCGGCCTCCATCGGCTGCAGCTTGGCGGTCGACATTCGCATGTTCCTGTTGTGTCGTTTACTCCAGGGCGTTGTGATCGCGGGATATGCGGTCTCCCTGGCTTCCATTCGCGACACCTCAGACGAGCGTGCAGTGGCCAGCCGGATCGGCTATGTTTCTTCTGCTTGGGCCGTGGCTCCGATGATTGGGCCGGTCCTTGGGGGAATGCTCGATTCGCGCTTCGGCTGGCGCGCAAACTTCATCGCGTTCGCACTCCTCGGTATCGCCGGCCTGTACCTGGTGGCGTTTCATCTGCCAGAGACGAACCGTCACCCATCGAAATCCGTCGTGCTGCAGTTCAGGGGGTATGGCGAACTACTGCGCTCGAGGCGATTTTGCGCACATGCTCTTTGCATGTCCCTCGCCTCGGGAACGCTGTATGTCTTCCTCGGGGGGGCACCATTGGTCGCAGCGCAACGCGGCGACACTTCTGGCATGGCGCTTGGCTTTTACATGGGACTGGTCCCCGCTGGCTTCATCATCGGGAGCTACGTTGTTGGACAGGCCGGTTCCCGCCGATCCTCTAGCGAGTTTATTTTTGCAGGCCGTATCCTCACTTGCGGGGGCCTTCTGATTGGACTCGGTTTGGTGTTTGCCGGGGTGACTCACCCGCTTGCGTTTTTCGGTCCGTGCGTGAGCATCGGCCTGGGCAATGGATTGACGATGCCCGCGGCAAATGCGCGAGTTCTTTCACTTCACCCAGGTCTTGCGGGGACTGCGTCAGGATTGGCGGCGGCTTTGACTGTGATCGGTGCCGGCATTGTTGCCTTTGTCTCGGGACTGGTGATTGATGCGTCGAACGCGCGCGTTGCAGTACTCGGCGCAATGCTGACAACTTCATTGCTGTCGCTTGCGGCTGCTGCGTTCATCGCCCAAGCGGAAAAGACCGATGGGGGAGGTCAGACGTGATGTCGCCAAAGAGCACGAAGCCGCCGAAAAGCTGTCTCCGCCGTCTTGGTCAAGAACATGCTGCACAGTTCTTCCAAATGACTGCTTCGGGGCAACGGCGATGTTCGCAACGAACCCCTTTGCGCCGACTGGTCGTGAGGCTACAGTCGGCCAACACCGGACCTTCCGATTAGCATCGAAAATCAGTCAACACCCATGCTTCCCAATAACGTTAGCGAACAAGTCGCGGCTGAAACGCAGCGGTTGTCGGCATGTAGTGACAACTTGACGCGGCAGCGACTCGAAAGGTTGGCCGCCCGCCCTGGAACGCGGGTGTTGGCTGCCGAGCAAGATGCCTGCATTTTCCGCATGGAAGCGTTGATACGTGACGAGTATCCGGAGTACCAGTTTTTCCTTGCAGGGCAGTTGATTGAGGTTCGGCGATTGAACCCGTTGTCAGATAAGTACTCTTTTGCCGATTTCCCGCCTGAGCTGGAAGACAAACGTCAATGGATACAAGATAGATTCTCCGCCTTGATCTTGACCACCAGCGAAGGCTTGGGCTGGTTCGAACCGTCATGGAACCAGTTGAATGACGAACAGCAGGTTATGTGCAGACCTAAATTCATCGAAGACGGCCTGCGCTACTTCTAGATGGCAAGCTCGGAGTGGCCGGCCAGCACCGGACGGTCAAGCCCGTCTCAAAATTCGATCGGAAGCGGACATTCGCGGCGCCTCCAACGATACAGTCCAACTGGAACAAACGTTAGGACTCACATGAACCATCGCGCATACGTCGCCGCCGTTGGCCTTTTGATCTTCGTCGCTGCTGCGAATGCGCAGACGCGCGACCACAATGAGATCGTTCGGGTTCCCAATGAAGATCCGGAGATGGCCACGGCCATCGCAAAAGCTCGAGCGACACTTGACGACTTCCTCGTACTGTGGCGTGCGCAACCTAGCGGCGCCTCAGACTACAAGCTGAAGGTTCGGATTAGCGATGGAGAGAACTCGGAGCACTTCTGGGTCCAGCCGTTCCGTCCGCTGAACAGCGGGTTTGAGGGAATTCTCGCCAATGAACCGAAGCTTGTGAAGAATGTGCGCGGAGGGCAACGGATTACGTTTCAGCGCGGCGACATCACTGATTGGGGCTATGTGCGCGGCGGGAAGCAAATTGGCAGCTTTACCGTTTGTGCTCTTTTCAAGCGCGCTCCGAAAGAGCAGGTCGAGTACTACCGCAAGAATTATGGCTTTACCTGCGAGCCTTAATAGGTCGTTCGACGCATACACGCAGCGGCTTGCACCGCTATGCCGCTGCGCGGCGGGCAAGTCGAACGTTGAGCGTTTGCTTACGAGCGCTGATTTCGACCTGCCTATGACGGCTCCGGGGCCGAGCTCCGATGACCGCAACAGGCTACAGTCGGCCACTCCTTAAGCAATCAAGGAAGCTATGTTCAAGCGTCTCACCGATCTATTCCGTCCTATGGCGGAGCCGCAGCATCAACAAGCATCCGAAAACCTCGGTCCCAGCGAAGTGTCGGACGTCGCCGAAGCTCAGCCAACGCATGCTGAGACCAAGGATGCGTTGCAGCGTTTCATGCACTTGGTGACTGCTCACCTGCATTCACCTGAGAGTCGGCGCCTCTCTGACGCCGTGGCAACCAGCTTTGACTCGTGCGGTGACGCAGCGGAAGCGTTCGAGGACGGGGTCCTTGGCGAAGAGGGTCAGAAGCACGGTCGGTGGCTCGTCATCCAAGTTGATTGGAAGGCCCACGAAGAGCTCGAGTGGCAGGTCACTGAGGTTGCATCGAGCTTCGGCGTTCCTGAGCGCTGGACCTGGACAACTCCACTGGAGACCAGAACAGTGCCTGCTGGTCTTTGTGCGGTTGCAAGCTGGGCCTCGGCGCTCGGATACGAGCTAGTACATCTTGACCTTGGCCACGACGCTTACTACGCGCTCATGGTCAAGCGAGAAGACGCGGGACCTGCGCATAAGGCTGCCATGGCCGCCGGGCTGCGCGTGTTCGACACCACCGAGTTCGCGAGACTCAACTCGTGATCCGTCTCGCTAGCTGTGCGAGCCCGGCAGGACATCTCTCGGCCAGAAGCCAACACTCATCCGCGAGTTCCATTTGCAGTCATATCTACGATGTCTGACCCAGCTTCTTGCCCTGCTTGCTCGTCGCCTCGGGTTGAACGCTCGATGCACGGTGGCCTGTTCTCGATCTGCTGTGTGCTCTGTGGCTGGGAAGAGTCCGGTACTTATTCGCCGACCATAGAAGGCCTGCCGTCTTCGCCCGTCAACCGCGTAAGCGTGCAGTGGCTGCATGGGCACGTCACTCCGTTTTCCCTGAAGGCTCTACGAGCGGCATCTTCACGCGCGAGCGAAATGAGCCTGGTCGATCTGTCCGCATCGATAGCCGGTGGTCGGCCCTTTGAATTGGGCGTGGTCGCCGAGCATGCGAGAGCGGAGCTATCGCGCGAACTGGAGCAAGCGGGCTTCCTCGTCATCAGCGAGACGGTGTCGTAGCTTGGTTTCGGCCAGAAGCAGCCACGAACTATGAAGACAGACTTTTCCTCCCTCGATGAATCTATCCTTCAGGCGCTCGCCGAGCGCCCATCTCGGCTTGGTGAAGTCCTTGCAGTGCGTGCCATCCGCGAAAACGCAATCCTTCTCGCTCGACGCAGGGCAGGTACATCGCCCAGTGAAAGTGCTGACATCGCCGTTCATGAGCGATTACAAGCAATGCGACGTGATGGAAGGGTTACCTATGATTCAGCGACGAGCCGCTGGGAGGCCACGCTTCAGGCGGTTTGAGCAGCTATGGACACGCCTTGAGACACTGCGTCCAAACGTCTGCTTTCTCTTGATTCGAACTTCCGCTTCGGGACCTTCGCGAAGGCTGAGCCGCCGGCTACAGTCGGCCAGAAGCGGTCTTTCGTGCTGCACTCACAACCAAGACCTCGCCAAGGAAAATCGAGTTTATCCCCATGAAAAGCGGCCAGACGGAAGCCGAGTTCGCCACCAAAAGTGACTCCAGGTGCGCAGTTGCGGCGCAGGCCGTGCTCGTGGTCGATGTGCAGTTCGGCTTTGTCAAAGGCCCCGAAGCTGTGCCCGGCAGCACCGCGCTACTGCCTGCACTGGAGTCGCTTCTCGCGCGTGCAAGAGTGGCAAATGCATCGGTGATATTCCTGCAGAACGATGGCCCGCCCGGCGCTGTCGACGAGCCAGATACCGCAGGCTGGCAGCTGTACTTTGTGCCCCAAGAGGGGGATCAGGTCGTCCGCAAAAGCGAGGACGACGGATTCATGGGCACCGAACTTCACACGTTGCTGAAGGCCAAAGGAATTCAAAACATCGCGATATGCGGCGTGCTCTCCGAAATGTGCGTTGCCGCAACTGCGCGTTCCGCCATGCAGCGCGGGTACGGCGTCATTCTTCCGCGTGATGGCCACGCAACCTATGACGTGCCATCGGGCCCGGGCGGATCGCCGCCGGTCCCGGCCGCCCTTGCCGCGCGCGCCGCCGAATGGTCGCTAGGCGACGAGATCCTTATAGTTCCTTCGGTCGCAGAAGTGGTGTTCGAGAACTTCCGCTAGAGAGCGGGCCAGTTGCAACTACTGCGCGTGGGACTCGCGGCATTAGGACCGAGTTGTCTGCCTCTTGTTCTTCCTGGCTGTCGGTGCTTTGGTCAAAGGGCGGGCCGTCGCGCGCAGGCGCGGAAAAGGTCGTACGTCCGATACTGGTGAATAGAGCCCTGAAGCTGCAATCACTGTACTTCGGTCAATCTGAACTGGACCCGATGAGCGCGATGGCCTCGGTGGGAGAAGTGAAGAGAAATGCGAAATCCCAAAACACGGGATAGGCGGGATGCCATTCGGGCAATGTGAACCGCTCGATCATGATCGAGTCTTGGGCCGTGGCATTGATCTGCGAGGTCAATGCGGCCATCGCCTCGTGAAAGACAGATGCTTGCAACGCGGCCGGCACTGGGCCCGCACCGCTGTCGCCCGCATAGGTGAGCGAGCCGCGCACCTCGGAAATGACGTCCGCCGCCGTTACTTGTTGAAACTCGCCGAGCACAACGCTGGGCTTGCCCAGCGCATCGCAAACAAGCCGGCTCGACGATGCCTCACCGCTGTGAGGAATTCGATAGGTCTGCAGGAAAACAGAATAATTCCGACCGCCCTGGTTGAGGCAGTCGGTGATCGTCATCAACGTTTGCTGCTGAATGTGCATCTGACGATGTTAACGAGCGGCGATCAGCGGCCCGCGTGAGCAACTCAAGGTCAGCTATGGAGCAGACGGAAAGACCGATGTGGGCCCACTGCTGACCTTCAGCCTGCCGGGGAGCGGACGCTCGGTGTGACCTCCCGCTGAGCCGACGCCTCATTGTCCCAAATAGCCGCGACTAGTGAGGAGTTGGCAGGAGTGGCAAACCCAATGTTTCGGCAATCGCGCGCGCGGCCTCCGCAGGGCCGAGAGCGGAGGTATCAATGACTACTTCCGCTTTCGGCATCAACCGCTCGGACGCTTCAAACTGCGTGCGCAATTCACGCAGAAGGTCCACCGACTGAAGCTTTCCAAAAGCAGCCCGGCTCGGTGCCGTAAGACGTTCCTCTTGTACGGCTGCAGGAACGGTCAGTTGAACAAAATGGGTACTGCCACCGGCGGCCCTCACGCTCTCCACCACCCGCCTGTCGAAGCCTTCGACGACCGTCGGCTCTGGCGCAAACGTGAAGATGAGAGAGCGCTTAGCCATTGCCGCCTCGCGCAACATGTCGAGCCACATTTTTTCGCGCAGCCTCACAAACTGCTCGGTTCCGAAAGGGAACACCGCTGCCACGGCATCAACCACCAAGTGGTTGTGGAAGACGGCGTAGCCGGTCATGCGCCCGAGCTCCTTCGCAATGGTCAGCTTTCCAGAAGCGACGGGGCCATGGACAAAAACAAGTTTCATGCTGCTGAAAATGGTTAGAAAGCCAGCCACTCGAAAGTCGGGTTCTGGCCGACTGTAGCCGGTCGCAGCCCCGGAGCTCTGGGCCCGAATCAGAAATTCACTTCGCGCCAAAGCTGACGCCCTACGCTTGTCTTACCGCAGCGAAGGCGGTCCGCTGGAATGGACGGCTAGCTCGGAGGGCCGACACCCACGAGCTGCTGTCTCAGCCAAGCCTGAAAGGCTTCCTCGGTGATCGGGGAGGACTCCAGCCCCCATTCATTCCAACGCCGATTGATCATGCAACTCCAATCATCTAGGACCGACAACACAGCTGAGTCGGCACCGGCGGCCGAAGCTAAAGTGCGTGCATAACTGACAACACCGTTCAGCTCATGAACCGAAGATTCACCGGCCACGTACCGATGCGCCGCATCGAATACTGCTCGAAGCTCTGAACTGGCGAGGACGAATTTCATTGCTGGCTGACGTGCTGTCACGTTGATTGATGTTCGATGCCTAGGCGTAGGGTCGCGGCGAGCGGCCGCTTTTGGCCGAATGTCGTCGAGGTGAGTTTTCGAGGTTTGTAGCGCTAGATCGTGATTCTGGTCTTCAAGAATGCCAAGTACTTCGGCTCCTCGGCTGAGAACAGTTCTAGTCCACCGCCCATGTATGCGCGCGTCAGTTCATCGGCAGCTCTATCCAGTGCATCGAGTTCGAACTGACACTGCCCAAGTCGAAGGTGCAGAAACGGGTTTCCAATCGCATCCGGACACCGCATCGCAAACGAGAGGTTGTCTCGCCCTGCGGTGAAGTCGTGACCGAGAAAGTTGGCTTCGCCGATCGCGGCCAGGATCCATGTGCTCGCGTCCCGGTCCGTCTTGGGTTCTGGCACCAGGTCAAACGCTTCCCAGTAAGACGTCAGGGCGAGGCCGAACTCAGCGCGCTTTGCCTGCTGATCGCCCACCGCGCACAGGCGCTTGATCTCGCCATGGATCTCGTCAGTGAGCTCCAGTCCGGCAGCGGCCTGCGAGGCGGCTTCATCCGCTCGGGCCGGCGTGGGCTTCTTGTCCTTCCTGAACCATCCAAACACCATGCAATCTCTCCGCTGTGAACGACGCCTTTTAGCCGGATTGTGCCGGTGACGCGACCGGCTGCTTCTGGCCGACTGTAGCCGGTCGCGTCGCCGTCGTGAACAGGCCCGACGCCGACTATGCCGCACCCCACTAGTCATTGGCCAAACGGGGCAGCACGCCCTCGCGACGTTCAAGTGAATGGGCAACTGGTGTGTTGAATCTTCTCAAAGTGATGGACTCGACAAAGCACACTGTCCTTGATGCGTAGCCGCGTGCAGCCGTTACTGCGACACGTGTCAGGACCGAGCTCATCACCCAGCAGGTTCCAAAACGCCAACGCCTTCTCACGGCGGCCTTCGTCAAGTTGCTTTTGGAGCGTTGCCGTGTTCTTCGCGATTCGCAACTCGACGAGATCGCGCGCATGCTCAACGGCCTGAAAAACCCAGTCCAGCGAGTCTCCATCCCATCCGAGGTCTTCAGTCAAGAGGGACCGTAGTGCGTCCCTGCAACCTGGGCCATCGACAATTGCGAACGGCGGTTCCTTTAGGACCTCCCATCGTTCTGGCACGCGTAAGACTTTGCCAAGCAAGTCTCCCCACTGGTAGCTCATTGCCGAGAAATCCAGAATGACACCATCGGGACGTATGACGTCACAGGCTGCACGGACCATTGCGTCCATGTAGGTCGCATCGCGGTTCCCATCTGCGCCGATGCCGTACTCCCCACTGAAGCAGATTCGAAGAAGAGCGCCCTTTTCCTCGCGTCCGATGCGAGCAACTTGATAGCCGATATCGACCGAGCTATGGTCTTTCCAACTCACTGCCGTAAATCCGCTACGGCTGCTGTTGTCACGGGTCATATAGGGGGATTAGAGGATCGAGCGAAAGTCCGGTTCTGGCCGCATTTGGACCTACGCCCTTGCATCACGGTGCGGGCGGTAGGCCACCGGAATTTCCGGCGTGTTCGAGATTGTCTGCCTGGATGTGCGCCACATCCCGAAAAGCCTTCCAAGGGCAAGAGCTAGCAAAGGATCGCAAGTTCGAAATCGCCGCTTGCAAGTTTCCTTGGGATCGTGTGTCGTCCGCGTCTATGAGCGCTCTACCGAGGGCTCGATTCCATCCGCGCTCGTTGGCCCTGAGTTCAAGGACCGTCGCGGCAAACTCAGAAGGTGGCTGGTCTTCCGGCAGCACGTGACCTGGCAGGTTCGCGATCACGAACTTTCTGAAAATCGTCCGGTTGGAGTCAGTCGCTTGCTGCATAAGTTCCTCGATGGGCAGCTTTGCAAACTCGTGGAACCATTCGAATCCTTCATCAAGCTCGTCTTCTTCGTTCATGGTGCGTCCCCCCGGATCGGAGTGAATGGTTCTTGCCGCATCCTGCCACAGCGCAACGCGGCGCTAGGCCTGAAGCGGCGGGAATAGCGTGCAAGTGCCAACGCCGGGCACCATTCCGAATCAATGAAGATCAACCGGCTTCCAAACCGCGAGCCTGCTGTCAGAGCCCCAGATGTAGTAGGACGGGATTCCTCTCCTAGTTCCGGACCTGTGAAGGCCGACGCCTTGAACTCTGCCGAGTTCTCGAAGATGCGGCGCTTGCAGCTGCCATGCTCGCCAAAGCAACTCGCCCCCTGTAAACGCGCTGCCGTCCTGAGCGGTAATAAGGGTGCCGGGTTTGGAACTGCCTTTCGGTCCGAACGGTTCCAGGTACACCGCAGGTATATGTAGCAGGCCGCGCACGCTGACACTGTCTTCGGCCGAAGCACGCGCAATGGCACTGATATCGCTGGCAGCACTCGGCGGGGTCGGCGTCCACTCCACGCTTCTCACTACTGCGAAGGACATCGGTAGATCCGGTCGATGCCGCTTCCTTTCGGCGTCAGAGTACTCGTCTGTGCGAACGTATGCGGCAGACGCAAACAAGAACGGGGCAAAAATGCGGTAGTAGGAGATATTGCCTTTGCGAGCTGCCAACTCCCAATCGCCAATGTCCGACCGCCATACGTCATAGAACACGACGGTGGCATCGAATGCGATGATGCGAATGGGGTCGTTGCTCCATTCGGTCCTGTAGACCGCGCCAAGCTCGAAAGGATGCTGTTCGTTCACGCCGGATAGTCACCGCAAGGTTTGGAATGGTGGAGGCTCGCCGGATTCTGCTGCACCGATCGATGTCCGCTGTTGGCCGACAAGCCGGCACACTCTAATCCAACTCCACTTCCTGCCCGACGGACAGTTTCGACAAGTCGTTGGCGGTTGCTAGGACGAAAGTGAAAACCGCCAAGTCCGGTGTCCCATTGGGCGCGATTGCACGCGGTTGAGAGAGTGAACGCTTGATTGGGACTCCACCGAGGCAGGGTGTTTCTGAAAGAGAAAACTCGCCCTGGTCGAGCTTTCGCGCAAACAAGTACACAGGTCTTCGCCGGTCAAAGATGTACTCAATCCGAAACTTCATTTGGCAGCTTCCAAGAATGACCGATTACAAGTGCTCCACGCACCTTCAGCGAACTTCCGCTTCTGGCCGCATACCGCGATCGAAGCCCGAGCCTGCCGATACGCGCTCGCCTTGCAGATGCGGACGACGGCGTGGGATTCTCGGGTCATGTTTGTAGCGGCGGGTCGAACGAGTATCGGAAGAATCCGTACATGACCTGCAGCGCGTCGCGCGCGTCCTGTTCCAGGATCGTCCTCGGATGAGATTTACGACTCCAAATGCGTTGGCCAATTGTGTCCGGGTCGTCCTGATCGCGGCGATGCACAAACGGATTGCGGAAGTCGCTCAGCACGGCGGCCCCGTCCAACAGGTCGTCGGGAAACAGCCCGGCCACGCGCGCCTGCTTGATAGCGGCGGCCATCGTCGGAGTCTTCTTATTGGGCGGTAACGGCGGCAGCGCGTCATTGATGACGTGCTCGACGTAGGCCAGGGCTAGGACCAACGTCGCGATGAAATTGCCGTGGACGTAGCTGCCGCGGGCTTCTTCATTACCCCCGATGTTTCTGATCGCTCCCAATAGGGGCCGTCGACGCGAACGTGATGTTTCCCCATCCAGATGTGGCGCTCCGCGCGCGCGACGCGATCCCTCGGGTCGAGTTGCTCGAGACAGGCAATCACCCGCTCGCGAAGTTCCTCATCGTTTTCTGGCCTTGCCGTTCCATCGGGATTCAGGCGTGGCGCAAACGGGTATGTCGTCATGGTCGGTGTCGTGTGGTTCATAGGCGCCAATCGCCGGCGTCCGTCAGGGAATGCGCAGCATCTGGCTTGCGGCGGCGCTGATGAACGCGATACCGGCTACGGTGCCGAGGAACGCGACGGTGACCAGCAGCCGAATCAGCCAGCGGAACCACGGCGGCCCCGCGAACACCTTCAATTCCGCCGTCGTCGCCGGCTCCTTGAACTTCTCCCGGTACCAGTTGCGGAGCGCGTCCTGAACGAGGGTCTGCGCGAGCAGAACACAGAACGCGGCGGTCAGGGCACAGATCAGAGCGATTGTCAGAAGCCACCAGCCTGTCCGCAGCGAAACGAGGGCATCGACCGCGAATCGGGGCGGCTGTATGCCCAGGAACGCGCTGATCGTTATGCTCAGGATGCCAGCATCGAGCACCAGCAGGTGATTGATGAACGTGCTGATACGCGCGCCCAGGTCCTTCTGCAGGTCGTTGAATATTTTCGCGGGCTCGTAGTCCGGCTTGGGCGCCGCCTCAGACATGTGATCGGCCTACCAGCGCCGCGTCTTCGCGCTCGTCCGTTGCCATCGGCGCACCTCGAGGGTGCAGGAGGACCAACATCGCTTCTCCTCGTTGGCCGAAGCTGGATGTCGGCTTTGGGACCGAATCGTGCCACAGCATTGCAGGACTGGAATTGGCCGACTGTAGCCGGTCGCGTTCACCAGCCGGCGCCCCGCAAGGTTCGTATCGCTTCGACCAAGCCATCCCTTCGAGCCGCCTCAAGCAGTGCGTCGACTTCACTTTCGTCCCTTATGTGAACTTTGTCCCTGTCAAACGCATTGAAGAGCGCGAGATGGCCAGAGAAAGAGCGGGTGTCCTCTCGACATCGGTAGTTTGCGGCCCAATCAAGTAGCTTCGCGAGGCCTGCTTCCGATTGAGTTCGCGCCATATGTGCCTTGCTTTCCGACCCTCTAGCGAGCAATCGGGCTTCGCAAATGGCCCAGTCTAGGTCGAGCCAGACGAGCACGTCGGCGTCAACCAGGAACTCCGCTGCCAGGTCTCCGAACACGCCTTCGACAACCCAGCCGGCGCCGCGACGGGCGGATTTGATGAGCGAGGCGGTTTCCGTCGGCTGCCTCTTCTGGTCGAAGCCGCCGGGCTGCCAGAAGAGCTCGTCCAAGTGCACGACGGGCAGCGACGTCGCCATTGCAAGTTTCGTCGCCAGCCATGTCTTGCCGCTACCGCTGTTCCCGACAACGACTGTCTTCATCAGAGTTTGTATAGAGAGAACTGCTATGGGCCGCTATTGGACGCAGGTGCGACGGTCCGGTCTTGGCCGAACTCTGACCTGGCTGCACGTGAACGTTCGAGCGGCTGACTTTTTTTATTTCTTCGCTAGGAATGCTGCCACCAGCGCGTTAGCGTGTCCGTGACCGATCTGATGCTCCGTCTTGAGCCGGTTCACGAGTTCCATGTGTTTGAGAGGGCCTGCATCCTGAAGAACATTCATCCAGTGGGCGATTGGCTTCGCATAGGTCTTTTCAATTGAAGGAAAGTACGAGGCGGGGCCTTTGACTTTGGTCGTTTCGGTCATTGACTTTCCGTTAGTGAGCTGAGGGTCTGGTGGGGCAAGGCCGGCCAATAGCATTGAAGAATGGCAGGCCAGGCGTTCGACGTTTGAATCGTACTTCCGCTCTTGGCCGTCAGTTGCCCTCAACCCGCGATAGCGCGATGCGCTCGGCTCGAGATGCTGATGGAGTTCTTGTCGAGGTCTTTCGCATTCGCGAACGCATACCCATTGGCTTCGTGCACTGTACCGAATACGAGACCTCGAAGCTTGGCTTGCGCGGCAAAGGCTGCCACGTCTTTCACATGAAAGCTCAGCTTCACCCCTACTTGGCCAAGCTTCATGGACTTCGCTGCTTGATGGATGAGCATGCCAGCGCCGCCGCCCGGATGCTTCAGCTCGATCAGGCCCTCGATGACCTCGCCATCTGTAAGGAAGCCGAAATGCCGGGCATAGAAAGCAGCAGCCTTTTGCATGTCTCTGGCGTAGATGATGACGGTTCCCAGTGGCGAATCCATGCGTGCCTTTTTTATGTGGATTGGATGCTAAGCGTCGGCTCTTTTGCCGACTGTAACCTCAGGGTTCGACACAAAGAAAATGCGCGCAGCAGCATGCAAGAGAGCCATGGAACGGCAGATTTCATAGAAGCCGCTCAACCCGAGCAGGGTGGGCTTGCATAGAAGGAAGTCCGCGCCGCACCAGCATGTTTTATGATCCCCCCGCGTGCAAGACGCGCCCGGGCCCGCGGGAAGGGTTGAAC